>DATIWF010000108.1:0-16232 GCA_035519535.1 Vicinamibacterales bacterium | reverse complement strand
GTAGCTGACCGGCGGCAGCGCGTTCCTCGGACCCGACGCACCTGACGTACCCGACGTACCGACTTAGAATCACTTGTCCATGCTCCATTTCGACGTCCTCGTCATCGGCGCGGGTCACGCCGGGTGCGAAGCGGCCTGGGCGGCGGCGCGGCTGGGGTGCAGCGTCGGATTGTGCACGCTGTCGGCCGAGACCGTCGCGCTCATGCCCTGCAATCCGGCGATTGGCGGGACGGCGAAGGGGCACCTCGTGCGCGAAATCGACGCGCTCGGCGGCCTGATGGGCCTCGCGGCCGATGCGACCGGCATTCAGTTCAAGTTGCTCAACCGCAGTCGCGGGCCGGCCGTGTGGTCACCTCGGGCCCAGGCGGACAAGCGCCAATACGGCGCCTGGGTTCGTGAAGCGCTGACGGCCGCGCCGAATATCGAATGGATCCTTGGCCGGGCCGGCGGCTTGTTGATGTCCGGCGGCCGGGTCACAGGGCTCGCGTTTGAGGACGGGCACGCCGTCGCCTGTCAGGCCCTGGTCATCACGACCGGGACCTTTCTGAACGGGCTCGTGCACATCGGCGACGAGCAGATTCCCGCCGGCCGCGCCGGCGAGCCGCCGACACGGGCCCTCGCCGACGCGCTGCACGCGTGCGGCTTCACCATGGGCCGCCTCAAGACGGGCACGCCGCCCAGGCTCGATCGGCGCAGCATCGATTTCTCCCGCTTCCCTGCCGAGCGCGGCGACGATCCCATCGTCCCGTTTTCGTTTCTCTCCGGGCCAATCGAACGGGAACAGATCGACTGCCACCTGCTCTACACGACTGACGCCGTGCACGATCTCGTCCGGCGAAGCATCGACCGGTCTCCACTCTTCAACGGCCAGATCAAGGGCATCGGGCCGCGATACTGTCCGTCGCTCGAAGACAAGATCATGCGATTCCCGGAACGGGAACGGCACCAGATCTTTCTCGAGCCTGAGGGCCGCGACGTCGATGAGATCTATGTCAACGGACTGTCGATGAGCCTGCCGCGGCGCGTGCAGGAATCGATCGTGCACTCGTTGCCGGGTCTCGAAGACGCGCGATTGCTCCGCCACGCGTACGCCGTCGAATACGATTTCATCCAGCCGACGGAGCTCCATCGCACTCTCGAAACGAAGCGGATTCAAGGCGTGTTCTTTGCGGGCCAGATCAACGGCACGTCTGGCTACGAGGAGGCGGCGGCGCAGGGCCTGATGGCCGGGCTGAATGCGGCGCGGTCCGTTCGCCGTGAGGCGCCGATCGTGCTGGGCCGGGATGAGGCGTACATCGGCATCCTCATCGACGATCTCGTGACGCAGGGATGCCTCGAGCCTTACCGGATGTTCACGTCGCGCGCCGAGCATCGGCTGGTCCTGCGCATCGACAACGCGGATCTGCGGCTGACGCCGATTGGCCGACAAGCGGGCCTGGTCGACGACGGCCGGTGGGATGTGTTCCAGGCGCGGCGCGACCGGCTGGCGCGCAATCGCGCGCGCGCGTCAGTCGAGCGCTTGAGGCTGCCGGGCGAAACGCTCACAGTTGAGCAAGCCCTCGCGCGGCCTGGCGTGACGATTGACGATCTCGCGGCGCAGGGGTTCGCGATCGACACCGAGGCGGCGCGCCCGCACATCGATGCCGCGACGTTCGAAGCCGACGTCAAGTATCGCGGCTACCTGAAGCAGCACGAGGCGCAGCTCGCGCGGACGCGCGCGCAGGAAGCGCACAGCATCCCGGACGCGTTCGACTATCGAGGCGTGCCGGGCCTCTCCCGGGAGGTGGTGCAACGGCTGATGGAAGTGCGGCCGGCGACCATCGGCCAGGCCGCCCGGGTGCCGGGCGTGACGCCGGCGGCGGTGGCCATCGTCGCGGCTCGGGTTGCCCGCGGCGCCGGTACTAGCTCTACTCCAGCACAGAATAGTCATGGCTTTGGCGCGGAGGCCCCTGACAGCCAACAATAGTCGTCGTGGCCTATCCCGACGATGCCGGGCGGATTGAGAAGCGGGCGGCGCTGGCAGGCGCTGTCGTGCCGGGTGACCAGGCCGAGGCCCTGGCCGGCTACCTGGACGTGCTCCGCCGGTGGAATCAGAAGGGCAACCTTACGGCGTTCGAGCTCAATCCGCCGTCGGACGGCGCCCTCGATCGGCTGATTGTCGAGCCGGTCGTCGCGGCGAGGCAGCTCCTCCCGACCGATCGGCTCCTGGTGGACATCGGCTCTGGTGGGGGCTCGCCCGCGATTCCGCTGCGGCTCGTGGCTCCCCGCCTTCGAGTGGTGTTGGTTGAGGCCCGAGCCAGGAAAGCGGCGTTCCTCCGGGAGGCCGTCCGTCAACTTGGGCTCGACGGCGTGGATGTCGAGAACAGACGCTTCGAGGAGCTTGCCGGGCGGAGCGAGCTTCAAGGGGCAGCCGATGTGGTGACCGTGCGGGCGGTGCGAACAACGCGCGAGTTTTGGTTGAATACCAGAAACATAATGCGTCGCGAAGGTCGTACCTTTCTGTTCGGAACAGCTGAAGACACTAGCACGCTAAGCCTCCCGCTGAACCTGCGACTCACGCTCGATGAGGCACTTGTCCCGGCCAACGGCAGCCGCCTGCTTGTCATCAACCGAATCGACTAGGCGACATGGTGTTCCACGTGGAACATCGTGGCTCGGGTCGCCGGCAACTGCCGCGTGAAGCGGGATAGGAATCCGTTCCGCCAGAACGGCCTCGACGGCGTCTCCGGCCCTCAAGACCCCCGTGGATCCTCACTGGCTCGATTGCACGGCTCGTCAGGTTGGGCTGGAACGCCAGGACTCGATCGAGAGCAGGCCGATGCGCGAATCTCGAGCCGCTCTTTGGGAGTGAGCGCCTCTTGAAGCGACGACCACCAAGACTCGGCGCACCAACGACGAGAATATGACGGGGTCTCGCACGATCTCGGCGTGGTGTCGCTCGAGCTGGTTCCTCATTGCCGTCCGAGTGAGGTCTCCTCTTCGACTCGAATAGGCCCTCACCGACAAGGGCATCGACTCGGCCAAGGTCGGACGATGCTCATGCTGATCGGGTGAACCTGACCTTCTCTTTGTCTGCCATTGCATTGGACGCCACATGGCGGCCTGTCCATGTCAATTGGATTTCCCGTGGACTCCAATAAGAGCTAGTAAGAGCTAGGACAGGCACGCGAGGCCTAGCTTCGACCTTGCTCGCATCGTTCCACGTGGAACAAGACCCCTGCCATGACGAATTGGGAGGCGATTTGGGGAGTACGACGTCGATTTCGGCTTGACCGGGCGGCGTGGACAGCATCAAAATGAGTCGGCCAAGCGAATCCATAATTTGGTTTTATGACCAAATCTGCCAGGGTCATTGCTGTCGCCAACCAGAAGGGTGGGGTGGCCAAGACCACGACCGCCATCAATCTCGCGGCCTCGCTGGCCATGGCCGGGCAGCGTGTCCTCGTCGTCGATCTCGACCCGCAGGGCAATCTCACGAGCGGCCTCGGGTTCAAGGGCCAGGCCGCGCAGGGCGGCACCATCTACGAAGCGCTCATGAGCGACGCCCCGGATCCCCGGGCGTTCGTGCTCGCGACCAACTTCGATCACCTGTCGCTCGTGCCGGCGGACCGCCAGCTGACCGGCGCCGAAATCGAGCTCGTGTCGCTCCGCGATCGCGAGCATCGCCTGCGCTGGCTGCTGCAGCCGCTTCGCTCCGAGTTCCAGTACATCTTCGTGGACACGCCACCCTCGCTCGGGCTGCTCACGCTCAATGGTCTCGTCGCGGCGGACACCGTGCTGATTCCGCTCAACTGCGAGTACTTCGCACTCGAGGGCATCGCGGAGTTGATGGCCACGATCGAGCGCGTCCGCGCGGCGCTCAACCCGGCGCTCGCCATCGAAGGCGTGCTCCTGACGATGTACGACGAGCGCACGAACCTCGGGCAGCAGGTCAGCAGCAGCGTGCGCGAGTTCTTTGGCGACAAGGTCTACAAGACCGTCATCCCGAGGAACATCCGGCTCGGCGAGGCGCCGAGCCACGGCGTGCCCGTCATCCTGTACGACGCGCGATCGCGCGGCGCGGAAGCGTACATCGCGCTCGCGCACGAATTTCTCGCGCGCGACCGTGCCGCCGCGGCGCTGCGTTCCCCGACCTCGACCCCATCAAGCACCGCAGTGAGGAGCGACCATGAGTGAGAAGCGCCCCGCCCTCGGCCGCGGACTCAGCGCGTTGATTCCTGAAGCCGCGCTTCGCCCGACCGCGCCGCCGTCGAACGAACGAGACGCGGAACGATCGACGCTCGTCGATCTCGACCTGCTCGCGCCCAATCCACAGCAGCCCCGTACGCACATCGACGAGAGCCGGCTCGAGGAGCTCGCGCAGTCGATCCGCGCGAACGGCGTGATTCAGCCGCTGATCGTGCGCCGTATCGCGGGACAGTACGAGATCGTCGCGGGTGAGCGCCGCTGGCGCGCGGCCCAACGCGCCGGGCTGCTCAAAGTCCCGATCGTGCTGCGCGACGTGCCGGACGATCAGCTCCTGCAGCTGGCGCTGATCGAGAACATCCAACGTGACGATCTGAACCCGATCGAAGAAGCGCATGCCTATCGCCGGCTGATCGACGAACATCACCTCTCGCAGGAAGCGATCGCCGTCGCGGTGGGGAAGGATCGCGCGACGATCGCGAACTACCTCCGGCTGCTGCGTCTGCCGGCGGAAGTGCGCGGCGAGCTCTCCTCCGGTGCCCTCTCGATGGGCCACGCTCGCGCGCTCGTGGCGCTGCCCGATGACGCCGCGCAGCGACGCGTCGCGCGGGAAGTTGTGGCGAAGGGCCTGTCGGTGCGGGAAACCGAAGCGCTCGTACGCCGCGAAACGCGGCCGGCCCCCGCGCCACCGCCGCCGCGCCGCGTCGATCCGAACACGCGCGCTGCGGAAGAACAGCTCAAGCTCGCGCTCGGCACCGCCGTCCGCATCGTCCGCAAAGGCACGGGCGGCCGCATCGAGATCGATTTCACGAACGAAGACGAGCTCCAGCGGCTGTTCGAGGCGCTCACGGCGTAGGGCGCCTCACGGCTGCCGAGTGCTTGGTGCTTGGTGCTGAGTGCTCGGTGCTTTGCTAGGTGCCGGTGCAGTGCGTCCGTCTTCGAGCGGACGGCATCTTCACACTCGGACGTCGTCGCCGCACGTGGCACATCGCACCGAGCACTCAGCACTCAGCACCCAACTCGCCCCCGCAGCCCGGACCCCGCAAGTCGTCCCGAGCAGTACACTAGGCGCGATGAAAAGGCTGACGGACTACGCCGCCTGCGCCGGTTGAGCGAGCAAACTCGCCGCAGGCGAGCTCGCCCAGGTGCTGGGTGACATCCCGCTGACCGACGACGACCGTGTCCTGGTCGACTTCAGGACCGCGGACGATGCGGGTGTGTACCGGTGGGCGGGCGGGCCGGCCCTCGTGCAGACCGTCGATTTCTTCACGCCAGTCGTCGATGATCCGTACGCGTACGGACAAATCGCCGCCGCCAACGCGCTGAGCGACGTGTACGCGATGGGCGGCGAGCCGCGAACGGCCCTGGCGATTGCCGCGCTGCCCAAGGATGGCCCGGGTCCGGACGTGATCAGGGCGATCTTCCGCGGCGGCTACGACAAACTGCGCGAGGCAGGCGTGGCTCTACTCGGCGGCCACACCGTCACGGATCCTGAGATCAAGTTCGGCTACGCGGTCACCGGCGAGATCGATCCCGCGCGCGTCCTCACGAACGCCGCGGCGCGCGTGGGGGATCTGCTGCTGCTCACCAAACCGCTCGGCACCGGCATCATCGCGACGGCGTTGAAATTCGGCCGGGCGACGCCATCGCAGGTCGAGGCCGCGACCGAGTCGATGCTGCGCCTCAACCGTGCGGCCGCCGACGTCGTGCGCGCCGCGCCGCGGGGTATGGTCAGCGCGGCGACCGATATCACCGGGTTTGGATTGGCGGGGCACGCGTCAGGCATGGCCGCAGCCAGCGGCGTGACGGTTGTCATCGATGCCGGAACATTGCCAGTGCTCGAGGGGGCATTGACCTTGGCGGCCGGCAACAGCCCCGGCGGCACCAAGACCAACCAGTCGCACTACGGCCCGCGCGTCCAGTTCGGACCGTCCGTGTCACCGGGCCTTCGTCTGTTGGCCTTCGACCCGCAGACTTCCGGCGGCCTCCTGCTGGCGGTCGAGCCCGGTTCAGCGGCTCATCTGCTCGGCAAATTCGCAGACGCGGGGGTCACGGCCACGGTCATCGGGCGGGTCGAGGCACCGGACCCGCAGGGCATCTGCGTCCGCGTGGAATAGCCCGAATCTTGCCCGAAAAGCGGCCTGAATGGTATAAATTGACGTTTTGCTCGGGCATGCTCCGGCGAGCCTGTGGACGCGCACATCATAGCGCGCCCGACTATTGAACCCCGTGACATCATCTGCCTTCGTGATTCGTCGCTACCGCCGCACCCTCGCCCTGCGTGAGGCCCGGGAGGTGCGTCCCTGACCGCCCGGACCGCCGCCAGACGCTATGCCGCCGCGCTGTTCGACGTCGTCGCCAAGACCGGCGAGATCGAGCGGACGGAGCGCGATCTGTCCGGCGTGCGCGCGCTGCTCTCGAGCCACGCCGACCTGCGCGAGGTGCTGACGACGCCTGCGGTGGCGCCGCAGAAGAAGCGGGCGATCCTCACCGCGGTGCTCGAGGCCGCCGGCGGCGCGAGCGCCGAGCTCACGCGGCTGCTGTGGCTTCTGGCGGATCGCGACCGGCTGGCGCTGGTGCCGGACATTGCCGAGGCGTTCGCCGAAAAAATGCGGGAAGCCTCGAAGGTGATGCCGGCGGAGGTCACCACGGCCGTCCCGCTCGGCGACGCGCGGCGCGCCCAGCTCGCGAAAGCCATTGGCCAGGCTGCGGGCTGTCACGTGACGATCACCGAGCGCGTGGACCCGTCGATCATCGGCGGCATCATTGCGCGCGTGGGCAGCGTCGTCTTCGACGGCAGCGTGACGCGCCAGCTCGAGCGGATGCGTCACACGCTCGGAGAATCCTGAAGATCGGCACGGGTCCGGCCCCGATTGGCGGATGCGGGGCTGACCGGTTTCGGTGCGTTCGAGGGCGGGACGAGAGGGAGCAGAGAGCAGCGCATGCAGATCAAGGCAGAAGAGATTTCCAAGATCATCCGTGACCAGATCGGGAACTACGCGACGGATGTGGACGTGGCCGAGATCGGGACGGTCATTTCGGTCGGCGACGGCATCGCGCGGATTCACGGCGTGGAGCGCACGATGGCGGGCGAGATGCTCGAGTTTCCGCACGGGCTGTTCGGCATCGCGCTGAACCTCGAAGAGGAGAGCGTCGGCTCAGTGCTGCTCGGACATTCGACCGAGATCAAGGAAGGCGACATCGTCAAGCGCACCGGCCGCATCATCTCGGTGCCGGTGGGCGACGAGCTCGTCGGCCGCGTGGTCAACGCGCTCGGTCAGCCCGTGGACGGCAAGGGACCGATTGCGTCGAAGCAATTCATGCCGATTGAACGCCTCGCGCCCGGCGTCGTCGATCGACTGCCGGTGCGGGAGCCCCTGCAGACGGGCCTCAAGGCGATCGACGGGATGGTGCCGATCGGCCGCGGCCAGCGAGAGCTCATCATTGGCGACCGCCAGACGGGCAAGACGGCCGTGGCCGTGGACGCCATCATCAATCAGAAGGGCCAGAACGTCGTCTGCATCTACAACGCGATTGGGCAGAAGCAGTCGACCGTCGCGCAGGTCGTGAAGACGCTCGAGAACGAGGGCGCGATGGAGTACTCGATCGTCGTCGCGGCCGCGGCGTCCGATCCGGCGCCGCTGCTCTATATCAGCCCGTACTCGGCGTGCACGATCGGGGAGTACTTCCGCGACAGCGGGCGTCACGCGCTCTGCATCTACGACGACCTCTCGAAGCACGCGCAGGCGTACCGCGAGATCTCGCTGCTCTTGCGGCGGCCGCCGGGCCGCGAGGCGTACCCGGGCGACGTGTTCTACCTGCACTCGCGCCTGCTCGAACGGGCGGCGAAGCTCAAGAAGGAGCTGGGCGGCGGGTCGCTGACGGCACTGCCGATCATCGAGACGCAGGCCGGCGACCTCTCGGCGTACATCCCGACGAACGTCATTTCAATCACGGACGGCCAGATCTTCCTCGAAGCCGACCTCTTCAACCAGGGCATCCGGCCGGCGATCAACGTCGGGAACTCGGTGTCGCGCGTCGGCGGCTCGGCGCAGATCAAGGCCATGCGGCAGGTGGCCGGGTCGCTGCGCCTTGACCTCGCGCAGTACCGCGAGCTCGCGGCGTTCGCGCAGTTCGGCAGCGACCTCGACCAGGCGACGCAGAAGCAGCTCAACCGAGGCAGGCGCCTGACGGAAATCCTGAAGCAGCCACAGTACCGGCCGCTGGCGGTCGAGAAGCAGGTGGCGATCATCTACGCCGCCACCAACGGCTATCTCGACAGCGTGGCGGTCGAGCGGCTGCGGGAGTACGAGGAAGGCCTGTACGCGTTCCTCGGCACGCGCTATCCGAGCGTGCTCAGCGGCATCGCCGAGAAGAAGATCCTCGACGACGACCTGAAGAACGCGATGAACAGCGCGCTCGAGGACTTCGGGAAGGACTTCGCCGCGCGGGTCGCGGCGTAGGGCGGGGAAGGCAGAAGGCAAAGGGCAGAAGGCAGAAGGAGCATGCCGTCACTGATTGACATGCGCCGGCGCATTCGCGCCGTGAAGTCGACGCAGCAGATCACGAAGGCGATGAAGATGGTCGCCGCGTCGAAGCTGCGTCGCGCGCAGGAGCGCGTGGTCGCGATGCGGCCGTTCGCGATCGAGGCGAGGCACGTGCTGGCGAGCGTGGCCTCGCGCGTCGATCCGGCGGCGCATCCGCTGCTCGCCCGGCGACCCGGCGCCGACACCGGCCCGACGATGCTGATCGTGGTCACGGCAGATCGCGGGCTGTGCGGCAGCTTCAACACCAACGTCATCAAGGCGGTGAGCGCGTTCCTGCGCGAGCATCCGGGACGTCCCGTCACGCTCGGCCTGGTCGGGCGCAAGGGCCGCGACTTCCTCGGCAAGCGCGGCTTGCCGGTGCGCTTCCAGCACGTCAACCTGCCGAAGGTCATTCGGGTGGCCGAGGCCGAGGTGATCGCGCAGCCGGCCGTCGAGGATTTCATCGAGGGCAGGGTGGACAGCGTCCACCTGATCTACAACGAGTTCAAGTCGGTCATCCAGCAGCGCGTCGTGATCGAACCGCTGCTGCCGCTGACGAATCTGACGCGGGGCGACGTCGAGCGCGATCCGGGATCCAAGGTGGACTACATCTACCAGCCGTCGCCGGAGCGCATCCTCGACCTGCTGCTCGTGCAGCTCGTGCAGGCGCAGATCCTGCGCGCGCTGGTCGAGTCGAACGCGGCGTTCTACGCGGCGCAGATGACCGCAATGGACGCGGCCACGCGCAATTCGACGGAGATGATCGACAACCTGACGCTCTACATGAACAAGCTGCGCCAGGCGGCGATCACGAGGGAGATCATTGAAGTCGTGTCGGGGGCGCAGGCACTCTGACGTCGGGGAGTCGGGAAGTCAAGAAGTCGGGAAGTGGGAAGTCGGGACGGTTGAATGTGCAAGGGATCCGACCCGTTTGCGAAGCGGGTCTGACCCCCTCCGCGGGTTCCAAGCAGCACGCTGATTGAGAGACAGACACGAACATGACAGTGGCAGTCGCAGCGAAAACCGGCAAGGTCATCCAGGTCATCGGGCCCGTCGTCGACATCGAGTTCGAGGGCGGACATCTCCCCGAGATCTACAACGCGGTGCGCATCACGGGTGAGATCGGGAGCGCCGGCCAGAAGAAGGGCAGCGACGAGAAGATCGACATCGTCGTGGAGGTCGAGCAGCACCTGGGCGAGAACCGGGTGCGCACGGTCGCGATGAAGCCGACCGACGGCCTGCAGCGCGGCATGACGGCGACCGATCTGGGCGAGCCGATTTCGATGCCCGTCGGCCCCGGGACCCTCGGCCGCGTGCTGAATGTGCTCGGCGAGCCGGTGGACTTCCCTGACCGGCCGGTGCCGGCGAAAGAACGCTGGCCGATCCACCGCGCGGCGCCGTCGCTCGAGGATCAGTCGACCGAGCTCAAGATGTTCGAGACGGGCATCAAGGTCATCGATCTGCTCGAGCCGTACCTGCAGGGCGGCAAGATCGGCCTGTTCGGCGGCGCGGGCGTCGGCAAGACCGTCGTCATCATGGAGCTCATCAACAACATCGCCATGAAGCACGGCGGGGTGTCGGTGTTCGGCGGTGTGGGCGAACGCACGCGCGAGGGCAACGACCTCTGGCTCGAGTTCCAGGAGAGCGGCGTCATCGATCTCGAGGATCCGTCGAAGTCGCGCGCGGCGCTGGTCTACGGCCAGATGACGGAGCCGCCGGGCGCGCGGCTGCGCGTCGCGCTGTCGGCGCTCACGGTCGCCGAGTACTTCCGCGACGCCGAGAACAAGGACGTGCTCCTCTTCATCGACAACATCTTCCGCTTCACGCAGGCGGGGTCGGAAGTGTCGGCGCTGCTCGGACGCATGCCGTCGGCCGTCGGCTACCAGCCGACGCTGCTCACCGAGATGGGCGAGCTGCAGGAGCGCATCACGTCCACGCGCAAGGGGTCGATCACGTCCGTGCAGGCGATTTACGTTCCGGCCGACGACTACACCGACCCCGCGCCGGCGACGACGTTCGCGCATCTCGACGCCACGACGAACCTGTCGCGCGCGATCGTGGAGCTCGGCCTCTATCCGGCGGTCGATCCGCTGGCGTCGACGTCGCGCATCCTCGACCCGCGCATCATCGGCGACGAGCACTACACGACGGCGCGCGCGGTCAAGCAGATCCTCCAGCGGTACAAAGACCTGCAGGACATCATCGCGATCCTCGGCATCGACGAGCTCTCGGAGGACGACAAGCTCACGGTCGCGCGCGCGCGCAAGATCCAGAAGTTCCTCTCGCAGCCATTCTTCGTGGCCGAGCAGTTCACGGGCTACAAGGGCAAGTACGTGCCGATCGCCGAGACCGTGCGCGGTTTCAAGGAAATCGTCGCGGGCAAGCACGACGAAATTCCCGAGCAGATGTTCTACATGGCCGGCACGATCGACGAAGTCCTCGAGCGGTTCAAGCAGGGCAGCTGATCATGGCGATCCCCGCGCACATCCGCCTCGAGTTCGTCACGCCCGACCGCGCGATCGTCCAGGACGACGTGGACGAGGTGGAGGTCCCGGGCGAGGACGGCTATTTCGGCGTGCTGCCGGGGCACGCGCCTCTGCTCGCGGCGCTGCAGCCGGGCGAGATGTGGTTCCGGAAAGGCGGCCAGCGGCAGTACGCGTTCGTCGCGGGCGGATTTGCCGAGATCGTGGGCGATCGTGTCTCGATCCTGGCCCGGGTCGCCGAGCGCGCGGAGGAGATCGACACCGAGCGCGCGCAGGCCGCCAGGCGGCGCGCCGAGGAGCGGCTCGCCCGGCCGACCGCGGATCTCGATTTCGAGCGCGCCCGCGTGGCCCTCATCAAAGCCATCGTCCGGCTCCAGGTGTCCGCGCGCTCGCGTCCGAGCGCCTGATCGTCATGATGCGCGTCTCCTCCTCGGTGCTCTCTGATCCCGGCCTGCGTCGGGAAAGTAACGAGGATGCGTACGTCGCGCGCGCGGATCTCGGGTTGTACATCGTCGCGGACGGGATGGGCGGCCACGCCGCCGGCGAAGTCGCGTCGCGGCTGGCCGTCGAGGTGATCGAAGCCTTCATCAAGGACACGCGCGACGCGGACATGAACCGCACGTGGCCGTTTCCCTACGACACCGCCCTCAGCCTCGACGGCAATCGTTTGAAGGCGGCCTTCCGCCTCGCGAACCGCCGGCTGGCGTCGGCGATGGAAGCCGACGACACGCTGCGCGGCATGGCGACGACCGCGGCGGCCGTGCTGATCGCGAACGGCTCGCCGTGCATCGCGCACGTCGGGGACAGCCGCGTCTACCGGCTGCGCGGCGGCAAGCTCGAGCAAATCACCGAAGACCACTCCTGGGTGAGCGAGCAGGTTCGTGCCGGCGTCTTGTCGGACGCCGACGCGCGCCGCCACCCGTGGCGCAACGTCGTCACGCGGGCGCTCTCCGGCGGCGACGACCCGCACGTCGACGTCACCGAGCTGGACGTCCGTCCGGGCGACCGGCTGCTGATCTGTTCGGACGGGTTGTCCGGGGTCGTGCCCATCGACAAGCTTCAGGAGATCGTGGCCGGCACGCCCGGGCTCGAGGAGACGTGCCGCGCCCTCATCGCCGCCGCCAACGACGCCGGCGGACCGGACAACATCACGGTCGCGATGCTGAAGGTCGATGTGGCATAACCTCGCCCAGCTGCCGCGCTACCGGGGCTTGATACAGAGTCTGGTGGCCCGCGAGCTGAAGGCGCGCTACCGCGGCTCGATCCTCGGGTTCTTCTGGTCCTTCGTCAATCCGCTGCTGCTGCTCACGATCTACACGTTCGTCTTCACGAAGATTCTTCCCGGCGGCACCAAGGACCTGCAGCCGTTCGCCGTGTTCATGTTCTCCGGCCTCCTGCCGTGGACGTGGTTCGCATCGTCGCTCCTCGAGGGGTCGGGCGCGCTGATTGCCGGCGGCAATCTGATCAAGAAGGTGCTGTTCCCAGCCGAGGTGCTGCCGATCGTCAGCGTGCTCTCGAACATGGTCCATTTCTTCCTGGGCCTGCTCATCCTGGTCGGGTTCATGGTCTACAACCAGCACTTCCCGGACTGGCTGGATCTGATCTGGTTTCCGGCGGTGGTGCTCGTCCAGCTGGTGTTCACGCTCGGCCTGACGCTGATGCTCTCGGCGCTGACCGTGCACTTCCGCGACATCCGCGACCTGCTGGCGAACCTGCTGACGTTCTGGTTCTTCGCGACGCCGATCATCTATTACTACAAGATGGAGAGCGTGCAGAGCTTCGGCTGGCTCTTCAACTTCAACCCGTTCTTCCATCTCGCGGTGTCGTACCAGGAGCTGCTGTTCTTTCCCGGCCCGTTCGGCCATCTGCGGTGGCTCGGCGTGATGGCCGCGGGGTCGGTCGTCGTGTTCCTGGCCGGCTACTGGGTCTTCGATCGGCTGCGCGACTCGTTTGCGGAGGCCGTGTGAGCCCGGCGATCGAGCTCTCGCACGTCACCAAGGTGTATCGCCGCTACGGCGGGCGGCACTTCTCGACGCTCAAGAGCGCGCTCCTGCGCCGGAGCATCCTGCGCGATCTGAAGCCGAGCGAGACGTTTCCGGCGCTGCGGGACGTGTCGTTTGCCGTGCCCGCGGGGACGACGCTCGGCGTCATCGGCCGCAACGGGTCGGGCAAGAGCACCGCGCTCAAGGTCGTGGCCGGCATCACGAAGCCGACGAGCGGGTCGGTCGCCGTCCGCGGCCGCGTGTCCGCGCTCATCGAGTTGGGCGCGGGCTTCCACCCCGAGATCTCCGGCCGCGAGAACGTCTTCATCAACGGCATCATGCTCGGGCTCAGCAAGCGGGAGATCCAGAAGCGCTTCGACGAGATCGTCGAGTTTGCCGAGCTCGAGGACTTCATCGACGCGCCCGTGAAGACGTACTCCTCCGGCATGTACATGCGCCTGGGCTTTTCGGTCGCGATCCATGTCGACCCCGACGTGCTGCTGGTGGACGAGGTCCTCGCGGTCGGCGACGAGGGCTTCACGCACAAGTGTCTGGACAAATTCGGCGAGTTCAAGCGGCGCGGCAAGACGATTCTGCTCGTCACGCACTCGCTGGGCCTCGTGGAGCGTTTCTGCGACGACGTGATTTGGCTGGATGCCGGCGAAAAACGGGCGCAGGGCGATCCCAAGCGCGTCGTCGGCGCGTACATCACGGACGTCGAGCGCCAGGAGGAGCAGTTCCTGGCCGCGTCGGAGGCCAAGGTCACGCACGACGCGCTCGAGCCGGGCGCGCGGCAGCCCGCTGAAGGGCCCGTGCATCCGGGCGAGGTCGCCGGCGACATGAACACCACGACCGAGGGCCGTTGGGGATCGGGCGGCGTCGAGATCTCGGACGTGAAGTTCCTGGGCGCCAACGGCCAGCCCTCGCACGTCTTTCACACAGGCGAGCCCTTCACGCTCCAGTTCCAGGCGCACGCGGCAAGGCCCGTGCAGGACTTCGTCTTCGGGGTCGGCATGTTCAACGCGGAGGGCATCTGCGTGTACGGCACCAACACCGACGTCGAAGAGTACGTCGCGGACACGCTCCAGGGCGACGTCGGTGTCGCGATGGTCGTCGAGGCGCTCGATCTGGTCGAGGGCACGTACAAGCTCGACGTCGCCGTGCACCGGCGCGACGGCGCGCCGTACGATTACCACCGCTTGCTCTACACCTTCCGCGTGAAGTCCCGACTGAAGGACGTGGGCATCTACCGCCCGCGACACCGCTGGGAATTCTCCGGCGGCGTGAAGTTCAGGATCAAGACGTGACGATCGACGAGGCGGCGGCGTTCGCCTTGTCGCTCCGCCGGGCCGGCAAGCGCGTCGTCTTCACCAACGGCGTGTTCGACCTCCTGCACCCGGGTCACGTCCGCTATCTTCAGGCCGCGCGCGGGATGGGCGATGCGCTCATCGTCGGCGTCAATTCCGATCGGTCCGTGCGCGCCAACAAGGGGCCGTCGCGGCCGATTACGCCTGAGGCCGAGCGCGCGGAGCTCCTGGCGGCGCTCGCCTGCGTCGACGCGGTCGCGGTGTTTGACGACGACACGCCGGCGGAGATCATCCAGCGGATTCAGCCGGACGTCCTCGTCAAGGGCGCCGACTGGGCCGCCGACGCCATCGTCGGGCGCGACACGGTCGAGGCGCGCGGCGGCAGGGTCGTGCGCGTGGACATCGAGCCCGGCTTCTCGACGACGGCCATCATCGACAGGATTCGGGCGCGGAAGTGAATGCTGGGCGCTCGGTGCTGGGTGCTACGTGCTCGCACCCAAGCACCCAGCACATAGCACGTAGCACGTACGCGCTAGTATCATCGTCTTTTGATCGCCGCGTCGTCGTCGCTCGCGTTTCGATCCCTTCTGAAGTCGGCCGCCGCCAGGTCCGGGCTCACCCGGGCGCCGGGCCGTCTGACAGGCCTCAGTCCGTCCGCGGCGGGCTTCCATCTGGCGGCGCTCGGGGCTCGAATCGTCGCCGTGGTACCGACGGACGCCGACGTCGAGCGACTGACGTCTGACACGCGCTTCTTTCTTGGCGCAATGGAAGGGCTCTCGACGGTGGACCTCGAGAGCGCGGTCGTGTCGTTTCCGTCGCAGGAGGTTGACCCGTACCGCGGACTGACGCCACACCTCGAGGTCGCGGCGGCGCGGGCCCGTGCACTCCATCTGCTGACGACCGGCGCGGCGCGGGTCGTGATCACCTCGGCGCGGGCGCTGCTGCCGCGCCTGAGCGCACCCGCCCGTCTCGCCGCCGCGGGAATCACGCTGCGGACCGGGATGGAGATCGCGCCGCAGGATCTGGGCGAACGGCTCGCCCTGGCCGGCTTCAGTCCCGGCGATCCGGTCGATGAGCACGGCGAGTTCTGCGTTCGCGGCGGCGTCGTGGACTTCTTCGCGGCGTTCGAGGCCCAGCCGATCCGCCTCGAGTTCATCGGCGACATCATCGAGTCGATTCGACGGTACGACGCCGCGACGCAACGGTCGCAGCGCGCCCTTGACCAGGCGGCGATCACACCGCTGCGCGAGCTGCTCGGCGCCGAGGGTGGCGCGGACGATCCCGCGGCGTTCGATCGGTCGTCGTCGATCGTCGACTACGCGCGGCTGGCTGGCGCGTCCCTCGTCGTCGTCGAGCCCGACGACGTGAACGAGCGCGGGAACGCGCTCGAGAAACAGTGGCGCGCCAGCGCCGTGGACATGGAAGCGCGCGGCCGGACTGTGCCGCCCTACGAACACATCGCGATCGCCTGGAAGGATGTCCGCGCCTGGCTCGCGAGCGGTCGCGAGCTCAGCCAGCTCGCCATCGGCGACGGCGACGGCCCGGAGGCTCAGCACGTCAACTGTCTGCCCTCGGTCGAGTACCACGGCCGGATTGCCGACTGGATGAGTGAGGTCCGTGCCGCGCGTGCTCGCGAGGAGACGACCGTCTTTCTCGCGGCGACGCCAGGCCGCGCGGAGCGCACCATCGAGCTCGCCGCCGACTACGACATCCGCGCGCGCGACATCGCGACGGCCGACGATCTCGCCA
>DATIWF010000107.1:0-23715 GCA_035519535.1 Vicinamibacterales bacterium | reverse complement strand
CCGAGGAGCCACGGGTCGCGGTCCCATCGTTGGCCATCGTCGGCAAGGGCACGTTCAACTTGTGCCAGCGCGAGCATTGCGTCGAGCGCGCCGCGACTCTCGGACTTGAGGGCATGGATGATGAGCTTCCGGCGGGCGTCGTCATCGTCGAGCTTCGCGGCGTCATCCAGTCGCTGGCGGATCGCCGCCTTGGCCAGTCGGCTCACTTCACCATCGGCGTCAGGTTGCCAGTAGTGTTCGTGCCAGACGAGCCAGCGCCCGCGCGGATGATCGAACCGAACGCGGTCGGCATTGAGCGCGGCGAAGTACTCGGCATTGCCGGTGTCGGTGAGCGGAAAACGATCCGCCTTGGCGGCCGGTGCGGCCGGGCGCGATCCGAAGACCGCCACGGCGGATGGCGTGCGATTTCTCACGCCCGGCCTCGGGCGTCGGCGAGTCGGGCACGCAGGCGTGCGATCTCAAGCTGCGCATCGCGAAGTTGTTCGAGCGTGGCCAGATAGCACCGTCGGTACGACTCGGCCCACTGGCACGTCTCGCGAAGCGCGACGTCATCGTCGAGGACGAGAACATCGACAAGCTGCCGCCCCGGATCCTCATGTTGAATTGAGAAATCGCGCGGCGCGACGTCCTTCACGCTAGACATCGGCGCGCGCCCGGAGGCCGGCGACGATCTGCCGCCGAAGGATGTCCGAGATCGTGGTGAAGTCGCGCTTCGCTAGCTCCCGTGCCTTGTCGGCCACGGGCTTAGGTAGGCGAACCCACACGACGGAGGTACGACCGCGCATAAAAACTCCTCGGCGCGGCCGTGGGCACGAAAAGAAAAAGGCCCGCGGCCGCACGCTGGTGCGACGTGGCCCTGTCTCCAATGACAATTGTAGGAGCGCCTTTAACGGATGTCAAGCGCCATTACGTAGAATGGCATAATCATATTACGTGGAATGACGTAATCGCTCTGAGTAGACTGGACACTCAGCGTGACTCGTGTCGAGGGTACAGCACTGTGCAGTCAATCCCGTGCCCGGCCCACAGCTAACGACAGCTAACGAACTCCCCGGCACGAGCCGCGCGAGACGACACTCGCCACTTGGTGTGCCCTCTGAACTGGCGCGAAAACGCATGAAACGACACGAGCCGCGCCAGCCGAGACGACACCGACCTAATAGCAGATTCTGCAAACGGCCCCCGGGGTGATTGGCAGTTTCTGCCATGCCCGCCGCCGATCGCGCGACGGGCAGGGCAGATCGATCCGTCCCGGTTCTTGCAACGGCGGGCGCCGTGCCCACCGGTCTGACGGTGCCCGTCGCGGTCGTCGCTGGTATTGCCGTTGGCGTTGTCTCACGGCTGGGGACGCTGGACGCCGCCGCGATCGCCGTGGCCTCGGCCTCCGTGGCGGTGTGGCTCGGGCCCGGCTCGGTGCGCCGGGCGCTCGTGGCGGCCAGCCTTGCCGCGGTCGCCGCCGTTGACGGCACCGTGGCTCGAGACCGCGCGCTCTCCGCGCCGCTCGCGGTGTGGCTGGCGGCCGAAGCGCCGCGCGGCCGGCTCGAGGCGCCGGTCAGCGTGACCGGGACGCTTGCCGAGGACGCGTCGGCGTCGGACGCCGGCGTCCGCCTGGCGATTGAGGTCGACGGCATCGGGATCGCGGGCCGGCGCCTCGACGTCGCCGGCCGCCTGCAGGCGACGGTCGGCGGCGCGCTGTCGGTGGCGCCGCAGGCCGGGTGGCGCGCGGGCCGGCGCGTCACCGCCCCCGTCCTCCTTCGCACTCTGGACGAATGGCGGAATCCCGGCAGTCCCAGCGAGACCTGGCAGCGCCTCCGGCGGTCGTTCGACGCCGCCGGGTCGATCAAGAGCGGCGCGCTCGTGACGGTCTCGCGCGGTCCCTGGTGGCGGGAGGCCGAGGCGGCCGTACGCGCGCACGTGCGGGACGTGGTGACGCGCGAAGTGGCGCCGCGGAACCAGCAATCGGCGGCGATCCTCGCCGCGATTCTGATCGGCGATCGCGCGGGCCTCGATCCGGCCGTGCAGCGCCGGCTTCAGGCGGCGGGCACGTATCACGTGATCGCGATTTCCGGCGGGAACGTCGCGCTCGTGACCGCGCTGTGCTTCGTCGCGGTCCGTCTGTTTGCGCGGTCGGCCCGTGCCCCCGCGGTCGTGACGATGGCCGCCGTGCTGGCGTACGGCGCGATCCTCGGCGACGACCCGTCGATCCGCCGCGCCGTCGCGGGCGCGACACTGTATTTCGCCCTGAGCCTCATCGGACTGGCGCCGCGCGCCGTCAACCTGCTGGCCGTCGTGGCGATGCTGATCGCGCTGGCCGATCCGCTCGTCGTCATCGACGTGGGCGCGTGGCTCTCGTTCGGCGCCACGCTTGGGATCGTGCTCTGCGCCGGCCGGATCGCGCGCGCGCTGGGCGCGGGGGCGCCGCCCCCGGGCGCCTCGGCCGGCCGCGCGGCCGTCGCCGCGGTCTGGTCGGCGGCCGCGGGCCTGCTCGCCGCGACGATCTCGGCGGAGATCGCGCTCCTTCCGATCAGCGCCGGCGTGTTCTCGCGGGTGGGCATCGCCGGCCTCGGGTTGAACTTCGTGGCGATTCCCGCGATGTCGGTCGTGCAGATCGCCGGCGCCTTCATGGTCGCGACCGCCGGGTGGTGGCCCTGGGCAGCAGCGCACGCGGCCGTCATCGCCGATCTCGCGGCCAGGGCGCTCGTGGGGTCAACCGGCCTGCTTGACGTCTGGCCCTGGCTCTCCTGGCGCGTGCCGCCCGCGCCGATCGCGTGGACCGTCGCGTACTACGCGGCGTGGGGCGTGTCGTTGCGGTCGGATCTCCACCGCCGCTGGCGCGTGCCCGCCGTCGTGACGGCGGGCGCCGCGGCCGTGGTCATCGTCGTGGCACCGGTGTCTTCGGCGCGCGCGCCCCGCGCCGGATGGCTGCGCCTCACGATGCTCGACGTCGGGCAGGGCGACTCGCTGGTCGTGCAGTTTCCGACGAAGCAGTCGCTGATCGTGGACGAGGGGGGCATCGGCGGGGGCTTCGACCTCGGTGGCCGCGTCGTGACGCCGGCCCTGTGGGCGCTCGGCGTCCGGCGCCTGGACTGGCTCGCGTTCACGCATCCTGATTTTGATCACGTGGGCGGGGCGGCGAGCGTGGCCGCCGACCTGCACCCGCGCGAGATCTGGGAAGGCGTGCCGGTCCCGCGGAACCGGGAGCGTGCCCAGCTCGCGGCCGCCGCGAGCGCGGCGGGGATCGCCTGGCGCGTGCTTCAGGAGGGCGATCGCCTCCAGGTGGGCCGCGTCGTGGTCACCGTGCTGCACCCGCCGCGTCCCGATTGGGAGCGTCAGCGCTCACGAAACGAGGACTCGCTGGTCCTTCAGGTACGGTACGACGACGTCGAGATCCTGCTCACGGGCGACGTGGGAAGTGAATTCGAGGGCCGGTTCGAGCGCGAGCCTGGCCCGAGGCGGCTCACGGTCCTCAAGGTCGCGCATCACGGCAGCCGATCCTCCAGCGCGGCGCGGTTTCTGGAAACGGTCCGGCCCGACGTCGCGCTCGTGAGCGTCGGCCGCGGCAATCTCTTCGGTCACCCGGCGCCGGACGTGATGGCCAGACTCGCCGCCCTCGGCGCGCTCGTGCTGCGAACGGACCGCGATGGGGCGGTCTCGATCGAGACCGACGGACGCGCGCTCGCCATCACGACGTGGACGGGCAGGCGGCTGAGGATGGAGCGTCAGGAGATCGGGCCGCCTACTTCCTGACCTTCCGGCTTCCCGACTCTCTGACTTTCACCGAATTCCAGACGGCGTCCATCTCCGGCGCGCTCGCGTCATGGATGGACCGTCCGGCGGCGTCGAAGTGATCCTCGAGCGCCTCGAAGCGACGTGTGAACTTGTCGTTGGCCTGGCGCAGCGCGGACTCGGGCTCGATGTCGAGCTTGCGCGCGAGGTTCGCGATCGAGAACAAGAGGTCGCCCAGCTCCTCGGGCGCGCGCCCCGAGCGCTCGGCCAGGGCCTCGCGCAGCTCGGCGACTTCCTCTTCGATCTTCGTCATCACGTCAGCGGCTTGCGCCCAGTCGAACCCCACCGCGGCAACGCGCGTTCCGATCTCGTGCGCGCGCAGCAGCGCGGGCATCGTGCGCGGCACGCCCGTGAGGAGGCGCGTTCGCGCGCCTGCCCGCGCCTGTTCCTTCGCCTTGATCGCCTCCCACTGCTCGAGAACCGCGGCCGGCGTCTTCGCGCGGCTCCTGCCGCGGCGGCCCGCCGAGAGCGGACGCCCGTCGGGCGCAAAGACGTGCGGGTGGCGCCTGACGAGCTTCGCGGTGATGGCCGCGAGCACGTCGGCGATGTCGAACCGGCGCGCCTCGGCCGCCAGCTGCGATTGGAAGACGCACTGGAACACGACGTCGCCGAGCTCGCCGCAGAGCGCGTCGAAATCGCCGCGGTCGAGGGCCTCGAGCGCCTCGTAGGTCTCCTCGAGCAGAAACGGCCGCAGCGAGTGGTGGGTCTGCTCGCGATCCCACGGGCAGCCGCGCGGCGATCGGAGCGTCGCCATCACGCTCGTCAGCCGCGCGAATGCCGCGCCCGCGCGACGGTGTCGATTCCGGGGACGTCGCCTGCTGCGTACCGGTCTCATCACCCTGCGCGCTCACTTTCCGGCTTGCCGACTTCCTGACCTGCCGACTTTCCGAGTTCGGTATGCTAGCATCCGCTTCTCGTGCGCGTCGTGTTTCTCGGGACCGGCACGTCGCACGGCGTGCCGATGATTGGCTGCGATTGCGAGGTCTGTCGTTCCACCGACACGCGCGACAAGCGCACGCGCCCGTCGATCTATCTGGAGCTCGATGATGACGGCCGCGTGCTCGTGGACACGACGCCGGACCTGCGCACGCAGGCGCTGCGGCACGATCTCCGGCGGCTCGACGCGATCTTCTTCACGCATGCGCACGCCGATCACGTCATGGGGCTCGATGACGTGCGGCGGTTTAACGTCATCAGCGGCGCGCCGATCCCGGTCTACGGCAACGAGCGGACGCTCGCGGACCTGCGACGCACCTTCGCGTACGTGTTCGACCCTGGCACCGGAAAGGGCGGCGGCCTGCCGGAACTGCGGCTGTGGCCCATCGCCGGGCCGTTCTGCTTCGGCCGCCAGGAGGTCATCCCCGTGCCGATCCAGCACGGCACGCGGACGATCCTCGGCTTTCGGATCGGACGCTTCGCGTACCTCACCGACTGCAGCGGCATCCCGGAGGCGTCGCTCGCGCAGCTGGGCGGCCTGCACACCCTGGTGCTCGACGCCCTGCGGCGCCGCCCGCACCCGACGCACTTCACGCTGGAGCAGGCCGTCACGATGGCCCGGCGGATTGGCGCGGGCCAGACGTACTTCACGCACATCGCGCACGACCTGGCGCACGCCGAGACGTGCGCGGCGCTGCCGGCGGGCATGGCGCTGGCGTACGATGGGCTCAGCCTGATGGTGGACTGATGCAGGTCGTGCATTTTCCGGAGTCACCACGCCCGAAGTGGCCGCAGCCGATTGCGGCGCTCGGCAACTTCGACGGCCTGCATCGCGGGCACCTGAAGCTGCTCGAACGCGTCAGGCGGGAGGCGGGCGAGCGCGGCGGCACCCCGGTCGCGATGACGTTCGACCCCCACCCGCCGCGCGTGCTGCGGCCCGACAAAGCGCCGCCGCTCCTGATGACGCTCGACCAGAAGCTCGAGGGCTTTGAGCGCGCCGGCATGCAGGGCGTCGCAATCGTGCGGTTTACGGCCGATCTCTCGCGCTGGGAGCCGGAGGTGTTCGTCGAGACCGTGCTCGTCGACTGGCTGCGGGTCGCCGAGGTGTGCGTGGGCGCGAACTTCCTCTTCGGCCGCGACCGATCGGGCACCTTCACGCTGCTGCGCGCGATCGGCGAGCACTGCGGCTTTCGCACCGAAAAGATCGACCCGATCCGGTACAAAGACTTCGTGGTCTCGAGCACGCGCGTGCGTCACCTCGTGGCCGAAGGGCGTGTGGACGAAGCCGGTGCGCTCCTCGGCCATCACTACTTCCTCGACGGGACCGTGGTCACGGGCGATGGCCGGGGGCGGACGCTGGGCTTTCCCACGGCCAACCTGGCCACGACCAACGAGCTGCTGCCGGCGTTCGGCATCTACGCGACGATCGCGATCATCGACGGTGTCCACCACCGGTCCGTGACGAGCGTCGGCGTGCGCCCCACCATCGGGGACGGCCGCGTGACCGTCGAAACGTATCTCCTCGAGGGCTCGCCGGATCTGTACGGCGCGCGCGTGCGTCTGGCCTTCGTGCAGTGGCTGCGCGAGGAGCGGAAGTTCGACGGGCTCGAGCCGCTGCGGGTGCAGATGGCGGACGACTGCGCGCAGGCCGCCGCCCTGTTCCGTCAGATTGCCGTGTAGGGCTGATAGAATCCCTGTCAGCTCATGCCGCATCCCTTCGCGCTGCAGGTGCCCGCCGACGACCGTTACCGAGCGCTCGCGCCGGAAGTGGCCGGCAAATACGTCGAGCTCGTCGGGGGCACGGCCGCAGACGGTCGCGCCCTGGCCGAGGCGCTCCTGGGCGCGCTCGGGCGCGTCGTCAACGGCCACGCGGACGTCGTGGACCTCAAATTTGAATCCCGCGGCGGCAGCGTCCACGTGGACGTGCGGTGCGGCGACCAGACGGCCGTGGTCCAGCACGCGATCAAGCGGGGTTAGCGCCCGTCGAGCGCGTGGACCCAGCCGACTCCGTCCCAGCCGAACCCGTGTGATGCGCCTCTACAACACCCTGACCCGCCGCGAGGAAGAGTTCGTTCCGGCCGATGGCAAGACGGTGCGGATGTACACGTGCGGGCTCACGGTGTACGCGCGCGGGCACATCGGGAATTTCCGGACGTTCGTCAGCCTCGACGCCCTCCGGCGCGCGCTCAAGTACCAGGAAGGCTACGCCATCCATCAGGTGATGAACTTCACGGACGTGGACGACAAGACCATCCACGCGTCCGAGCAGGCCGGCGTCTCGTTGCGCGAGTACACCGACCGCTACATCGCGGCGTTTCGCGAGGACGCCGCGGCCATGGGCCTCGAGCCGGTCGAGGACACGCCGCGCGCGACCGACGAAGCGAACCTGCGGGCGATGGTCACGATGATCCAGCAGCTGGGGACGCGTGGGCACACGTACGCGTCGGACGGCTCGGTCTATTTCAAGATCTCGACGCTGCCGACGTACGGCAAGCTGGCCCGGCTCGACCACGAGGGCATCCAGGCGGGCGCCCGCGTCGACAGCGACTCGTACGCGAAGCAGGACGCGCGAGACTTCGTCCTGTGGAAGGCGACCAAGCCGGGCGAGCCGACGTGGGACTT
This sequence comes from Vicinamibacterales bacterium, assembly GCA_035519535.1. Classification (GTDB taxonomy): domain Bacteria; phylum Acidobacteriota; class Vicinamibacteria; order Vicinamibacterales; family SCN-69-37; genus DATEGZ01. Next base: position 16,371 of record DATIWF010000107.1, on the reverse strand, counting down.
CGGTCTGGGGCCCGGCCGGCCCGGCTGGCACATCGAGTGCTCGGCGATGGCGCTTCGTCTGCTGGGCGAGCCGCCGATCGACCTGCACGGCGGCGGCATCGATCTCATCTTTCCGCATCACGAGAACGAAATCGCGCAAGCCGAGGGCGCGACCGGGCGGCCGTTCGTCCGCCACTGGGTGCACGTCGAGTTCCTCAACCTCGACAACGAGAAGATGTCGAAGTCGCTCGGCAACGTCTTCACGGTGCGCGACATCATCGACAAGGGCCATCGCGCGTCGGCGCTGCGGTACCTGCTGCTGTCGGTGCACTACCGCAAGCAGCTCACGTTCAACTGGGACGTGCTCGAGCAGGCGGAGGCCGCGCTCACGCGGCTCGGCGATTTTCTCGCGCGGCTCGACACGGTCACCAGCGGCTCGGCGCATCCCGACGTCGGCGCGCGCGTGGTCGAGGCCCAGAACGCGTTCCGCGCGATGATCGCGAGCGATTTGAACATCCCGGGCGGCCTTGGGGTCATCTTCGATCTCGTCCGCGACATGAACGCGGCCATGGACCGGCGCGCGTTCGGCGCGCCGGACGCCGCGGTCGTCCGCGAGGCCTTCGCCGACTTCGACCGCGTGCTCGGCGTCATGGCGCTGCGCCGCGCGGAGGACGACAGGCCCCCGGTGCCCGTCGAGGAGATCGAACGGCTCATCGTCGAGCGCCGCGACGCCCGGCGCGGCCGCAACTTCGCCCGCGCCGACGAAATTCGCCGCGACCTCGAGTCGCGCGGTATCCTGCTCGAGGACGGCGCCACGGGCACGCGGTGGAAGCGGAAATGAGTCAATGAGGCAATACGATCGCTCAATGTCACAATGACCCAATGGCAATCATCAATCACCCATCTCCAATCACCAATGAACGCGCCTGACATCAAAACGCCGCTGCCCGGCCCGAAGGCCCAGGCGATCATCGAGCGCGACCGCGCGCGCGTGTCGCCGTCCTACACGCGCGACTATCCGTTCGTCATGGCGCGCGGCGAGGGCGCGGTCGTCGAGGACGTCGACGGCAACACGTTTCTCGATTGCGCCGCCGGCATCGCCGTGACGGGCACGGGCCACTCCCATCCGGAGGTCGTGCAGGCCATCGTCGATCAGGCGCACAAGTACCTGCACATGTCGGGGACGGATTTCTACTACGAGCCGCAGGTGCGCCTGGCCGAGGAGATGGCCGCGATCGTCCCGATCAAGGGCGAAGTGCGCTCGTTCTTCGGCAACTCCGGGACCGAGGCGATCGAGGCCGCGATCAAGCTCGCGCGCTATGCCTCGAAGCGCGTCAACCTCATCGCGTTTCTCGGGTCCTTCCACGGCCGGACGCTGGGCTCGCTCGCCGCGACGTCGAGCAAGTACGTGCAGCGTCGCGGCTTCGGGCCGATGATGCCGGGCGTCTATCACGCGCCGTACGCGACGTGCTATCGCTGTCCGGTCAACCTCAAGCCCGAGACGTGCCAGGCCGAGTGCCTCGGCTACGTCGAGGACCAGATCATGGTGCATCTGGTGTCGCCCGATGAAGTGGCGGCCGTGCTGGTCGAGCCGATCCAGGGCGAGGGCGGGTACGTCGTGCCGGCGCCCCAATTTCATCAGCGGCTACGTGAGCTCACGAAGAAGCACGGCATCCTGCTCATCGCCGATGAAGTGCAGTCGGGCATGGGCCGAACGGGGCGGATGTTTGCCTGCGAACATTTCGGAATTGACGCGGACATCGTGGCGGTCGCAAAAGGCATCGCGTCGGGTCTGCCGCTCGGCGTCACGTGCGCGCGTGCCGACGTCATGACGTGGCCGCCCGGCGCCCACGCGAGCACGTTCGGCGGCAATCCCGTCAGCTCGGCCGCCGCGCTCGCGACGATCAAAGTGCTCAAGGACGGGCTCGTCCGCAATGCCGAGGAGGTGGGGAAGCACCTGATGGACCGCCTGCGCGCGCTGATGGCCCGCCACGCCCTCATCGGCGATGTCCGGGGGCGCGGCCTCATGATCGGCGTCGAGCTCGTCCGCGATCGCCAGACGAAGGAGCGCGCCACCACCGAGCGCGACCGCATCGTTCAGGAAATGTTCCAGAAGGGCGTTCTCATCCTCGGCGCCGGCCGCAACGCGATTCGGTTCGCGCCGCCGCTCGTCCTCACCAAGGCGCAGGCGGACGCAATCGTTGACGTGTTCGAGCAGGCACTGAAGGTCGTCTCCGGGCTCTGAGCCTTCTGCCTTTTGCCTTCTGCCCTCTGCCTTCTGCCTTCTGCCCTTTGCCTTCTGCCCTGGCCCCGTCTTTGCTCTAACCCCTCCCCGTGCCCGCGCCGCTCGACCGGCAACGCCTCGGAAACACGGGCGAAGAACTCGCTTGCTGCGAGCTCGAGCGCCGCGGGTACGCAATTCTTGCCAGGCGCTACCGCACGCGCTTTGGAGAAATTGACATCGTCGCCGACGACCGCGGCGTGATCGTGTTCGCGGAAGTCAAAGCGCGTCGATCCAAGCGCTACGGGTCGGCAGCCGAGTCCATTCCGATGTGGAAGCGCCGGCGGATCGGTGCGATGGCGCTCGACTACCTTGCCTGGACCGGCAACCTCGAGCAGGCCTGCCGTTTCGATGTCGTGGCGATCGACGGGATTGACACCGACGGCATGACCATTCAGGTCATTCAGGACGCGTTTCAGTTCGATCGATGACCGGGCGTCGACGAATCATCAGGCTGGTCGGCGAGTTCTTTCGAGAAGTGTCGGTACTCGTCGTGGTCTTCGTTCCGCTGGAAGCGCTTGCCCATGGGGCCTTGACTTGGCGGGCCATCACCTTTACCGTCGTCGTCAGTGGCACAACGTTCGTCTTTGGCGTCTGGCTCGAGGTGAACGGTCGATGATGCGAACGCTCATGGTCGTGACCCCAGCGTTAGTCACCGGTGCCCTCCTGGTCATTTGGGCGTTCTGGTATGAGAAGCGCCTGAGCCGACGGCGTCCACGGCCTTGAGGCCGCTCTCCAGCGTCTGAACGAACCGCAACCGCGTTGTCGCTGCTACTGTCGCTTGACTCCCTCTGCCCAGTTCGTAACGACGGTGATCTGCGGCGGCGGAACCGGGTCAATCGGCTGGCACAGGATGAAGCGCTTGCCGTCCGGGAGGACTGCGTAGCCGAGGCTGTCCTCGATCTTGAACAGCTGGCGCGGTGTCCCGACTTGCGCAGTCGCGCCGATCTCGACATCCACCTCCATCAGCACGTCGTCGTGGAGGTAGAACAGGGCCTTTCCGTCTTGCCGCCAGCGGGGCAGCCGGCCGCCGGCGGCAGAGATCTGCTTCTTGCCATCGGCGGTTGGGAAGCGCCGTACGTAGACCTCATCGACCCCGGAGTCCTTGGACTCGTACGCCACCCATTGGCCGTTGCGGCTCGAGTCGACCGCAGCCGTCCGAGCTGAGCAGACGGTTCGCCACGAGCTTGGTCATCCACGACGCATTTCAGCTCGACAGGTGACTATTTCACTTCTCGTGCAGTTTCTGACGACGGCGGCGTCGAAATCGAATTACGAGATTGCATCGTCCCGGCACAGACTCAGTTCTGTACGTACAGAAATTGATCGCGCAAAATAATCTCTCCCGGGGCTGCACTATCTCGCGCTGTCGGCTCTTACACTGGACAAAAGTCGGCAGGAGGGGGCTCCCCATGATTCGGCCGAGAGGATTCCGCAGTCTGATTGCCGCGAGCGTCGCGGCTGTCGCGATTCTCGCTGCATGGCCAGTGCCGGCCGCGGGGCAGAGCAGCGGGCTGGTCTCGACGATTGGCGCGATCGCACGGCTTCCCTTCGATCTCGTCCAGAAGATCCTCTCGAACGACACGACACCGGTGAACGTGATTGTCCAGGCGCCGCAGGACGTCGTGGATAGTCTCGCCCAGCTGTACGGCGTGGTCATCGTCAAGCGCCTGTACTCGGGCGCGGTCATCTCCGGTACTCCACAGCAACTGGACGTCGTCGCCCATGACGGCCGGATCGCGTCTCTGGCGATCGATCGCGCCGTCACTGCGCTCCAGACGCTCGACACGCAGGCGACCGGCGCCAACCTGGTCTGGCCGACGCTGCTGAAGGCCGGATACACGGGCTCGGGAATTGGCGTGGCGGTGATCGACTCGGGCATCGCCTCGCACCCCGACTTGAACAACCGTGTGTACTACTCGTACGACCTTGTCGATTCGAACAACGGCGGGCGCGACTGGTACGGCCACGGCACACACGTCGCGGGCATCATCGTCGGCAACGGCACGGCCAGCCTGCTCAAGGGGCCCAAGCTCTGGTCGGGTCTCGCTCAAGGCGCGCACCTGATCAACGTGCGCGTGCTCGGCGGCGACGGCAGCGGCCTGACCTCCGACGTCGTGCAAGCCATCGACTGGTGCATTCGGCAGCGGGATCAGTTCAACATCCGCGTAATCAATCTCTCGCTCGGACACCTGCCGGTGGAGGCGCCGGGCGACGACCCGCTCGTGTTGGCGGTCAACCGCGCCGTGGCGGCGAACATCGTGGTCGTCACCTCGGCGGGCAACTACGGCAAGCTGCCCGACGGCACTCCGGTCGCGGGCGGCATCGTAACCCCGGGCATCGCCCCGACGGCCATCACCGTCGGCGCCGTGAACACCCGAGGGACCGTTCGACGATCGGATGACGTGATGGCTACGTGGAGCTCGCGCGGTCCGGCAGGTCGACCGGACGCCCCCGACTCCTGGCTCATCAAGCCCGACCTCGTCGCGCCCGGCAATGCGATCATGTCCGCCGCCCAGCCGTCGAGTTATCTCTGGCAGACCCTGCCCGCCGATCGGCATGTGAACGGCACGCTCGGCGGATATCTGCAGCTCTCGGGCACGAGCATGGCGGCGCCCATGGTCAGCGGCGCAGTGGCGCTCCTGCTGGAGGCACGACCGACGCTGACGCCGGCCCAGGTGAAAGTCGCGCTTCAGGTGACCGCGCAGCAGCTCCCCGGGTACGGATTGATCGAGCAGGGCGCGGGCAGCCTCGACGTGCCGCTGGCGCTCGCGTTCGTCACGGCTCGGAGTCCGGAACGCGCGCCGTCCAGCACGACGATCGGCGGCGAAACGGTGTGGGCCGGCGGGATCTCGTTCGACAGCCGCAGCGGATCGACGATCCTCAATGGCAGCCAGGTGCAATGGAACGGCGCGACCATCGACGGCCAGAGCGCGGTCTGGGGCTCCACGATCATCTGGGGCAACACGATGGTCTGGGGCTCGACCATGGTGTGGGGCTCGACGATCATCTGGGGCAACACGATGGTCTGGGGTTCCACGACTGTCTGGGGCAACACCATGGTGTGGGGCTCGACGATCATCTGGGGCAACACCATGGTCTGGGGCTCCGGGCTGCCGAACGGCACGTCGTGAGCTCTCAGTCCGCGCGGCGATCTGCCTCGAGAAAGTCCACAATCGCCCGCACGACTGCCGGCCCGGCCGCCAACTCCTCATCGTTGTGATCCGCCCCCGGGATGGTCACGAGCCGCTTGGGATGGGGCGCGGCTTCGTAGAGCGCCGCGCTATCGGCGGCGGGCACGATGCGATCCCCCTCGCCGGCAATCACGAGCAGCGGGGACGTGATGCGCGCGATCCGATCGATCGAGGGATAGCGATCGCGCAGCAGCCACCGGACGGGCAGAAACGGATAGTGGTGTTGGCCGAGTGAGGTCAGCGACGTGAACGGCGACCGGAGAATCAGCGCCGCGGGGGGAAACTCGAGCGCGAGGCGGACCGCCACGGCCGCACCGAGCGACTCGCCGAAGTAGACGATTCGCGTAACATCCACGCCGACCTGTCGTCCGGCAAACGCCAGCGCCGCGCGCGCATCGCGGGCCAGGCCTTCTTCGCTCGGCAGGCCGGGATTGCCGCCGTAGCCGCGGTAGTCGAACAGCAGCACCGCGACGCCGCGCGCCGAGAGCTGGGCGGCCAGGTCGACGCGATGCCCGCGATGCCCCGCGTTGCCGTTGAAGACGATGACGGTGTGGCCCGTCGGCGGCACGCGCGCGGGCACGAGCCAGCCCTCCAGCCGCAGGCCGTCCTCGGTCGTGAAGCTGACGGGCTCGGCCTGGGGCAGCCCCGCGGCGGCGGGCGCGGGGACGCCGCTCATCGGGAAGTAAATCAGCGTCCGCTGTCCCGCCCAGAGGATCCCGAGCGCGACCGCGACGCCGATCGCAATTTCGATCATTCTGAGCGCGATCCTAATGCGGGTCGCGCGCCGGCCGGCCTTCCGCGGGGACGACGGTGATGCGGCGCTTTTCCACGCCGCGAAGGACGGTCAGGGCCGTCGGCACGCCGATCCGTTCTTCGGTCAGGTGCCGGTGCAGCTCGTCCACACCCGCCACCGCCGAGTCCCCGAGCGTCACGATGATGTCGTTCTCCTGGAGACCCGCGGTCGCGGCCGGACTGTCGGGCTCGACCGACGCGACCAGGATGCCGGACGACACGGCCAGTCCGTGGTGTCTGGCCAGCCGCCGCGAGACCGGAACTTTCTGCCCCGCGACGCCGATGTAGCTGCGCCGGATGCGCCCGTCGCGCAGCAGACGCGAGACCACAAAGCGCACCGTGTTGCTCGCGATGGCAAAGCAGAGGCCCTGAGCGGGCAGGATGACGGCGGTGTTGACGCCCACGACCTCGCCGCGGGACGTGACGAGCGGTCCGCCCGAATTGCCGGGATTGAGCGGCGCGTCGGTCTGGATGATGTCATCCATCAGCCGGCCCGTGCGCGCCCGCAGCGATCGGCCAAGCGCGCTCACGATCCCGGCCGTCACCGAGCAATCGAACCCGTACGGGTTGCCGATCGCGATCGCCATCTGGCCGACGCGGATGGCGCCCGAGTCGCCCAGGCTCGCGAACGCGAGCGCGCCGCCCGCGGGACGCGCATCGATGCGCACGACCGCCAGGTCCGTGTCCGGGTCCTCGCCGATGACGTCGCCGCGGCTCGTGCGCCCGCCCGCCGACGTCACCTTCACCGAGGCGGCGCCGGCGACGACGTGACTGTTCGTGACGATCAAGCCGTCAGGCGTGAAGATGAACCCGGAACCGGACCCGCCGGCGCGCTCGCGCGGCCGATCGGGCCGCCGATCGCGTGCGCCGTCCGTGTCGATCGTCACGACCGCGGGACTCACGACCTCGACGGCGCGGATGACCGCCTGCGAATACGCGTCGAGCAGGCCGAGGTCGTCGTGCGCCGATTGCGGCGTGGCCATGTCCCAGCGTAGACGTCGCCGCGGAACGGCGCCTCCCCCAAACGGGGAGGAGGAGGGCGGAAGGCAGAAGGCAGAAGGCAGAAGGCAGAAGGCAGAAGGCAGAAGGCAGAAGGCAGAGGTCAGAAGTCAGGAAGTCGACTTCCGGAGCCGCGGGGCGACCGCCAGCGCCACGCCGTACGCCGCGAGCGCGACGAAGAGCGTGGCAGGGCGGGAGTGTGGAAAGTCGTCGACGAGCAGCTTGACTCCGCCGGCGACGAGCACGGGATAGACGAACCAGCGCAGCGGCGCAAGACGAGGCAGCCGCGCAGCCAGTGGGAGGAGCATCGCCGCGCCCGCCAGCACGACGGACCGCGACGTCGCGAGCACGCCCGGATCGGCTGGCGTTCCGGCCAACGTCTGGCCCACGACCCGGAGCAGCACGCTGCCGGCGCCGACGATGAGGAGCGTCGCGGCGAAGATCTCGGCGATCGTCCACAGCGCGCTCGGGCGACCGCCCGCGGGATCGCGCGGCATCACCAAAAACACGAACGCCGCGACCGTGGCGATCCAGGCACTCGGTCCGAGGCTCGGCCACGACGACACCGCGCCCAGCCACAGCGTGCCGGCGACGGCGACGAGTCCCGACGCCACGCCGGCGACGATAAGAGCCACGCCGCCGTCGAGCGTGCAGATGGCCTCGTGCGTGCGAGGCGCGAGCGCGGCGAGCAGCAGTGCGCCCACGGCCGTGCCCACCGCGAGGATCGGCGCCGAGGTGAGGAGCGCGCTGCCCGAAATCACGAGCGCGACGCCAAACGAGAAAACAAACAGAAAGCTGCCGTGCGACACGCGGTGCCTGCCGCGGGCGAGCCACGCGCCGGCCCAGGCGATGGCGCCGGCCCCAAGCGAGAGCAGGCCGATCGATCCGGTGGGCAGGTCATGTGCGCGCAGCACGGTCGCCGCCCCGGCCACCGCGGTCAGGCCGACGAGCGATGCTTGCACCATGTCGAACACGCGCAGCGAGCGGCCTCGCCAGAACCACACCGCGACCGGCCCGAGATACGTCACCACCAGCCACGTGAGCACCGCCATCGTCAAGCCGATCGGCTCGCGGGGCGGATCAGCCGAGGCCCTCACGACGATGAGCCCGGCCAGTCCATCGGCGACGAGCGCCACGGGCCAGGCCAGCCAGTGCCAGCTCTGCGACTCGCCGACCCACGGGACGACGGCCCCGACGACGACGAGGGCCGCGCCGAACGGCCACCACTCGGCGGAGAGCAGAGCCAGCGGCACGGCGGTGACGATGAGGCCGAGCGTCGCAAGCCCGGCGAGCGCGGCCAGGTGACGGTGCCAGGCGATCGTGAGCGCCGCGAGCGACAGCGCGGCCAGCACGGAGGCGCTCGCGATCGACGACAGGGTTTGAAAGCGGAGGGTGGCTTCGCCGATGAGCGGCAGGCCAATCAACAGCGCGGCGAGGCCGTGGAAGACGCCGCTCGCGCCATTCGCGCGATCGGCGGCGACGAGCCAGATGGCCGCGTACGCGAGCCCGGCCATCACGCCGGCCGAGGTTGGCAGATAGCCGGACTCGGTCAGCGCGCGCAACAGAAAGGCGCCGCCAAAGACGATGAACGTGCGGCCGACGAGGGAAAGCAGGCCGACGGCGTCGGTCGCAGGAGATGGCGCGTGTTCGGCGGCCGTGGCGGGCGCCGGGCCGCGCGCCTCGCCCGGCCGGAGTTCAAACTCGAGTGCGGCAAGCCTCTCGCCGATCGCCACGACCGTCTCTTCCAGCCGGCGAACTCGCTCCTCGACCTGCGAGATGCGATCGGGCATGCAACGTCCTCAGTTCCGGGTCGTCTCTTTTTGTCCGCCGTGGTTCTAACTTCCAATTTCTAACTTCTGGCTTCGACCTTCACACGTGTCGCGTCCTCTCCCCACGGAGGCAGCACGCGCAGGAGCACCGCCAGAATCGCGAAGGGCAGCAGCATGATCAGAATCGCCGGGAGCAGACCCTCGCGCGTCGCAAACTCCATCTTGTACGTCGTGTACCCGAGGAAGCTCTTCGAGAACAGCTGCCCCCCGATGACGACGTTCCAGCGCATGGCGAAGATGCCGACGAGGGTGAGCGATCCGGCGACGACGTACAGGACCTTGCGGACGTTCGCGCCGAACTTCACGAGCTGCATCAGCCCCAGGAGGGCGATCGGCAGCAGCGTGCCGAGGCCAATCTGCAGCACGATCTGCGACACGAACAGGCGCGTCTTGACCATGAAGTCGAGGGCGCGCAGTGATTCGTCGGCTTCGTAGATCCGATGAATCAGATCGAGCATCTCGAGCGAGAAATCGATGATGAAGGCGTACATCAGGTAACGCGCGATGGTGTCGACGCATGGCATGTCGATCTCGACCTTGCGAATCTTCGAGAGCGCCATGTAGAGCAACAGAACCGTGGCGATGCCTGAGACGATCGCCGAGAACAGGAACACGACCGGCATGAGCGGCGTGGACCACCACGGGTTGGCTTTGATCGACCCGAAGATGAAGCCGACGTAGCCGTGGAGCAGAAACGCCGACGGGATGCCGATGATCGTGATGAAGCGCCCGACCCGGTCGTCGATCCGGAGCGCCGGCTCGCTGATGTCGTCGGACCAGAGCGTGAGCGCGCTGTAGAACGTGCGTTTCAGACCCGTGCTCGCGCGCTTGGTCAGCACGAGATCCTTGCGGTAGTCGAACCAGATCTCGAGGACGAGCACGGCCATCAGGTACCAGAGATAGACGAAGCCGAACATGGCCATCGCCGACTCTCGATGAGGCGTGAGGTACATCTCAAACGAGCGTTCGGGATGGCCGAGATGCATCTGCAGTGGCAGCGGTGCGACTAAGAGGAACGCCAGAGCGGTGAGGAGCGCAAGACGGTAGGTCGGCCGCACCGCGGCCACGTTGAACACGCGTTCGAGTGACGCCAGAATGAAGGCGCCTGCCACGAGCCCGGTGAGGAACGGATAGAGAACGATGAGGATGCTCCACTGAAGTCCGAGCTCGTTGGGATAGATGAAGCCTTCGACGCCAGGCATGACGGACTCCTAGCGCACCGCGCCGTCGAGGCCGTTGTAGAAGGCCTTGGCGCCGGTCGCTAATTGCGGCTTGAGGACGTGCACCTTGTGCGTCCTCAGAAAGTCGTGCACGGGATCCTTCGGGTTCTTCAGGTCGAAGAGCTGGCGCGCCCCCGTCGGACACGCCTCGCAGCACGCCGTCGTCAGCCCCTTCGTGATTCGGTGGTAGCAGAGCGTGCACTTGTCCACGGTGTGGGTGCGCGGGTCGATGTAGCGGCAGCCGTACGGACAGGCCTGCACGCAGTACCGGCAGCCGAGGCACCGGCTCTTGTCCACGAGCACGACCCCGTCGGGGCTCTCGAACGTCGCGCCGACGGGGCAGACCTGCACGCACGGCGAGTGCGCGCAGTGGTTGCACATCTTCGGGACGAAAAAGACCTTGGCGCCTGCAACCGGCTGCGCCGGCGGCGCAAAGCCGTCGTAGCCGCCGTTGGGCGAGTCGACGATCGGGTGCTCGGGGTCGTCCGGATTGACCTGATAGCGCTCGACCCACGTGCGGAACGCGCCCGGCTCGTTGAGCACGTCGTTCTCGGTCTTGCAGGCGCGCACGCAGTTGCCGCAGCCGATGCACTTCTCGATGTCGATCAGCATGCCCCACCAGTGATCGGTGGCGGTGTAGTTGGGCGCGTCGGCCGGCGTGCCGGCCAGGACCGCGTCCCAGGCGAGCGACGCGGCGCCCGTGAGCACCAGGAACTTCCCGGCGTCGAGCAGAAACGATCGGCGGCCCTCGTCCATCGCTGCGTCTCCTAGCCGATCTTCGGGTGGTGCGGCTTGTGGCACTCGGTGCACGCGCCGTCCCCGCCGTGGTCGGCCGGATCAATCTGCGGGAAGTCCGCGGGCTTGCCCGCCAGTTGTGTGTGGCACGTCAGGCAGAGCGTCCGCGGGTTGAGCGCCCGCGGCTTGATCTCGAAGTCCCCCGACGCGTGCTTGGCGAGCGGGCCGTGGCACGCCTCACAGTGGACCTGCGCGTGCTTGCTGCCCTGGCGCTCGTCGCCGATCTGACCGTGGCAGTCCAGGCAGGTGCTCTCGCCGACGTAGCTCGCCGGCCGCGCGCGCGCGTCGTCCAGCGCGCCGGCGCGGTAGAACCCGTAGACGCCGAAGTCCGCGGGGATGAGCGCCCAGCGGATGAACAGAAACACGAGAAACCCGGCGGCGAACAAGCCCGCCATGCGGACGATGTGCGTGTAGTGGCCGAAGCGATTCGCCATGGGGCCGCGCGCCTTCCTCGTTCGCGCGGTCCAACTGCAAGAGACACGCCACGGCATGCAACATCTCGCCTTGCGGACTTTTCGCGGGGCAATTTATTGCACACTGCGTTTCAGGCGGAGTTTTCCCCGCGGTCGCGCGGGCTTCTACGCGCGTACCTGCCGATTGAGCGCGGCGTGGATCGGGCTCGTGGACGCGTCGCGAGAGCTGGACGTGAGGCGGCGCCGGGCTAACCGCCGATCTTCCCGTCGATGTCGACGCTCACAATCGGCGCGATGCCCGTGGCCTTGAGCGGTCCGGCGATGCTGGCTTTGTCGCCGACGATCACGATCGCCAGATGGTCGAGGTCGATGTGCTGCTTGGCCACGCGAAGGATGTCGTCCTTCGTGACGGCGGCGATCTTCTGCTGGTACTGCCGGTAGTAATCGTCGGGCAGCCCCTGGATCCAGATCGTCGTGATCGCGTTGTTGATGCCCTGGACGGAGGCGAACTGGCCCGGCAGCCGCTGGATCAGCGAGTCCTTGGCGGTCGTGAGCTCTTCGTCGGTGACGGGCCGGGCGCCCTCGATGCCGCCCAGTTCCTTCATGAACTCGACGAGCGCCGCGTCGGTTTTCGCCGACACGATGTCGCCGCCCGCGCGGAACGGCCCCGGGCCCTTGCCGTACGCGAAGCTCGAGCTCACGCCATAGCTGTAGCCTTTGTCTTCGCGGATGTTCGCGTTCAGGCGCGACTGGAACATGCCGCCGAGGATCGTGTTCATCACGCTCAGCGCGTAGTAGTCGGGCGTGGCGCGCGGCGGCCCCGGATTGCCGATCGCGAACGTGGACTGCGCGGCGCCCGGTTTGTCCACGAGGTAGATCGTCGTCGCGTGCGGCGCGGGGAGCGCGGGAAAGGCGAAGTTGGGCTTCGTCCCGCCCTTCGGCCACGCGGCCAGGGCCTTGTCGATCGTGCTCTTGACGGTCGCGGCGCTGACGTCGCCGACGATCGTGACGAGCGCTCGCCCGGGTTGAAAGTACGCGTCGTGCAGCGTCACCACGTCGTCGCGTGTGATGGCCTTGTACGAGTCCTCGGTGACGAACTGGCCGTACGGGTGCGACGCGCCGTAGAGCAGGCGCGGGAACACGCGACTCGCGATCGAGTTGGGCTGGACCCTGGCTTGTGCGAGCGCGACCAGCCGCTGCCCGCGCAGGCGCTCGAGCGCGTCGGCCGGGAACGTCGAGTTGAGGAGCATGTCGGCGAGGATGTCGAGCGTCGGCGCGAATTTGCCCGAGGTCGCCTGGAACCCGATCGACCCGCTCTCGGCGCCGATGCTGACCGACACGTTCGTGCCGAGCAGCTGCAGCGCGCTCGACAGCGCCTCGCCGTTGCGCGTCTTGGTGCCCTCGCTCATCATCGACGCGGTCAGGTTCGCGAGGCCCTGGCGCCCGGCGGGCTCGAACTGACTGGCGCCGCCCAGGAACGTGATCGTGAACGACACGAGCGGCAGGTCGTGCTTCTCCGACACGATGAGCTCGGCGCCATTGGCGAGCGTCGACTTCGTCCAGACCGGCACGTGCAGGACCGGCGCCGGGCCTGCGGGCGGGATCTTGGTGCGATCGAGCGCCTGCTGGGCCCGGGGCGCCACGAGCAGCAGCATCAGCGCGGCCGCGGTGGCGAAGGCGGCCGTTCGGGCGCGGAAGGCGGTGCGGGGCGTCGTCATCGTCCACCTCCACCCACGCGCCGGCTCTGGCCGGGTTTGGAGGCCTGATCCAGCTTGCCGAGCGGCACGATGCTCAGGATCACGCGGCCCTTGGTCAGGTACTGGTTGGCCACGCGCTTGACGTCGGCCGGGGTCACCGCGAGCGTCTTCTGGTATTCCATCTTGAAGTAGCCCGCGTCGTTGTGAAACCCCATGCCGTCGGCGAGCGTGAACGCCTTGCCGAGGTTGGACTGCAGCCCGCTGACGAAGCTCAACTCGATGCCCGCGGTGGCGCGCTGGATCTCCTCGGCGGTCGGGCCGTCGGCCTTCAGCTTGTCGATGACGACGTCGGCGGCGGCTTCGAGGTCGGTCAGCGAGTGGTCCGGCCGGGGCGTGATGATGACGCCGAAGTCCCCGACGTCCTCGTTCGAGTTCTGGAACGCGTTGACCGAGGCGGCGGCCTGCTGGTCATAGACGAGGGCCTTGGTCAACCGCGCGGTGCGCGGGCCCGTCAGGATGCCGCTCAGCACGTCGAGCGCGAAGCGATCGTCATCCTTCTCGCCGATGGTCGGCCACTGGATGTAGAGACGCGGCACCTGCACGCGGTCCTCGTAGACGAGGCGTATCTCTTTCTCGAGGATGACGGTCGGCACGATCGGGCGCGTCACCGGCTTGCCGCGCGGGATGTCGCCAAAGTACTTCGTCACCCACGCCTTCGTCTGCGCGGTCTCGAAATCGCCGACGATCGTGAGGATCGTGTTGTTCGGCGCGTAGTACAGCCGGAAGAAGTTCTTCACGTCCTCTTCCGACGCCGCGGAGAGGTCGGACATGCTGCCGATCACGTCCCACGAGTATGGGTGGCCCTCCGGATAGGTCGCCTGCGCGAGGATCTCGAACGCGCGGCCGTACGGCTGGTTGTCCATGCTCTGGCGCCGCTCGTTCTTCACGACGTCGCGCTGGGCGTTGAGCTTGGCGAGGTCCAGCGCGTCGAGCAGGTAGCCCATCCGATCGGATTCGAGCCACAGCTGGTCCTCGAGGTAGTTCGACGGCACGGTCTCGTAGTACGTCGTGCGGTCGTTGGACGTGGTGCCGTTATTGGACCCGCCGACGCCCTCGGTGAGCTTGTCGTGGATGCCGTAGGGCACGTGGCCCGAGCCCGTGAACATCACGTGCTCGAACAGGTGCGCGAAGCCCGTGCGGCCGACGGTCTCGTTCTTGGATCCGACGTGATACCAGACGTCCACCGCGACGGTCGGCGTCGTGTGGTCGGGTGCAAGGATGACGGTCAGGCCGTTGGGCAGCGTGTAGGTCTCGAACGCGATCTTGATGGCGCTCGCACCGGATTGGGTCGCCTGCGTCGCGGGCTGGATCAGAATCAGGCACGCGGGGAGCGCGAGCAGGATTCGCGTGACGCGGGAGTTGAACATCGACACAGCAGGTTCCTTTCGGCAGGGCATCTTCAGACTACCCAACGAACGAGCGAACGCGAGTGAGCCGGCGGAGCGGCGCGGGGATCATGGGGTCCCCGCGAGCGGCGCCGCGAGGGGTCTGGGGACGAAGTCCCCAGATCAAAAAATTGGAGCGGGAAACGGGATTCGAACCCGCGACTTCGACCTTGGCAAGGTCGCACTCTACCACTGAGTTATTCCCGCCCTGCCAGATTGCCCAGTGTACACAACGATGCCGACGCGGGCAACCCGCGTCGGCATCGCAGAGCGTTTCAGTTCGTGGTCGACGCCGCCCCGCTCGGGGCGACGCCGCTCATGGCTACTGGCGCTTGCGCAGACGGCGGCCGGCGAGGAGCAGGCCGCTGCCCAGCAGGAACATCGACGTCGGTTCCGGCACGCGTCCGGTCACGACCTGGATCTTGTTGCCGATTGCGTCGGCGTAGCCCTGGGCATTCGCGACCGGGATATAGAAGCCCTGCGCCGGGAAGTTGTACGGCGAGACGGTATCGCACGCCAGCGGATAGCAGATCGAGCCCGTGAGATACGCGACGTTGACGCCGCCGCCGATGCCCTCAATGCTGAGATTGTCCACGCCGGCGGCAGCAATCATCGCATCACGTGCCGTGATTCCGCCCGCCTCTCCGCCGCCCTCGTTCGGGACGCCGTCCGTGGCGAAGTTGACGTAGGTGAGCGCCGGCGAGTTCGGCGAGCTTGTCAGGACGCCCTGCATCGTGCTGAACGCCAGACTGAAGTTGGTGTTGGCGTTCAGGAACGATGCGCTGGCGACTGCGGCGGCCACGGCGGTACGCGTCGCGGCGCTGTCGATCAGCACGTGATTGACGATGGTTGAGGCCGTGCTCGAGAACGAGACGACCGACACCTCGTACGTGTCCGCTCCGGGGAGCGGGATCTCCGTGGTGATGGCCGTCGCCAGGCCGCTGACAATCGTGGACCAGCCCGACGACGTGATGCTGCCGGAGCTGTCGAGAATGAACCCGAGCTGAATGGTCGACGCCTTGGCGGGCGCGGCGATGGTCAGGCACACGGCCACGGCCGCAGCGGCGAGCAGCGTATTGAACTTGCTGTACTTCATTAACCTTTCCTCCCGACTCGTTTCGATGAGTCCAGCCCCACACCGATACGGCCTGAGGCGCCTATCGGGACTCAAGGAAAGCACGAACGTTGCCATAGTGGCCGGGAGTGTTGACATGCGAAACAGGCCAGAAATCGCGCGAACGGCCTGGGAATGGGACCCGCCGGGCAGACTAAAGGCTCCTCGACGGCGACTGCCTCCGGACGCCGCACGACCCGGATCGCGAGGCAGGAAAACGGGAAGACGGGAGGGAGGCCGAGCCTCACCGGAAGCTGCGGGCGAATGACATCCCACCTGCCCGTTGGTTGCCGCTCTGACGGGCTTGGCGTAGACTCACAGGCAGGTTGCCGGGTCCGTCATGCGTTCGGCTTCTCGGGTCCCCTCTGTAACCGGCGCTGTCGGGTCGATTAGACCCGACCGATGAGGAACCTGATCCAACCAGCCGCCAGCTCGTTCAAGGCGCCGTCGCCAAGCGGTAAGGCAGAGGTCTGCAAAACCTCCATCCCCGGTTCAATTCCGGGCGGCGCCTCCAAATTTTTCTAGGAAATTACGCGGTCTGACTCTCGGCGGTCGTCGAATTCTCGTTCGACTTTCCCTGAACTTTCCCTGTCAGCCCCGACAGCTGTTCAGC
>DATIWF010000106.1:0-37275 GCA_035519535.1 Vicinamibacterales bacterium | reverse complement strand
GAGGCGCGAGTGCAGGCGGAAGCCGACGCGGGCCTTGAGCGAGTCGATCTCCGTTTCGTCGGGCAGATCCTCGTAGTTCGTCGTGAAAATCGTCGGCCGCCGCTCGTTGTAGCGGGTGTTGACGATGAGGTTGATGGTCTCCTCGACCCATTCGGAGGGCTTTTCGGCGCCCAGATCGTCGAGCACGAGCAGGTCGGCCTCCATGACGGGCCGCAGGATGTCCATCTCCGCGGTGCGGACGACCGGGTTGTAGGTCGAGCGGATCACACGCAGGAGATCGCGGACGTCGTAGAAGAGCCCCTGCGCGCCTTTTTCGATCACGACCTTGCGCAGCACGGCGACCGCGATGTGCGTCTTGCCGATGCCGGGCGGGCCGATGAGCAGCAGGCCCTTGGCGACGGCGGGAAACGCGTCGGCGAAGCGGCGGGCGCGCGTGACCGCGGCGATCAGCCGCTCGTTGGGATAGAGGACGAAGTTCTCGAGGTCGCAGCGCGCGTAGCGCGGCGGGATGCGCGCCTCACCGAGGAGCCGGGACGTCAGCGCGTCCTGCCAGCAGTCGCAGCGTTCGACGCGCCGCACACCGTCCCGCTCGACCGCCCGCCAGCCTGTCCCCTCGCACTTCGCGCACGCCATGGTGAAGCTGAGAGAATAACACCTTCACCCCTGGCGTGGCGCGGCCGCGGCCGCCGCGTCGGGCGCCGCGCGATCGGTGAGCTGACCCGGCACGGTCGGCACGAGCGCGGTGTTGAGCCGCTGCTCCCAGTCGCCGAGGCCGCGCGCGAGCTCGTGCTTGACGTACTGCATGAACTCGTTCACCTCGTGCTGCATCGTCTCCATCTTGCGGCGCATGTTGAGGATGATCTCGACGCCCGCGAGGTTGACGCCCAGATCGCGCGTGAGCGCGAGGATCGTCTCGAGCGTCTCGAGGTCCTCGTCGGAGTACAAGCGCGTGTTGCCCTCGGTGCGCGACGGCTTCAGGAGTCCCTCGCGCTCGTAGAGGCGGAGCGTCTGCGGGTGAATGTTGTACCGCGCCGCCACCGCGCTGATCATGTAGTAACCCTTGCCGGTCTTCGTTCGTCGTGTCATGAGCGTGTGTCTGCGTGCAAATGCCGCCGGACGTCCACGTCGTTCAGGCGGCTGAATTCCCGGAGCAACTCGCGCGACCGCTCGTCCTTGACGGGCGGGAGCACGATCTGGACCTCCGCGATGAGATCGCCCGGCTCGCCGACGGCGGCCGGCACGCCGGCGCCGCGCACGCGCAGCCGCTGGCCGGACGCCGTGTTGGCCGGCACCTTGAGGCGCACGGTGCCGTCGAGCACGGGCACGTCGACCTTCGCGCCGAGCGCGGCCTCGTGCACGGCGACCGGCAGGGTCACATGCAGGTCCCGGCCCTCGCGGCGCAGGAAGGCGTGCGGCGCGACCTCAATCGAGACGTAGAGGTCGCCCGCCGGCCCGCCGCGCGCCCCGGCGTGGCCCCGGCCCGGCACGGCGACGCGCGCGCCGTCGTCGATGCCCGGCGGCACGCTCACGGTCACCACCTCGGAGCGCGGCGCGACCCCGGCGCCGGCGCACGCGCGGCACGCCTGGCTCGTCATCCGCCCGCTGCCGGCGCAGGTCGCGCATGGCTTGGTAAACACCATGTGGCCTCGCGCCCACCGCAGGCTGCCCGTGCCGTGGCACGCCGGACACGCGACGGCCGGACGCGGGATCCGTCCGTCGCCGCCGCACGCCGCGCACCGCTCCTGCCGGACGATCGAGAGCGGAAAGCGCCCGCCGCGCACGGCGTCACCAAACGACAGTCGCAGCGTCGCCTCCAGCGGCGCACCCTGACTCGGCGCGATCGCCTCGCGCGCCGCGTCCTGAAAGACGTCGGCGAAGAGCTCGGAGAACGTCGCGGCGAGCGGCCCCTCGGCCGGCGCCGAGAAATCGAACCCCTCGAAGGACACCGTGGCCGCGACGTCGACGGCCGGCGCGGTACCGACGCCTCGGTCGTACTCACGGCGCTGTTCGAGGTCGACGAGCACGGCGTAGGCGCGCTGGATCTGGCGAAACATCTCCTCGGCGACGCGATCGCCCGGGTTGATGCCCGGGTGATAGCGCCGTGCGAGACGACGGTAGGCGCGTTCAATCTCGCCAGCCGTCGCCGCGCGCGTCACGCCCAGAAGATCGTAAAGATCCATGTCAATCGATAGTCGACAATCGGAAATCGGCAATCGAAGAGCCATCGATAATCGACCATCGACATCGATGATCGCTCAATCGACATCGCCTATCGCTCAATCGACATCGCCCATCGCGCAATCGGAATCGCCCATCGCCAATTCAATCGCCCATCCCCAATCGCCCGATAGCCATCTCCAATCGCCCATCCCCAATCGCCGATGGTTATTTCTTTTCCTCCACGACTTCCGCGTCGATGACGTCGTCGGCCTTGCCGTTGCCGCCGGGCGCCGAACCCGTCGAACCTGCCGAGCCCGCTGAACCCGTCGAACCCGGGGCTCCTGCGTTCTTGTACAGGTTTTCGGCCGCCTTCTCCTGCGCCCGGGTCAGCGCCTCGAGCGTTCGGGTGATCGCCTTCGGGTCGTTCGCCTCGAGCGCCTTCTTGACGTCGTTCGCCGCCGACTCGATCGCCATCCGGTCCGACGCGTCGATCTTGTCGCCCGACTCCCTCATGAACTTCTCGGCGACGTAGACGGCCTGGTCGGCGCGGTTGCGCGTTTCGACCTCTTCCTTGCGCTGCTTGTCCTCGGCCGAGTGCGATTCGGCGTCCTTCATCATCCGGTCGACCTCGTCCTTGCTCAGGCCGCTCGACGCGGTGATCGTGATCTTCTGCTCCTTGCCCGTGCCCTTGTCCTTGGCCTGGACGTTGACGATGCCGTTCGCGTCGATGTCGAACGTGACCTCGATCTGCGGCACGCCGCGCGGCGCGGGCGGCAGCCCGTCGAGGTGGAACTTGCCCAGCGTGCGGTTGTCGCGCGCCATCGGACGCTCGCCCTGCATCACGTGCACTTCGACGCTCGTCTGGCCGTCGGCCGCCGTCGAGAAGATCTCGCTCTTCTTCGTCGGAATCGTCGTGTTGCGCTGGATGAGCGGCGTCATCACGCCGCCCAGCGTCTCGATGCCGAGCGACAGCGGCGTGACGTCGAGCAGCAGCAGGTCCTTCACCTCGCCCGAGAGCACGCCGGCCTGGACCGCCGCGCCCACCGCGACGACCTCATCCGGATTGACGCCCTTGTGCGGCTCCTTGCCGAACAGGTCCTTGACGATCTGCTGCACGCGCGGAATGCGCGTCGATCCGCCGACGAGCACGACCTCGTCGATGTCCTTCGCGCTCACGCCCGCGTCGGCCATCGCCTGCTTGCACGGCCCCACGCTCTTCTGCAGCAGGTCCTCGACGAGCGACTCGAACTTCGCCCGCGTCAGCTTCATCGCCAGATGCTTGGGTCCGGTCTGATCCGCCGAGATGAACGGCAGATTGATCTCGGTCTCCATCACCGTCGAGAGCTCCATCTTGGCCTTCTCCGCCGACTCCTTCAGGCGCTGAAGCGCCATCCGATCCTTCGACAGGTCGATGCCCTCCTGCTTGCGGAACTCGTTGACGATCCAGTCGATCACGCGCTGGTCGAGGTTGTCGCCGCCCAGGTGCGTGTCGCCGTTGGTCGCCTTGACCTCGACGACCCCCTCCCCCACTTCGAGGATGGAGATGTCGAATGTGCCGCCGCCGAAGTCGTAGACGGCGATCGTCTCGTCCTTCTTCTTGTCGAGCCCGTAGGCAAGCGCCGCCGCGGTCGGCTCATTGACGATGCGGAGCACCTCGAGGCCGGCGATCTTGCCGGCGTCCTTGGTGGCCTGCCGCTGCGCGTCGTTGAAGTACGCGGGCACCGTGATGACGGCCTTCGTCACCGGCTGGCCCAGGTAGTCCTCCGCGGCCTGCTTGAGCTTCTGCAGGATCATCGCGGAGATCTCGGGCGGCGAATATTTCTTCTCCTGGCCGTCCGGGGAGACGCTGATCACCACGCGGTCGCCGTCGCGCACGACGCGATACGGGACCATCTTCATCTCCTCGGACACTTCGTCGAACCGGCGGCCCATGAACCGCTTGATCGAGAACACCGTGTTCTCCGGGTTCGTCACGGCCTGTCGCTTGGCGACCTGACCAACCAGCCGCTCGCCAGACTTGGTGAAGCCCACGACCGACGGCGTCAGCCGGCTGCCCTCGGCGTTGGTAATAACAACCGGCTCGCCGCCTTCCATAACGGCGACGACGGAGTTGGTGGTGCCCAGGTCAATCCCAATGATCTTGCTCATGAACGGTCTCCCTCTGCCCCTGCAGGGTCTAAACTTTAGTCTCAGCTATGATAGGAATCTTAGCCTTGACGTGTCAACTAGGATGCTTGGTGGAGACCAAAGGTGTCAGATCGAGGGGGCTCCCGCCATGCTCCAGCGCGGTATGATGGGCCTGCCAGCGGCCGGCGCGTCCTGAGGGGCCCTCTCCGGGCCTGCTCGAAGGCGGGGAATGTGAAGTCAGACGCTCCAGGGGGAATCCGGCTCAGTCCTGTCTGGGCTTTGGCCCTGGCTGGCCTGCTGGGCAGTTGGCCCGTCACCGGCCGGGCGCAAGACCTCCCGCAGGAAGTTCCGGCGGCCGACGTGCCGGCACACATCGCCGCGCTCCAGGGCACGGTCACGCTCGAACGCGACAACCAGGCTGCGCCGGCCGAGCTCAACGCGGTGCTGCTCGCCGGGGATCGACTCCGGACCGCCCAGGGCCGCGTCGACGTGCTCTTCGCCGACGGCAGCGCCCTGGATCTGGACGAGTTCTCATCGGTCGATCTTCTCTCGGACACGCTCGTCCGCCTGCGCGAGGGCCGCGTTCGGCTGATGATCGCGCGGCTGGCGAACGACATCGACTACCGGATCGACGGCGCCGGGTCGTCGGCGGTCATCCACAGCGCCGGAGATTTCCGCGTCGAGATCCACAACGCGCGCGGATCAATGCCGGAAATCGATCTCGCGGTCCTGCGCGGCACCGCCGAGGTGCAGAACACGCACGGGCAGACCGTCGTGCGCGCGGGCCTGCACGCGACGGCGCTCGCCGACCGCGAGCCGTCGATCGCGACGTCCTACAACGCGAGCACGTCCGACGACTTCGACCAGTGGGTCGACGACCAGCGCGCGGCGCGCACCGGCACCGAATCGCCGCAGTATCTGCCGCCGGACATGCGCGCCTACAGCGGCGTGCTCGACGCGAACGGTTCCTGGGGCAACGAGCCGTACTATGGCAACGTCTGGTATCCGTACGTCGGCGCCGGCTGGCAGCCGTACTACGACGGTCACTGGTCCTTCGTCGGCGGTTTCGGCTGGTGCTGGATCGGCGCGAGCGCGTGGGCGTGGCCGACCCATCACTACGGCCGGTGGGGCATGTCGGCGGGCGGCCGATGGTTCTGGATGCCGGGCCATGCCTGGGCGCCGGCCTGGGTCTCGTGGAACACCGGACCGGATTTCGTCAGCTGGTGCCCGCTTGGCGTCGACAATCGGCCGGTGGCGGCGTTCCACGGCGGGCGTCTCCCGGACGTCGGGCACGGCTGGACCCACGCGCCGGCACAGAACTTCAAGGCTCGCGCCGCGCCGCGCGTGACGTCCGCGTCCACGTCGCGCGCGACGGTCGCGACGCCGCTGCGGTCGCCGACCGTCACGCGACCCATGGCGATGCCCGTCGCTGCGCCCTCGCCGACGCGCGCAGCGTCGCCGCGCGCGTCCGTCGTTCTGACGTCGCCTGGTGGCGCGATCCAGCGCGGAGTCGGGGAAATCGATCGCGGCCCGGCGATTGCGACCCCGGCGAGCCGGCCGCGTCCGGCCACGGGTGCGGCGCCGACGCCATGGGCCTTCGGCTCGGGCGAGCGCGCGACGGCGCCCACCCCGCTCTCGCGCATGGGCGGTGCGGTCGCGCGTCCTGATCGCGCGCCCGTCGCGTCCGCTCCGCCAGTCAGCGCACTGCAACGCGGGTCCTCGCCGTCTCCGCCGGCCTCGGCGCCGTCGCGCGTTTCGGGCGCCGGAATCCCCTATCGGTCGCCGTCGTCCTCCCCGCCCGCCGTCTCCCGCCCGGCCGCGCCGTCGTCCCCCGCCGGGCGCAGCTCCGGGACGCCAACTTCGTCGAGGGGCGGTGGCCCCGGACGTGGCCGGGGATCGGGCCAGTGAGGATGTACACTCAGTAAATGGTCAAGCTGTCAGCGCGGCTCGTCCGGAACTTCGGGATCGTCGCGCTGTTTCTCGCCGCCGCGCTCCTCGGCACGGCGAGCGGCGTGCTCTTCGCCTTCATGGGCGATCTGCCGCAGATCTCCGCGCTCGACGACTACGCTCCGCCGACGATCACGAAGGTGCTGGCCCGTGACGGCTCGGTCGTCGGCGAGTTCGCGACCGAGCGCCGCGAGCTGGTCGCCTACGAGGGCATCCCGGTCGTCCTGCGCAACGCGATCATCGCGTCGGAGGACGCGGACTTCTTCTCGCACACCGGCATTGACGTCGCCGCGATCGTCAAGCTCGTCGGCCGGCGCGTGCTCGGAATGCAGCAGCGCGGCGGGGCGAGCACCATCACCCAGCAGCTCGCGCGGCATCTCTTCCTCGAAGAGGACCTGCTCCAGGAGCACCAGACGCGGGACGACTTGCCCCTCGAGCGGAAGATCAAGGAGTGGCTGCTCGCCATCCAGATCGACAAGCGGTACACGAAGCAGGAAATCTTCACGATGTACTGCAACAAGATGTACTGGGGCCACGGCGCGTATGGCGTGCAGGCGGCCTCGCAGGTCTACTTCGGGAAGTCGGTCGCCGATCTGAATCTCGAGGAAGCCGCGCTCATCGCCGGCCTGCTGCAGGGCAACGTGCGGCAGAGCCCGTATGTCAACATGAAGGCGGCGCTGGCCCGGCGCGCGTACGTCCTCGACCGCATGGCCGAGCACCACTTCATCACGGACGCCGAGGCCAAAGCGGCCAACAACCGGCCGATCATCACGCGCGGGCATCCGAACCAGACGCCGTCGATGGCGCCGTATTTCGTCGAGACCGTTCGCCAGCACCTCGAGGATCAGTACGGCGCGAAAGCGGTCTACGAGAACGGCCTCGTCGTGAAGACCGGCCTCGATCCGGCGCTCCAGCGCTGGTCGAACGCGGCGCTCGACGCCGGGCTGCGGCGGCTCGACAAGGCGCGCGGCTATCGGAAGCCGACCGAGAACGTCGTCGCGGAGAAGCACTCGGTTGACACGTACAAGCTGCCCCAGTGGATCCGCGATCCCGACGAGGGCGAGCACGCGCGCGCGATCGTGACCGACAATCACGGCGGCCTCCTCCACGTGCGCGTCGGCAAGTGGCACGGCACGATCGATCGCACCGGCTACGCGTGGACGAATCGCAAGGCCGAGGACGCCGCGAAAATCGGCGACGTCGTCGACGTCAAGGTCGGCAAGATGAACGCGAAGGACCTGACGTTCACGGCGATACTCGATCAGACGCCGCTCCTCGAAGGCGCGGTCGTCGCGCTCGACAATCACACGGGCCAGGTGCTGGCGATGGTCGGCGGGCAGAACTTTGATCGCAGCCAGTTCAACCGGGCGATCCAGGCGCAGCGCCAGGTCGGGTCGCTCTTCAAGGTGTTCGTCTACACCGCGGCGATCGACCGCGGCTACACGGTGGCCGACATCCTCCAGGACGAGCCGGTGAGCTTCAACCCCGGGCCGAATCAGCCGCCGTACGAGCCCAGGAACTTCGACAAGAAGTTCGAGGGCCCGGTGACGCTCCGCTGGGCCCTGGAAGACTCCCGGAACGTGCCGACGATCCGGCTCATGGACGCGCTGCGACCCGAGCAGGTGATTCCCTACGCCCGCGCGCTCGGCATCACGACGCCGATTCCGCCGTACCTGTCCACGGCAATCGGCTCGGCGGAGGGCACGCTGCTCGAATTCACGTCGGCGTACTCGGCCTTCCCGAACCAGGGCGTCCGCATGGCGCCGCTGCTCGTCAACGAGGTCATCGACCGCGACGGCAACTCGCTCGAACAGCACCGGATCGAACCGCACGAATCGCTGCGCGCGGACACGGCCTACATCATGACCGACCTCATGCACGGCGTCGTGATGCACGGCACGGCGCAGAGCGCCGGCGCGCAGATCGACTGGCCCCTCGGCGGCAAGACCGGAACGACCGACGAGTTCACCGACGCGTGGTTCATCGGCTTCGACCCCGACATCACGATCGGCGTGTGGGTCGGGTTCGACCTCAAGAAGCAGATCGGGCCGAACGCGCAGGGCGCCGTGGCGGCGCTGCCGATCTGGATGGACATCATGAAGCCGTGGGTCGCGCGACGGCAGGCCGAGCTCGCGGAGAAGCCGGCCTTCGAGCGGCCGAACAACGTCGTCGTCGCGATGACCGATCACGGGCCGGACGTCTTCATCACCGGCACCGAGCCCGGCAAGAAGGGCCAGTAGCCCGTCAGTCGTCGTCAGACGGCGCCACGGTCTCCAGCTTCCCCATCGCCTTTTTCATCAGGAACGCCTTGATGAAGTCGTCGAGGTCGCCGTCGAGCACGCGGTTGACGTCGCCCACCTGGAATTTCGTGCGGTGGTCCTTGATCATCTGGTAGGGCTGCAGCACGTAGCTGCGGATCTGGCTGCCGAACGCGATGCCCTTCTTCTCGCCGCCGAGCTCGTCGAGCTTCGCCTGCTGCTCCTTCTGCTTGAGATCGTAGAGCCGCGCCTTGAGCACCTTCATCGCCGACGCGCGGTTCTTGTGCTGCGACCGCTCGTTCTGACACGACACCACGATGCCGCTGGGAATGTGGGTGATGCGCACGGCCGAATCCGTGACGTTGACGTGCTGACCGCCGGCGCCGCTCGATCGAAACGTGTCGATGCGGATGTCCTTGTCCTCGATCTCGACGTCGATGTCATCGTCGAGCTCGGGCCAGACGTAGACCGAGGCGAACGACGTGTGCCGGCGCGCGGCCTGGTCGAACGGCGAGATGCGCACCAGGCGATGGACGCCCGCCTCGGCCGACAGCAAGCCGTACGCGTACTCGCCGCTCACCGTGAACGTCGCGCTCTTGATCCCGGCCTCGTCGCCGGGCTGCAGGTCGATGATCTCCCGCTTGAACCCGCGGCGCTCGGCCCAGCGCAGGTACATGCGCATGAGCATCTCGGCCCAGTCCTGCGACTCGGTGCCGCCGGCGCCCGGGTGGATGGTGACGATCGCGTTCCTGCCGTCGAGCTCGCCCGACAGCATCGTGCGGATCTCGCCCGCCTGCACGTCCCTGGCGAACGTGTCGAGACTGCGCGAGAGATCCGCGCCGACCTCCTCGCCCTGGCGCGCCCACTCGAGGAGGACGCCGAGGTCCTCGGCTTCGCGCCGCAGCTTCGTCGCGAGCGTCCGGTCGTCTTCGAGCCGCCGCCGCCGTTGGAGCACCCTCTGGGCGGTCGGCTGGTCCTTCCAGAAATCCGGCGCGCTCAGCTGCGTCTCGAGCTCGGTCAGCTCGCGATCAAGGCGGGCTTCGTCAAAGCCCCCTCCGCAGATCGGCGGCGCGTTCGGTCAGCTCGTCAAACAGGCGGACTTGTTCGTCTAGAGTCACGATCTTCTCCAAGAAACCTCACCGGGCCCTCGGCAGCAGGCACAAGGCACTCGCGGGTGCCCGAGGCCTACTGCCTGCGGCCTGATCCGAATGTCACGACCAGGACAAGCCCCGTCATCGCGACCGCTCCCCACGCCACGACGTCTCCCACGCGACTGTAGATCGTACGTCCATCGAGGAGGCGCACGTCAACTGTGACCGCCTCGGGCTCGAACAACGGCGTCGTGAGCAGCACGCGGCCATAGGGATCGACGGCCCCGCTGATGCCCGTGTTCGCGGCCCGCACCACGTAGCGTCCTTCCTCGACGGCGCGGATCGCGCCCTGCGCGAAGTGCTGATAGGCCGCGGAGGAGTGGCCGAACCACGCGTCGTTGGTGATCGTCCCGAGCAGCTGGCTGCCGCGCTCCACGAACGCCCGCGCGATCCATGGATAGACCGACTCGTAGCAGATCGCGACGCTCACGCGACGCCCGTCCGCGTTGAGCACCACGGGCTCCGTGCCCGGCGAGAAGTCGCTGACCGCCTGCACGAGCGGCGCCACGAAGAACAACAGCGGCTTGAGCGGCACGTATTCGCCGAACGGCACGAGTCGCATCTTGCGATACGTCCCATGCGACTTGCCGTCGCCGCCGACCACGACCGCCGAGTTGTAGATCCGGTCGCCGCCGCCGTCAGTGCCGTAGCGGTATTCGTCGGTCCCGATGATGAACGGCGTTCGCGTCTGGGCCGCCAGCCGACGCACCGGCTCGGCCAGCACGCCTTCCGCATCGAAATAAAACGGCGTCGACGCCTCGGGCCAGATCACGATCTCCGCGCCGGCGCCGATCGCGCGCTGGCTCAGGTCCAGATACCGGCGCAGGATCATGTCGCGATACGCCGGGTCCCACTTCTCGACCTGTTCGACGCTGCCCTGCAGCAGGCCGACGCGCACGACGCGGCCGGCGCGCGTCAGCGCGTCCGACATCAGGCGCAGCGTTCCGCCAACGCTCACGGCGATGACCAGCGCGGCGACGGCCGCCACACCGAGCCGATCCGCCCGCCGCCGGCTGAGCGACAGCGCCGCCGCGGCCGTGCTCACCAGCACGATCAGCGCTGACAGCCCGTAGACGCCCGTGACGCTCGCCAGCTGCACGACCGGCAACACGCCCGCCTGCGACGATCCCAGCAGCCCCCACGGGAACCCGGTCCCGACCACCGACCTCGCCCACTCGGTGGCCACCCAGAACACCGGCGCGAGCCAGATCCCCGAGACGCCGAATCGGCGGATCGCGAATCCGACGAGCACCGCGAAGATCCCCGGGTAGAGCGCGAGATACGCCCAGAACAGCGCCCCGACGAGCGCAGCCACTGGAAGCGCGAGGCTGCCGAAGGTCGCCATCACGCCGACGACCCAATAGAGCATCCCGGCAAACGAGACAAAGCCCGTCACGACGCCGAGCGCGAACCGGCGCCGGGCCGCGCGCACGCCGGCCTGACCGGACAGGGTCGTGGCGACGATGAGCGGGGACAGGGCGATCCACGCGAACGCCGGATGCCCGAACTTGGGAAAGCTGGCGGCCAGCAGGACGCCAGAGAGAACGGCTAGCGCGTAACTAACGGTTTGTACCCGTCCTTCGCAAGACGGCCCGCAGTCTTGTCCGCTTCGCCGCGGTCGGCAAATGGACCGACCCGCACCTTGAAGAGCGACGCCGACGGGACGGCGAACGCCGCGTACCCCTTGCCCTTGAGCTGCTTCACGAGGTCGTCGGCCGTCGCCTTGTTCCTGAAGGCGTCGACTTGGACGACCCAGCCGGCTTCCGCGCTCGCCGGCTTGGACGTCGCGCCAGATTCGGCGGGCTTCGAACTCGCGGGCGGCGGCGACGATTTCGGCGCAGCCGAGGAAGCGCCGGTCTTGGCCGTCGGGCCCGGCGTGGCTGGCGCGGGCTTCTCGGCTCCCGCGGCCGGCTCCGTCGCCGGGGGATTCGCCATCGACGACAGATTCGGCTTGGTCGTGGGCGTACTGCCCGCCGGAGTCGCCGCGGGGGTCTCGGCCGGCTTGATCGCGGTCGCCGCGGCGGCGCCCGCGGCCGCGCCGGCGACCGCACCTGCCGCACTCTGGCCCTGCAGCTTGTTCTGATAGTCGAGATCGTTCGGCGTGACCTTGGTCGCCGCGGGCGTGCCCGCGACGGGGCCGGCAGGAACCGTGGTGTCGCCCGGCGCGCCGAGATCGGCGGCCGACGCGGGCGGGAAGGCACTCCGCACGCCCTTCCCGACCGACACCCCGAGCAGGAAGATCACCACGGCCAGGACCACGGCCGACATCGCCAGGAAGACGAGCTGCTTCCCGCTCAACTGGATCTCATGAAATCCCTGATCGCTCATTGGATCACCAAATGGTAGCACCGATCTTCTTCAGCAATGCCTTCGCTTCGGCCGAGCTCGGGTCGAGAACCAGCGCGCGTTCGACTTCACGACGTGCGGCGTCCTTGTCGCCGGACTCGTAGAGTGCGCCGGCGAGCGCCGCACGGGCCTCCGCCGTCTCGCGACACCAGATGGCGACCTTGAATTCGTCGATCGCCTCGTTCAACCGTCCACCTCGCTCATACACACGCCCGAGAAGCACGTGCGGCGGGTTCTCGTACGGCGCCAGGTAGATCGCGCGGCGCAGTTCGTTCGCCGCCTCTCGATCCCGCTGGGCGTCGAAGAGCGTGCGGCCCTGGTCGAAATGGAACGCCGCGGTCTCCTGCTGGTCGCGCTGCGCCGGGCTGGCAATCGTCGCGTCGAGCCGCTGATTGGACGGCACGTCGAGGTCGGTGGGCAGCCGTTCGAGGCCGTTCGGGATCCGCGGAGACAAGGTCAGGAGCGACGTGTCCGGTCGCGTGCCGAGCTGTTTCGCCAGATCGAGCTCGCGCTGGCCCTCGACGGACTTGCCCTGCGCCGAGAGCACGGCGCTCATGACCAGATGCGCGTCGCCGTTGGCGGCGTCGTAGCGGACCGCCTCGCGGAGCCAGGAGAGCGCGGCGTCCCCGTCCTGCGCGCGGGCACTCGCGTAGCCAAGGTTGAACAGGTAGTCCGTGTTCGCGGGCTCGGCGTCCACCGCCTGCTTGAAGTACGCCTGGGCCGTGGTCGACACGCTCGCCGCGGGCGGGCGTCGCAATTGCACGACGCCGAGCGCGTTCGTGAGGACCGGTGAGGGGCGCTCGCGATTGAGCGCCGTCAGCTGATCGGCCGCGCCGTCGAATCGCCCGAGGTCGATGAGCGACAGGGCGGCCAGGAATCGCGCCTTCCGCGACAGGCTCGAGTCCTTCGGCACGGCGCTCGCCACGGCGAGCGCTTTTTCCGGCTGGCCCTGCGAGGCGTAGACGCTCCACAGTGCGACGAGGAGCCTCGCATCGTGCGGCGCCTGTTTGAGCGCCGTCTCGAGGAAGCGCTGCTGGGCGGTCGGCGTGGGGGCCACGAGGCCCTTCACGTAGTTCTCGAAGACCTCGAGCGGCAGATTGCCGTCGCTGCGCGGCCGCGGCGGCAGACTCGGCCCGATTGCCGGCGCGAGACTGGCGGCAGTTCGCTCGAACAGGGCGAACAGATCCGACAGGGCCGCCGTGTCGGTCACGTCGGGCGCCGCCGATCCCGGCGCCAGATGCAGCATGCGCGTTCGCACGGTGAGCTGGTCGCCCATGTGCACTTCGCCGAACACGACCTGCGACGCCCCCACCAACTCGCCCACGCGGATCATCGTCGCGCGGGTGAGGGTCGAGGCCACCGGCAGCTGCAGCCGGTCGAATGCCGCGCCGCACTCGTCGCGGGAGACGACGCCGACGCCCAAGCGTCCGAGATCGTCGATGAGCAGCAGCCGCGCCGCCTCGCCCAGCCAGCGCGACGCGGAGGCCGTGCCGGCGGCCTTGGCCTCGACGTCCACGGCGAACGGCATGACGAGCACGCGAGTCTCAACCGCCCGGCGCGTGCCCCCCGAGACGCTCGCTGGCGCGACGCCGGCGAGCACGATGAGCGCGACGGCCACCCGAAAAGAACGCATCAGTTGAAAGGACAAGACGTCAATCAGGCAGCCATGGCCGGGTCCGCGGTCGCCTCAGCGAACAGATCGAGGACCACGACGCACGCTCCGCCCTGCACGGCGTGACAGCGCTCCACGCGGCCGCAGGCAGGCACCCCCAGCGCCGCCAGTGTGCCCACCGCCACGGCGCGATAGAACCCGCAGAGCGCCACAGGCTGGTGCTCGCGCACGTCGCAGAAAAGCGAAGACTTGATGGAGAACTGCGCCACCCGGCGCCGAACCCGCGCCGACGCGTTGCTCGACGTGCAGATCGACCGGACGATCCGGGACGCGATTCGCAGCGCGGCTCGCGCGCGCAGCGGCCGCGGCAGCCAGGCGATGACCCGGCGCTCCAGAGCCGGCAGCGAGGCCACGGTCCACTCAGCCGCCAGATGGCCGGCCCGCGACACCACGCGATCGTACGCCTCGCCCTCGGTGCGGAGAAACCCGAGCACGGCGATCATCGGCGCGAGGCCGATGCTGCCGTCCCGCAGCCCCTCGGAATGCAGCCAGTGTTCGTAGAAGTCGAGCCGCTGCGGCAGTCGATCGAGGATGGCCTGATGCAGGCACGCCGCCAGCAGGCGGCCGACCCGGGCCTCTGTCATGATGAGGCGCCCATGCACCGCGGACACCCCGCCGCCGCGATTCTCGCGGGCGGCCAGGCTCGGCGATTTGGCGGGCGCGACAAGAGCCGACTCGTCATTGAGGGCCGCTCCATCATCGTTCGCCAGATGGAGGTTCTGCAACGGGTCGCGCACGAGATCTATATCGTCGGACCCCGGGCGGACCTGTATGCGGATATCGGCGTGCCCGTCTACGCCGACCTGCTGCCCGGCCGGGGCCCACTCGGCGGGGTGTTCACGGCGCTGGAGGTGGCCGAGGGCGATCCCGTGCTGGTCGTGGGCTGCGACCTGCCGTTTCTCGACGCTGGGCTGCTCGCGCGGCTCGTGGCGCGCTCGGACCGCGCTGACGGCGCCTGGATCGTGACGGCGCGAGGCGTCGAGCCGCTCGTCGCCTGCTACCAGCGGGCCGTCCGCGACCGCGTGCTCGAGCGCCTGCGCGCTGGCGCGCTGAAGCTGGCGGACCTCGGCACCGCGCTCAGCATGGTCCGGGTCGACGAAGCGGAGGTCGCCGAGTTCGGGCCGAGCGCACGGCTGCTGACCAACCTCAATACGCCGGAGGACTACGGCCGGATAGAATCGACGCGATGATTCTGCCGGTTCACTCCCGCGTGCGGGAGCGCCTGCGCGACGCGCTGCAACGAGCCTTCGGCCTGGCCCCCGCCGACCAGCCCGCGATCGTGATCGAGACGCCGCCGCGTCGGGCGCTCGGCGATCTTGCCGTGCCCGTCGCGTTCGAGCTGGCGCGCAAGCTGCGCAAGGCGCCGAGGGTCATCGCCCAGGAGCTGGCGGCGTCGGTCGGATCCATCGACGGAATCGCGCGCGTCGAGGCGGCGCCGAACGGCTACCTGAATCTGTTCCTCGATCGCGCGTCGTTCATCCGGGCGCGATTCGCGCCAGCCGCGCCGGCGTCCTCGTCGGCTGGGACCGACAAAGTCATCGTCGAGCACACGGCCATCAACCCGAACAAAGCGGCTCACATCGGGCACCTGCGCAACGCGGCGCTGGGCGACACGCTCGTCCGGCTGCTGCGGTTCCAGGGACACCCGGTCGAGGTTCAGAACTACATCGACGACACCGGCGTGCAGGTGGCGGACGTGGTCGTCGGATTCACCGAGCTCGAGAAGCAGGATCTCGCGGGCGTCCGCGCGCTCGCCGATGACGCCGCCGGGCGATTCGACTACTACTGCTGGGATCTCTACGCGCGCGTGACCGACTGGTACGAGGCCGACAAGGCGCGGCTCGACGTGCGCGCCCACGCCCTGCACGCGATCGAAGCGGGGGGCAACGCGCTCGCCGACATGGGCGCCTTCATCGCCGATCGCATCGTCCGCGCGCACCTGAAGACGATGGCGCGCATGAACGTCGGCTACGACCTTTTGACCTGGGAGGGCGACATCCTCCGGCTGCACTTCTGGGCCGCGGCGTTCGACGACCTGAAGGCCAGAAACGCCGTGTTCCTCCAGACCGAGGGGCGGCTCAAGGGCTGCTGGGTCATGCCGATCGAGGACGGCGGCCCGCCCGATCCCGAGGCCGCCGACGACCCGGAGCAGCGCGAGAAAGTGATCGTGCGGTCGAACGGAACCGTCACCTACGTGGGCAAGGACATCGCGAACCAGTTCTGGAAGTTCGGACTGCTCGGTCGCGACTTCTACTACCGGATCTTCGAGCGTCGCAACGACCATCCCTTGTGGGCGACGACGTCGCAGCCGGGCCAGGCGCAGGGCGTGCCGAAGTTCGGCCGGGCGCGCGCCGTCTACAACGTC
Source organism: Vicinamibacterales bacterium (assembly GCA_035519535.1). Taxonomy (GTDB): domain Bacteria; phylum Acidobacteriota; class Vicinamibacteria; order Vicinamibacterales; family SCN-69-37; genus DATEGZ01. The sequence goes on along the minus strand of DATIWF010000106.1, from coordinate 21,249 downwards.
ATCGACTCACGACAGGCGTACCTGCAGCAGCTCCTCAAGCAGGCACTGGCGACGATGGGATTCGCCGAGCAGGCGGAGCGCTCGACGCATTTTTCGTACGAGATGGTGGCGCTGTCGCACGCGACGGCCCGCGCGCTCGGCTACGAGGACACCGAGAGCGCGGGCAAGCCCTTCGTCGAAGTGTCGGGCAGGAGGGGCCTGGGCGTGAAAGCGGACGACCTCCTCGACCGGCTGATCGACACGGCCGAGCGCGAGGTGACCGCCCGCAACCCGGAGACGCCCGCGGACGAGCGGCGTCGAACCGCCGAGACAATCGCGGTCGCCGCCGTGCGCTACTTCCTCATCAAGTTTTCGCGCGGCAAGATCATCGCGTTCGACATCGACGAGGCGTTGAGCTTCGAGGGTGAGACGGGACCGTATCTGCAATACGCGGTCGTGCGCGCGCAGAACATCTTCGCGAAGCTCGCTGAACGCGAGGGCCTCGACGAAGCGTCCGTCGTCTCCAGGCTGGATGCGATCGGCACCGAGGCGCTCGCGGCCGGCGACGAAGCCGATGAGCTGTGGGGGCTCGTGCTCGAAGCCGCCCGGCTGGATGAAATCGCCGACGTCTCGGTTCGATCGCTCGAGCTGGCCGTGCTCGCGAAGTACGCGTTCGGACTCGCACAGGCCTTCAACGCGTTCTACCACCGCCAGCCGATTCTGCAGGAGGCGCGGCCGGACGTGCGGCTCTGGCGCGCGGCCGCCGTGGCGTACGTCCGGCGCCAGCTGACGCAGGCGCTCGATCTCATGGGCTGTGCCGTCCCGGCGAGAATGTAGACTGATGTCCATGGATCGCCCGGTCATTGGCGTCGCATGGCCGAAGACGGATTACGTCACGTCGCTCGAGCGAGCCGGCGCGGAGATCCGCGTGCTCACGCCGGCGGGCGACCCGCTGCCCGGCGCGCTCGCCTCGTGCGACGGCGTGCTCCTGACGGGCGGACCCGACGTCGATCCGGTGGAATACGGTGAGCCCGATCGCCACCCGACGGTCGAAATCGATCGCGAGCGCGACGACTACGAGCTGGCGCTCGCTCGGTTCGCGATCGCGCGCGACGTGCCGCTCCTCGCGATCTGCCGCGGCGCACAAGTGCTCAACGTCGCCGCCGGCGGCACGCTCGTTCAGGACATCCCGACGTCGCAGCCGAGCGATCTGACCCACACGATCCTGCCGAGGAACGCGATCGCGCACGACGTGCAGGTCGCCGACGGCACGTGCCTCGCGCTGCTCCTCGCGCCCCGGCTCGAGCACGGGATGATCGGCGTCAACAGCCGGCATCATCAGTCGGTCAAGGACCTCGCGCCCGGGTTTGTCGTGGCCGCCACGGCTCCCGACGGCGTCGTCGAGGCGATCGAGAAGCCGGACGCGGCGTTCTGCGTCGGCGTCCAGTGGCATCCGGAGAACTTCTGGCGGACCGGCCAGTTCAAGACGCTCTTCGACGGTCTCGTCGACGCGGCCCGGCAGCGGCGCGCGTCAGCGACGCACGAAGGTCGCGACGGCCTCGACGTGCGGCGTGTTGGGAAACAGGTCGAAGGCGGCGAGTGAGTCCAGCCGGTAGCCGGCGGCGGTGAGCGCCGCCGCGTCCCGCGCGAGCGTCGGCGGGTCGCACGACACATACACCACGCGCGGCGCCGCCCACGCGATCACACCGCGGAGCGCTTCGGGCGTGACCCCAGTCCTCGGAGGGTCGAGGACCACGACGTCTGGCGGCGGATCCAGAGTCATCGTTACGGCGTCCTCGACGGATGCGCGCAGGGCGCGCAGACGATCGCGCCAGGGCGCGGCATTGCGGTCCAGGTCGGCCGCGCCGGATCGATCGCCCTCGACCGCCAGACCGCGCGCGCCGGACGCCGCAAGGGCGACGGCGAAAAGCCCCACGCCCGCGTAGAGATCGACGAATCGACCGCCTTGCGTCTGGCCGAGCACGCAACGCAGGAGCGCGCCGGTCAAGTACCGATTGCCCTGGAAGAACGACGAGGCGCGCCGGGTCCAGGTGGTGGACGGACCAACCGGCGGCGACTCACGAAAGAGCTCGGGCGCGCGGTCCGTTACCGACTCGGCGCCGGCCAGCGTGACAAGTCCGCCGCGCCGGCCAGTGGTGAGACCGGTCACGCCCGCGGGCAGGGTGAGTTTGCCGGCGAGGTCGTCGAGTCGGGCGCCGTCGCGCGGCTCGATGTGAATCACGCGCTCGGTCGCCGCGACGTTCTCGGCGACGGCAAAGGCGTCGCATTCAGCAAGGCGATGGTCGAGCTCGGCCAACGTCGCCTCAATGGCCGCCGTCGTCTCGGCGAGCAGCTGGCCGGTGGGACCAGCGTCGCACAGCGCGTGCGTGCCCTCTCGAAAGAACCCGGCGCGGCGCTGGCGGACGTGCAGGCGCGCGCGCAAACGGTAGCCGCGTTCAGGAGAGGGCGCGACGGCGACGGGCGCCGCGAGCGGCGCCTTGGCGATCCGCCGGAACGCGTCGGCGATGATCTCCGCCTTCAGCTCGAGCTGGCGCTCGTAGCGGATGTGCGCGTAGACGGATCCGCCGCAGGCCGGGTCGCACGGGGGCTCGCGCCGGTCGGGACTCGGCTCGACGATGTCGGTCGCGCGCGCGAACGATACGTGGCGCGTGACGCGCTCGATCGCGACGCGCACGCGCTCGCCGGGAATCGCGCCGGCGACGAGCACGACGCGCCCGTCGTCGCGCGCGAGCATCCGCCCGCCCGCGACAGGGCGCTCGACGACGAGGGGGACGGGGCTTTTTTCCACAGCTTCCGCCTCCGTGGTGCCGGAGGTCGCCCGGCCTCTTCCCGGCGACCTCCGGCACCTGGAGGGCGGAAGCTGTGGAAAAAAGCCCCGTCCCCCTACTCAATCGCCGGCAAGCCCCAGTGATCGCGAAGGAGACGATCGACGGTCGCGGAGATGGCCTGGTCCCAGCGGTCGGCCGGCAGGCGGTCCCGGTAGGCTATCAGATCGCGCGCAGCGTCCCGCTCGAGCGACGCCCGCAGGTCAGCCGGCATTGCGGCGCGCGCGCCGCTCATAAGGCGCGCATCGAGCGGCCCCAGCTGCGCCGCAATGGCCTCGCGCGCCTCGCCGCGCGCCTTCTTCGCGGCGTCCCGCAGGCCGGTGACCTCCGCGAGCAGCGCTGCCACGGTTTCGCGCACGGACGCCGGCACGTCGAGCCGACCGGCGGTCCGGGTGAGCCGATCAGCCACTCTGTCCAGGTGACGCGACAACGATGGCCGGCGCGGCTCCTCCGCAGTGGACGCCGCCTCGGTCCCGCTCGGCACCGCGGCCCGCCCGCCAAGACCCACCGCCCGCCGCCATCCGTCGTAGACGCGCCGGACATCGGCTTCGCAGAATTCGATCCGCAGCGGACGCTTCGCCTGACCAGCGCGGTGTCGCTCGGCCTTGAAGTCGATCCCTCGGCGCACCACGCTGAGCGGAATGCCCTCCTCGGCCCAGCCACGCACGATTTCGAAGCCCGGGCCGACGATCCGCACGAGGTGCCCGCCGTTCACGCGCGTGAGGTAGTCCTCGACCTGCCGGCAGTAAGTGCCGACGTCGAATGCGGCTTCGTCCGCCGCGCCACCCGCGCGCGATCCGTCAGTCACGCAACCGCTCCCAGGTCACCTCGCCTGCGATCAGCCGCTCCACTCGCCCGTTCGTCTCGACGAGGAGCGCGCCCCGGTCGTCGATGTCCCGCGCGGCGCCGCGGTGCGCCACACCTTGCTCCGACCAGGTCACGCTCGCGCCGCCGAGCCCGGCGCGCCCGAGGCGCCGCCACTCGTGGCACACCCAATCGCCCTCGCCGTTGCGAAGCCGATCGACGGCGTCGCGCACACGTGCGAGCGTCTCGACGACGAGCGCCGCCCGCTCGATCGGCCGCCCCAGCTCGGTTTCGATCGACGTCGCGCGTTCGGCAATCTCCGGAGGATAGGCGACCTGTCGCAGGTTGATGCCGATGCCCACGACCACCGCATCGACCTGCGCGCCCGTGCCCGTCGACTCGCACAGCAGGCCGCCGAGCTTCCGCCACGGCCGGCCGATCACGAGGTCGTTGGGCCACTTCAGCTCGATCGGCAGTCCGCTCGTCGTGCTCACCGCGTCGGCGACGGCCACGCCCACGGCCAGCGTCAGCAGCGGCAGCGTCGCGGCCGCGTCCGGCAGCCGCACGACGACGGACAGATAGAGGCCGGCGCCCGGCGGCGAAAACCACGCGCGCCCGCGGCGGCCGCGGCCCGCACGCTGTACGTCTGCCAGCACCGACGTCCCGGCCGGCGCGCCGGCTGCTGCCAGCTGCAGGGCGATGTCGTTCGTCGAGTCGACCTCCGGGAAATACCGCAGGCGGGCGAAGCCGGCCAGCCTCGGCTCGGCGGACACGAGCGCGTGGATGAGGTCGGGCGGGAGCGGCTCGGCCACCTACTCGATCTCCAGGCTGATGTCCGCCGCGGGCGCCGAGTGCGTAATCGCACCGACCGATACGTCGTCGGCGCCCATCGCTGCGAGGGTGCGCAGGCGCTGCAGCGTGACGCCGCCGGAGATCTCGACCCGCGCCTGGCGCGCAATCCGCCGCACGCCCTCGCGCAGATCCTCGTCGCTGAGGTTGTCGAGCATGATCGTGTCGGCGCCGGCGGCCAGGGCTGCGTCGACCTCCGCGAGACTCTGCGCCTCGACCTCGATGGGCCAGCGCGATCCACTCGCGCGCACGCGGCGCACGGCCTCCTCGATGCCGCCCGCAATCCGGATGTGATTGTCCTTGATCAGGACGCCGTCGTAGAGGCCCATGCGATGGTTCACGCCGCCGCCGCACCGCACGGCGTACTTGATGGCCGTGCGCAGCGTGGGAATCGTCTTGCGCGTGTCGAGGACGGAGACCCGGCCTCGCGCCGCGTCGACGAACCGGCGCGTCTCGGTGGCGATGCCCGAGAGCCATTGGAGAAAATTGAGCGCCGTCCGCTCGCCGGCGAGCAGCGAGGCGGCCGGACCGTTGACGCGGGCGATGACGTCGCCCGCGGCCGACTTGTCGCCGTCCCGCTTCACCGCGAGAAATACGACCGACGGATCGATCTGACTGAAGACCTCGCGCGCGAGGTCGAGCCCGGCGAGCACGCAGGGACTCTTCGCGAGAAACACGCCGGCGGCGGCGCGACCCGCCGGCACCACGGCCCGTGTCGTCACATCCCCGGACCCGAGATCCTCGGCAAGCGCCTGGCGGACCAGATCGCGGTACGCCTGGGGATCGAGCGGCTCAGGCATTGGCCGGCTGTGGCTCGATCGTCACGCCCTGCCGGGCGGGATCTGGATCGAACGCGACGTCGTGCCTCGCGATGTTGTTGCCGCTGAGCACGTCCTGCTGGATCGAGCGCCAGGCCGGCTCGGTGTCCTCGAGAAGGACGAACTTCGCCAGGATCGGCACGCCGAATCCCAGCGACTTCTGTGATCGCTCGTGCCGGACCATCGCCGTGATTTCGCGCGCGCGCCGATAGAAGTCGCTGGCCTGGGGGCCGTCGGCGCCGATGTGATCTCGGAGCGAGCCCGATCCGGGCCAGCCCGCGCGATGCACCGATCCGCGCCGCCACCACGACCAGACTTCCTCGGTCACGAACGGCAGAAAGGGCGCGAACAGCCGCACCATCGTGTCGAGCGCCTGCATCGAGGCCGAGACGGCAGAGCTGCCGCCCGTCGCCCGGCGTTTCACGAGCTCGATGTAGTCGTCGCAGAACGTCCAGAAGAAGCTCTCGGTCTCACGGAGCGCGGCGGCGTAGTCGTAATCGTCGAGGTTCTTCGTCGCGACGTCGACGACCCGCGCCAGGTCGAAGAGCATCCCGCGATCGAGCAGCTCGCTCACCGGCGCGATCTGGTCATCCGGCCCCGCCTTCGACAGGACGAACTTCGACGCGTTCAGCAGCTTGATCGCGAGCCGCCGGCCGATCTTCATCTGGCCAGGGTCGAACGCGGTGTCCACGCCCGGCCCGCCCTTCGCCGCCCAGTAGCGGACGGCGTCCGAGCCGTGCTCCTCGAGCAGCGCCATCGGGGTGACGACGTTGCCCTTCGACTTGGACATCTTCTTGCGATCCGGATCGAGCACCCAGCCCGAGATCGCCGCGTGCGTCCACGGCAGGGCGTTCGCCTCGAGGTGCGAGCGCAGCACGGTCGAGAAGAGCCACGTGCGGATGATGTCGTGCGCCTGCGGCCGCAGGTCCATCGGGAACGTGCGCTGCCACAGGTCGCCGTCGCGCTCCCAGCCGCAGACGATGAACGGCGAGAGCGACGAGGTCGCCCATGTGTCCATGACGTCGGGGTCGCCGACGAATCCGCCCGGCCGACCGCGCTGGATCTCGGTGAAGCCGTCAGGCACGTCGGTCGACGGATCGATCGGCAGCCGCGACTCGGACGGCGTCAGCCGCGCGTCGTAGTCGGTCGTCCCGTCCGGGCGCACGCGATACCACAATGGAAACGGCACGCCGAAGAAGCGCTGCCGGCTGACGCACCAGTCGCCGTTGAGACCGTTGACCCAGTTCTCGTACCGCGCGCGCATGTGCGGGGGATGCCACTGGAGCTCGGCACCGCGCGCGAGCAGGGCCGCGCGCAGCTCCATCGTCTTGATGAACCATTGGCGACTCGTGACGATCTCGAGCGGCCGGTCGCCCTTCTCGTAGAACTTGACGTGATGCGTGATCGGCTTCGGATCGCCCACGAGATCTCCGCTCGCCCGCAGCGCCTCGACGACGACGGGCCGCGCCTTGACGGCCGACAGCCCGGCGAGCGGATCGTAGGCCCGCTGCGCCGCCGCCGCGTCGTGCGACTCCCACCCGGCGCTCCCCCAGCTCACCGGGCGCATCGTGCCGTTCGCCTGGATCACCGCGCGCACGGGCAGCGCGAGCTCGCGCCACCAGGTGACGTCGGTCACGTCGCCGAACGTGCAGATCATGGCGATGCCGGTGCCCTTCTCGGGATCGGCGAGCGGATGCGCCCTGACGGGCACGCGGACCTTGAAGAGCGGCGTCAGCACCTCGCGGCCGAACAGCGCCGCGTACCGCGGATCGTCCGGGTGCGCCACCAGCGCCACGCAGGCGGGAATCAGCTCCGGTCGCGTGGTCTCGATCTCCACGGCGCCCGAGCCCCCGGCGTGCGCGAACCGCACGCGATGCATCGCGCCAGGCACCTCGCGATCCTCCAGCTCGGCCTGCGCCACGGCCGTGCGGAAGTCCACGTCCCAGAGCGTCGGCGCTTCCAGCTGATAGGCGCGCGCGCCGTTCAGCAGGCGCAGGAACGCCAGCTGCGACACGCGCTGGACCGGACGGCTGACCGTCGCGTAGGTCATCGACCAGTCGATCGACAGCCCCAGCTGCCGCCACAAACGCTCGAACGCCTTCTCGTCCTCGGCCGTGAGCGTCGAGCACAACTCGATGAAGTTCGGGCGCGACACGGACACGGGGGGCTTGGGCGGCTCGGCCGGCGGCGTGAACTTCGGATCGTACGGCAGCGACGGATCGCAGCGGACGCCGTAGTAGTTCTGCACGCGGCGCTCGGTCGGCAGGCCGTTGTCGTCCCACCCCATCGGATAGAACACGGCGCGCCCCAGCATCCGCTGGAAGCGCGCGATGATGTCCGTGTGGGTGTACGAGAAGACGTGGCCGACGTGGAGCGACCCGCTCACCGTCGGCGGCGGTGTGTCAATCGAGTAGACCCTCTCGCGCGGCTGGGATCGATCGAACGCGTAGGTGCGCTCGCTCTCCCAGCGAGCCTGCCATTTCTCTTCCAGCCCTTCGAGCGCGGGTTTGTCGGGAACGCGAGGCGCGGGCATCAGGGCTCAGCGTACCGCAGGAGCGCCGAACCCGGAACCCCCAAGGGACGCGAGGGCGTCCCGGGGGAACCTCCAGGAACCCCTATTCGGGGTTCGCCTTGATTCGCTCGATCTCTTCGCGGATGAGCCGCTCGGCGGTGTCGAGCACGACCTGACGAACGGTTTCGCCCGTCATGCGGTCGAGGATGCGCCTGACCGCCTCCTCGAGGACCTCCTCGGGAATGTCGGGCGGCGCCACGGACACCGCCTGGGCCGGACGCGACTGCTCGGCCGCAAGCAGCGCGGAGAACGCGTTCGCCAGCGAGACCTTGGCTGGAGCGGCCGCCGGGGCGGCTGCGGGCGCGGCGGCCTGCGGACCACGCTGCCCGCCGAAATCCCAGATCGGCGACGCGGGCAGCTCCAACGTCTCAGTCGAGCCGTTGGCCGCGGCGGCCGCCGGCATGGCGATCGATTGAGGATCAAACACAAGGCGCTCCGCTGGCTCCGGTGGTGCGGCGACGGCCACGGGCGCAGCCGCCGGGGTCTCCACGCGCAGCGCCGGCGGGGGCGCGGCCGCCATGACGGCCACGTCCGCACGACTGTCGGGGCGCGCCTCGGCACGAGGCGCGTCCGCGCGCGGAGGAACGGGCACGACCGGCACCGGACCGGCGCCCTTCTCCTTGCCCGCCGGCTTGCGCTTCCGGTTCTCCGCGAGGAGCTCCTTCACGCGTCCGACAAGCTGTTGCGGTTCAAAAGGCTTGACGAGCACGCCGTCGCACCCGCTCGAGCGCACCTTGCCCTCGTCCACGGGCTCGAAGGCGCCGGCGAGCAGCAGCACCGGGATGTCGCGCGTGGCCGCCGACTTCTTCATGTGCGCCACGATCTGATAACCGTCCACCTCGGGCACGCCCACGTCCGCCACGACGATGTCGGGCCGCTCCACGCTGATCCACTCCACCGCGCGCTTGCCGTCCGGCACCGCGACTACGCGGACGTCCTCATGGGCAAACGTCAGTTCAATGACGCGCTGGATGGTCACGCTGTCGTCGGCGAGCAGGAGCGTCTTCGCCATAGTCAGTTCAAACAGCCTCGGCACGCGGCTGCACGTGCCCATTGATGAAGTCGATGATGTCCTGCATCGGGCTGCCCGGCAGAAACACGCCGGCCACGCCCAGTGCCTTCAGCTTGGGCACGTCGACGTCCGGGATGATCCCCCCGACCAGCACGACGATATGCCCCAGGCCCTTCTCGCCGAGCAGCTCCATCAGCCGCGGGCAGATGTGCATGTGCGCCCCGCTCAGGATCGACAGCCCGATCACGTCGGCATCCTCCTGGAGCGCGGCGGCCGCAATCTGCTCCGGCGTCTGGCGCAGCCCGGTGTAAATCACTTCCATCCCCGCATCCCGCAGGGCCCGGGCGATCACTTTCGCGCCACGGTCGTGCCCATCGAGCCCGGGTTTGGCGATGACGACCCGCGTCTTCCTCATGAACGTCGTATGCCTTCTTGGTCCTCATGCCGCCTCGGGCCCCCCGGAAAGTGCAAGTTCCATGCCTGACGGGACCGTTCGCCAAAGGCAGAACCGGAGGAAACGGCTGACAAATCGCCGGCCGGACTAACGAAAATGGTAGTCAGACCGACGGTACCTCTTCGTACTCGCCCCACACGGTGCGCAATGCGTCACACATCTCCCCGACCGTTGCGTAGGCGCGAACGCACTCGAGCAACGGGGCCATGGTGTTGCCGGTCCCGCGCGCGACCTCTTGCAGTGCCGCCAGCGACCGACGGACGCGCTCGGGGTCCCGACGCCGTTTGACGTCGGCCAGGCGGGCCAGCTGCGCCTCGGCGGCCCGCTCGTCGATGTAGAGGATCGGGAACGGCGGCTCGTCAGGCTCGACGTAGGCGTTGACGCCGACGATCAGCTTCTCGCGCTGCTCGACGGCCCGCTGGAAGCGGTAGGCCGACTCGGCAATCTCGCGCTGCGGGTAGCCCTGCTCGACGGCGGCCACCATGCCGCCCATCCGGTCGATCGTGTCGAAGTACCGGTACGCGCCCTCTTCCATGTCGAGCGTGAGGCGCTCGACGAAGTACGACCCGCCGAGCGGATCGACGACGTTGGTGACGCCGCTCTCGTGCGCGATGATCTGCTGGGTCCGGAGCGCGATGGTCGCGGCTTCCGCCGTCGGCAGCGCGAGCGCCTCGTCGAGCGAGTTCGTGTGGAGGGAGTTCGTCCCGCCGAGCACGGCGCCGAGCGCCTGCAGCGCGGTCCTGACGACGTTGTTGTAGGGCTGCTGGGCGGTCAGCGACACGCCGGCCGTCTGCGTGTGGAAGCGCAGCTTCCACGACCGTTCGTCCTTGGCGCCGAACCGATCGCGCATGACGCGCGCCCAGATTTTGCGCGCCGCGCGGTACTTCGCGATCTCCTCGAAGAAATCCGAATGCGCGTTGAAGAAGAACGAGATGCGCGGCACGAAGTCGTCGACGTCGAGCCCCGCGTCCACGCCCCACTGCACGTACTCGATGCCGTCGCGCAGCGTGAACGCCAGCTCCTGGAGCGCGGTCGCCCCGGCCTCGCGGATGTGGTAGCCGCTGACCGAGATCGTGTTCCACCTGGGCACGTCCTGCGCGCAGAACGCGAAGACGTCGGTGATGAGCCGCATCGAGGGACGCGGCGGGAAGATGTATTCCTTCTGCGCGATGAACTCCTTCAGGATGTCGTTCTGGATGGTGCCGGACAGGCGCTTCCAGTCGGCGCCCTGCTTCTCGGCGACGACCAGATACATCGCGAAGATCATCGGCGCCGGCGAGTTGATCGTCATCGACGTCGTGATGTCGCCCAGCCGGATGCCGTCGAACAGCACCTCCATGTCGGCCAGCGTCGTCACGTTCACGCCGCACTTGCCGACTTCGCCGAGCGACAGCGGATGGTCGGGATCCCGGCCCATGAGCGTGGGGAGGTCGAACGCGACGCTGAGCCCGGTGCCGCCGGCTTCGAGCAGGTGCTTGTACCGTTCGTTCGTCTCCTCCGGCGTCCCGAATCCGGCGAACTGCCGCATCGTCCAGAGCTTCCCGCGGTAGCCGGTCGGGTGAATCCCGCGCGTGTACGGAAAGGCGCCGGGGTCGGCCAGGTCGCGCGCGTAGTCGAGCCGCGCCACGTCGGCCGCGGTGTACAGCCGCTCGATCGGCCGGCCCGAAATCGTCGTGAACGACGCCGCGCGCTCCGACGCCCGGTCCGTGGTCGTGGTTTTCATGAGCTTCAATTATACCGGGCGGTGCCGGTTGACTTCCGAAATGGCCGCCAGCTACCCTCCTCGGTTGGCCCTCGCGGTGGGTGGACCGCCGACGGCCGGGAGACCCACATGGCGAAAGAGACCAGCGTGTTTGGCGCAATGCTGCAGGAGTTCGACGGCGCGGCCCGCCTCCTCGGCCTCGACCCGGGCATCTGGAAGATGCTCACCCACCCGAAGCGGCAGATCATCGTGTCGTGCCCGATTCAGATGGACAACGGGCAGATCGAGGTCTTCACCGGCTATCGCGTTCAGTACAACATCACGCTCGGTCCGGCCAAGGGCGGCATCCGGTACCACCCGGACGTCTCGCTCGACGAGGTCAAGGCGCTGGCCGCCTGGATGACATGGAAATGCGCGGTCGCCGGCGTGCCGTTCGGCGGCGGCAAGGGCGGCGTCATCTGCGACCCGACGAAGATGTCGCGCCGCGAGCTCGAAGCGCTCACGCGCCGGTACATCGCCGAGATCGTCGACGCCATCGGGCCCGAGAAGGACGTCCCGGCGCCCGACGTCAACACCAACGAACAGACCATGGCGTGGGTCATGGACACGTACTCCATGCACGTGGGCCACACGACGACGTCGGTCGTCACGGGCAAGCCCATCGAGATGGGCGGGTCGCTCGGCCGGCGCGAGGCGACCGGCCGGGGCGTGATGATCGCGACGCGCGAGGCCGCGCGGCACCTGGGCTTCGACATTAAGGGCGCGACCGTCGCCGTGCAGGGCTTCGGCAACGTCGGGTCGGTGTCGGCGCAGCTCATCAGCCGGCTGGGCGCCAAGATCGTCGCCGTCACCGACTGGAAGGGGGGCGTCTACAACGCGAAGGGGCTCGACGTCGACAAGCTCATCGCGTGGACGGCCGAGCACAAGACCGTGGCCGGGTTCCCCGGTGCGGACAAGCTCGCGGGCGACCAGATCTTCGAGCTGGAGGTGGACGTGCTCGTGCCGGCGGCGCTCGAGAACCAGATCACGATCGACAACGCGCCGAAGATTCGCGCGAAGGTCGTCGCCGAGGGCGCGAACGGGCCGACGACGCCCGACGCGCACACGCATCTGCACGAGCGCGGTGTGTTCGTGATCCCCGACATTCTCGCGAACGCCGGCGGCGTCACGACGTCGTATTTCGAATGGGTGCAGGACCGCTACGGGTACTTCTGGACCGAGGCCGAGGTCAACGAGCGCCTCGAACGCAAGATGCACGAGGCCTTTCACACGGTGCTGAGCACGTCCCTGAAGTACAAGACCGACCTGCGGACGGCGGCCTACATCGTCGCCATCGAGCGCGTCGCGACGGTCACGAAACTGAGGGGAATGTACGCGTAGCCATCGATAATCGGGCGATCGGGAATCGGGCAATCGAAGAGCATCGACCATCGATCATCGACATCGGTGATCGATGATCGACATCGGTCATCGATGATCGCTATCGGTTGATCGATGATCGCTATCGGCTATCGATGATCGCTATCGGTTGATCGATGCCCGATCATCGATCAGCGACGTCGTTGATCGATCATCGATGGCCTCGCGCCTGCCCGATTCCCGATCGCCCGATCGCCGATATCGTTAGTCGTGCTTCACAGCCGAGCGCAACATCATCGAGGCCGCGATGAGGACGACGACGATGACGAGCCAGCGCACGTACTCGAGCGGCATGTCCTTGACGATGAACGCGGCGATGAGGACGCCCGGCAGACCGCCGATCGCGAGCGCCATCGCCGGCCGCAGCAGGTAGGCGTCCTTCTTCACGAACCGCGCGCTGCTCACCGGCATCAGGAACGCGCACGACCCCATCATGATCGGAAACGCCGACTTCGCGTTCATGCCGAGCAGGCCGACCAGGATCATGCACGGCGCGTACATGCCGATGCCGAGCGTCATGAGGGCGCCCAGGGCGAAGTTCCCGACGAGTCCGATGACGAGCCTCACGCCCTGCAGGTCGAGCGTGCCCAGATCCGAGCCCGACAGCAGGTTCGGCTGGCCCGTGACGTACGACCAGTTCCTGTAGGTGAAGAGCGCCGCCGCCACGATGAGCGCGCTCCCCATGCCGATCTGGACCTTGCGCTTGGGCCAGCTCGCGACGATACCCGCGCCGAGATAGGCGCCGGCGACCGCCGCGGCGATCATCAGAATGAGCGTCTTGGGATCGACCGCGATGACCGCGGTGTAGATGAACGCCTCGGCGATCGTCGGGATCGTGTGCCCGACGTTGAGCGTCCCGGGAATCAGCCGGTCCGGCACGAGCTTGAAGAACTTGAACGCCGCGGTCGTCGGCGCGAAGGAGCCGATGCCGAGCGTGTCGAAGAAATTCGTGACGAACCCGGTGCCCAGTTCGAGCGCGGACTCGCGCGGCGTGGACTTCGTGATGGCGCTCCACCACATCGTGACGTAGAACGTCGTGAACGCGCCGAGGGCGCCGAGCAGGGCTCCGAGCGGAGTCAGGAACGCATCCAGCATGGCGCCGGATGCTACCACGTTAAGAGTGCTGGGTGCTTCGTGCTGAGTGCTTCGTGCGGGGTGCGTGGTGCGGGGTGCGCGGTGCTGGACGTCAACCCGTCACGCGGATCGCGAGCAGCCGGCGCACCGTGTCGTCGCCGACCTTCGCGGCAATCTCGATGATGTAGTCGCCCGCCGCGAGGGGCGCGAGGCCGATGTCGGCTTCGTAGCCGCCGGCCGCGGCCGTGGGCGCCGGGAGCGCCGCCATGGGATCGCCGCGCTGGTTGAGCAGCCGCATGGTGACCACCGGCGTCTGCCCGGCCGGGCCATAGGCCTGGAACCGCACGAGCAGCCGCTCGATGCGCGCAAACGCGCGCGCGGAGGTCGGCACGGGCGCCGTCGCCGCGCGCAGGTTCGTGATGTCGCGCGCCGTCAGCGCGCGGAACACGAGCGGCTCGGTGATGATCGTCGCCGGGGTCGAGTAGTCGGGGACGTCGAACGATCGGTCGTCGGTGTCGAGCGGCGAGCCCTTCGCGGTCTCCGCGGAGAAGCGGATACGGACTTTGCCCGGCGGCGCCTCGAACGCCACGCTGCCCGCCACCCGCGGGGCCGCCTGCGGATCGCGCGCGATCGGCCCCTGGAAGAGCGTCTCGCCGGTCGCCGCTGTCGCCGTGGCGGTCAGATGATCCACGGCGCTCGCCGCGTCCGGCGCCGCGCCCGCCGACGATTCCCACGTGAACGTGACGACGGCTTTCTCCTTCGGCCCGCGCACCGACCCCATCCAGACGCGGACCGGGTGGCGTTCGGACGGCTCCACCGCGGTCGCGAGGCCGTCGAGCGCGTCCTGCACGTCGCGGACCGGGCCGGGCTTCGGCGCCGCGGTCGCCTTCGCGATCTCGTCCTCGCTGAAGGCCCAGTAGCCCTTGCGCGCGCGGACTTCGACGTCCTTGCGCTTGACGCGCACGTCGATCGGGTGGAACTTGCCATCGTGCGCCGCGAGGCTCGACGTGTAGCCGAGCAGGTAGTACGCGCTCGAGTCGCGCAGCATCTGGCGCAGCTCCGGGCCCGCGTCGTTGCGGTTGACGATGGCGCGGCCGTTGGTCTGATTGGCGAGCGTGCGCAGCGTGTCGGTCGTCTCGCCGAGCACCTGGCGGTCCATCTGCGCCCCCACGTTGTCGTTGATGTCGTACTCGTTCGACGTCAGCCCGCGCGGGTCGAGCGTGTAGATGCTGGTGTTGTTGCGCGCCGCCGCTTTGAAGATCTCGATCAGGTCTGTCAGCAGACTGGAGTTGCTCGCGAAGTTCTGATTCGCCGACGTGCCCATCGTCGTCGTCGGCCCCAGGAAGCCGCCGGAAGTCGAGATGCCGGCGGGAATCGTGCCGGTCATGCCCTCGCTGACGTAGAGGATGGTCTTGCGGCCGTCGCGCGCCGATCCGAGGAACTTGCAGAGCGACCCCAGCGCGCCGACGACGAGGTCGTTGCGCATCTGCTCCTGAATCTCCGGCGGCGACTGCTGGTACCGCTCCTCGTAGGCGTTGCGCGGGGTGTAGTCGTACTTGCGCCCCTCGAAGTGCATCATCGCGCGCGCGAGGCCGTCGTGGTCGTACGTGAAGGTGAGCGCGGACGCCGGCGTGAGCGGGTAGGCCACCGCCACGAGGTCGCGATCCGAGAGCGTGCCCACCCATCGGGCGAGCTGCTCGCGCACGCGAAGACTGTTGCCCTTCCGCGTGTGGTAGTCGTCGAGGAAGATGACGATGATGCGCGTGTCGTCGCGCGCCAGCTCGCGCTGCTCCGCCTCGAGCGACGTGATCGCGGGCGGCGTCTCGTTATTGCCAGGGGCGTCGTCGATTTCGATGAGCTTGAAGGTGTCGATCGCCTGGACCTTGTTGGCCTCGCGGATTTCGAAGTCCGCCTCGGTCAGGTCCCTGACCGGATTGCCCTGCTTGTCGGTGACCTCGACGTCGACGCTGACCGAGTCCACGCGCGCGCGGAACGTCTGCTGGCCCGCGGGCGGCGGCGTCTGCTGGCCGGCGGGCGGCGTCTGCCCGGCGCCCTGCTGCGGGGCCTGGCCGGCAGCAGTCGGCCATCCCGCAACGAGCCACGCGATAGCGATCACGACAAACGAGATGACGCGGCGATTCATGACTCGGCCCACCGGACCCGGCGGTGCCGCCGGGCTATGGTCGGCAGGCGTGGATAAGCCATAATAACACCCGGCCGTGACCACGTCGCCCGCCGACCTCCCCGCCGCGCCGCTGACCCGCCTGACCGAGGACGAGCAACTGCTTCGCGACAGCGTGCGGGAGTTCGCGGAGGCGCAGGTGCGCCCGCTCGTGCGCGAGATGGACGAGCACGCCAAGATTCCGCGCGCGCTCATCGACCGGCTGTTCGACCTTGGCGTGATGGGCATCGAGATCCCGGACAGCTACGGCGGCGGCGGCGGACGGTTTTTCCACGCGGTGATCGCGGTCGAGGAGCTCTCGCGCGTCGACCCGTCGGTGGGCGTCCTCGTCGACGTGCAGAACACGCTCGTCGTCAACGCGGTTCTCCGCTGGGGCGGCGCCGACGTGAAATCGCGGTGGCTGCCGCAGCTCTCGACCAAGACGGTCGGCGCCTACGCGTTGTCCGAGGCCGCGTCGGGCAGCGACGCGTTCGCGCTCCAGATGCGCGGACGCGAGGACGGCGACGCGTATGTGCTGACCGGGCGCAAGCTCTGGATCACGAATGGCAACGAGGCCGACGTCTTCATCGTCTTCGCGAACATCAACCCCGAGGCCGGTTATCGCGGCATCACCGCGTTCCTGGTCGAACGCGGCATGGCGGGCTTCACGGTCGGGAAGAAGGAGGACAAGCTCGGCATTCGCGCGTCGAGCACGTGCGAGCTGGTCCTCGAGGAATGCCGCGTGCCCAGGAGCGCGGTGCTCGGCGACGTCGGCAAGGGCTACAAGGTCGCGATCGAGACCCTCAACGAGGGCCGGATCGGGATCGGCGCCCAGATGCTCGGCCTGGCCGCCGGCGCGCTCGATTGCACGATCAAGTACACGAAGGAGCGCAGGCAGTTCGGCAAGGCGATCGCGGACTTCCAGGGCGTGCAGTTCCAGCTGGCGCGCGCCGCGGCCGAGGTCGAGTCCGCGCGCCTGCTCGTCTACAACGCCGCGCGCCTGCGCGACCAGGGCCAGCCGTTCCTGACCGAGGCGGCGATGGCCAAGCTCCTGGCCTCGGAGGTCGCCGAGCGCGTCGCCTCGCTCGCGGTCAACCTCTACGGCGGCTACGGCTTCGTGAAGGACTACCCGGTCGAGAAGTTCTACCGCGACGCGAAGATCGGACAGATCTACGAAGGCACGTCCAACCTGCAGCTCCAGACGATCGCGAAGCAGATCCTCGGATAGCATCGATAATCGGCAATCGGAAATCGACAATCGAAGAGCATCGATGATCGATCATCGACATCGGGGCATCGATCATCGACACGCATCGATCAACGATGATCGATCTCGATACCCGATCATCGATGTCGATCATTGATTATCGATGCCCTTCGATTGTCGATTTCCGATTGCCGATTATCGATAATCCGTGACGTGCTCGGCGATGATCATGCGCTGGACCTCTGACGTGCCCTGGTAGATCTCCGCGGCGCGGACGTCGCGAAACAGCCGCTCGATCCGCGAGCCGCGCCGGTAGCCCTCGGACGCCAGGATCTGCATCGCGCGATCGGCCGCGCGGTGCGCGGCCTCGGACGCCTGCAGCTTGGCCATCGCCGCTTCGAGCGCGGCCCGCGGGGCGCGGTCGCGCGTGTCGGCGGCGCGCCACATCAGCAGCCGCGCGGCCTCGAGGTCCGTGGCCAGATCGGCCAGCTGAAACTGAATCGCCTGGAAGTTGCCGATCGGCTGGCCGAACGCGTGCCGCGTCCTGGCGTACGCCAGCGCCTCGTCGAGCGCCGCCTGGCCAATCCCGAGCGCCTGCGCGGCGATCGCCACGCGGCCGCCCTCGAGCGCTCGCATCGCGAGCCGGAAGCCCCGCCCCACCTCGCCCAGCACCGCGCTGGCGGGCACGCGCACGTCCTCGAGCACGAGGTCCATGCACCCCAAACCGCGGACGCCCAGCGAGTCGGACGCCGTCCGGCTGAGGCCCTTGGCCGACATCGGCACCAGAAAGGCCGTGATGCCGCGGCCCTGCCCCGACTCCGTGGCCGCGAACACGAGTGCGACCTCGGCGGCCTCGGCGTTGGCGACCCACACCTTGCGGCCGGTCAGGACGTAGTCGCCCGCGTCGAAGCGCGCGACGGTCTGCTGGTTGCCGGCGTCCGAGCCGGCGCCGGCCTCCGACAGCGCAAACGATCCGATCGCCTGACCCGACGCGAGGCGCCGCAGCCATCGGTCCTTCTGCGCGTCGGTCCCCACGCCGAACAGCGGCTCGGCGACGAGCGAGTTGTTGACGCTGAGGATGACCGCGAGGACGGCGCTCGCGTTCGCCACGGCCTCGATTGCGTGCGCGTAGGCGACGTAGTTGAGCCCGGCCCCGCCGAGCTCGACCGGAATCGTGACGCCCAGGAGGCCCAGCGCGGCCGCCTCGGTCACCAGCTCGCGCGGAAACACGCCCGACGCGTCGATCTCGGCCGCCCGCGGCGCGACCCGCTCGCGCGCGAACGAGCGGACCCGTTGCACGAACGACTGCTGATCCGAGGTGAGCGAGAAGTCCACAGAACGATTCTATGCCGGGCCGGCGAGCGCCTCGAAGGCCGCGCGCAGCCGATCCGCCGTCTGCGGCAGCTCCTCGGGCAGGACGCGCGTCTCGCCGACGACCGACATGAAGTTGGTGTCGCCGCTCCAGCGCGGCACGACGTGCAGGTGCAGATGATCGAGCACGCCCGCGCCCGCCGCCTTGCCGAGGTTGACGCCGAAGTTGAACCCCTGCGGGTGATAGACGCCGGTGAGCGCGACCTCCGCGCGCTGTGCGAGCTGCATGAACTCCGCCAGCTCGTCCGCGGCCAGATCCGCCAGCCACCCGACGTGCCGGTACGGCACGACCATCAGATGGCCGTTGTTGTACGGGAACTTGTTGAGAATCGCGAACACCGCGCGTCCGCGGTGCACGATGAGGGGCTCGTCCCGCGCGAGCGCGTCACAGAAGATGCAGCCTGCAGTCACGGTGCTGGCCTCCGTCACATAGGCCAGGCGCCAGGGCGTCCACAACCGGTCCATGAGGCCAGGAGACTACGAGGACGGGCCCGAGCCCTGATTGATCAGATCCTTCAATTCCTTGCCGGGCTTGAAGTACGGCACCTTCTTCGGCGGCACGTCCACCTTGTCGCCCGTCTTCGGGTTGCGGCCCTTGCGCGGCTCGCGCCGCCGCAGCCGAAAGCTGCCAAAGCCGCGCAGCTCGATCTTCTCCCCGCGGTGCAGCGCGTCCACGATGCTCTTGAACACCGTGTCGACGATGACCTCCGAGTGCTTCTTCGTCAGGTCGGACACGCGTGAGACTTCCTCGACGAGTTCGGCTTTGGTCATCTTTGACCCGAGGGGCTGCGCCCCTGCGGGCTCCCCGACGCGCTCACTTGCGGGGCCCGCGCCGCTCGCGCGTCGCTCGCTCACCCCGCTGCACTCGCTCGCGCCGCCTACTTCAAGTGCTTGAAGTGATCTCCCAGCGTCACTTCGGGCCGGCCCGTGGACTCCGTGTAGGCCTCCCAGTCGGCGCGGTACTCCTCGTCCTTGAGCGCCCGGATGCTGAGCCCGATCTTCCGCTCGTCGGGCACGAGCCGGATGATCTTCATCTGGTAGTTCTCGCCGGCGCGCAGCTCGAGCTTCTCGCCGCCCTGCGCCGAATCGAACTCGGACACGTGAATCAGCCCCTCGATGCCGTCCGCGAGCTCGACAAACGCGCCGAAGTTCGTCAGGCGCACGACCTTGCCCTCGACGACGTCGCCCACGTGATGCTTGTCGAAGAACTCCTTCCAGATGCCCGTCTGCAGCTGCTTGAGGCCGAGCGACAGACGCTGGTTCTCGGCGTCGATGCTGAGCACCTGCGCCTCGACCGTGTCGCCCTTCTTGAGGACCTCGGACGGGTGCTTGATCTTGCTCCACGACATGTCCGAGATGTGGATGAGCCCGTCGATGCCTTCCTCGACCTCGACGAACGCGCCGAACTCGGTGAGGTTGCGCACCTTGCCCGTGATCGTCGTGCCGACCGGATACTTGCCCGCCAGCTCGTGCCACGGGTTCGTCTCGACCTGCTTGAGGCCGAGCGAAATCCGCCGCGCGCCCGGATCGACGCCGAGCACCATCGCCTCGACCGAGTCGCCGACGTTGAGGATCTTCGACGGGTGCTTGACGCGCTTGCTCCACGACATCTCGGACACGTGGATCAGCCCCTCGACGCCCGGCTCGAGCTCGGTGAACGCGCCGTAGTCGGTCAGGCTCACGACCTTGCCCGTGACCCGGATGCCCACCGGATACCGCTCGACGACGTTGCTCCACGGATCGGGGACGAGCTGCTTGTGGCCGAGCGACACGCGCTCCGTGCCCGGGTCGTACTTGAGGACGATGACGTCGATCTCGTCGCCGACGTGGACGACTTCCGACGGGTGCGTCACGCGGCCCCAGCTCATGTCGGTGATGTGCAACAGGCCGTCGATGCCGCCGAGGTCGATGAACGCGCCGTAGTCGGTGAGGTTCTTCACCGTGCCGCGCAGCACCTTGCCTTCGGCGAGCGTGTCGAGCGTGGTCTTCTTCTTCTCCGCGTTTTCTTCTTCGAGCAGCACCTTGCGCGAGAGCACGATGTTGCCGCGCTTCTTGTTGACCTTGATGACGCGCATGCGCAGTTCCTGTCCGCGCAGCGCATCGAGGTTGCGCACGGGCCGCACGTCGATCTGCGATCCCGGCAGGAACGCGCGGACACCGATGTCCACCGCGAGCCCGCCTTTGATCCGTTCGATGACGCGGCCGATGACGACCTTCTTGTCCTGGAAGGCCTTCTCGACCTCGTCCCAGATCTTCATCTTCTCGGCCTTCTCGCGCGAGAGCACGACGTAGCCCTCGCGGTCCTCGGTGCGCTCGAGCAGCACGTCCACCGTGTCGCCCGGCTGCGCCGTGACCTGGCCGTTTTCGTCGATGAATTCTTCGAGGGGAATGATCCCTTCGGACTTGAACCCGACGTCGACGATCACTTCCGTGGGCGTGACCTTGACGACGGTGCCCTTGACCACTTCACCTTCCGCAATGTTGCGGAAGCTGTTATCGTAAAAGTCGAGCAGGCGTGCGTACTCCTGCGGATCCATGTCGTCGCCGTTCTGTTGTGAGGAGAACGTCACGATACCGGACTGTCCTTTCGCACCTCCTTGAACGGACGTTGGCTTTCTGGTGTCTGCATTACTCATTGCGTTACGAGTCCTCCTCGGTGGCGATCTGGCGTCACGTTGTTCTGCACGAGCGTTACCGCGCCGGCGGGATGTTCAGCGCGTGACAAGAGAACGTGATAAGCAGTGAATTATCGGCCACTTAGCGGATGTAGGTCAACCTGCCGCAAGGAGTCACGGCGATGCCCAGCAGAAAGCGCCGGCCCAGCACCCGACGCACCAGCCGATCGACGAAGAAACGCGCCGCCAAACCCGTCGGCCGCCGGGCCTCGAAGCCCCGGACGCGTCGCGCGGCCAAGCCTCGGCAGGCGGCCAAATCCTCGACGCGCGCCCGAAAATCAGCCGATCGGCCACCGAAAAAACGGG
>DATIWF010000105.1:0-13137 GCA_035519535.1 Vicinamibacterales bacterium | reverse complement strand
GAGACCATCAACCTCATCGTCAACACCCGCTACAACGAGCGGCGGCCGACGATTTTCACGACGAACTACGAGGATCTGCCCGACGAAACGGAGATCGACTCGCTCAAGGCCCGCGTCGGCTTCCGCCTGCACTCGCGCCTCCACGAGATGTGCGAGTTCCTCGAGTACGACGGCGGCGACTACCGCATGCTGCCGGCCAACGGCGGTCCCGATGACCTCGCCACGCTGTGGAAGAAGAACAAGGGACGGCGCGTGCTGCCGGCCCGCGCGCAAGGTCAGGCCCGCGCCGAGCTCAAGCCCTCAAAGGATTTGAAGTGGCCCGGCGGTAAGGCGGGCCGGGGCTAGGCCCGGCCGGGCGCCGGGCCATTGAAGATGGGGGATCGCTGATTGAAGATTGCACTGGGCCAGTGATTCATCGGGTGATCGTCTTTGGCGAACGCGTCAATTCAATGGCTCGATCGCCAATTGCCATCCCCCAATCGCCAATTCCAATCACCAATCACTCATTGTCCCAATGCAATCTCCAATCGGCGATCTCCCATCTCCAATGGCACTCGGCCTGTATCTCCACATTCCGTTCTGCCAGGCGATCTGCACGTACTGCAACTTCAACCGCGGCCTGCTCGATCCGGCGCTGAAGACGCGCTACGTCACGGCGCTCGAGCAGGAAATTCGAGCCGCGGCGACGCGCGGCGCGGCGCAACCGGCGGACACCATCTTCTTCGGCGGCGGGACGCCGTCGCTCCTCGAGCCGGCGGAGGTCGCGCGGCTCATCGGCGCCTGCCGGGACACGTTCGACGTCGCGCGCGACGCGGAGGTCACCCTCGAGACGAACCCGGAAACCGCCACGCCAGAGCGCCTCGCGGCGTTTCGCGCGGCCGGCGTCAACCGCATCAGCTTCGGCGTGCAGTCGTTCGACGAGGGCGAGCTGGCGCGGCTCGGGCGCATCCACTCGAGCCAGCGCGCGCGTGACGCGATGCGCGACGCCCGCGCGGCGGGGTTCGCCAATCTCAGCTTCGATCTGATGTTCTGGCTGCCCGGCCAGACGCTCGAGACCTGGCGGCGCACGCTCGCTGAGGCGATCGCGCTCGCGCCCGACCACCTGTCGATCTACCTGCTCGAGCTCTATCCGAACGCGCCGATCAAGGAGGCCATGGCCCGCGCGGCAGGGCCGGCGCGCGCCGACTGGATCCAGGCGGCCGACGACGTTGCCGCGGACATGTACCTGGAAGCGCTCGATCGGCTCGACGAGGCCGGCCTTGCGCAGTACGAGATTTCCAACGTCGCGCGTCCCGGCTATGGCAGCCGGCACAACGTCAAGTACTGGCAGGAGGGCGCGTGGATCGGCTTCGGGTGCGGGGCGCACTCGACGGTCCACGGCGAGCGCTGGAAGAACCTCGCATCCACGACCGAATACGTCGATCGGATCTCGCGCGGCGCGTCCGTCCGGACCGATGCCGAGCACCTGACGCCCGCGAGCCGCGCCGCGGAAGCCCTGTTCACCGGCCTGCGGCTCACCGCCGGCGTGGACCGCGGGAACTTTCTGGCCCGGCACGGGGTCGATCCGTGGTTACGGTACGAGGCGACGCTCGGCCCGTACGCGGAGGAGGGCCTGATGTGGGTGACCCCGGCGCGCTTCGGCCTGACGCGGCGCGGCATGCTCGTCGCCAACGAGATCCTTGTGACGTTTGTGTAGCGGGGCGGTTCCGCCTTGTCTTGGCGGGGCGGTACGGTAAAGTATCCAGTCTTTTGACCCTGAACCGTGTGTCAGTACGGAGGAACCACACATGCTTTCGTTGAACGTCCGGTCGGCGCAGTTCCGGCGCGCGTGCCTCGTAGTTGCCATCGCGGCCTGCTGCGCCGCCGCGTCCCGCGCGACTGCCCAACAGGCGGCGGCTGACCCGCTGAAATTCACTTCGGCCGAGTCGGTGATCCTCTTGAACCTCATCAAGCCGGACAAAGCCGCCGACTTCGAGACGGCGTGGAAGGACATCAAAGCGAAGCTGTCAAGCCAGACCGCGAAGCCGGAGTTGCAGGCTTTGAGCGAGCATCTCCGAATCGTCAAGGTTGACCTGCCGCCGGATCCGGCGACGGGCGTGACTTACGTGTTCATCTGCGATCCCGTTTCCAAGACGCAGAGTTATAGTCCGACGGCTTTGCTATTTGAGTCGGGGGCCTTCACGCGCGAGGAAGCCGACGCCATCTATGCCAAGCTCAAGGACTGCTACAACCGCATCGTCCCCTGGCCGATCGTCAAGGTCGGCTAGGTGGCCGGCGCCGCTCGCAGGCGAGGTACGTTACAGTAGGAGCCGCGTTGGGGAATCATCGCCCTTCGGGCAGGAGGCACGACATGAAGTCGTTTGGAAGGCTGCCGGTGTGGAGCCGGCGTGCGGCGCTCGCCCTCGGACTGGCCGCATTGGCGGTCGTGTGCGCGGCGTCCGGCGTCAAAGCGCAGTCGGCGGCGGGTCAGACGCCGCCTCCGCAGCAGACCCCGGCGGCAACCCCTGCAGCGCAGCCGCAGCCGGAGAGCATGCTGACCGCGAAGAGTCCGATGACGATCTACTTGAACGTCATCAAGCCGGAAAAGGCGGCGGACTTTGAGGCGGCCATGGCGAAGATCAAGGAAGCGCTGGCGAAGACCGACAAGGAAGACCTCAAGAAGCTGGCTGACGGCTGGCAGGTCTTCAAGGTCACCGAAACCGTCGGCACGCCGAACGTCATCTATCTCTGGGTCGCCAATCCGGCGGTCGTCGGATCGGTCTACGATCCGGGCAAGATCATCTACAGCGTCTTCGAGCAGAAAGAAGCCGACGAGATCTTCAACAAGCTGAAGGACTCGTACGTCCAGCTGAACCGCTGGTCGCTCGAAAAGGTCCTCGAGATGAAGGCCGGCGGCTAGCGTCGCGGCGATCCGTCGATCGGTTCATCGGGACGCTCCGCGCGCGCGCGGAGCGTCCCTTCGTCTTTTGAGGAGGCGTCAATGCTGCTGGTTGCTCCCCTCGTGCTCGCGGCCGCGTTGGCGCAGCAGGCGCCCGCGCCGGCCGCCGCGCCCGACTACACCTTCCCGAGCGGCGCCGGCTTGCTGTTCTTCTACGTCAAGCCGGACAAGACCGCTGACTTCGAGGCCATCGTCGCACGCCTGAGCGACGTGCTGGACAAGACGGAGGATCCCGTCCGCAAGCAGCAGGCGGCCAACTGGCGCATCCTGCGCTCGGTGGAGACGACGAAGGACAACGCGATCTACGTGATGCTGTTCGTGCCCGCCGTCGGCGGCGCGGACTACGACCCCATCAAGGTGCTGAGCGAGGCGCTGCCGACCGAGGTGCAGGGGCTCTACGAGCGGTTGCGCGACGCCGTGGTGCGCGTGGAGCGGATGGGGCTCGCCAAGATCAGATAGCTGTCAAGGCAGAAGGCAGAAGGCAGAAGGCAGAAGGCAGAAGGCCCTCTGACCTCTGTCCTTCAGAACGACACCACCACGCCTCCGTAAAACCGCTTCGGGTGGACGTAAAGCGGCTCGCCATGGAGGTTGAACACACGGTAGTCCAACCGCAGGCGAATCGGGCCCACGAGGGTGATCTTCGCGCCGCCGCCGAGATTCGTGCCGAAGCCTGACGTCTGGAAATCGCGGTAGGTCTCCTGGTAGAAGCCACCCCCGGCCGTGAAGTAGAGCTGCACGCCGCCCGTGGGGGTCTGCACGAGGATGTTGCCCATGTTGGTCACGAGATTGGGGGCGGCGTTGACCTCGTCCTCGCTCGTGTGGCTGTACTCGTATTCGAATCCCACGACCACCAGGCTGACGCCCACCGCGATGCCCTTCGCGGAGCGGTTGGTCGGCGTCGTGGTGACGCCGAAGAACGCCGTGAGATCCGCGCGGGCCGGCGCGGGCGTCAGGGTCAGCAGCAGGAACGCGAGCGCGAGGATGGGGCCGAGGCGGCGAGTCATACGGAAGCTATCGGCACATTCGTTCCGCCTAATCAGACGATGGGCCGTGGGGCACCGCCATCGCTCAATCAGCAATGCCATCGCTCAATCACCAATGCCATCGCCCAATCACCAATCACCCAATGCAATCGCCAATCGCCAATCGCCGATCCCCAATTACCAATGGTACAGTCATCACAATGGACCTCAGATCGACCCCCGAGCAGGAGTTCCTCCGTCGCACCGTCCGCGAATTCGCCGAGGCCGAAATCCGGCCGTCCATCATGGATTGGGACGAAGCGCAGGCGTTTCCGGCCGAGCTGGTCCCGCGGCTGGCGTCGATTGGCCTCATGGGCATTCAGGTCCCCGAGGAATACGGCGGCGCGGGGCTGTCGGCGCTCGAATACTGCATCTGCATCGAGGAACTGGCGCGCGTGGACCCGTCGATCGCGCTGTCGGTGGCCGCGCACAACGGCCTCGCCGTGGCGCACCTGTCGATGTTCGCGAGCGAGGCGCAGAAAACGAAGTATCTGCCGCCGCTTGCGCGCGGCGAGACGCTGGGCGCGTGGGCGCTGACCGAACCGGGCGCGGGCAGTGACGCCGCGGCGATGCGTACGACGGCGCGCCGCGACGGCGCCGAGTGGGTGATCGACGGCACCAAGCAGTTCATCACGCACGGCCGCATCGCCGGGACCCTCGTGGTCATCGCCATTACCGATCGGACCGAGGGCCGGCACGGCGTCTCGGCCTTCGTCGTCGAGCGCGGCACGCCGGGGCTGCTGACGGGCAAGAAGGAGAACAAGCTCGGCATGCGGGCCAGCGATACGAGCGAAGTCATCTTCCAGGACTGCCGCGTGCCGGCGGATGCCCTCGTCGGCAACCTCGGCGAGGGCTTCGTCAACACGCTGCAGGTCCTCGACGCCGGACGCATCGGGATCGCGGCGCTCGCGGTCGGTCTGGCGCAGGGCGCGTACGACGCGGCCCGGCGCTACGCGCACGAGCGCCGCCAGTTCGGTCAGCCCATCGCCTGGTTCCAGGCGATCCGCTGGAAGCTGGCCGACATGGCGACACGGATCGACGCGGCGCGGCTGCTGACCTATCGCGCGGCCTGGATGAAGGACTCGCGCACCGAGCGCACGAGCATCGCGTCGTCGATGGCGAAGCTGTATTCGAGCGAAATCGCCGTCCGCGCCGCTGAGGAGTGCGTGCAAATCCACGGCGGCTACGGGTTCATGAAGGACTATCCGGCCGAGAAGTTCTTCCGCGACGTCAAGCTCTGCACGATTGGCGAAGGGACCAGCGAGATCCAGCGCCTCGTCATCGCGCGCGAGCTCCTGGGGCGCTGACCGACCCGTGGCCGAGTCCCCGCTGGCGCCCCGGCTGTTGTCGCGCGACCCGCGCGCCATCGCGCGCGCCATCTCGCTCATCGAGAACGAGGCCCCCGAGGGCGCGGCCCTCGTCGGGCAGATCTACCCGAAGACCGGCCGCGCGTATCTCGTGGGCGTCACAGGCCCGCCGGGCGCGGGCAAGAGCACGCTCGTCGACCGCCTGACGGCCGAGCTGCGGACGATGGGCCGCTCGGTCGGCATCCTGGCCGTCGATCCCACCAGTCCGTTCAGCGGCGGCGCGATCCTCGGGGACCGGGTGCGCATGCAGGCGCACGCCGAGGACGAGGGCGTGTTCATCCGCAGCATGGCGACGCGCGGGCATCTCGGCGGCCTCGCGCGCACGACGGCGGAGGCGGCAATCGTTCTGGATGCGGCCGGCTTCGACGTCGTCATCATCGAGACCGTCGGCGTCGGCCAGGACGAAGTGGACATCGTCCGCACCGCGGACATCTCGATCGTGACGCTCGTGCCCGGCTCCGGCGACGAAGTGCAGGCCCTCAAGGCCGGCATCATGGAGATCGCGGACATCTTCGTGGTGAACAAGGCCGACCGTGAGGGCGCCGACCGCACGGCCGCGTCGATCGAAGCGATGCTGTCCCTCGAGTCGTTCCCGGAAGGCGCGTGGCGGCCGCCGGTGATGCGGACGGTGGCGACGACAGGCGCGGGCGTGGCGGACCTGCTGGCCGCGATCGACCGCTTCCGCGCGCAGACGGCGAGGACGCTGGGCGAGCGGCGCCGGGCCCGCGCCGAGTGGCGGCTGCGCGAAGTGCTGGGGCGCGCGTTCATGCAGCACCTCGACGCGCACGTGCTCGAGGCCGGCGAGTTCGGACGGATTCTCGACCGCATCGCCGCGCGCCAGATCGATCCGTACCGCGCCGCTGACGAGGTCATGGCGCGAGCGGTTCGGCACGCCGCACCGGCGGAGCTGACGATCGACCACGTCGGGATCGCGTCGGAGGATGCCGCGGCACTCGCGAAGACCCTCAAGGACCTGTTCGGGCTGGAGACCGACGCGCCCGAGGACCTCGGGCCGCACCGGCTGCGCTTCGTGCAGACAGGCGACACGGCGCTGGAGCTCGTCGAGTCGCTCACGCCGGACTCCCCAATCGCGAGGTACCTCGCCAAGCGCGGCACCGGCCTGCATCACGTCTGCTTCCGCGTGCGTGACATCGAGGCGACGCTCGCGGCGCTCAAGGCGCGTGGCGTCCGCCTCATCGACGGCGCGCCGCGCCCCGGCGCGCACGGATCGCGCATCGCCTTCATCCATCCCTCCGCCACGCACGGCGTCCTCGTGGAGCTGAAACAGCCGTCATGACACTGGGCGAGTTCGAGGTGCGGTCCGCGATCGACGGATTTTTCGGTCTCGACGGCGGCGCGATGTTCGGTGTGGTTCCCAAAACGCTGTGGGAGCGGCGCGCGCCGGCCGACGCGCGCAACCGCATCCGCCTCGGCATGCGGCCGCTCGTCGTGCGCACGCCGCAGCACACCGTCCTCATCGACGCCGGCATCGGCGACAAGATGGGCGTGAAGGAGCAGGACATCTACGCGATCGACCGCCAGGGCGGACCGGACACGGCCCTCGAGGCCGCGGGGGTGAACGCCGGCGACGTCGATGTCGTCATCGCGACGCACCTGCACTTCGACCACGTCGGCGGGTTGACCGTCCGCCGAGACGGCCAGCTCGTGCCACGGTTTCCGCGGGCGCGGCACTTCATTCGCCGACTCGAGTGGGAGGACGCGACGCATCCGCACGAACGCAATCGGGCCAGCTATCTGTCGGAGAATTTCCTGCCGCTCGCCGAGGCGGGTGTCGTCGAGTTCATCGACGAGGACGGCGAGGTGCTGCCGGGCATCAGCGTGTGGCGCACCGGCGGGCACACGATGCACCACCAGCTCGTGCGGATCGAGTCGGGCGGCCGGGTGGCCGTCTTCGTCGCGGACCTGATGCCGACGACGGCGCACGTCGATCCGGCGTGGATCATGGGCTATGACTTGTATCCGATGGACACGTTGGCGTACAAGAAACCGTTCCTGCGCGACGCGGTGGCGAACGAGTACGTTATCTTCTTCGAGCACGACCCGGCGATCGCGGCCGGGATCATCCGGGAGCAAGGCGGCCGGTTCCGCGTGGAGCCGGTCACGGTGTAGCGGACACGTCCGAAACGTCTAATTTCTGACTTCTGACTTCTGACTTCTCATTTGTCGCATGTCCATTCAAATCGGCATCATCGGCGGCTCGGGCCTGTACGACATGGCCGAGCTCACCGATCGTGAAGAGCGCATCGTGGCGACGCCGTTCGGCTCGCCGTCCGGGCCGTACGTCCTGGCCACGCTGCGGGGCCGGAGGGTCGCGTTTCTCGCACGCCACGGGCACGGCCACCGGCTGCTGCCGTCGGAGCTGAACTTCCGCGCGAACATCTACGGTTTCAAGGCGCTGGGGGTGGAGTGGATTCTGTCGGCGAGCGCCGTCGGCAGCCTGCGCGAGCAGTACCGGCCCCTGGATCTCCTCATTCCGTCGCAGTTCTTCGATCGGACCCGCGGGCGCATCAGCACGTTCTTCGGCGACGGCCTCGTGGCGCACGTCGGCTTCGCACATCCGTTCTGCGGGCCGTTGAGCGACATCGCGTTCGACGCGGCGAATCGCGCCGGCGCGACCGTGCACCGCGGCGGCACGTACGTCTGCATGGAGGGGCCGCAGTTCTCGACGAAGGCCGAGTCGGAGCACTACCGGGCGGCCGGGTTCGACGTGATCGGCATGACGAACCTCCAGGAGGCCAAGCTCGCGCGCGAGGCCGAGATCTGCTACACGACGATCGCGCTCGTCACCGACTACGACTGCTGGCATCCCGACCATGACTCGGTGACGGTCGAGATGATCGTCTCCAACCTCCTGCAGAACGCGAAGGTCGCGCAGCAGGTCATCGCCAACGCCGTCGAGCGGCTGCCGATCGCGCGGTCGTGCGAGTGCGCGCGGGCGCTCGCGACCGCCATCATCACCCGGCCCGAGGCCATTCCGGCCGCCACGCGCGCACGGCTCGAGCCGATCGTCGGCAAATATCTCAAATGAGAATCGTCGTCACCGGATCGATTGCCTTCGACTACCTGATGTCGTTCCCGGGGAAGTTCACCGAGCACTTCCTCCCGGAGCACTTCTCGCGCGTGAGCCTGAGCTTTCTCGTCGACAGCATGGACAAGCGGCGCGGGGGCTGCGCGCCGAACATCGCCTACACGCTGGCCCTGCTGGGCGAGCGCCCCGCGCTCATGGCGACGGCCGGCCAGGACTTCTCTGAGTACCGGCGCTGGCTCGAGGCCGCCGGCGTGGACACCTCGCTCGTCAAGGAGGTGGCCGACAAGTTCACGGCCTCGTTCTTCTGCAGCACCGACGCGTCCAACAATCAGATCGCGTCGTTCTACACCGGCGCGATGGCGCACGCCGGCGAGCTGTCGTTTCGCACCGTCGGGCACGTCGATCTGGCCATCATCTCGCCCAACGATCCCGCGGCGATGACGCAGTACGCCGAGGAGTGCCGCACGCTCGGCGTCCCGTTCATCTTCGACCCGGGCCAGCAGTGCGCGCGCATGAGCGGCGACGAGCTCACCGACGGCATCTCCGGCGCCGACGTCGTCATCTGCAACGACTACGAGCTGGAGCTCGTCCGTCAGAAGACCGGCCTCAGCGAGGCGGAGATTCTGAACAAGGCGAACGTGCTCGTCGTGACCCGGGGCGAGCACGGGTCCTCGGTGTTCCGCGCGTCCGGGCACGTCGATGTACCCGCCGTGAGGCCCCACCGCATCGCCGATCCGACAGGTGTCGGCGACGCGTACCGCGGCGGCTTCATGAAGGGCCTCGCTGCCGGCGCCGACGACGGCACGTGCGCGCGGCTGGGTAGCGTCGCGGCCACGTTCGCCCTCGAGCACCTGGGCGGTCAGAGCCACGCGTACACGTGGAGCGAGTTTCGGAAGCGCTACGAAGAACATTTTGGAGCGCTGCAGATCGCGTAGGGTGAAGGTTCCCAGGGGGTCCACAGGGGTTCCCTGAGGTTCGGGAGGCCCGGGGGTGCGTTGGCTGGCTGTCTCGCTGATCGTTGCCGCCGTTGTGTGGCCTGCGCTGCTCGCCGCATCGGCGTGGTCGCGACTCGATGGCCGGCACCCGCTGTGGAGCGGGATCGTCTACGCCGCCGCGTCGCGCGTGTGCCATCAGCGCCCTGAACGATCGTTCTACACGGCCGGTGTGAAATGGCCGGTCTGCGGGCGCTGCAGTGGCTTGTATCTCGCGGCGCCGCTCGGTGCGCTGGCGGCAGCGGTCGCGATGCGCCGACGCGCGCGCGCCGATCGGCACGTCCTGTGGCTGGCGGTCGCGGCCCTTCCCACGGCGGTGACGCTGGCCGTCGAATGGCTCGGACTCGCGCCGGTGTCGAACCTGGCGCGGTTCGTCGCCGCGCTGCCGCTCGGCGCGACGATTGCGTTCGTGCTCGTGCGCACGGCCGACGGGGCGCCCGAGTCAATCAGGTAAACTGACGGAGCATGGCTCAGCCGACGCCCTCGCAGAGCAAGGCCGCCGCGCGCGCCGCGGAGACGGCGCCCGACGCCGCGCGCGTCACACGCGTCTGCGCGATCGCCATTCTGGTGCCGGGCCTCGGACACGCCCTCGTCGGCCAGTCCCGCAAGGCCGCCGTCTTCTTCGTGGTGCTCATGACGATGTTCGCGATCGGCCTGGCGTTTGGCGGACGGCTCCTGCCGTTCACGCTGGAGGAGCCCCTCGTCTTTCTTGGCGCCGCGGCCCAGTGGGTCCTGCTGGCGCCGCGCATTCTCGCGGGCCTTGGCGGCCTTGGCGCGGGCGACGTCGTCGCCGCCACCTACGAATACGGCAACACGTTCCTCATCGTCGCCGGGCTGCTGAACGCGCTCGTCACGCTCGACGTCTTTGACATCGCCACGGGGCGCAAGCGGTCATGACCACGCACCTTGGGGTGATGATTCTGTTCGCGGCGTGCGTCTCGACCGTCTTCGGCACGATGATGCGCGATCAGCCGCGCGATCAACTCCGCCTCGGCGGCAGGATTTTCGCGGGACTCGTCGTGGGGGCGTACGGGCTGGGCTGGCTGATGTACCTCGTCTTCGGCTGACGCCTCGATGAAGCGGTGGGTGTGGGTGTGGGGGCCGGCGGTCGCGCAGATGGCCGTCATCTTCGGCGCCTCGAGCATTCCGAATCTCGGCGAGCTGCCGGGCGGCATCTCCGACAAGACGGGACACTTCACGGGCTATGCGATCCTTGGCACCGTCGTCGTCCGCGCGCTCGCGGGCGCGCGGTGGTCCGGCGTCACCAACCGGGCGGCGGTCGCGGCGATGTTGGTCTCGAGCGCCTACGGCGCGAGCGACGAGTTCCACCAGGCGTTCGTGCCGGGGCGCACGCCCGACGTCAACGATTGGCTGGCGGACACGTCCGGCGCCGTGGCGGCCGTCGTGGTCATCCGACTGGCGGCCTCGGTCATCGCCCGCTGGCGGCGAGGCCGCGAAGTATAATCGCCCGGTTATGGCCTACGAAAACCTGCTGGTTGAGCGGCACGCGGGCGTGCTCACGATCACGATCAACCGGCCGAAGGTCCTGAACGCGCTCAACGCGCAGACCCTCAGCGAGCTCGATCAGGTGTTCGACGAGGCCGCGCGCGACGCCGAGGTGCGCGTGGTCCTGCTCACCGGCGCGGGCGATCGATCGTTCGTGGCCGGCGCCGACATCAACGAACTGGCGGTGCAGACGCCGGTGGGCGGGCGCGAGCACGCACGGCGCGGACAAGCGATCTTCGATCGCGTCGAGCGGCTCGGCAAGCCCGTGATTGCGGCGGTCAACGGCTTCGCGCTCGGCGGCGGCTGCGAGCTGGCGATGGCCTGCACGCTCCGACTGGCGGCCGACACCGCGAAGTTCGGTCAGCCGGAGGTCAACCTCGGGCTCATGCCGGGCTACGCCGGATCGCAGCGCCTGCCGCGCCTGGTCGGGCGGGGCCGCGCGCTCGAGATCCTCCTGACGGGCGATCCCATTCCGGCGGACGAGGCGTTCCGGATGGGCCTCGTGAATCGCGTCGTGCCCGCGGCGCAGCTGATGGCGGAGGCGCGCGCGCTGGCCGAGAAGCTCGCGACGAAACCCGGCGTCGCCGTCCGGTACATCCTGGAAGCCGTCGCGGGCGGGCTCGAGATGTCCTTGGCCGACGCCGCCGACTACGAGGCGACGCTCTTCGGCCTCGTGTCGACGACGGAAGACATGCGCGAGGGCACGCGCGCGTTTCTCGAGAAGCGGAAGCCGGCGTTCAAGGGGCAGTGAGTGCGCATTGCGCTGGTGGTCTCCCGGTACCATGCGTTCGTCACCGGTCCGCTCGAAGCGGGCGCCCGCGCGGCGCTCGGCGAGGCCGGCCTTGCCGCCGGCGACGTCGAGACGTTCGCCGTCCCGGGCGCGTACGAGCTGGCGCAGACGGCGCAGCGGGTGGCGGAGTCCGGCGCATTCGCGGCGATCGTCTGTCTCGGGTGTTTGATCCGGGGCGAGACGCCGCATTTCGATTACATTGCGCAGGCCGCAGCGCAGGGCATCACGGCGGCGGCGCAGGCCACGGGCGTGCCGGTGACCTTCGGTGTGCTCACGACGAACACGGCCGACGAAGCGCTGGCGCGCGCCGGAGCCGGGCCGACGAACAAGGGCCGCGAGGCCGCGCTGGCGGCGGTCGACATGGCGCGGCTCTACGCGCGCCTGGACGCGCTGCCGGGGGACGGCGGGGCGCCCCCACGCGCGTGACGACCGGGCCCCGGCACCGCGCGCGCGAGGCGGCGCTGCAGACGCTGTACTTCTGGGAGGTCGGCCGCGCGACGCCCGACGAAGCGATCGCGGCGTTTTTCGCCGAGCACCAGCCGGACGCGCCCGAGGCGGTGCGCGAGTTCGCGGCGACGCTCGTGCGCGGCACGGCCGCCGAGGTCGCCGATCTCGACCGGACGATCGAGCAGCACTCGGCCCACTGGCGCCTAGAGCGCCTGGCCCTGATCGACCGGCTGATTCTGCGGATGGCGCTGTGGGAGCTCCGCCACGAGCGCGACACCCCGGCGCCGGTGGTGATCGACGAGGCGATCGAGCTGGCGCGGACCTTCAGCACCGACGAGTCCGTCAAATTCGTCAACGGGGTCCTCGATGCCATCAAGAAGACGATCTGAAGGGATCGGGGGCATTGAAGATTGTGGGATCGCATCAATGCAGATTGAATGCAGATTGCGGGAATGTGGAATTGATGATTGTTGGGAAGCCATTCAAGCGGCAGTGACGCGAACCGAAATCTGACGTGCTGATGGCTGACCATGTCCAATGAGCGTGAACAGATTGCGCAGCGGCAGGCCAAGCTGGACGAGCTGCGCCGGCTGGGTGTTGCGCCCTATCCGAACCGGTTCGATCGATCGGCGACGATCGGCGCCGTCGTCGCCGAGTACGGCGGACAGGCCGGCGACGCCCTCGAGGCGTCGAAGCCCGTCGTGCGCGCGGCCGGCCGGATTCTGGGGATTCGCGGGTTCGGGAAGGCCAACTTCCTCGTGCTCTCCGACGGCCTGGCGCGGATCCAGGTGTACGTGCGCGAGGATTCGCTCGGCGCCCGCGATTTTCAGATCTTCAAGCTGCTCGACTTCGGAGATTTCATCGGGGTCGAGGGCTGGCTGTTTCGCACGAAGACGAACGAGTTCACGATCCACGCGGAGCGGGTGCACTTCCTCGCGAAGTGTCTCGTGCCGCTGCCCGAGAAGTGGCACGGTCTCACGGATGTCGAGATCAGGTACCGCCAGCGCTATCTCGATCTCATCGTGA
>DATIWF010000104.1:0-68369 GCA_035519535.1 Vicinamibacterales bacterium | reverse complement strand
CTCCAAAAAGGCAAAAGGCAGAAGGCAGAAGGCAAAAGGCAGAAGTTCGGAGCGACGGCATGTACTCCGGACTGCCGCATTTCTAGGGGTGTACTTCTGCCTTCTGCCTTCTGCCTTCTGCCTTCTGTCTTCTGGCTTCTGGCTTTCGTTCGTCAGAACGGAATGTCGTCGTCGTTCGGCGCATCGACATGCGCCATTTCGCCAACGGGCTCCGGCGTTTCTGCGAAGCGCTCGCGCGCAGGACGCGCGGCGCGTCCTTCACCCCCGCCGCCGGCGCCGCCGAGCAGGACGACGCGATCCGCGCGGATCTCGGTGTTGTAGCGGTCCTTGCCTTCCTTGTCGGTCCACTTGCGGGTCTGGATGCGGCCCTCGACGTAGATCTGCTTGCCCTTCACGAGGTACTCGTGCAGCGCCTCCGCGGTCTTGCCCCAGATCACGACGTCGTGCCACTGGGTGTCCTCGCGCTTCTGTCCTTCGCGATCGGTGAAGCGCTCGGTGGTGGCGAGGCGCACGGAGGCGACCGGCGCGCCGCCGGATGTGTAGCGCAGCTCGGCGTCACGCCCGAGATTGCCGACGAGAATAGCCTTGTTCACACTGCCCATGGAACGTCCTTCCGGAAACGGTCAGTCATTCGCTCTTGATCACTCCGAGCCGCTTGAGTGACTGCGTGGCCAGGAGCGCCGCGCTGCTGTCCGCGTACTGCTTGGTGATCAGCTGGTAGACGCGGATCGCGTCGTTCTTCTGGTTGAGAAGCTCGTAGCAGCTGGCCTGCTTGAAGTAGGCATCCGCCACACGCTCACCCTGCGCGTACGTGGTCGTGTACGCGGTGTAGGCCGCGAGCGCCTCGCGCGACTTGCCGCTCTGGTAGTACGCCTCGCCGATGAAGAACTGCGCGTCGGCGGCGTTCGGCGAGCTCGGGAACTTCTGCATGAAATCCTTGAAGGCGTCCACGGCGAGATCCCACTGGCCGACGGCGTAGTAGCCCATCGCCGCGTTCCAGTAGGTGCCCGGCGACGGCGGCACCCCGCTCGAGGCTGGCGCGGCAGCGGCCGGCGCCGGCGGCGCGGTTCCCCCGCCCGCGGGCGGCGCCGCATTTGGATCGGCCGGCGCCATCGGTTGAAGCTGCGCCGCGATCTGCGAGATCAGCTGTTGCAGCATGTTCAGCCCGTCGCGCAGCGGCGGCAGCTCCTGCGAGAGCTTCGTGACCTGCGCGCTGTTGGACTGGACCTTCTGGCCCATGGTCTCGACGCTCGACTGCAGTTCTCGCACCAGCTGCAGTTGATCCGCGTAGTTCTTGCGCGTGGCTTCGCCCTGTGCCTCCACGCGGGTGTTGGTGGTCTTGGCCTGTTCGGCCAGCGCGTTGACGGCGGCCTTCAGCTGCTGGATCTGTTCCTGCAGAATCCGCAGCTCGGCGAACACCTGCTGCTGCTCGCGGCTCTGCGCGCGCGCCGCGGCCGGTGCGGCGCCGAGCCCGGCGGCCATCAGGCAGATGACGAGAGACGGTCGAACCTTGATCATCCTGTGCGCTCAGTGATTATCCAGCGACTCGCGCGTCGAGCGCCAGCTATTTGGACGTCACCATGAACTGCGCGCGCCGGTTGTTGGCCCACGACGCCTCGGTGTGGCCGGGGTCGAACGGGAACTCCTTGCCGTAGCTCACCGTGCGGATCCGGTTGCCGCCGATGCCCAGCGAAATCAGATAGTTCCGGGCCGCCAGCGCGCGCCGGTCGCCGAGCGCCAGATTGTATTCAGCCGTGCCCCGCTCGTCACAGTGGCCCTCGATCGAGATCATCCACGTGCCGTAGTGCTTGAGGACCTGGGCGTTGCCGTCGAGCGCCGATCGCGCGGAGTCGTCAAGCTCGTCGCTGTCGAAGGCGAAGAAGACCGGCCGCAGCGGCGAGTCGGAGTTGATCTGCTCCGGCGTCTTGTTCGCGAGCGGGTCGGCCGAGACCGAGCCCGAGTCGGGGACCGGTGGGGGAGCGGGCGGCCGCTCGGTGGGGGCTGCGGCGCCGCCCGTCGTCGAACCCGCGGCGCCGGGGAATGCGCTCGGCGCCGGCACCTGCGTCGTCGGCTGGTTCACGGGCGGCTTTTTCGTGGCGCAGCCGCCGGCGACGGCCAGCGCCGCCAGGGAAATCACAACGATGTGTGCTCGCAGCATGTGAGGAGTCCTCATTCAGGTTATTGGCCGGGCGTGCGCGACCAGTTGGGATACCGGTTGTTGCCGGCTTCGGTGATGCGCTGCAGCGTGTCCTTGCGTCCGTTGATCGCGATGACCGCGACCTGCTCCTTGCCCCAGCGCGTCGTGACGAACGCGACGTGGCGGCCGTTGGGCGCGAACGTCGGACTCTCGTTCGACCCCTGGCCGTCGGTGACCTGGATCGTCTTGTTCGTCGCCAGGTCGAGTGCGTAGATGTCGTGGCCGGGGCCCGCGCCGGCCGTGTAGGCGATCACGTTGAGCGGCGACCACGTCGGCCGGTCGCAGCCCTGACAGCCGAAGGTGAGCTGACGGAGGCCGACGCCGTCGGCGCCGATCACGTAGATCTGGTTGCTGCCCGTGCGGTCGGACGTGAACGCGATTTGCGCGCCCGTCGGCGACCACACCGGGGCGTTGTCGGTGCCGCGCGGGTAGTTCGTGATGTTGTGCAGGTTCGTGCCGTCGCGATTCACCACCCAGATGTCCCAGTCGCCGCTGCGCGTCGACGCGAACGCGAGCTTGCTGCCGTCGGGCGACCACGCAGCCAGGTTGTTCTCGATGTTGTTGTCGACGCCGGCCGGACGCGTCGGCGGCCGCGCGTCGTAGAGGCTTCGCACGTAGATGTCCATGAAGCCCGACACCCACGACGTGTACGCGAGGTCGCGCGCGTCGGGCGACCACACCGGCGCGACGTTCAGATTCCGATTCGCGGTCACGGGCAGCTGGTTCGCGCCGTCGTAGTCCGCGATGTAGATCTCCTTGCCCGAGCCGGCGTTCTGGATCAGCCGCCCCGTCATGCGCGACGCGTCGCGATCGGACGCGAACGCGATCTTCGTCCGCGCCACGCCGTCGAGCCCGCGCGTCTTCTTGTGGAAGTCATCCGAGATGTAGTGCGCGCAGAACCGCACGTTCTTGATCGCGCAGCCCGTGCCGCCGTAGTGCCAGCTGAACTTCTCCTTGCCGGCGTCCTCGTCCTTCACGCCGACCATCCGGAACTCGATATCGAGATTCACGCCGTTGCGGTGCACGACCCCGACGATCACGTAGTCGGCGCCGAGATCCTTCCAGCGTGCGAAGGGCAGGCTGGCGGGATCCGCGACGACCGGAATCGAGGCCGACGCCGTGCGGGGAATCAGGTAGTACTCGCGCTCGAAGTCGAGGTCTTTCCAGAGTACCTCCACCAGCGTCTTCGTTGCGTCGGCGAGCTCGGCGTCGCCGGCGTCCGCCGTGAAGTCCGGCAGGCCGACGCGCGGCTGGGTGCCCGCGCCCACCAGGCTGAGCTTGACGTCCGTCTGCTGTTCCTGCAGCGGCTCGCTGATCCACGCCGCCATTGGACGCGACGTCATGGCGACGGCCGCAGCAGCGGCAACGAGCACGCCCACTCCGAAGGATGTCGAAATCGTCATAGGTCAGTACGGAAAACTGAGGTGGATGGTCAGGTGATCGGAGACGTACTGCCCGGGCAGCGGTTGCAGTCGCAGCGCCGGATTCATGAGCGTCGCCTTGGATTCACGATCGAGGAGCGTGCTGCCGCTGCTCCGTTCCGGCTGGATGTCGACAATCGTCCCGTCGCGCTTGATCGTGAACACCATGACCGTCGTCCCGTGTTCGGGCTGGACGTTGCGCCACACGGCGCTGATGCGATTGATCACGTCCTGGAGGTAATCCGGACAGCAGAAGTCGGCGTCGACGGTGAGCTGCGCGCCGCCGCCCCCCCCGCCCACGGTGAGCCCCGCGGCCTGGCCGGTCGCCCCGGTCTCGATCGTCGCCGAGCCCCGCGTGACCTGCTTGCCGGTCGTGGGCTTGGGTGTCGGTGACGGCGTCTGCATCGTCTCGGTCGGCTTCGGCTCCGGCTTCGGCTTGGCCGTCGGCTTCTCCGGCACGGTCATCACGTCCGGCTTCACGGCGACCGGCGCGATCGGCGTCGGGCGCTTCGGCTCGGGCGCGACCTGCTCCACGGTCCGTCCGCCGATCGGCGTCATGCCGGTCGATCGGGGGCCGGGCGTGCCGCCGAGACTGATCGTCATGATCGGCGGCTTGGGCGCCGGCCGGAACAGGCCCAAGCGCGGCAGGAGCGCGACGGCCGTCAGCAGGATCACGTGGATCCCGAACGACCACGAGACCATCCGGCTGAGTCCCTGCGGGTCGTGCCCGCGAAGCGCGATGACGTCGCTCACGACTTCCTTCACGGCCTGCGGCCCTCGGTGGGCGGCGTGGTTTGGATGCCGACCTTCGTCACGCCCCCTTCGATCAGCTTGTCGAACACTCGCACCAGCTCCTGCAGCGTGACGCCGCCGTCGCCTGCCAGCACGACGTTCGGCGAGGACGTCGTCGTCAGCGCCTGCCGCACGCGCTCGGCCAGCACGTCGATCGGCACGGCGTCGGTGCCCAGCCGGACCTTGCCGTCCTTGCGAAAGCTGAGCGGCACGGTCACCGTGATCGGCTCGCTGATCGCCGTCGACCGCCGCGATTGCGGCAGGTGAACGGGGAAGCCCTGCTGCATCATCGGCGCGGCCACCATGAAGATGACCAGCAGGACC
This sequence comes from Vicinamibacterales bacterium, assembly GCA_035519535.1. GTDB lineage: Bacteria > Acidobacteriota > Vicinamibacteria > Vicinamibacterales > SCN-69-37 > DATEGZ01. The sequence continues at coordinate 63,635 of DATIWF010000104.1, read as the reverse complement.
AGCATCACGTCCACGAGCGGCACGACGTTGATCTCGGCGAGCGAGCTCGCCACGCGGTGCGCGCGTGCGCGGCGCGCGCCCAGGCGACCCGGCGTGTTCGGCAGTGACTCGAGCTTCGGCACGTCGCGCTTTCTACGTGAAGTTCCGCTCGGCGATCGTCAGGAACTCCATCGAGAAATCCTCCATGTCGTTCGCCGACGCTTTCACGTGGCTCGTCAAGTCATTGTAGAAATACACGGCCGGGATCGCCGCGAAAAGTCCCGCGGCCGTCGTCACGAGCGCTTCCGCGATGCCCGGCGCGACGACGCCCAGGCTCGTGGCGCCGGCGCCCGCGATGTCCTGGAACGCCCGCATGATTCCCAGCACGGTGCCGAACAGCCCGATGTACGGCGTGATGGACGCCGTCGTCGCGAGAAACGGCACGCGGTGCTCGAGCTTCGCCACCTCGGTCGTCGACGCGCGCAAGAGCGCCCGGTCGACCGCTTCCAGGCTTCGTAACGTTGGACGTGACGCAGGCACGCCCGGCTTGCTTTCGCCCGCGCCGCGCAGCTGCGCGTTCAATTCGGTGTACCCGGCCTGGAACAGGCCGACGAGCGGGCTCGCGGCGAGACTGCCGCAGACGGCCTGCACTTCCGAGAAGCGGCTGCTGCGCCGAAACACATCGAGGAACGACGACGTCTGTCGCGCGGCTTTCTGGAACTGCACTTTCTTGTAGGCGATGATGCCCCATGACACCGCCGAGAAGATCAGCAGCGTCACGAGGACCAGCTTCACGATCAAGCTGGCGTGCCAGATCAGCGAGAGGATGTCGGATGGCGGCGGCGCCGCCTCGGGTGATCCGGCGGCTGTGCCCTGGGCGATCGCGGCGGCCAGTGTCCCAAGCGCGAGCAACGACACCTCCAGTAACTCTGGTCAGGTGCGCCGCTGGGAAACAGCGCGAATTCGCGGTAGCGTAGCATGCGCCCAGAATGCTGTCAAAGGTCTGATATCATGAGAGTTCCGGCTTCGACATGCTCCGGTTCCTGAGCGTCCGGCACCTGGCCGTTATCGAACACGTCGAGATCGAATTCGAGCCGGGGCTGAACGTCCTCACGGGCGAAACCGGCGCCGGCAAGTCCATCGTCGTCGGTGCGATCGATCTCCTGACCGGCGGGCGCGCGAGCGCGGAGCTCGTGCGCACCGGCGAGAGCCTGGCCACCGTTCAGGCGATCTTCGAGCGGCCGCGCGGCGGCGAGACGATCGTCCGGCGCGAGATCTCCAATCAGGGGCGCAGCCGCGCCTTCATCGACGACACGCTCGCGACGACGGCGGCGCTTCGCGACCTGGGCGCGTCGCTCATCGATCTGCACGGCCAGCACGAACATCAGGCTCTGCTCGATCCCGCCGAGCACGTCGATCTGCTCGACGCGTTCGCCGGGCACCACGCCGACGTCGCCGCCGTCAGCGCGCAGTACGAGGCGTGGCGCACTGCCGTCGCGGCACTCGATCGCACGCGCCTCGATGCGCGCGAGAAACGCGCACGGATTGACCTCGCGAGCTTCGAGCTCCAGGAGATCGACAAGATCGCGCCCCAGCCCGATGAGGACGAGCGGCTCGCCGCGGATCGCACCGTGCTCGCGAACGCCGATCGGCTGAGCCGGCTCTCGAGCGAGGCGTATGCTGCGCTCTACGAGGGCGAGGGCGCGGCGCTCGGCGCGTTGAGTGGCGTCTGGAAGCGAGTGGGGGAGCTGGCCGCGCTCGACGCGCGGTTCGGGCCCTACCTGCAGGACCGCGACGAGCTGAAGTCGCGTCTCGAGGATCTGGCGTTCTTCCTTCGATCGTACGGCGCGGGGCTCGAGGCGTCGCCGGACCGACTGCAGGCCGTCGAGGACCGGCTTGCGGGCCTCGAGCGTCTGAAGAAGAAGTATGGTCCGGCGCTGTCGAATGTCCTTGCCCGCCAGCAGGCGCTCCGGGAGGAGCTCGCGGCGCTCGAGGCCGGCGACGAGCGCGCGGCGGCGCTCGAGGCGCGCGAACACGAGGCTCGCGCGGCGTTTCTCGGGGGCGCCAGGACGCTGGGCGCGGCGCGCCGGGCCGCCGCCCGCCGCCTCGGCCAGTCGCTGCAGGGCGCGCTCGCCGAGCTGGCGATGCCGCATGCGAAGGTCGAAGTGAGATTGGTCGACGTCTCGGACGAGCCGGGTCGCTGGACGGCGAGTGGCGTGGACGAAGGCGAGTTCTTTCTCTCGCCGAATCCCGGCGAGGAGCTGCGTCCCCTCGCGCGCATCGCGTCGGGCGGTGAGCTCTCGCGCGTCATGCTCGCCTTGCGCACGCTGGCCGCGCGCGACGAGCCGGGCCGCACGTTGGTTTTCGACGAGGTGGACGCGGGCATCGGCGGCGCCGCGGCCGATGCCGTCGGCGCGCGGCTGCAGACGCTCGCGCGTCGGCATCAGATCCTGTCGGTGACGCACCTGCCGCAGATCGCCGCGCGGGCCGACGCGCATTTTCAGATCGCCAAGCACGTCCGCGGCGGCCGGACGACGACGTCGCTCGCGCGGCTCGACGAGCCCGGCCGGGAAGAGGAGATCGCGCGCATGATTGCGGGCGTCGCCGTCTCGCCCGCGGTGCTGGCGTCCGCGCGCGAGATGCTGCACACTCGACGAGGCGAAGCGAAAGCAAAAGGCGAAAGCGAAAGCTCCGGCAGGGCGAAAGGGCGGCGTGGCGCGTAAATACTTCGTCGAGGCGTTCGGTTGTCAGATGAGCTTCCACGACTCGGAGCGCGTGGCGGGACTGCTCGAGCAGTCGGGCTACGAGCCTGCGGCCGCCGTGGAGGCGGCCGATCTCGTGGTCGTGAATACGTGCAGCGTGCGCGAGCGCGCGGAGGAGAAACTCTACTCGCGGCTCGGCGAGATTCGCGAGCTCACGGCGGGGCGCGAGACGCCGCCGATCATCGCCGTCACCGGCTGCGTGGCGCAGCAGGAAGGCGCGGCGCTCATTCGCCACGATCCCGCCATCGACGTCGTCGCCGGCACGCAGGCGCTCACGCAGCTCCCCGCGCTCGTGGAACGCCGGCTGGCGGAGCGCCGTCCGGCGATCGACGTCCATCCGTACGAGGACGTGTCGTTTCCGCTCGGGATGGTGCGCCATTCGGATCCCGTGCGGGCGTGGGTCACGATCATCGAGGGCTGCAATGAGTTCTGTTCGTTCTGCGTCGTGCCGTACACGCGCGGCCACGAGCGGATGCGGCCGGTGGCCGACATCGTCGCCGAAGTGCGTGCGGCCGCGGCGAGCGGCCATCGCGAGGTGCAGCTGCTCGGGCAGATTGTGAATCACTATCAGGCGCCCGACGACCCCTCGTGCGACTTCGCGGCGCTTCTCGAGCGCGTGGCGCAGGTGCCGGGCCTCGCGCGGATCCGGTTTGCGAGTCCGCATCCGCGCCATGTGACCGACCGGCTGCTGGCGGCGATTCGAGACGTGCCGGCCGTGTGCAAGCACCTCCACCTGCCGGTCCAATCCGGCTCCGATGCCGTGCTCCGCGCGATGCGACGCCGCTACACGCGCGACGAATATCTGACGCTGGTCGATCGCGCGCGCGAGGTGGTGCCTGGACTCTCGATCTCGACGGACATGATCGTCGGATTTCCGGGCGAGACGGTCGCGGACTTCGAGCTCACGCTCGACCTCGTACGCCGGGCCCGGTTCCAGGCGATGTATTCCTTCAAGTACTCGCCGCGTCCCAACACCCTGGCGATGAAGCGGCTGGCCGACGATGTGACGGAAGGGGAGAAGACGAGGCGGATCGTCGCGCTGCAGCGGCTTCAGGCCGAGATCCAGATCGCCTGGCACCGCGTGGCAGTCGGCTCGACGGTCGAGGTTCTCGTGGAGGGGCCGTCGCGGCGTCGCGCCTGGGAGCTCACGGGGCGCACGACGGGGCATACCGTCGTGAACTTCGCGGGCCCGATGGCGTGGGTCGGCCAGCTCGTGCCCGTGCAGATCACGTCAGCGGAGCCGCACAGCCTGCGCGGCGAGGCGATCGCCGCCGGGGCGATGGCCGAGGAGGCCGGACATGCTCGTTGAGATGACGATCAAGGGGCTCATGATGGACCCGCTGACGAACATGCCCATCGTGCTGCTGCGCGAGGCGGCGACCGATCGCGTGCTGCCAATCTGGGTGGGGCCGGTCGAGGCGAACGCGATCGCGCTGCAGGTCGAGAACATCGCGCCGCCGCGCCCGATGACGCACGATCTGCTCAGGCAGGTGCTCGTCGAGCTTGGCGCCACGCTCACGCGCGTCGTCATCTCGGACCTGCACGAGAACACGTTCTACGCGTATCTCGAGCTCAAGCGTGGTGGGGACGTGATCTTCGTCGACGCGCGGCCCAGCGACGCGATCGCGCTCTCGATTCGCACGCGGACGCCGGTGTTCGTGGACACGAAGGTGCTCGATCATGCGAAGTCCGTTGACGTCTCCACGGACCAGGCGGACCGCGAGCGGCTGCAACGGTGGCTCGAAAGCTTGGATCCCGACGACCTCGGCTACAAGATGTAGGGGATTCTTCTTGACGGGCCCCAACGGGCCTCCCTAGAATGGGCCTCGGTGCGGCAGGCCGGCCGCGCCGTTCATGATCATCGCAATCGCCAACCAGAAGGGCGGCGTCGGCAAGACGACCACAGCCATCAACCTGGCGGCAGCGTTTGCGCTGCGGAAGAAGAAGACCCTGCTCATCGACCTCGACCCGCAGGCCAACAGCACGATGTCGTACGTGGACATCGCGGGTGTCGAGCGATCGGTCTATGACGCGATCGTCGACCCGCACATCGCGATGGGCGACGTCATCAAGCCGACGGCGCAGCCCAATCTCTGGGTCGCGCCGTCGCGGATTGCGTTGGCCAAGCTCGAGGGCCGGCTCGTGGGGGAGTTGGATTCCCACTTCCGGCTGAAGGATCGGCTGGCGACCGTGGCCAACGACTTCGAGGCGGTCGTCATCGACTGTCCGCCGGCGCTGGGTCTGCTGACGGTCAACGCGCTCGTGGCCGCGACGCACCTGCTCATTCCGATTCAGTCGTCCTACTTCGCGCTCGAGGGCACGGACGACCTCCTCGAGACGATCGAGAAAGTGCGGGCGCGGGCCAATCCGACGCTGCGCATCCTGGGCGTGGTCATCACGATGCACGACAAGCGCACAGCCCTCGCGCGTGACATCCGCATGCAGATCGACAAGGTCTTTGGCAAGAAAGTGTTCCGCACGGTCATCACTAAGAGCGTGCGGCTCGAGGAAAGTCCGGCCTACAAGGAATCGATTTTCAAGTTCGCGCCGGACTCGTCCGGGGCGACCGAGTACTACCGCCTCTGCGAGGAGGTCATGGATCGTGTCTAAGCGTGGACTGCCGTTGTCTCTCAAGATGCGCCACGACGCGCACTACGTCGAGGCGCTGGCGAGCTCGGCCGGATCGCCAATCGGGCGCCTCGTGCCGATCGACCAGGTCGACCCGAACCCGGACCAGCCGCGACAGGTGATGGGCGATCTCTCGGAGCTCATGGCGTCGATCGCCGAGAAGGGGGTTATCGAACCGCTCATCGTCCGGCAGCGGGGCGGGCGGTATCAGATCGTCGCGGGTGAGCGCCGCTATCAGGCCGCGGTGCAGGTGGGCCTCCGCGAGCTCCCGGTCGTCATTCGCGACGTGGACGACACGGAGATCATCGAAGTGGCGCTCGTCGAGAACCTCCAACGCAAGGACCTGGGGCCGTTTGAAGAAGCCGAAGCGTTGTCGGGGCTGGCGGCGCGATGCGGCTACACGCATGAGGACCTGGCGAAGCGCCTCGGGAAGTCCCGGACGTCGATCACGGAGTCGTTGGCGCTGGCCGAGATGCCCGATGAGGTGCGCAACCTCTGTCGGCTGGCCGACATTTCCTCTAAGTCATTGCTTCTACAGGTAGTTAGGCAGCAGACGCCACAGAAAATGATTGCGCTGGTCGAGCAGCTGACGCGCGAGGGCCGCACGGGCGCGATCACGCGCGAGCAGGCGCGCAAGGTCGTCGCGAAGCCAAAGTTCGGGCGACCGAAGGCCTACGTCTTCCAGTACCGACCGCCGACCAAGGCGTTCAATCTGCGACTGCAGTTTCGACGGAGCGACGTCGATCGCACGGAAGTCATCGCCGCGCTCGAGGCGATCATCGCCGAGCTGCGGAAGTCGAAGTAGCGCTGCGTCCGCACGCGCCGTGGCGCGCGCGATTCCCGCCGGGGCGTGCATGCCTCCCGCAAGCGCCAACAAGAATCAGAAAACGATCGAGAGTGTCGGGGGCCAGTGCGCTGGCAGTTCAGCAGCGAAGTGTTGGCGGTCCGCAGCGAAGGCCGCGAGCAGATGCCGCGTGAGGAGCCCGTGGGCCGGGACCGCCAGAGGCCGCGAGCAGATGCCGAGCGTGAGGAGCCCGTGGACCGGGACCGCCAGAGGAGCGGCGCGCAGGGCCTGGCGGCCCGTCGAACCATGGCCGGTCTCTGGCTGGATGGCTTCAAGTAAACATAACATATCTTATCAGACGTTGGCGAAATCACGCCTACATCCAGGCTGTGGAAGGTTTGTGCGCGTGCCTCGGCGCGTCTCGCGGAAACCCCCGGGGCCCCCCCGGGGACGCCCACTCGCTGTGCTAACGTCCCCTCGTCGTCACTCATGATGTTGCGCACGCTGGACCGCTACCTGCTGCGGGAAATCCTGCCGCCGTTCTTCCTGGCGCTTGGGGTGTTCACGTTTGCGCTGGCCGTCCAGCCGATGCTGAACTACGCGCAGAACCTGCTCGCGAAGAACGTCCCGCTGCCGACGGTCGGCTTCCTCCTGCTGACCCTCTTGCCGCAGTCGCTCGGCGTCACGATCCCGATGGCGCTCCTCGCCGGATTGCTGATGGCCCTCGGGCGCCTGTCCGGCGACCGGGAAGCCGTGGCGCTCCTGGCGTGCGGCGTCAACCCCCTCCGGCTCCTGCGCCCGGTGCTGCTCTTCACCGTGATCGTCGCCGCCGCCGACCTCTACGTCATGGTCGAGGCGGTCCCCAACGGGAACCAGCGCTTCCGCGAGGTGACCTTTCACCTGCTGACGCAGCAGACCGACACGGACGTCAAGGCCGGCCAGTTCTACGAAGGCTTCCCGGGCAAGGTCCTCTACGTCCGGGGCAACCGTCCCGGTGGGGGCTGGCAGGGGGTGTTCCTGGCGGACACCAGCCAGCCCGGCCGGCCCAGCGTGACCCTCGCCGAGTCGGCCCAGCTCGTCCTCGATTCGCCCAGGCACGAGGTGGACCTCTGGCTCTATCAGGCCCGCCAGTACCTGCCCGGCGCCGACCCGACCGTCTACGACACGACCGAGACGAGCGAGCCCCTGCGCATCCAGATTCCGGCCGACTCCGTCTTCGGCTCCGGGAACCTGGACCGCGGCCTGCCGGAGATGTCGATCGCGGACCTCGAGAAGCTGATCGACGCCGACCGGCGCGCGGGCGGCACGGCGCGCCAGGCGGTGATGTACCTGCATCAGAAGTTCTCCTTCCCCGCGGCGTGCCTGGTGTTCGCGATGATCGGCCTCGCGCTCGGTCTGCACACGCGGAAGGAGGGCAAGCTCGCCGGCCTCACCCTGGGCTTGGTCGTGATCTTCGTCTACTACGCGTTGCTCGAGGTCGCCGAGGCCCTCACCAAGGGCAACCACTTCTCGCCCGTCTGGGCGCGCTGGGTGCCGAACATCGCCCTGGGCGTCCTGGGCCTCTGGCTGTTGTGGAAGCGCGAGCGCGCCGCCGGCGCGGCGCTCGCCATTCCGGCGGCGATCGATCGCTTCCTCCAGTGGCTCGCCCGCCCGCGGGTCGGCTCGGCGGCGGCCGGGGGCGGCCGCCGGGTCGTCGTGGTCATTCGCGTGCCGGTGCTGGCCGTCCCGCGACCGCGGCTGCTCGACGTCTACGTGAGCGCGCAGTACCTGCGCGTGGCGGCCCTGGCATTCGCGGCGTTCCTCGGCCTGTACTACATCGGGACCGTCATCGACCTGTCCGACAAGGTCCTGAAGGGCCAGGCCACCGCGGGCATCCTCGGCCAGTATCTCTGGTACTCGACGCCGCAGTTCATCGCGTACGTCGTGCCGACCGCCACGCTCGTCGCCGTGCTCGCGACCATCGGCGGGCTCACCCGCTCGAGCGAGCTGACCGTGATGCGCGCCTGCGGCGTCAGCCTCTATCGGGCGGCGGTGCCGCTCCTGGCCCTCGCGCTCGTGTGGAGCGGCCTGCTGTTCTTCCTGCAGGAGCGGGTCATTGCCCAGGCCCAGCGCAAGGCCGACGCCCTGAGCGACGTCATCCACGGCCGGCCGGCCCGCACGCTCGACGTCGAGAACCGCAACTGGCTCGCCGGCGAGAACGGGCGGCTCTACTACTACCTCGCCTACGATCCGCGGCGGACCACGCTCTACGATGCGTCGATTTTCGACACGGCCCCTTCGCCGTACCGCCTGACGCTCCACACGCACGCCCGGCGCGCCTCGTTCCGGCCGAGCGACCGGGCCTGGCTCGCCGAGGCGGGCTGGGTGCAGCGCTTCCAGCCGCGGGGCGGGAAGATGCGCGAGTCCTTCACGACGCGTACGGTGGATTTCGGCGATCCGGCCAACTTCAGCGCGGCCCAGGTCGGGGCCGACGTGATGACGTTCGGCGAGCTGCGCGCCTACATCGCCCGCCTGGGCGCGAGCGGCTTCAGCGTCGCGGAACAGCGCGTGAACCTGCAGAAGAAGATCGCGTTTCCGCTCGTGACGCTCGTGATGACGCTGCTCGGGGTGCCCTTCGGCGTGACGACCGGCCGCCGCGGCGCGCTGTACGGCATCGGGCTGGCGCTCGTGCTCGCGCTCGGCTACTGGCTCCTCATGACGGTCTTCGTCGCGATGGGCACGGCCGCCATTCTGCCGGCGCCGCTCGCGGCGTGGGCTGCGAACGTCCTGTTCCTGGCGGGCGCCGGCTATCTGATGCTGACGGTGCGGACCTGACGCTACTTCCCCGCGTCGACGACCGGCGCGCGTGACAGCGCGACGTTCGACAGCGTGAGGCTGCCGCGCGTGCCGGGCGTCGTGTTGAGCGTGTCCACGACGAAGAGCACACTGCGAATTCGCGCCGCGTTCGGCCGGAGGACCGACGCGGTCTCGACCCGCTCGAACTCGTCGAGGTGCACGACCACCGATCGCGCCGCGCCGTCGACGTACACCGAGCGCCGCCAGCGCTGGCCGCTGAGCAGCCGCACCTGCAGCGAGACGCGCATCGGCCGATCGGCTCGGGCTGTGAACTGCACCGCGTCGAATGCCTCCTCGCCGTCGACGTCGGTCACGACGGCCGCGTACTGTCCGGCCGGCGGGCCCGCGCCCAGCGCGAACGTCAAGCTGACGTCTGCGGGGCCGGCGGCGACGTCCGCGCGGGACGCCGCGTCGTGCTCGGCGCGCCAGCCGCGATCGGCGCCAAGCGCCAGCGCCGCAGTCGTCGCCGGTGGCGCCGCGACGGCGGGCGCGTCAAGCGGCGGCACGCCGGCGTAGATCGGGTTCGACAAGAGCCACGGGACGTCGGTTCCGGGGAAGCGCACCTCGACGCGGTACGCGCCGGGTGAGGGGCCCCCGGCCCAATCGAGACTGCCCTTCCCTCTCGCCAAGGCGCGGTTCCGCTGCACGAGCACCAGTTCGACGCCCGGCGCCTGCGGCACGGCGGCGTGGAAGTGCACGGGACTCATGTCCGGGAGCCGGCCGCCCATCACGACCCAGCGGCCGGCCTGCGTCGCGACGAACTGGAGCTCCGCCGGGCCCGCGAGCGCGCGCACGATCGAAAACGTGCGCCCGCCCTCGATCGCCTGGAGCAGCCGGGACGCGTCAGCCGGGGCGTCGCCCGACCACGGCGCGTCGAGGATCACTCCCTGCTGGAGCGTGCGAAACATCGAGTCGTAGCCAGGCCGCGCCAGGATCGTGCGCCGACGCGGCTCGTTGCTGCCCGGCCACGGCAGCCGCGCGTGCGCGTCGAGGGCCGCGAGCGCCACCACCGGCCGGTACTGAATCGCATCGTCCCACCGCTGGAGCGTGCGGGATGGCCGGCGGAACAGCGACGCGATCGACTCCGGGGACCGCACGATCGCGCGCAGCGCCGTGCCCGCCAGACTCGAGACCGTCTGGCCGCGCCACTCCGAGTCCGCGTTGAGCCACTCGACGCCGTCGTAGGGCACCGTCCAGTCACGCCACTGCAGCGCGGGATTGGGTGAATCCGGGTGCGCCACGACCGCCCAGCCGCCGAGTCGGTGCACGTCCTCGATCACGTCGGCTGCCTCCCCCGCCAGCGGGTACGGCGCGGCGGCGGTCAGCCCCAGCGCGACGAGGTGGCCGGCGAGTGTGTTGATCTCGAGGGCATCGACGTACAGCACGCCGTGCCGATACGCGGGCGGGTCGGGCGGACGCGTGCCGTCGCCGTGGTCGGTGACGATCACGAAGGCGAGGCCGCTCCGCGCGGCCGCCGCGGCGATCTCGTCGGGCGTGCCGGACCCGTCGGATCGATTCGTGTGGATGTGGTACGCGCCGAAGACCGTCTGGCGTGACGGGGCGCCGTCGAGCGTGACGGTGCGCGGGGGCAGCGTCGCGCCGACGTAGCACGCCAGGCCGGCGGCAACCGCCGCCGCCATCAGGATCGTGGATCGGAGGAGGCGCGGCACGGCGTTGGCAGGTTCAGGGCCCGCCCGGCCTGGCGGGCCGGACGGGCGCGAGGGGTTACAGGCCCGCGTCGGCGCGCATCGCGCTCGCGCGGTCCGTGCGTTCCCAGGTGAACTCGGGCTCCTGGCGTCCGAAGTGTCCGAAGGCCGCCGTCTTGCGGTAGATCGGCCGCCGCAAGTCGAGGGACTCGATGATGCCGCGCGGCGTGAGCTTGAAGTGGCCGCGGACGAGCTCGACGAGCTTGTCATCGGCCACCCGTCCGGTCCCGCTCGTGTCCACGAGGATCGACACGGGATCGGCGACGCCGATCGCGTAGGCCAGCTGCACGAGCGCGCGGTCCGCGAGCCCGGCCGCGACGACGTTCTTCGCGATGTGGCGGGCGAGGTAGCACGCGGACCGGTCGACCTTGGTGGGATCCTTGCCCGAGAACGCGCCGCCGCCATGCGGCGCGGCGCCGCCGTAGGTGTCCACGATGATCTTGCGGCCGGTGACGCCGGCGTCGCCGTGCGGACCGCCGGTGACGAACCGGCCGGTCGGATTGACGTAGATTTTCGTCTTCTTGTCGACGAGTTCGGCCGGAATCGCCTGGTTCACGACGCGCTCGATCAGGTCCTCGCGAATCGTGTCCTGCGTGACGGTCGGGCTGTGCTGCGTCGAGAGCACGATGGCGTCGATGCGCACGGGACGCGTGCCCTCGTACTCGACCGTGACCTGCGACTTGCCGTCCGGCCGCAGGTAGTCGAGCACGCCGGCGCGGCGCGTCTCCGACAGGCCGCGCACGAGCTTGTGGGCCAGCATGATCGGCAGCGGCATCAGCTCGGGTGTTTCCGTGCACGCGAAGCCGAACATCAGGCCCTGGTCGCCGGCGCCGCCGGTGTCGACGCCCTGGCCGATGTCGCGCGACTGCTCGTGGATCGACGAGAGCACCGAGCACGTCTCGTAGTCGAAGCCGTATTTTGCGCGCGTATAGCCGACGTCCTTGATCACCTCGCGGACGATCTTCTGAAAATCGACGTAGCAGTTGGTCGTGATCTCTCCGGCGATGATCGCCAGGCCCGTCGTGACGAGCGTCTCGCACGCGACGCGCGCGACTGGATCCTGCGCCAGGATGGAATCGAGGATGCCGTCGGAGATCTGGTCGGCGATCTTGTCGGGATGGCCTTCGGTGACTGACTCGGACGTGAACAAATGGCGGCCGTTGCGCCCCATGGAGCGACTCCTTACACGCGGGGAATTCATCCGCCCGCGGAACAGCTAAGCGTACTAGACGCGCGCGGGGCGGTCAAATTCTCGGTGCGGGGTGCCGGCTGCTCGGTGCGCGGCGCCGAGTGCGTTGCTTGATGCCGGTGCGGCGCGTCCGCCTTCGAGCGGACGCCGCCGGCATTCCCGGACGTCGTTGCCGCACCGGGCACGCAGCACCGCACCAAGCACCGAGCACCCAGCACCCAGCACTACGCACGCCGCGCGCTACGCCCGCGGGTGGAAGCGGTCGTAGACCTGGCGCAGCCGCGCTTCGAGCACGTGCGTGTAGATCTGCGTCGTCGACAGATCGGCGTGGCCGAGCATGGCCTGGATGGCGCGAAGGTCCGCGCCGCGTTCGAGCAGGTGCGTCGCGAACGAGTGGCGCAGCACGTGCGGGCTGAGCCGGCCGCGCACGCCCGCTTGCCGGCCGTAGGCTTTGAGGAGTTTCCAGAAGCCGAGCCGCGTCAGCCGGCCGCCGCCGCGCGCGTTGACGAAGAGGAACGGGCTCTCGCGGCGCCCGACGAGGCGCGGCCGCGCATTGGCGAGGTAGCGCCGCACCCAGCGCACGGCCTCGTCGCCGATCGGCACCACGCGCTGCTTGCTGCCCTTCCCGAAGCACTTCAGGTAGCCCTCGTCCGCGCGCAGGTCGGCAATCCGCAGGCCGACGAGCTCGGAGACGCGGAGGCCGGTCGCATAGAGCACTTCGATCAGCGCGCGGTCGCGCAGGCCCTTCGGCGTGGACACGTCGGGCGCCGCCAGCAGCGCGTCGATCTCCTCGAGCGCGATCGAGTGCGGCAGCGACGAGAGCGTCCGCGGCGCATGAAGATCGTCGGCCGGGTTCTGCGCGATCTCGCCGAGGAGCCGCAGGAACCGGTAGAACCCCCGCACGGTCGCGACGATCCGCGCCGTGGACGTCGGCGACAGCCCGCCCGCCATCGACTCGCGGACGAAGGCCTCGAGATCGGCGCGGTCGAGCGCTTCGAGCGGGCGATCGCGGCCGGCCGCGAACTGCGCGAGCCGGATCAGATCGCGCCGATAGGCTTCGATCGTGTTGGCGGCCATCCGGCGCTCGATCTCGACGTGGCGCAGGTAGCGCACGATCGCCATCGGCGGGCGCGGCACCTCGTCGGGCGCGCCGGGGCCGCGCCGGGCGGGCGGTGGGTGCGCAGGGCGCCGACGCATTGCGGTTGTCATGCTATCCGAGTACGCTAGGCCGGTTCGCGTCAGCCGCGTCCGCCATGCCGTACCACTCGAAGTGGCAGGATCTGCCCACTGAAGCCATCAACCCGGCCACGCTCGGCATCGACAAGATGTCGGTGCTCGACATGGTCGAGTTGGTCAGCGCGGAGGACCGTCGGGTCGTCGCCGCCGTGCACCGGGAGCGCGAGCGCATCGCGCACGGCGTGGAGATCATCACGGGCGCGCTCAGAAAAGGCGGCCGGCTGTTTCTGGTGGGCGCCGGGACGAGCGGCCGGCTGGGCATCGTCGAAGCGGCGGAGATGCCGCCGACGTTCGGCACGCCGCCCAAGCTCGTGCAGGCCATCATGGCCGGCGGCCAGGAGGCGGTGTTTCGCGCGCGCGAGGGCGTCGAGGACAACTTCGAGGAGGGCGCGCGCAGCGTCTCGCGGCTCCGTGTCTCCAAACGCGACGTCGTCATCGGCGTCTCGGCGAGCGGCATCACGCAGTTCGTGCGCGGCGCGCTCACCGGCGCGCGCAAGAAGGGCGCGCGCATCATCTTCGTGACGTGCTGGCCGGGCACCGAGCTTCAGACCTTCGTCGATCTGATCATCGCGCCGGCGGTCGGGCCCGAAGTCATCGCGGGGTCCACGCGCCTCAAGGCGGGCACCGCCACGAAGATGGTGCTGAACATGCTCACCACGCTCGCGATGATTCGCATCGGCAAGACCTACGGCAACCTGATGGTGGACGTGCAGACCGGGTCCGAGAAGCTGCGTGACCGCGCGCGCCGGATCGTCGCGGTCGTGACGGGCGTGACGCCCGACGAGGCCGTCGGGCTGCTCAAGGACGCGAAGTGGAACGTCAAGGCCGCCATCGTCATGAAGCGCGCCGGCCTCACCTACCCGCAGGCGCTGCGGCGCCTCAAGCGCGCTCACGATTCGATCCGCGACGCCCTCGGCGAGGACCTCGAGCCCACGCTCCGGAAGCTGCTCGGACGCGGTCCGGCCTAGATCCGCGCCGCCGCCGCGCGGTCCAGCACCACGACCACGTTCGGGTGGAGTTGCAGGAGGGACGCGGGCACGCGCGTCGTGATCGGGCCGCGGATCGCGCGGCGCACGATCGCCGCCTTGGAGGCGCCGGTGGCGAGCAGGACCACGCCCCGCGCGCTGAGGATGGTGCCGATGCCCATCGAGAGCGCGCGCCTCGGCACCCGGTGCCAGTCGCCGCCGAAGAGCCAGGCATTGTCCCGCCGCGTGCGCGACCGGAGCGTCGCGCAGTGCGTGCGCGCCTCGAGCGCCGCACCCGGTTCGTTGAAGCCGATGTGGCCGTTGTGGCCGATCCCGAGGATGACGAGGTCGAGTCCGCCGGCCGCCGCCAGCTGCCGCTCGTAGCGCGCCGCCTCGCGGCGAAGATTGCGCGCACGGCCGTTGGGGATGTGAACGCGCGCCGCCGGGAGATCAACGTGATCGAACAGGTGGCGCCGCATGAACGCGTGATAGCTGCGCGGGTCGCGCGACCCGAGCCCCACGAACTCGTCGAGGTTGAACGTCGTCGCGCGCCGGAGGCTCGCGCGGCCGCGGCGATGGAGTCGGACGAGATCAGCGTAGAGCGCGACCGGCGTGCGGCCCGTCGGCAGGCCGAGGACGAGCGCAGGCGTGCGCTCCAGCGAGCGGGCGAGAAAATCCGCCAGGCCGCGTGACGCCGCCTCGGCGGTGGGATGGATCACCAAGCGCAGCACCTACGACGCCTCCACGTAGCTCGGCACCACCAGATGGCCTCCCGCGAGGGCGAGCGCGAATCGCACCGCGCCCAGCGCGGGCTCCACCGCGAGGGGCTGGATGGTGGCGTGTGGAAGCGCCTGCCTCACGCGCAGGCTGACGCTCGTCTGGAGGCGCGGCACGGCGCGGAACATCCCGCCGGACAGCACGACGGGACAGGCGTCGAGCGCGAGGCGCGTCGCCACCGACACGGCCGCTGCGGCGAGCTCGAGCGCGCCGGTCTCGATGATCTGACGGGCGATCCCGTCGCCCTCCTCGGCGGCCGCCTGGACCACGGCCCCGAGCGCGGCGATCGCCGACGGCCGCGTGCCGCCGTAGTAGATGTGGTGCACGAGATCCTGCGCGCGGCTGACGCCGTAGTGGGCGAGCACGCGGGCGGTCAGCTTCGTGGCCGGTCCTCGTCCGTCAGCCGACCGCACGACCGATTGCAGCGCCTGCCGGCCCAGCCAGTAGCCGCTGCCCTCGTCGCCCAGCACGTGGCCCCAGCCGCCCGCCCGCGCCGCGCGGCCGGCGTCGTCCCGGCCGTAGGCGATCGAGCCCGTGCCGGCGACGATCACGACGCCCGCCTGGCCCGGCGCCCCGGCTTCGAGCGCGATGAGCGCGTCGTTGACGATGAGGAGGTCGGCTTTCTGACCGATGCGCGTGAGGATGCCGCGGATGACCGCGGTGTCCTCCGGGCGATCGACGCCGGCCATGCCGCAGCAGATCGCTGCCGGACGGATGGCGCGATCGCGTCCCAGCGCTTCGGCGATGACCCCGTGAAGCGCCTTCTCGACCTCGAGCTCGCCTCCGGCCTGCAGGTTCGCGCCTGGCCCGCGCGCTTCGGCGAGAATCTGGCCGCGTTCGTCGGCGAGCAGACAGACCGTCTTCGTGCCGCCCGCGTCGAGGCCGAGGACGAACATGGAGCAGAAGCGTATCGCATTTCCCGTTGACACCCCGCACGGTGGCGTCTAACGTGAAAGGATCTCATGCCCCGCGCGCGCCGTGCCGTCGTGCTGCTTCTGGTCCTGGTTGCCGGCGCCGCGATCCTCCAACCTCCCCTGACGCCGGCGCTCGCGGCCGCGGACGAGACGCGCGGCCTGTGGGTGCAGCGCACGTCGCTGACGTCGCCGACGCAGATCGCGGCGATGGTGGACGCGGCGCGTGCCGGCGGCTTCAACACGCTCCTCGTGCAGGTCCGCGGACGCGGCGAGGCGTTCTACGCGAGCGACATCGAGCCGCGATCGTCCGAGCTCGATGGCGAGCCGGCGAGCTTCGACCCGCTCGCGACCACGCTCGATCTCGCGCACAAGGCGGGGCTGCGCGTCCACGCGTGGATCAACGTGAATCTCGTCGCGAGCGCGGCCACCCTTCCCCGCTCGCGCGCCCACGTGGTGTTCCGGCATCCGGAGTGGCTGATGGTGCCGAGCGCGCTGGCCGCGGCGCTCCACGACGTGGATCCCCAGTCGCCGGAATACGTGGCCGCGGTGGCGCGGTGGACGCGATCGATGTCCAGTCAGGTGGAAGGGCTCTATCTTTCGCCCATTGCCGACGAGTCCCAGGCCTACACGACGCGCGTCGTCACCGAGGTGGCGACGAAATACGCCGTCGACGGCGTCCACCTCGACTATCTGCGCTACCCCACCGAGGCGTTCGACTACAGCCGCAGCGCGATTGCGACGTTCCGGGCGCTCCACGCGGCCGCTACCCCGGCGGCGGAGCGCCAGCGGCTCGACGCACGCTCGGTCACCGAGCCGATGTTGTGGACGAACTTTCTGCCCGACAGCTGGGAGGCGTATCGCCGCGATCGACTGAGCGAGCTCGCCACGCGGCTGGCCGGCGCGGTGCGGCGCGCGCGCCCGCGCGCACTCGTCACGATCGCCGTGAACCCGAGCGCGGACGAAGCCCTCGGGCGGCGGCTGCAGAACTGGCGGGCGTGGGCGGCTGCGGGCGATTTCGACGCGATCTGTCCCATGGCGTACGCGGCCGATCCGAAGGAGTTCGCCGATCAGCTGAGCCAGGCGCGCGCGGCCGCCGCGTCGACGCCGCTCTGGGTGGGCGTCGGCGCCTATCAGCTCCCGGTCGCCACGACCGCCGATCGGCTGCGCCTGGCGCGCCGGGCCGGCGCCGCCGGCGTCCTGCTGTTTTCGTACGACGCCCTCACGGCCTCGCCTGAACCCTCGGCGTATTTCACCGCCTTGCGTCCTGTCCTGCTCGAGCCCCCCGCCGGTTCCTCACGCTGAATGCGCGCCGACGAGCCGCTCCTCGCGGACGCCGCGCGGTTCGCGCCGGTGCGGGAGGTGATTGCGGGCGGCCTGGCATCGCGCGCGTATCCCGCGGCCGTCATCGAAGTCGGCCGTCGGCGGATGCCGTGGTGGCGCGAGGCGTTCGGGCGGCTCACGTTCGATGACGGCTCGCCGGCGTGCGGCGTCGATACGATCTTCGACCTGGCCTCACTCACGAAGGTCATCGCGACGACGTCGATCGCGATGGGCCAGGTGCGCGACGGCGCGATCGCCCTGGACACGCTCCTGGCCGATCGGCTGTCGTGGTGGCGCGGCGCCGATCGAGCGCGCGTGACCGTTCGGCAGCTGCTCGACCACTCGTCCGGTCTGCCTGCGCACGCGCGGCTGTGGGAGCGGGCGCGCGGCCGCGCCGAGGTCGAGCGCGCGCTCGCCGCGCTGCCGCTCGATCGCGCCCCCGGCGTGCGGTCGGTCTACTCCGACCTCGGCTTCATCCTGCTCGGGTTCGCGCTCGAGGACAGCGTCGGGGCGCCGCTCGACCGGCAGCTCGCCGATCTCGACGCGCGCTGGGGCACGGGCGTGCGCTATCTGCCGCCGGCCGAGTGGCGCCATCGCACGGCGCCCACCGAAGTGGACGGATGGCGCGGCCGCGTGCTGCAGGGTGAGGTGCACGACGAGAACGCCGCGGCGCTCGGCGGCGTGGCCGGTCACGCCGGCCTGTTCGGCACGGCCGCGGGCGTGGGGACGTTCGCGCGGCTCGTGCTCGAGACGTTTCAGGCGCCGACGGCGCTCGGCTCGCCAGACGAGATCGCGCGCTTCACGACGCGATCGGGCGTTCCGGCGAGCTCGCGCGCGCTCGGCTGGGACACCATGCTGCCCACCTCCTCGTGCGGCGCGCGCATGTCGCCGCGGGCGTTCGGGCACACGGGCTTCACCGGCACGTCGCTCTGGATCGATCCCGTCAACGACGTCTACGTGGCGTGGCTCACGAACCGCGTGCACCCGACGCGCGCGAACGACGCCCTGGTCGCGCTCCGACCGAGGGTGCACGACGCGGTCATGTCGGTGATCTAGCGCGTGAGTCCGCTTGGGCCGGCTCCTAACGCTTCGAGCCTGGATCGGTCCGACCGTAGCGATCTTCGAGCCTGACGACGTCGTGCAGCTCGGGCGTGGAGGCCTCCAGGATATCGGAGTCCTCGATCGCCGTCATGCGATGCACCGTCCTGGGGGTGACGTGGACGGCTTCGCCCGGCCGCATCTCGCGCGCGACGAGCGTGCCGTCGACTTCGATCTCGAACAGCAGCTTTCCGGCCCACAGGAAGATCGTCTCGTCCTTGAGATTGTGATACTGGAGGCTCAGCGCGTGGCCCTTGTTGACGTGAATGATTTTGCCGACGTACCGATCGGTCTTGGCCCAGTGCAGCTCGTAGCCCCACGGCTTGTCCACACGCGTCACGTCACTCATGAACGATCCTTTCCTGGCGCCGGCGTCGCGACGGCGACGGCGGCGCGATGCATCGCATCGGCCATCGGCGCGAGCAGCGCGTCCACGTCATCGACCGACGCGGCGCGGAGCGCCCGGCGCGCGACGTCCTCGGCCTGCGCGCCGTCGAGGGCGGCCAGCCCGCGCTTGACGATCGGAATCGCCGCCGGCGTCATGCTGAACGTCCGGAAGCCGAGACCGACGAGCAGGCCGACGAGCAGCGGATCGGCGGCCATCTCGCCGCAGACCGACAGGTCGCATTTCGCGCGGCGGCCCATCACCGAGATCGACCGCAGCAGCCGCAGGACGGCGGGCGTGCGCGGTTCGTAGTGGCCCGCGAGCCGCTCGTCCGTCCGGTCGATCGCGAGAGTGTACTGGATGAGGTCGTTCGTGCCGACGCTCAGGAAATCGGCGTGCGCGGCGAGATGGTCGACGGTCAGCGCCGCGGCCGGCACTTCGATCATCGCGCCGACCGGCACGGCCGCGACGGCGCCCACCTCGCGCGCGACCTCCGCGATGAGCGCGCGCGCCTGCCTGAGCTCATCGGGCGTCGTCACGAACGGCAGCAGAATGCGGAGCGTCCCGGCCGGCGCGGCCCGCAGCAGGGCGCGAATCTGGAGGCGGAATCGCTCGTCGTGGCGGATGGCGGCGCGGATGCCGCGCAGGCCGAAGCGCTCGCGGTGGCCGCCGCCGCGCGTGTCGCTGCCCCACCGATCCTCGCCCGCGTCGAACGTCCGGATCGTCACCGGCATCGGGCGCATGGCTTCGAGCAGGGTGTGATACGTCTCGAGCTGCGCGTCTTCGGACGCGGCCTCCGGGCGCGCCGCGTCGAGCAGGAACTCGGATCGATACAGGCCGATGCCTTCGGCGCCGGCGTCGCGGACGCGGCCCACGTCGTCCGCGATCTCGAGATTCGCTTCGAGCCGGATCCGCCACCCGTCGGCGGTGGTGGCCGGCCGGGACCGCAGCTCGTCGAGCCGCCGGAGCGCGGCCGTCGCGAGCTCCGCGCGCTGCCGCCAGCGCTCGAGCGCCTCGTCGCTGGGCTCGACGACGACCTCGCCGGTGGTGCCGTCGACCGCCAGCGTCTGCCCGGGTGCAATGACCTGCGTGGCGCCGCCCAGCCCGACGACGGCGGGCACGCCGAGCGACCGCGCCAGGATCACCGTGTGGTGCGTCGGGCTGCCGACGTCGCAGATCAGCCCGCGGACGCGCGTCCAGTCGAGCTGCGCGGCCAGCGACGGCGAGAGCTCGTCGGCGACGATGACGAGCGGCGGCTCGAGCTCCTGGATGAGGTCGACCAGCGGGTCGCGGCCCGGGCGCAGGTTGCGCTGCAGGCGCCCGCCGACGTCCGCGAGGTCGCCGACGCGCTCGCGCAGCCAGTCGTCGCCCTCCCGCGCGAAGACCTCGTGCAGCTCGGCGATGGCCCGCTCGAGCGCCCAGTCGCCGTTGATGCGCTCGAGGCGGATGAGCTCGTCCGCGCGCTTGGTGAGGAGCGGGTCGTCGAGCATCAGCAGCTGCGCGGCGAAGATGGCGGCTTGCGCGGGGCCCGCGGTCCGCGACACGCGCGAGGAGATCTCCTCGAGCTCGACGCGCGTGCGTTCGCGCGCGGCGCGCAGGCGCTGGCGCTCGCGGTCCACGCCGCTCGTGGCCAGCCGATAGCGCACCTGCGGGGCCGCGCGCACGGCCACGACCGCCCGCCCCACGGCGATGCCCGGCGCCACGCCGCGCCCCGTGAGCTTGGTCATGCTTCCTCGAACCCCTGCGCGACGAGTCCGCAGAGCGCCGCGAGCGCCTCGGCTTCGTCGGGACCGTCGGCGCTGATCTCGATCTGGCTGCCGCGGGCCGCGGCGAGCAGGAGCAGGCCCAGGATGCTCTTGCCGTCCATCGTCCGCTGTCCGCGCGTCACGCGGATCTGACTGCGATACGCGCTGGCCAGCTTGACGAACCTGGCGGCGGCGCGCGCGTGGAGGCCCAGCGCGTTGATGATCGGCACGCGGCGTGATGTCACGCTACCCCTCGTGGCCCGGGCTCTCGGGGTCGGCGCGGAGCAGGTCGGACGCGACGCGAATCGCCGCGCGTCCGTGGTCGCACAGCTCGCGCGCCCGGGCGCGCAGGTCATCGCCCTCCGGCGCCTTCGCGAGCTTGATGAGCATCGGCAGATTGACGCCGGTGACCACCTCGATGCGCCCGGCCTCGAGGAACGTCAGGCCGAGGTTGGCCGGCGTCCCCCCGAACATGTCGGTGAGCAGCAGGACGCCGCCGCCGCGGTCCACCCGGGCGATTGCCCGCTCGATCGCCTCGCGCGCCGTATCGACCGGATCCTGCCAGCCGATCGACACGGCGGCGAAGCCCGGCAAATCGCCGACGATCATTTCGGCGGCGTTGAGCAGTTCGCTGGCCAGCTGGCCGTGCGTCACGACGACGACGCCGAGCGACCGGTCCCCGTTCGTCACACGAGCATCCTATCGTGTCCTATCCAGCGGCCGCATCGCGGTGGCGCACCTGCAGCTCGATTCCCCGGAGGCCCCGCAGCCGCTTGCCGAGCGCCTCGGCTATCGCCACCGACCGGTGCCGGCCGCCGGTGCAGCCAATCGCGACGGTCAGATACGACTTGCCCTCCGCGATGTACTGCGGAACGAGGAACCGCAGGAGCGCCGCGGTGAGCTGGAGGAACCGCCGCGCCGCGGGCGCGCGCATGACGAACCGGGCGACGCGCGCGCTGCGCCCCGTCCACGGGCGGAGCGCCGTGACGAAATGCGGATTCGGGAGGAAGCGCACGTCGAACAGCAGGTCGGCGTCGGGCGGCACGCCGCGGCCGAACCCGAAGCTGAGGACGTTCACGACGAGTGGCGCCGCCGTGCCCGCGCCGCTGGTCGACTCCAGAATCCGCCGGCGCAGCTCGTGCACGTTCAGCGTGCTGGTGTCGAGGATCTGATCGGCCAGGCGCCGCATCGGCTGAAGCAGCCGGCGCTCGACGCGAATCGCCTCGGCCACCGACCGGCCCTCGGCGAGCGGATGCGGCCGGCGCGTCTCGCTGAACCGGCGCAGCAGCGCGGCGTCGCCGGCATCGAGGAACATGAGGCGCACCGCCTGCGCGGCCTGGCGCTTGAGCTGCGTGTAGACCGTCGGGAACCGCGCGAGCGCCGTGCCCTCGCGCACGTCGACGACCACGGCCGCGCGCCGGATCTCGCCCTGGCTCGACAGCGTGAGGTCGGCGAACGTCGGGATGAGCGCGACCGGCAGATTGTCGACGCAGAAGTAGCCCAGGTCCTCGAGCGCGCGGATCGCCTGAGACTTGCCGGCGCCGGACATGCCCGTGACGACGACGAACCGGGCCGCGCGGCGGCCCAGCGCGCCGGCACGGGAGTGCCTGAGCCGCGTCACAGCTCGTCGGCCTCCGGATCGTCCGTGTCGCGATCGGCGAGCCGCTCGAGCCGCCGCTCGAGGCGCTCGGTGAGCAGTCGGGCGGCATGCCGGCCGCGGCTCCGCAGCAGCTGGTTCCGCGCCGCGACCTCGACGAGCATCGCGAGATTCCGGCCCGGCGCCACCGGCATCCGCACGCACGGCACGCGGATGCCCAGGATCTCCATCGTCTCGGCGTCGAGGCCGAGCCGGTCGTACTCGCGGCCGCTCTCCCACCGCTCGAGCTGGACGACGAGCTCGATGCGCTTGGACGACCGCGTGGCCGAGACCCCGAACAGGTCGGTGACGTTGACGAGCCCGAGGCCGCGAATCTCGACGTGGTGCCGGGTGAGCTCGGGGCAGCTGCCGATGAGGACCGATTGCTCGCGGCAGCGGACCTCGACCGTGTCGTCGGCCACCAGCCGGTGGCCGCGCACGACCAGGTCGAGCGCGCACTCGCTCTTGCCGATGCCGCTTTCGCCCACGAGAAACACCCCGAGTCCGAGGATGTCGAGCAGCACGCCGTGACGGGTCTCGCGGGGCGCCAGCCGGTCTTCGAGCAGCGCCGTCACCCGCGCGATGGCCGCCGGCGTCGTGAGCGCCGTGCGTACGAGCGGCACGCTCGCGCGCTCCGCCTCCGCCGCGAGCTCCGCCGGGCCGTCGAGCCCCATCGTCATCAGCACGCACGGGAAGTCGCGCGCGAACAGGCGCCGCAGCACCTGCGTCCTGGCCGCCGGGTCCATGCGCTCGAGAAAGCGGATCTCGCTCTCGCCGAACACGAGCACGCGCCCGGCGCGCAGATACTCGTCGAAGCCGGCGAGCGCGAGGCCGGTCTTCTGGATGTACGGGAGGGTGATGCGCCGATCGAGGCCGGACGCGCCCGCGAGCAGATCGAGCTCGAGGCCGCTGCCTGCGCCGCGGGCGCCGAGCAACGCTCCGACGGTGACGCCGGCCGCCGTCACCTAGGCCTCGGGCTCGATCAACCCGAAATGGCCGTCGGGCCGTCGGAACAGCACGGCGACGCGCTCGGAGGCGGCGTGCCGGAAGATGAGAAACGCGCGCCGGCCGCCGGCGAGCTCGAGCATCGCGTCCTCGACCGACATCGGCTTGACGGCGTAGTCACGCGAGCGCACGACGCGTGGCGACGCCGCGCTGCGGCCCTCCCCGCCGTCGGCGGGCGCCGAAGCGCGGCCCGGGGCCCGCCGCCGCGTCTTCCACCGATCGCTCAGGCGGCTCGCCTGCTGGCCGACCCGCTCCACGGCCGCGGCGACGGCGGCCGACAGCCGGGCATCCCGGCCGACAGCGTGCAGCATGTGGTCGCCGCGCGCGTGCACGGTGAGCTCGCAGGAGAACGTCTGCCGCTCGCGTCCGACGACGCACTGCGCGGACACCGCGCTGTCGTTGAGCACGCGCTCGAGCCGGCGCAGCTTGCGGGCGATCTCCGTGCGAATCGCCTCGGTGACGGCCACGCGGCGGCCCGTGACAGTGAGCTTCATCGCCTGCGGACCTCCGTGCGCGTCAGTAGAGGACCTTGCGCTGGTTGGACGTCGGAATCTTCAGCTCTTCCCGGTACTTGGCAATCGTCCGGCGTGCCAGCACGAGCCCTTCCTTCTGCAGGATGCTCATGATCTTCGAGTCGCTCAGCGGCCGGCGCTGGTCCTCGCCCTCGATGATCTTCCGGATGCGCTGCTTGATCGTCACCGACGACACGCTCTCGCCGAAGGAGCTGCTGATGCCGCTGTGGAAGAAGAACTTCATCTCGTACACGCCCTGCGGGGTGTGCATGTACTTGTTGTTGACGACGCGCGAGACCGTCGATTCGTGCATGCCGATGTCGTTCGCCACGTCGCGCAGGACGAGCGGCCGCAGGTGCTCGATGCCGCGGTCGAGGAAGTCGCGCTGGAAGTTGATGATGCTCGTCGCGACCTTGAGGATCGTCTTCTGCCGCTGGTCCACCGACTTCAGCAGCCACAGCGCCGACCGGAACTTGTCCTTGACGTAGGCCCGCGTCTCGTCCGACGTCTCGCCTCCCTTGTCGAGCAGCCGCCGGTAGACGGGACTGATCCGGAGCTGCGGCAGCCCGTCCTCGTTCAGCAGCGCCCGATACCCGTCGTCGGTCTTGACGACGTAGACGTCGGGGATGACGTACTGCGAGTCGGCCGGACTGTAGCGCGCGCCTGGCTTCGGGTCGAGGTGCTTGATGAACTCGATGTGCGCCTTGACCTCCTCGGGCTCCACGCCGAGGGCGCGGGCGAGCTCCGGGATGCGGTGGTTCTGCAGCAGTCGCAGGTGGTCGCGGACGAGGACCTCGGCGGGCGTGCCGGCCAGGCCCAGATGACGCAGCTGCAGCAGCAGGCATTCCTGCAGGTCGCGCGCGCCGACGCCGATCGGGTCGAACGACTGCACGTGCTCGAGCGCCTTCTCGACGATCGCGACGTCCCAGTTGCCGAGCGCGGCGATTTCGTTGACCGAGGCGACGAGATAGCCGTCCTCGTCGATGTTGCCGACGATGGCCGCGCCGATCTCGCGAATCGTGTTGTCGCTCGTCTGGAGGTTGAGCTGCCACATGAGGTGGTCGGCGAGCGAGCTCTTCGTCGAGAGCGTGTTCTCGATCGGCGGGAGCTCTTTCACTTCCTGCGGCTGCCGGGGCCGGTAGCCCTCGTCGAGGTACTCGCCGAAGAAGTACTCGTAGTCGGCGTCGTCCCAGGCGTCCTTGCCGTCGTCTTTGGCCTTGGCGGCCTCGGGCTGCTCGGGCGTGGCCGCGGCCTCGGCGGTCTGCGCGTCCTCGGTCGGCACCTCCTCGAGGAGCGGGTTCTCCACCATCTCCTGATTGAGGAGCTCGGCAAGCTCGAGCGTCGACATCGGCAGGAGCTTGATCGCCTGCTGCAGCGAGGGCGTCAGGATCAGCTTCTGGACGAGCCGCGCGTTGAGCTTCTGGTGGATAGCCATCAGATCGGTGCCGCCCTCAATATTAGTCCAGGCGGAAATCCGCGCCGAGGTAAATCCGCTTCACCTCGTCGTCGGCGGCCAGCGTGGCGGGCGTGCCGCTGCGGAATATCACGCCATCGTGCACGATATAGGCGCGATCGGTGATCCTCAGCGTTTCCCGCACGTTGTGGTCCGTCACGAGCACGCCGATGCCGCGCGCCTTGAGATGAAAGATGATCTTCTGGATCTCACTTACAGCAATGGGATCGATGCCGGCGAACGGTTCGTCGAGCAGGATGAACTTCGGGGAGTTGACGAGCGCCCGCGTGATCTCCACGCGGCGGCGCTCGCCGCCCGACAGCGTGTGGGCTTTCGAGCGCGCGAGCGGCGTCAGGTTCAGCTCGGCGAGCAGCTCGCGCAGGCGCGACGCCCGCGTCTCGGCGTCGATCGGCAGCGTCTCGAGGATCGCGAGGATGTTCTGCTCCACCGTCAACCCGCGGAAGATCGAGGGCTCCTGCGGCAGATAGCCGATGCCCTTGCGCGCGCGCACGTACATCGGCGCCGACGTGACGTCCTCGTCGTCGAGGAGCACTCGACCGGCGTCCGGACCGACGAGGCCGACCACCATGCCGAACGTCGTCGTCTTGCCGGCGCCGTTCGGGCCGAGCAGGCCGACGACCTCGCCCGACGAGACGTCGAGCACCACGTCGCGCACCACGGTGCGCCCGCCGTACGCTTTGGTCAGGCCTTGCGTGTGCAGGGTCGCCATTAGTTGACGGGGTTCTTGATCGAGGCGCCGCAGTCGATCTTCACGGTCTCGCGCGATCCCTCGGCGCTCCCGCTCTGCTTGGTGAACGTCAGCGTCTCCCCCATCGATTTGGTGCAGCCCGTGTGGTCCGAGTTGGGCAGCTTGACGCGCGCCGGGATCGCCGCCGAGCTGGTCAGCGTGTAGGTGTCGGTGGCGGCGTCGTATTGCAGCCGCTGCGCGACCGCCTCCCGGCCGCCCTCGAGCTGGGCGTACGCGCCGCCCGTCGCGTCGAGGCGATCGACCGCGTTGCCCTGATCGTTGAAGACGATGTCAATCCGCGGCGCGGTCGTCGTGCGGCCGGCGGTCGGCAGCGCGCTGCCGCAGGCGGGCGACGGTCCCTTCGTCGTGCCGTCCGACGAATAGAGCGTGGCGGGCGCGCCCTCGTACCTCGCCACGCGATCGGCGTCCCGGTAGTCGAGCGTCTGGCCGGTGCCGAGATACTCCGTCGGACTCTGCGCCGAGGCGGTCGTCGCCACTCCGGGGCTCGCCGAAGGGGTCAGCGTGTACTTCGAGCACACATGGCCGACGGCTTTCAGGTTGTGCGTCTCGGTTTCGACCGTCACTTCGTCGGCCGTGACGGAGTTCGGATCCTGCCAGGTCCGCGCCAGGGCGCGGGCCGTGCCGGTGTAGATGGCGCGCCCGGTCGCGCTCGCATAGTGCAGCGTGGCGCCGGCGCCGTAGATCGGCCGGTTCGGATCGTTGAAGTCGAAGAGCGCGGACGTGTGCGGCGTCGGCGCGGGCGCTGCGGACTGACGGTTGACGGTCGTCACGTCGCCCGCGGCGTCGAGGTCGTGCGTGTCCAGGTAGATGTCGATGGACTGCGCGTCGACCTGGAGGTCGCCGTCGGTGACGTGCGGCGTCTTTTTCGGCCCGCGCGCGGCCGGCCGCAGCAGCAGCTTGCCCTGCCCCGCGAAGTACTGCGCATCGTCGGCGTCCCCGTGAACGTCGCCGTCGGTGAACGTCGCGTCCTGCGTGAAGTGGGCCTGATCGATGGCGTCGATCTGTCCGTTGAGCGCCAGCACGAGCGTGCGCGACTTGCCCGTGCGGATGGAGTCCTTCTGGCCCTTCTCGCCCGGCACGGTTTCGGTGAACTCGGCGCCGCCGTCGAACCGCGCCTCCTTCAGGCCTTCTTTCTCGGTGCCCCGGGCCGTCAGGGTCGGCGCCGTGATCACGCGCGCGGGCGCGTCGGCCGTCCTGGGCAGATCGACCCGGGCGGCGGGCCGGGCCTGCAGATCGGTCAACGTCTGGCCGTCGGGAGCGACGGTCAGATCCACGCGACCGCCGGACACCGACCGGCGGCCGTTCGCATCGATCAACACCAGTGAGGCGGGCGCGGTCCGGCCGATCAACGCGCCGGCGCGCAGCGTCTGGCCGTCGGGATAGAACGTGAGGTCGATGTCGTCGCCGTGCATGTCCGGCGGGCTGTTCGCGCCGGCGCCGGGGCCCTGCGTGACGTTGGCATGCCCGCGCAGCTCGATCAGCCGCAGGTGCTTTTCATCGTCCGTCCAGTAGAGCGTCGCGGCGTCGCCGACCAGCGTCTCGGCGTCGTGCGTGATCGTGGCGCCCTGGTCGAGGCGCGAGACCTTGTTCATGCGGTCGAGCATCATGGACCGGGACGTGCCGGACATCGCGCCCTTCCCGTCCGGGCCGGGCGCCACCTGGACGTGCGCCTGGTCGAGGATCGTCAGGACGTCCTTGTCGCGGTCGTAGATGCCGCCGGTGCCCTGCCCGGACAGGCGGCCCCGCGTGAACGTGAGCGGTCCGGGGATGCGCACGCCGCCGGTCATGTCGTCGTAGACGGCCGACTCGGTCAGGAGCTCGAGGCCGTCCTTCGTCCGGACCTTCACGTGCCCCGTGAACTCCATCTCGCTCGGATTGTCGGCATGGACCGACTTGCCCTTCGTCTCGGCACGGGCCGCCCAGGCCTCGAAGCCGCGCGCGTCGGACGAGATGATGTGCGGCTGGTCGAACACGCTGCGGCCGTCCTCGTAGGATTTCATGCCCTGGTAGTCGATCGATCCCAGCTCCTGGTCGCCGCGGTGCCGGACCAGGCGTCCGGCGCCGTACTGCACCTGGGCCTGCGGGTCGACGGTGACGGCGGGGGGCGGCTCGACGCGCGGCGGGCTGTGGCGCGAGTAGGCGTACAGCGCGACGGCGCAACCGAGGCCGACCAGGGCCACGAGTCCGCGTAGCCACCGCTGCCACCTCATGGCGCGGCGACCTCGGGCACGCGCACGTCGGCGACCGTCAGCTCGGTGACCTTCTCGCCGCGGTACTCGCCCTGGTCGAGCGAGTACGCCAGCTCGAGGCCGTAGCGATTGGTCGCGAGGTACGTCTCGCGGTCCGCGGCGCGCCAGGCGATCGCGCGGAACGCGCGGCCATCCTGCTTGAACGTCAGGGAAAGATGCCGCTCCTTCACCAGCCGCGGCGCCGCCAGCAGGTCGACCGGCGACGCGCGGAACACCGGCTGCGGGTTGGCGGCGCCGAACGGGCCGAGGCGCGCGAGGCCTTCGATCACGTCGCCGGCGATCTCGCGCAGTCCGAGCGGTGAGTCGATGCGCAGGCGCGGCACGAGGTCCGACGGTCCGAGCTGCGCGTTGGCGAGCGCCCACAGTCGCCGCCGCAGCTCGCCGATTCGTCCGGCCTCGAGCGTGACGCCCGCGGCCTGGCGATGGCCGCCAAACCGGAGGAACACGTCGGCGCACGCGTCGAGCGCGGCCAGCAGGTCGAAGCCGGGGATGCTCCGCCCCGATCCGTGCGCCACGTCGTTCTCGATTGAAAGGACGAGCGTGGGCTTGCAGTAGATCTCGACCAGCTTGGAGGCGACGATGCCAATCACGCCGCGGTGCCAGCCCTGGCCGGCGACGACCAGCATGTTCTGCGCGCCGACCTCCGGGTCGCGGTCGATGAGGCGCCGTGCCTCGGCGAGGATCTCCGCTTCCTGCGCCTGGCGCCTGGCGTTTTCCGCGGACAGCTGGCGGGCCAGCTCGCGCGCGCGCGTCCGCGCGTCGGCGTCCCGCCCGCGCAGCAGGAGCAGATCGGCCGCGAGATCCGGGGAGCTCATCCGGCCGGCGGCGTTCAGCCGCGGCGCGATCACGAAGCTCACGTGAAAGCTGTCGAGCGTGCGTCCAAGCAGGCCGCTGTCCTCGAGCAGCGCCTCGAGGCCCGCGCCGTGCGGCCCGCGCGACAGGCCCTGCAGCCCGTAGCGCGCGATCACGCGATTCTCGCCGACGAGCGGCACCACGTCCGCCAGGGTGCCGATCGCCGCCACCTTGATGAAGTGCGGCAGCAGCTCGGCGCCCCGGCCGCTCGCGGCGAAGAGCGCCTGCACCAGCTTGAACGCGACGCCGACGCCGGCCAGGCTCTTGTCGGGATACGAGCAGTCCGCGCGCTTCGGGTTGATGATCGCCAGCGCGGGCGGCAGCGCGTCGTCGGGCTCGTGATGATCCGTGATG
Organism: Vicinamibacterales bacterium; assembly: GCA_035519535.1. Lineage (GTDB taxonomy): Bacteria > Acidobacteriota > Vicinamibacteria > Vicinamibacterales > SCN-69-37 > DATEGZ01. The sequence continues at coordinate 34,482 of DATIWF010000104.1, read as the reverse complement.
ATGAGGTCGACGCCGAGGTCGCGCGCGCGGGCGCCGGCGGCCGCCGCGCGGATCCCGCAGTCGACCGAGACGACCACACGCGCCCCGGCCTCGCGCAGTCGATCGATCGTCGCCGGCTGCAGGCCGTAGCCGTCGCGCAGGCGGTCCGGGACGAAGTGCACGACGTCGCCGCCCAGCACCTCGATGGCGCGGCGAAGGATGACGGTGGACGTGATGCCGTCCACGTCGTAGTCGCCGTGGATGGCGATCTGCTCGCGGCGGGCGACCGCGCCGAGCAGGCGATCGACGGCCTCGCGCATGCCCGTCAGCAGGAACGGATCGTGGAGCTGATCGAGCGCCGGCTCGAGAAACTGCCGCGCCGCCTCCGGGTCCGTGAAGCCGCGCTGCCACAGCAAGCGGGCGATGACGACGGGCACGCCCAGCGCCGAGGCCGCGATCCGGACGCCGGCCTCGTCGGCGGGCACGTCCTCCCAGACGCGGCGCTGCATCAGGCGCCCCGCTCCGATCCGGACGGCTCCTCCGCCGCGTCGTCGGCCGGACCGTCGTCCGCGATGGCTTGACCGGGGCGGCCCATCGCCCGGAACTTGTCATAGCGCGCGTCGAGCCGGCCGGCAGACGGCGCCTCCATCAGCTCGGAGAGATGGCGCCAGACCGCCTCGTCCACGAGCTTCGCCGCGGCTTCGTGCGAGGTGTGCGCGCCGCCCGGCGGCTCCTTGACGATCTCGTCGACGAGGCCGAGGGCGATGAGGTCGGGCGCCGTGATCTTGAGCGCCTCGGCGGCCTCGACTTTCCTCCCGGCGTCGCGCCAGAGGATGGCCGCGCAGCCCTCGGGCGGGATGACGCTGTAGACGCTGAACTCCTGCATCAGCACGCGGTCGCCCACCGCGATGCCCAGCGCGCCGCCGCTGCCGCCCTCGCCGCACACCAGCACGACGATCGGCACGTCGAGCATCGCCATCTCGCGGAGGTTCAAGGCGATCGCTTCGGCGACGCCGCGCTCCTCGGACTCGATGCCCGGATAGGCGGCCGGCGTGTCGATGAAGACGATGATCGGGCGCCTGAACTTCTCCGCCAGCCGCATCACCCGGAGCGCCTTGCGGTAGCCCTCGGGCTTCGCGTAGCCGAAGTTGCGGTAGATCTTCTGTTTGGTGTCGCGCCCCTTCTGATGGCCGATCACCGCGACGGGCCGCTCGTGAAAGTACGCGAGGCCCGTGACGATCGCCTTGTCGTCGGCGAACCGGCGGTCGCCGGCGAGCTCGGTGAAGTTCGTGAACAGCCGCTCGACGTAGTCGAGCATGGTCGGCCGGTTGGGGTGCCGCGCGACCTGCACGACCTGCCACGGCGTCAGATGTGCGTAGATCTCGGCGCGCAGCTCGTTGGCGCGCGCTTCCAGCCGGGCGATGGCCGCGCGCCGCTCGGGCGTCTGCGGCATGAGGCTCATCGCCTCGATTTCCTTCAACAGCACCGCGACGGGCTCTTCGAAGTCGAGGGTGTCAACGGGCATGAAGTCCTATTTGAGCACGACCGATCCCGTTCCGCATACCGCTTCGACGTCCCGCACGAACAGCTCGCTCGGCTTGATGCGCCGTGCCGTGCCGGCGCGGACGCGCATTGCCTGGCCGCCGTTGACTTCGACGACGAGCGACACGCGGCGGTCGCCGGGGTACCGATCGAGGACGCCGACGAGCGCGCGCATCGCGTCCTTCCCGAGCCCCGCGCCCTTCAGGCGGATCTCGACCTCGCGGACCGCGCGGTCCCGGACGACGTCGAGCGGCGTGATTTCCGACACGATGAGCCGGCTGCTCTCCTCGTCCCGCTCGTACTTGCCGCGCACGAGCAGCATCGCATCGTCGGCGATGAGGCCGCCGTAGCGGCCGAAGGCCTCAGGGAACACGACGGCCTCGACCTTCGCGGCCTCTTCCTCGAGCATGAACACCGCCATGCGGTCGCCGCGCCGGGTCTTGAGGTGGCGGATGCCCGTCACGACGCCGCCGATCGCGCAGTCCGCGACGCTCTCGGTGAGGTCGGCCAGCCGGCGGGCGCCGGCGGCTTCGAGCACGCCGGCGTATCGCTGCAGCGGGTGCCCGCTGAGGTACAGGCCGAGCGCTTCCTTCTCGTACGTCAGCGCCTCGGCTTCCGACCAGGCTGGCGTCTCCGGGAGCGCGATCATGTCGTCCGCCTCGTCGGGCGATTCGGCGCCGCCGAACAACCGCGACTGGCCCTGATCGCGATCGCGCTGATGACGGCCGCCGTGGTCGAGCACGCGGTCGAGGCCGGCGAGCAGCCGCGGGCGCCAGGCCCGGTAATTGTCCGCGCCCCTCGGCGCGAGCGAGTCGAACGCCCCGGCCTTCGTCAGGCATTCGAGGACCTTCTTGTTGACGAGGCGGAGGTCGACGCGCTCGCCGAGCTCGAACAGGGACTTGATCCGTCCGCCGAGCGCCTCCCGGGTCTCGAGCAGCGACGCGATCGCCCCCGAGCCGGCGCCCTTGACGGCCCCGAGGCCGAAGCGCACGCCGCCGGGCTCGACGACGAACTGCCAACGACTGGTGTTGATGTCGGGCGGCAGCACGGGCACGCCGAGGTCGCGGCACTCGGCGAGGTACAACGCGACCTTGTCGGAGTTCTCCGACTCGATCGTGAGGAGCGCCGCCATGAAGTGCCGCGGGTAGTTCGCCTTGAGGTAGGCCGTCTGATACGCGAGCAGCGCGTAGGTCGTCGAGTGCGCCTTCGGGAAGCCGTAGCCCGCGAAGTACTCCATGTATTCGAAGATCTTCGTGGCCTTCTTCTCGGCGATGCCCCGCGCCTTGCAGCCGCTGATGAAGCGGTCGCGCTGGGCCTGCATCTTCGCGGCGTCCTTCTTGCCCATCGCGCTGCGCAGCGCGTCGGCCTGGCCCATGGTGAAGCCGGCCAGCTCGCTCGCGAGCCGCATGACCTGCTCCTGGTAGGCGATGACGCCGTAGGTCTCTTTGACGAGCGGCTCCATCTGCGGGAGCTCGTACTTGACCTCGACGCGGCCGTGCTTGCGCGCGATGTAGTCGTCGACGACGCCGCCCCGGAGCGGACCGGGGCGATAGAGCGCGTTCAACGCGATCAGATCCTCGAGGCATTGCGGCTTGGCCTTGCGCAGGACCTCGCGCATGCCCGAGCTCTCGAACTGGAACACGCCGTAGGTCTGGCCGTTCTGGAAGATCTGGTAGGTCTTCGCGTCGGTGAGCGGCAGGCTGGCGAGCTCGATCGTCTCCCCCGTCGTCTCCTTGATGTGCTTGACGGCGTCGTCGAGCAGCGTGAGCGTGCTCAGGCCGAGGAAGTCCATCTTGAGGAGGCCGATGCGCTCGATCTCCTTCATCGCCCACTGCGTCGTGATCTCGCCCTCGTCCTTCTGGCTGCGATAGAGGGGGACGAACTCCGTGAGCGGCTTCGGTGCGATGACGACCCCGGCGGCGTGGACGGACGCGTGGCGAGTCATGCCCTCGAGCCGGCGCGCGACGCCCAGGAGGTCGTGGACGCGTTCGTCGCGCTGCTCGAGCTCGGCCAGGGCGGGGTTCTCCTTCACCGCCAGATCGAGCGTCATGTCGAGCTGGTTGGGGATGAGCTTGGCGACGCGGTCCACGTCCGCGATCGGCATTTCCATCACGCGGCCGACGTCGCGGACGACCGCGCGCGCCTTCATGGTGCCGAACGTGATGATCTGCGCCACGTTCTCGCGGCCGTACTTCTCGGTGACGTACGCGATGACTTCGCCGCGGCGGCGCTCGCAGAAGTCCACGTCGATGTCGGGCAGCGTCACCCGTTCGGGATTGAGGAAGCGCTCGAAGTACAGATCGAAGTAGAGGGGGTCGACGTCGGTGATGCGCAGCGAGTACGCTACGAGACTGCCCGCCGACGACCCGCGGCCCGGTCCGACCGGGATGCCGTGCTCGCGCGCGTACCGGATGAAATCCCAGACGATCAGGAAGTACCCGGGGTACTTCATCCGCTTGATGAGGTCGATCTCGTAGGCCAGGCGGGATTCGTAGTCGGCCAGGGGCCGCCGCAGCTCGCCGCGGGCGTCGAGCTCGACCAGCCGCGCCCGCCGCGCGGCGAAGCCCTCGCGGACCACGGCCTCGAAGTACGTGTCAATCGTGTACCCCGCCGGCACGGCGAAGTTCGGCAGGTGCGCCTCGCCTTTCGCCAGCGTGACGTCGCACCGCTCGGCAATCGCCACCGTGTTGGCGAGCGCGTCCGGGTGGTCGCCGAACACCGCCGCCATCTCCGCCGCCGTCTTCAGGAAGAACTGGTCGCCGTGGTAGCGCAGGCGCTTCTCGTCGCTCACGCTCTTGCCCGTGCCGATGCACAGCAACACGTCGTGCGGATGCCGATCGGTCTGCCGCAGGTAGTGCACGTCGTTCGTGCAGACGAGCGGCAGGCCGAGGTCGCGTGAAATCGGCAGGAGGCCGGCGTTCACGACGCGCTGGTCCTCGATGCCCTGGTCCTGCATCTCGAGGAAGAAGTTTCCGGATCCCAGGATGTCGCGATACGTCGCGGCGGCGTCGAGCGCCTTGCGCGCCTGATCCGTGCGCAGGCCGGTCGCGACTTCGCCCTTGAGACAGCTGCTCAAGCCGATGAGCCCCCGCGCGTGCGCGGCCAGCAGCGCCTTGTCGATGCGCGGCTTGTAGTAGAAGCCCTCGGTGTAGCCGGACGAGACGAGCTTGATGAGATTGTGGAAGCCTTCGTTCGTTTCCGCCAGGAGCACGAGGTGGTTGGCGGTCTCGCCGGGCTGTCCGGTCCGGTCGGTCCGGCTGCCGGGCGCGACGTACACCTCGCACCCCAGGATCGGCTTCACGCCGCGCTTGCGGGCTTCGTCGTGGAACGTGACCGCCGAGAAGAGATTGCCGTGCTCGGTCACCGCGAGCGCCCGCATCTTCAGCTCGGCCGCGCGATCGAGCAGCTCGCCGATCCGGCACGCCCCGTCGAGGAGCGAGAACTCGGTGTGGAGATGCAGATGGACGAATTCAGTCATCTCATGCACCGGGGGCGTCGCCGCGCGGACCCGCGACGCGCTCGCGGGGCCCCGTGTGCCCCGCTCCGCTCGCGTGGCTCACTCGCACGGCTCGTTCGCGAGGATGCGGCCTCATTCCCATTCAATCGTGGCGGGCGGCTTGGAGCTGACATCGTAGACGACGCGGTTGATCCCGCGGACGGCGTTCACGATGCGCGACGAGATCGCGGCGAGGAGCTCGTGCGGGAGGCGCGCCCAGTCGGCCGTCATCCCGTCCCGGCTCTCGACGGCGCGAATCGCCACGGTGTACTCGTACGTTCGCTCGTCACCCATGACGCCGACGCTCTGCACCGGCAGCAGCACGGCGAACGACTGCCACAGTCGCCGGTACCAGCCGGCCTTGCGGACCTCGTCGGCCACCACGGCGTCCGCGCGCCGGAGCAGGTCGAGACGCTCGCGCGTCACCGGGCCGATGATCCGCACGGCCAGACCGGGTCCGGGGAAGGGCTGGCGCCAGATGAACTCGTCGTCGAGGCCGAGCGCCGACCCGACCGCGCGGACCTCGTCCTTGAAGAGCTCGCGGAGCGGCTCGACGAGCGTGAAGTGCATGCGCTCGGGCAGGCCGCCCACGTTGTGGTGGCTCTTGATCGCCGCCGCCGGGCCCACAATCGAGACGCTTTCGATCACGTCCGGATAGAGCGTGCCCTGCGCCAGGAACTCGAACCCGCCCAGCTCCCGCGCGCGCTTCTCGAACACGTCGATGAAGGTCGAGCCGATGATCTTGCGCTTGCGCTCGGGATCCGCGACGCCGTCCAGCCGCGACAGGAACGTGTCGGTCGCGTCCACGAACTCGAGCGGCAGGTTGAGACGGCCGAAGCGGTGCCGCACCTGCGCCGCTTCCTCCAGGCGCAGCAGGCCGTTGTCAACGAAGACGCAGGTGAGCCGCTCCCCGATCGCGCGGTGGATCAGGAGCGCGGCGACCGTCGAGTCCACGCCGCCCGACAGCGCGCAGACGACCTTGCCGGCGCCGACCTTGGCGCGAATCCGTTCGACGCTCTCCTCCACGAACGACGCCATCGTCCAGTCGCCGCGGCAGCCGCAGATGCCGAACGCGAAGTTCCGGAGGATGTCCGCGCCGTGCTCGGTGTGCACGACTTCGGGATGGAACAACAAGCCGTACAGGGCGCGATCCGGGGCCTCCATGCTGGCGACCGGCGCGTTGGGCGACGTCGCCGTGACGGAGAAGCCCGCCGGCGCGCCCGCGACGAAGTCGCCGTGGCTCGCCCAGACCTTCAGCGACCGGGGCACGTTTTGAAACAGCCGGCCGTTCGTGACCGTCACCTCGGCGTTGCCGAACTCCCGGTTGGGCGCGGGCTCGACGCGTCCGCCGAGGACGTCCGTCATCAGCTGCATGCCGTAGCAGATGCCGAGCGTCGGCGTGCCGAGCGCCAGGAGCCCGGGGTCGATGCGCGGCGCGCCGGCCTCCGATACGCTGCGCGGCCCGCCGGACAGGATGATCCCCGCCGGATGGCGCCGCACGATGTCCGACACCGGCGTGCTGAACGGCACGACTTCCGAGTACACCGAAAGTTCGCGCAGCCGCCGTGCGATGAGTTGTGTGTACTGCGATCCGAAGTCGAGGACGACGATTGTCTGATGTGTCACGCGCGGCTGCTGGATCAGAAAGACTCTGCAAGGACGAGGCCGGAGCCCGCAGAGTTTGTCGCTATTATAAGCGTGTGCCACTCGGACCAGCCACAAGATGTTGGGGTCCGTTCCTCGCGCTTGGGTTGACGCTACCCCTCGCGGCACAGCAGACGACGTCGTCCGGGCAGTCCGTACCCACGCCGACGCCGACGCCCGCCACGACGCCGGCCGCGGCCCCGGCGCCCGCGTTCGCCCTGATCTGGCGCCAGGCGCTCGGGTCGGCTGGGCCGGTCGAGCTTGCGGCGACCGACACGCTCGTCCTGGTCGGCGGCAGTACGGCCCCGCTAGTCGCGCGCACTGCCGAAGAAGGCAAGGAGGCCTGGACCTCACGGCTCTCGCCCATCGCTCAACCCGTCGCGGGCGATCACCTGGTGTTCGTCGCCACTTCGGACCGGGTGAGCGCGCTCGACGAGGAGAGCGGCGCCGTGCGCTGGCAGGACGACACGCCGTCGCCGGCCGGCGCGTTGATCTGGCGCTCGGGATGGCTCTTCGTTGCGGCGAAGAGCACGCTTCGCGCCTACCGCGCGGCCGACGGCGCGCGGCTGTGGGAGCACGTCCTGCCGGCGCCGATCGCGAGTGGTCCGGTCGTCAACGGCGATCGGCTCGTCGCCGGCCTCGAGGACACGACGCTCATGTGCCTCGACATCAAGGCGCCAGAGGAGGTCTGGCGGACGCCGCCGCTCGGCTTTCAGATCGGACCGATGCTCGCCGCGAACGGCCGCGTCTACTTCGGCGGATCGGACGGCTACGTGCACGCGCGCGAGGATCGGCGCGGGCAGTGGCTCTGGGATTTTCGGGCGCGCGCCGCCGTCGTCGGACCGCCCGTCGCCGACGCCGCGCACCTGTACGTCGCGCTGCTCGACAACACCGTCCGCGCGCTCGACGCCGCAAGCGGGTCGCAACGCTGGCAGCAGCCGCTCGGAGCCCGTGCCGTGCCCGGCCTGCTCCTGCTGTCGGATCTGCTGGCGGTGCCGCTGGCTTCTGGGGATCTCCTGTCGTGTCCGGCGAAGACGTGCAAGCCGGCGAAGGTCGTGCCGTTCCCGGCGCCGCCCGACGCGCCGCCCGGGTTCTTTCACCGGCTCGAGGGTGTGGCTGCCGGGCCAGACGGGCGCCGGGCGTTCCTCGTGACCTCGTCGCTGCAGGACGAGCGGACGCTTACCGCGCTGTCGCGGCCGAAATAGCCGAGGCATCCGCCACCGCGGCCGCGAGCCGCGCGACGCCCTCTGCAATCCGGTCGGGCGCGGGCGCCGAAAAACACAGCCGCAGGTGCTGCTGCCCGCCGCCATCCACGAAGAACGCGGAACCGGTGACGAAGACGACGCCGCGCTTCTGCGCGTGCTCGAGCAGCGCGTCGCTCTGCAGCGCGCCGGTGAGCTTGCCCCACAGAAAGAACCCGCCGCGCGGGTCCGGCCACGTGAGCGCGCCGGCCAGATGGTGATGCAGCGCTTTGACCATCGCGTCGCGCTTGTGCTGGTAGTGGCTGCGCAATTTCGGCAGGTTTGCGGCCAGCACGCCGCGCTTGCATGCCTCGTAGACGATGCGTTGGTCGAGGCCGCCCGTGCAGAGGTCGTCGGCTTGCTTGGCGAGCTCGAGCTTGGCGGCGACCGGTTCGGGCGCGTGCAGCCACGCGACGCGCAGACCGGGCGCAAGCGTCTTCGAGAAGCTGCTGAGATAGATGACACGCCCGCGGGAGTCGTCCGCGGCAATCGGCCGGGTGTCGGATTCGTGAGCGATGTCGGGGAACCACAGGTCGCGATACGGATCGTCCTCCACGATGAGGACGTCGCGCCGTTCGGCCCATTCGAGCAGCCGCGGCCGCTTGGCCAGGGCCAGCAGCAGGCCGGTCGGGTTCTGGAAGTTCGGGACGACGTACAAGAACTTCACGCGGCGGCCCTCGGCGCGCAGCGTCATCACCGTGCGATCGAGCTCGTCGAGATTGATGCCGTCCGCGTCCTGGCGCACGCCGACGAGCGACGCACCGACGCTCCGAAAGGCGGTGATCGCGCCCGTATACGACGGCAGCTCGAGCAGTGCGACGTCGCCGGGATCGAGCAGGACGCGCGCCACCAGGCCGAGCCCCTGCTGCGATCCCGTCGTGACGACGACGCCCGCGCCCGATGCCGTCACATGGCGCTCCCCCATGAGGCCCAGGATGACGTCGCGGAGCGGTTTGTACCCACGCGTCGGTCCGTACTGGAGCACCGATCCGTCGTCGCCCGACAGAAGCTCGCGCGCGATCTCGGCAAAGGGCTCCCACGGGAACGCGTCCTCGGCGGGATAGCCGGGTGCGAAGGAAATCATGTCGCGGGCTTGTGCGACGACGGCGCCCATCTTGCGAATCATGGATTCGCGCATGGACTGGCCCGCGGTGGAGAAGAACGTCTCGTACTGTGTCATGCGCGTTGCACCCAAAGTGGTGTGGTGAGCGGACGGCTATCCGGATCGGCGAAGCGGCGGTATTGCGTCTGGTAGGCAGAGAGCCCGGTCAGGCCGACGTACTGGAAGACGATGCCGCGTACCAGCCAGGCGGCCACCTGGAGCGGCACGGCGATGAGCGACGCGACGGGCACCCAGGCGACGAAGGCCAGACCGGCCGTGGCCACGACCGACACGGCCATGGCCAGCGCGACGAGCGCGCCGATGACGCCGAAGATTCCGAGGACCTGCCGCGAATCGGCGACGAGGAACGCGCGCAGCCTGGCGAGGGCCGTGCGGATGCGACAGTCGTCGGTGATGACGATCACTCGGAGCAGATCGAAGCCGAGATTCACCGCCGCGACCGCGATGACGCTCGTGCTCGTTGCCAGCAGCACGAGCAGCGGCCAGGCGGGCGTCCAGGTGGTCTCCGCCGCGACGTGAAACGACATCGTCAGGGCGAAGACGTAGCCCCAGCCGATCGCGAGGTACGAGAGCCCCAGGCCGGCGGCGAGGAGCGCCGACCGCCGGCCGAAGCGGCGCGTGCGCTCCAGCAGCGTCGCCAGATCGTACGCGTAGGCGCGGCGCAGCGCGTCGAGGTGGATCGGCCCGCGGTGAAGGTCGCCGGCGACGCGCTCGCTCGCCACGAGCACCCACAGCGTGCCGCCCTTGACGATGTACATCACGATGCTGCCGCCGAGGGCGACGAGCGTGAGCGCGCCGAAAAAGCTGAGGAGCGCCGCCGGCGCCGTGGCGAGCGACCCGACGATCAGATCGGCGGCCGCCCGGACGCCCTGGCCGAAGATCATGCCCAGGTCCTCGCCGAGCAGCACCGCGACCATGAACGCGCCGCCCACGACCGGGACGACGAGCGCGAATTTGTACAAGGACTCGAGGACGAACTCGATCAGGACGACCGGCCAGTTCGCGGCGGTGATGAGCGCGCCGTGTTTCAGTGCCGCCCGAAGCGGGAGCGAGGAGGCCATGCGCACACGGGGCGCCGCACCACGGCCCCAACCCGCGAGTATAGCATCCGGCTTTTTGTGCAGTTCTGGTATCCTCAGCTCGATGCCCCGCCCGATGCGATAAACGCGACCTTCGGTGCAGATCTCTCCACGGCGACTCTTCGGCACGGCCTTCGCGATCGCGCTGCTTTTCCTGGCGATCGGCGTCGCCTGGGAAGGCCTCCGCTTCGGGCTCAGCGAGCAGGCCGCCGGCCGCCGGCTCGAGGCCGAGGTGCGCGCGAACGTCGACGCGCGCACGCGCGAAGTCCAGTCGCTCGCCCGGCGCGTCTCGCAGGAGGGCGCGCTCATCGAGAGCGCGAACACCGAGCGCGACCAGCTCAGCACCCTGTTCTCGCGGTTGATGGCGCTCGTGGCCGACAACGGCACCGAACGGATCTCGGCGACCGCCTACGTCGCCGCCGGACCGCGCGGCACGTATCGGGTCCTCGCGTGGAGCGAGGGGCCGGCCGAAGACCTGCCCCCCGATCGGCTCGCGGGGCCGTCGGCGCTGTTCGTCGCGCAGGGATTCGGCGGGCTGCGCCTCGTCGCCGTCGAGCCGATCGAATTCGACGGCAAGCGCGTGGGCGTGGCGGTGGCGGAGACGATTCTCGCGCCCGCGGTCCACGCCGCATCAGCCGCGCCGCTCTGGCAGGTGACGACGTCGTTCGGCCCCGTCTCGGCCACGCCGGCGGCGTTGCTCGGCGGGGCGGGCACCGTGCGCCTGCCGACGACCTTTCGGATCGCCGACGCGTCGGGCGCGCCGCTGCTCGACGTCTGGTATTCGGTCGATGCGCTGACGGCCGAGCGCCAGGCCTTTCGCCGGCGGGCCGTCGCGATGGCGCTGCTCCCGCTCGTGTGCGCCGCCCTGCTCGCGACCGGTCCGCTGCTCGAGCGACGGGCGCGTTCGCGGGCCGTCGGGGCGTTCGTCGGCTGGTCGCTCGCGGCGGGTGCGATTCTCGTCGCGGCCGCGCTCGCCCTCCAGGTGCTCGCCGCGCGGATGGCCGCGCCGGCCGCGGTCGACTACCTCATCACGGCGCTCGCCGCGATCGGGCTCGTGGCGCTCCTGCCGGGGGCGTGGTGGTGGCGGCGCCTCGCCCGCCGCGACGCGGCGCGCACCCCGGTCATGTTCGTCGCAGAACACCTGCTCGCTGGCCTCGTCGCCGCCGGAACGCTGACGCTCCTCACCTTCGTCTTCCGGCAGCGCGTCGTCGTGCCGTCGCTCGATCGCTGGCAGTACCCGCTGTTCCCCATCGACGCGAACAACTTGATGTCGCTCGCGAGCTTGATCCTCTTTCAGCTCGCCTTGTACTGGGCCGTCGCGACGCTGCTCGCCGTCGTGGCGGGACGATGGCGCGTGTCGTGGCGCCGGCCGGGCACGGCGCTCCTGGCCGTCGCGCTGTGGCTGCTGCCGACCGTCGCGGTGCTCGTGCTCCGCGCCACGGCCGACGCCGTGCCGTGGGCCGGCGTGCTCGGCGTCGGGGCGAGCGCCGCGGGCTTCGCGCTGTTTTCGGCTTCCGTGCGCCGGTACTACCGGCACACGACGCAGGCGATGCGGCTCGTGCTCTTGTTCGGGGCGCTCTTCCTGCCGACGATCGTCCTCTATCCGATCGCGACGTTCTACGCCGACCTCACCTCGCGGACGCTCATCGATCAGGACTACGCGCCGGCGACGGAGAACTATCCGCAGGAGCTGCGGGCGCAGCTCGAGCAGGTGCAGCGCGAGCTGGATAGCATTCCGGAGCTCGTCGCGCTGGTCTCCGCGCCGGCCCCGCCCGCGCGCCTGGTGTCCTCGCAGAAGGCCTTCCGCGTGTGGAGTCAGACGAGCCTGTCGCGCGGCCGCGTGACGTCCAGCGTCGAGCTCTACGACGCGAGCCGCGTGCTCGTCAGCCGCTTCGCCCTCAACCTGCCCGAGTACATCTACAGCACCGCGACGACGGCCTGGTCGGGTACGGGCTGCACGTGGGGTGTCTTTGGCGAGGTGAAGCGCTTCGGCGCCGAGGACCGTAACCTGCTCCACGCCGAGCGGGCGCTCTGCGACAGCACCGGCCGGATGCTCGGCGCCGTGGTCGTGCATGTGGCACCGGACTATCGGACCCTGCCCTTTGTATCTTCGGCCAACCCGTACTCGGACGTGCTCGGGCTGGCGGACGCGACGATCGGGCCGCGCATCGCCGATCTGCAGGTGGTCGTGTACGGCTGGAGCCTGCATCCGGTGTTTGCGTCGGGCCGCGTCGCCTGGCCGATTGCCCGGGACCTCGCGGACCGCCTGACGCGGTCGCGCGACCCGTTCTGGACGACGCTGCCCGCCGGTGATCGCGTGTACCGCGTGCGCTTTGGCAGCGACCGCGGCCGCATCTACGCGCTGGGCTACCCGGTGTCCACCATGTTCGAGCATGCGACCCGGCTTTCGGAGGCCGCGGCGCTCACCGCGGCGATCTTCGTCGCCTTCCTGCTCGGCGCGACCGCGTACGCGCCGTTCCGGCGGGGTCGCGACCTGCCGCTCGGCGCGCTCTTTCGCGAGATCCGCACGAGCTTCTACCGCAAGCTGTTTCTGTTCTTCGTGCTCGCGGCCGTCGGTCCGGTGCTCATGCTGGCGCTCGCCTTCGGGTCGTACATGACGGCGAAGTTCCGCGCGGACGTCGAATCCGAGGCCGCCAGCGTCGTGACCGTGGCGCGGCGCGTCTTCGAGGAGCTCTCGGCCGCCGCGCCTCAGCCCGATCAGTCGCAAGGCCCGAGCGACGACGTCATGGTCTGGATCGGCCAGGTGATCGGCCAGGACGTCAACCTGTTCGACGGCCCGCGGCTCGTCGCGACCAGCCAGCGCGACCTCTTCGACTCGGGGCTGCTGCCGGTGCGCACCCCGGCCGCCGCCTACCGCGCGATTGCCCTCAACCGCGCGCCGGCGTTCGTCGTGCCCGACCGGCTGGGATCGTTTCAGTATCTCGTCGCCGCGGCGCCCGTGCCCGGGCGCGGGCGCGATGCCGTGCTCAGCGTCCCGCTCGCCCTCCGGCAGCGCGAGATCGAGCGCGAAATCGACGAGCTCAACCGCGGCGTGCTCGTCGGCGCGGTCGTCGTCGTGCTGTTTGCCGCCGGGCTGGGCGCGTCGGTCGCCGGTCGAATCTCGGATCCGGTCGCGCGCCTGACTCGCGCGGCGCGCCAGATCGCGGCCGGCCGCCTCGACGTCCGCATCGTCGCGGATACCGCGGACGAGCTCCGTCGGCTCGTCGACGACTTCAACACGATGACCGAGACGCTGGCGGCCCAGCGCGCCGAGCTCGCGCGCACGCAGCAGATCAAGGCGTGGGCGCAGATGGCGCGTCAGGTCGCCCACGAGATCAAGAACCCGCTCACGCCGATCCAGCTGGCCGCCGAGCACCTGCAGCGCGTGCACGAGGACGCGCGCCGGCCGCTCGGCCCGGTCTTTGATCAGTGCGTGACGACGATCCTCCGGCAGGTGCGCCTGCTGCGGCAGATCGCGGGCGAGTTCTCGACGTTCGCCGCCGAGCCGACGGCGCGGCCGGCGTCCGTGGCCGTGGCGGACGTCGTCGAGGAGGTCGTGGCGCCGTACCGGCCGGGCCTCGGGTCCAAGCACCGGATCGACGTCGACGTGCCGGCGACGCTGCCGCCCGTCTGGATCGACCGCACGCTCGTCGCGCGCGCCCTCACCAACATCGTCGAGAACGCCCTGCAGGCGATGCCCGAGGGCGGCACGGTCCGCATTACCGCGGAAGCGTGGAACTCGCGGATCGCGATGGACGTCAGCGACACCGGCGTCGGGATGGACGCGGAGGCCGTCCGGCGCGCGTTCGAGCCCTACTTCTCGACGAAGACGGCGGGATCGGGGCTCGGCCTGGCCAACGCGAAGCGCAATGTCGAGCTGTGCGGCGGGGCGATGTCGATCGCGAGCGCGCCCGGCAAGGGGACGATCGTCACGCTGACGCTGCCGGTGGCAGGCCCTCGCGGCGGGCCCGCAGGCGCGTGATCGCGAACTCCACGAACGCCGAGAGCAGATAGCCGTACGCCAGCGCGGGCAGCGTCAAGCGCGGCTCGGTCGTGATGAACGCGATGAGCAGGGCGAAGCCGATGAGCGGCAGGTACGACGGACCCCACCCGAAGTTGATGGTCTTGAAGCTGCGGAAGCGGAACGTGCTGACCATGAGCGCCGCGGGCACGAGGACGACCATGGCGGCGGCGCCGCCCTGCGGATAGCCGGACACCGGGTACGGCCACGCGAAGATCGTGGCGGCAACGACGCCAGCGGCCGCGGGCGCGGGCATGCCGATGAAGTAGCGCTTGTCGAGCTGCGCGCTCGCCGACTGGATGTTGAAGCGCGCGAGCCGGATCGCGGCCGTACTGACGAAGAAGAAGCCGGCGGCCCAACCAATGCGCCCGAGCTCGGACAGGCCCCAGGCATAGGCGAGCACCGAGGGAGCCACGCCGAACGAGATGACATCGGCCAGCGAGTCGAATTCGACCCCGAAGGCGCTGGTCGTGTTGGTGAGCCGCGCCATCCGGCCGTCGAGCATGTCGAGGACGATCGCGAAGCCGATGAACGGCGCGGCCGTGACGAGGTCGCCGCGCATCGCGTACACGATGCACGCGTAGCCGCAGAACATGTTGCCGATCGTGAAGAGGCTCGGCAGCAGGAACACGCCGCGGCGCTTGCGCGGCTCGTGCGGGCGGCGGACGTCGAATAGATCGACCATGCGCTAGTCCCCCGCCGCCAGGCGGGCGATCACAGTCTCGCCGCCGCGGACGGTCTGTCCGGTCGTCACGAGCAGCTGGGCCGTCCGCGGCACGAACACGTCCATGCGCGATCCGAACTTCATCAGCCCGATGCGCGCGCCGGCGGCCAGGTCGTCGCCTCGTTTGACGCGGCACACGACGCGGCGCGCGAGCACGCCCACGACCTGGCGAGCGACCACGGTCTGGCCCCGGTGGTCGAGCCAGATTTCCGAGTGCTCGTTGCGGCGAGCCTCCGGACGGTACGCCGGGAGGAAGCTGCCGGGCACGTAGTCAACGCGCGTCACGCGCCCGGCCACGGGCGTCCGGTTGATGTGGACATCGAAGAGCGACAGAAAAATGGTGACCTGCCGCCACGCGCCCGAGGGCGCGCTGTCGGCGGGCGCGTCGCCGGCGAACATCACCCGGCCATCGGCGGGCGCGAGCACGGCCTGCGGATCGGCCGGCGGCGTGCGGCCGGGGTCGCGAAAGAAGAGCCCGACCGCGACCGGCAGCACCGCGAGCGAGGCGGCCGCGCCGGTCGCGCCCGCCAGCAGCGACACTACCGACGGCGTCGCGGCGAGCGCCACGAACGGCACCGCGGCTCGGTCGATTCCCACAACCTGATTGTACAGAAGTCACGACAGACGGTCAGCGCGGACACCCAGGCCGGGAGTGCGGTGCGGCGGTCTGTCCTGAGGGTCGGGCTAGTGCTGCGCGAGCGGCGGCGACGCCGGATACTGCTGCCGCATCATCGCTTCGATGCGATCCTTGAGCGCGAGTTTGTGCTTTTTCAGGGCCGTTTGCTCGAAGCGTTGCTGGTCGGTGAGGTAGGCGAGACTGGCGAGGTGGCGAATCCGTTCGTCGAGGGCTTGATGCTCCGTGACCAACTGCCTGAAGCTTTCATCGGTCCGAAGCAGCGCGGCCTTCACGTCGTCTTTGATCGGGAGCTGAGCGTCTGCCATGCTCCGCCTCCTTTTGTCGCCGGGGCTGGGGCCCCCGGAAAAGGAGATCGCCTGCGCGCGATCTCAGTCAGGCGCAAGCTAGCACAATCTCTTCGAAAAAGACAGCGTCGGTACGTCGGGTACCTAGCTGATCCGCCGATTCCAGAGGATGAGCGCATCCTCGCGCGGGTGCTGGTAGTAATCGCGGCGGACCGCGTCGACGTGGAACCCGAGGCCCTCGTACAGGGCGCGGGCCGCCTCGTTCGACCGGCGCACCTCGAGCGTGGCGGACCGGGCGCCCCCGGCGGCAGCCTCCCGGAGCACCGCTTCAAGCAGCCGCCGCGCCACCCCACGGCGGCGCCAGGCCTCGTCCACCGCGAGGCTGTTGATGTGCAGCTCGTCGAAGATGATCCAGCAGGCGCAGTACGCGACCAGCGTGCCGTCCGGCGCTCGCATGACATAGAGCCGGGCCACGTCGGTGTGCTCGAGCTCCCAGCGGATGGACTCAGCCGCCCAGGGATTCGTAAACGTCCGCCGCTGCAGCGCCTCGACGGCGGCGATGTCGTCGCGCGCCGCGGCGCGCTCGATCGTGAAGCCCGCGAAGGGATCGGTCGGGGCGGCGCCCGCCTGCGCGCGGACGCGATCGCGGGCGAGCACGGCGTCTGGCCGGCGGATGTAGATCGGCCGCAGCGCGTGCGGCGCCACGCCGCGCTCGGGGTGGGCCATCGCGGTGCGCGCGGCGACCTCGGCCAGGGGCACGGGGAGGTCCGCCACGGCGATCGCCAGCGCCGGCGACGCGAAGATCGACTCGTACCGGCGCGCGCCGTCGCCAATCACGACGGTCGGCGCGCGGTGCGCCAGGTGCGCCAGCTCGGCCTTAAGCTCCTCCGGCCGGCCGACACGCGGCTCGAAACTCACGCGCGCGGCTTCGAACGCCGCGTCCCGATCGAGCTCCCAACCCGCGGCGAATACCTCGCCCCGTTGGCCGTCGAGGCACGCGACGACGCGCGTCGGCTGGGTGAGGTGGGCGCGATCGAGCCAGCCGCAGGCGAGCGCGTCGAGCGTCGGGACGGCGACGACCTTGCGGTCGCGCGACAGCGCGAATCCCTGGATGGCGGCCATGCCGACGCGCAGTCCCGTGAACGATCCGGGGCCGGCGATGACGGCAAACAGGTCGACGTCAGCGAGCGTGCGGCCGTACCGCGCGAGCCAGGACGTGGCGTCCTGAGGCAGCCGCTCGCCGTGCGTGCGGGACGCATCACCGATCGCGGCGTGGGACGCGGCGCCGTCCATGACCGCGACGCTGCCTGCGCGCGTCACGGTCTCGAGCGCCAGCACGAGCATGGCGCAATGTTATACTCCGGCTGGTTCTGCCCGCTTTCGACGTCTGAGCCGCTGTCCTTCCCGTGACCAGCTCTTCCCCGCCGTCTCCCGCGTCCCTGTCGGCCACGCCGGCCATGCGCCAGTATCTCGAGGTCAAGCGCCAGCACCGCGACGCGATCGTGCTGTTCCGGATGGGCGACTTCTACGAGATGTTCTACGAGGACGCGCTCACGGCCGCGCGCGTGCTCGAGCTGGCGCTGACGTCGCGCGCGAAGGACGCGAGCGGCGTCGCGATTCCGATGTGCGGCGTGCCGCATCACGCGCTCGAGACGTATCTGGCGAGGCTCGTGCGCAAGGGGTACCGCGTCGCCATCTGCGATCAGGTCGAGGACCCGCGAAAGGCGAAGGGCATCGTCCGGCGCGAGGTCACGCGCGTCGTCTCGCCCGGGACCTTCACGGACGCCGGGTACCTCGAGGCGCGCGAGCCGGCGTTTCTTGCGGCGATCGTGCCGGCGGGCCTCGTCTCGCCGGCCTGGGGGCTCGCCTTCCTCGACGTCTCCACCGGAGAATTCGCGGCGGCGGAGTTTGCGGGAGCGGACGCGGCCGCGGCGGTGTCCGCCGAGCTGGCGGTGCTGCGGCCGCGCGAGCTGCTCGCGGCCGAGACGAGCCAGATCGATGCGGCGCTCTCGCCGCTCGCGGCGCCGCGCCTGACGCGTCTCGACGAGTGGATGTTCGAGGCCGGGCGCGCGCGCGCGACGCTGCTCGAGCAGCTGCGCAGCTCGTCGCTCTCCGGGTACGGCCTCGAGGGCGCGCCGGCGGCCGTGGCGGCGGCCGGCGCCATCGTCGCCTACCTGCGGGATACGCAGCGCGGCAATCTCTCGCACGTCCGCGACATCTCCCTGCGCGTGGCCGCCGACGCGCTGCTCATCGATCCCGTGACGCTGCGC
Organism: Vicinamibacterales bacterium; assembly: GCA_035519535.1. Taxonomy (GTDB): domain Bacteria; phylum Acidobacteriota; class Vicinamibacteria; order Vicinamibacterales; family SCN-69-37; genus DATEGZ01. Next base: position 16,442 of record DATIWF010000104.1, on the reverse strand, counting down.
CACCTCAACGTCGTCGAGGGCGCCGAGGGCGGACGCTCGGGATCGCTGCTCGATACGATCGACCGCACGGTCACGGCGATGGGCGGGCGGATGCTGCGGCAGTGGCTGCTTCGGCCGCTCGTCACGCTCGCGCGGATCGAGGACCGGCTCGACGCCGTCGAGGACGTCGCGTTTCGATCGACCGACCGCGCGCGGCAGCGCGAGCTCTTCAAGGGCATCCACGATCTCGAGCGGCTCATCGCGCGGATCTCGCTCGCGACAGCGGGGCCGCGCGACCTGGTCGCCCTCGGGCAGTCGGTCGCGCTCCTGCCGCGCCTGCGCGCGGGCGCGGCGGACTTCCAGGCGCCGCTCGTCAAGAGCCTCGTGGCCGAACTCGACGACCTCACGGACGTGCGCGACGACATCGAGCGCACGCTCCTCAGCGAGCCGCCGGCGGCGGTCCGCGACGGCAACGTCATTCGGGACGGCGTCGATCCGGACCTGGATCGCCTCCGCGGGATCAGCCGGGGCGGGCGCACGGCCATCGCCGCGATGGAGGAGGCGGAGCGCGCGCGCACGGGGATCACGTCGCTCAAGGTCCGGTACAACCGGGTCTTCGGGTACTACATCGAAGTGTCGAAGTCGAACCTCGGCGCCGTGCCGGCCGACTACACGCGCAAACAGACGGTGGCCGGCGGCGAGCGTTTCATCACGCCGGCGCTCAAGGAATACGAGGACCAGGTGCTCGGCGCCGACGAGCGCATCCTCGAGCGGGAGCTGGAGCTCTTCGAAGCGCTCCGGCTGCGGCTGGCGGCCGAGGCCCCGCGGATCCTGGACACGGCCCGCGCCGTGGCCGCGCTCGACGTGATCGCCGCCCTCGCCGAGACGGCGGCCCTCAACAACTACATCAAGCCGCAGGTGCACGACGGCGACGAGATCCACGCGATCGACGCGCGGCATCCCATCGTCGAGCGACACGTCGCGGAGGCCTTCGTCCCGAACGATGTGCTGCTCAACGGCACGGACCGCCAGCTGGTCGTGCTCACGGGGCCCAACATGGGCGGCAAGAGCACGTATCTGCGGCAGGTCGCGCTGCTGTCGCTCCTGGCGCAGGCCGGCTCGTTCGTGCCGGCCAAGAGCGCGAAGCTCGCGATTGTCGATCGGATCTTCGCGCGCGTTGGTGCGTCCGACAACATCACGCGCGGTCAGTCCACGTTCATGGTCGAGATGCAGGAGACGGCGACCATCCTGCACGCGGCGACGACGCGGAGCCTCGTGATCCTCGACGAAATCGGCCGCGGCACCGCGACGTTCGACGGCCTGAGCCTGGCCTGGGCCGTCGCCGAGCACCTCGTGTCGAACGAGCGCGCGCGGCCGAAGACGATCTTCGCCACGCACTACCACGAGCTCACCGATCTCGCCGACGCGCTGCCCGGCGTCGTCAATTGCCACGTCGCCGCGCGCGAGTACCGGGACGAGATCGTCTTCCTCCACAAGATCGTCGCCGGGCGATCGGATCGCAGCTACGGCATTCACGTGGCGCAGCTCGCCGGCCTGCCTCCCGCGGTGGTCCGGCGCGCCGCGGAGATTCTCAAGTCGCTCGAGCGGGACGAGCTGGCGCGCGGCGGCCGGCCGAGTCTCAGCGGCGCGGTGGCGCCGACGCAGCAACTCGGCCTCTTCCAGGCGCCGGCCGATCCGGATCCGATCGTCCTCCGGCTGAGGGGCCTCGACATCAACCGCCTGACGCCTCTCGAGGCGCTCGCGCTCCTGGCCGAGCTCAAGCGCGAGGCGGACACGTGAGATGCCGTGCGGCGGTCGCCGCCCTGGGCCTGTGCGGGGCCGCGGCGTGCGCCGACGTCAGCCACCCCCGCGATCGGATCGTGATCGCGATGGCCAACTCCCCCACCAATCTCGACCCGGGCATCGGTCTCGACGAAGCGTCCCAGAAGCTCCATCAGCTCCTGTTCAGCTCGCTCCTCAAGATCGACGACTCGCTGCGCGTGGTCCCGGATCTCGCCGTGCGCTTCGAGGCGCGCGACGACCGGACCTACGTCGCGGAGATTCCGCGGGGCGTGCATTTCCACGACGGCCGCGAGATGACCTCCGCGGACGTCGTCTTCACGTTCCGCCGGTTTCTGGACCCGGCGTTCGTGTCGGGACGCAAGGGCGCGTACCGGGGCCTCGAATCCGTCGAGGCGCTCGATCGGTACACGACGGCGTTCCATCTGCGGGCGCCGTCCGCGTCCTTCCCGATCAACCTCGTGATGGGGATCGTCCCGGCGGGCACCGGTCCGGACGCCGGCCGCCGGCCGATCGGCAGCGGTCCGTACCGGCTGGCCGAGTTCGTGCCCGACGATCACGTCTCGCTGACGGCGTTTGCCGGGTACTACGGCGGCGCGCCGGCCAACGCCGGCCTCGACTTCCGGACGGTGCCCGACGAGACGATGCGCGGGCTCGAACTGCGGAAAGGCAGCGTGGATCTCGTCGTCAACGACCTCTCGCCCGATCTGGTGGAGGGCCTCCGCGCGGAGGGCAGGCTGACCGTGGTGACGGGCCCGGGCACCGACTACGCGTACGTGGGCCTGAACCTCCGCGATCCGGCGCTGCGCGACCTGCGCGTCCGGCAGGCGATCGGCTACGCGATCGACCAGCGCGCGATCGTCACGTACCTGCGCCGCGGGCTGGCCGAGCCGGCGACGGGCATCGTGCCGCCGATGTCGTGGGCCTATGCGCCTGACGTATTCCGTTTCTCGCACGATCCCGACAAGGCGCGGGCGCTGCTCGACGAGGCCGGGTATCGCGACCCGGACGGCGCGGGCCCGGCGCCCCGGCTCCACTTGACGCTCCACACGTCCACCGACGAGCGCTACCGGCTGCAGGCCGCCGTGATTCAGCAGGACCTGCGCGACGTCGGCATCGCGCTCGACGTCCGCTCGTCCGAGTTCGCGACGCTGATGGCCGACGTCATCAAGGGCAACGTCCAGCTGTACACGCTGCAGTTCGTGGGCATCACGGATCCCGATATGCTGCGGCGCGCGTTCTATTCGACCCAGACGCCGCCCGAGGGCTTCAACCGCGGGCACTACCACAACGACGAGGTCGATCGGTTGATTGACGCCGCCACGTCGGCGAGCGACGAGGCGACGCGCCGCGCCGACTACCAGCAGGCGCAGCGCGTCATCGCCGCCGACGCGCCGATCATCAGCCTCTGGTACAAGACGAATGTCGCCGTGGCCCAACCGTCCCTCACGGGCGTCACACTCACGCCCACGGCGGACTTCGTCTTCCTGAAGAACGTGGCGAGGCGCGACCCGCGATAGAATGACGCCCGCATGAGCCGCCGCAAATCGCGCTTCCTGCGCAAGCCGGTCGAGCCGTTCGCCGTTGCCGCCGGTCTGTCGGCCGACGACGTGCTGCAGCGGATGGAGCGCGTGTCGTTTCAGGGCCGCAATCTGGCGACGGCCCGCCGCATCTGGGAGAAGATGCTCGCGAGCGACGCGACGATTTTCCTCGGCGCCGCCGGCGCGCTGTCGGCCGGCGGCATGCGCATGATCCTCGCGCACCTCATCGAACACCGGTACATCGACTGTCTCGTGTCCACGGGCGCGAACCTGTATCACGACCTCCATGAGACGCGCGGCCGACGCCATTTCATCGGCTCGCCGCACCTCGACGACGCGGCGCTCGCGGCCGAGCGGATCGATCGGGTCTACGACACCCTGGCAAGCGAGGACGAATTCTGCAAGAACGACGAATGGATCGCCGCGTTCGTGCTCAAGCTCGAGCGCCGGCCCTACACGACCCGCGAGTTCCTGTACAAGCTCGGCGAGCACCTCTGGAAAGAGACCGAGCACCACGGCATCCTGACCGCGGCGTATCGCGCGAACGTGCCGATCTTCTGTCCCGCCATCGCGGATTCCTCGATCGGCATGGGCGTGTCCCAGGCTCGCCATCGGGACCAGACCGCCGGCGCGATTGACGTCATCGGCGACATCATCGAGTCGGCGAACATCGTCATCCGCCGGCCGAGCACCGCGACGATCATCCTCGGCGGCGGCACGCCCAAGAACTTCATCAATCAGGCCAGCGTCCAGGCGGAGTTCTACGACGACCGCGTGACCGGCCACAAGTTCGCGCTCCAAATCGTCACCGACGTGCCGCACTTCGGCGGCGCCAGCGGCTCGTCGCTCGAGGAAGCCCAGAGCTGGGGCAAGCTGTCGATCGAGTCCGAGAAGGTGACGGTCCACGCCGACGTGACGCTCGCCTTGCCGATGCTCGTCAGCGCGCTCGAAACGACGGTCCGGGACACGCTTGCGAAGCGCAAGCGACCCGAGTTCGACCCGTCCGGCCGGTTGCTCGTCGTCAACGGCCAGCCCCTGGCCGACAACCGCTACCAGGAGTCCTGATGTCGGTGCCCGCCTACGGCCGCCTGCAGCCCTACCAGTTCGGCGGCGCGCTTCCCGAGGAATCGAACTACGACACGGCCGTGGCCGTGATCCTGCCCGCCCCGCTCGATCGCACGACGTCGTACGTGCCCGGCACGCGCAACGGACCGCGCGAGCTCCTGATCGCCTCGACGCAGGTCGAATTGTGGGACGAGGAAATCGGCGTGGACGTCCACGGCCGCGGCGTCGTCACGCTGCCGGAGATGGATCTGACGTCGGGATCGATGGAGACCGCGCTCGCCGAGCTCCGCCGCACGGCCGGCGGCATCGTGCGCGACGGCAAGTTCCTGATCACGCTCGGCGGCGAGCACTCGATCACCTCACCCATCGTCGCCGAAGCGGCGGCGACGCACCGTGGCCTCAGCGTGCTTCAGATCGACGCGCACGCCGACCTGCGCGACGGCTACCAGGGCCAGCGCCACAGTCACGCAGCGGCGATGCGGCGCACGGCCGAGTTTGCGCCGCTCGTGCAGGTCGGGATTCGGAATATTTCGGAGGAGGAAGTCGCCGCGCTGCCGTCGATCGGGACGCGGATTTTCTACGACTGGAACATGCGCGACGACCCGCAGTGGGTGGCCAAAGCCGTGGACGCGCTGTCCGACACCGTGTACGTCACGATCGATCTGGACGGGCTCGATCCCGGCACCATGCCCGCGGTCGGCACGCCGGAGCCGGGCGGGCTCTCCTGGCGGGAGCTCATGACCCTGCTGCGGCGCACGTTCGAGACGAAGACCGTCGTGGCGTGCGACGTGGTGGAGCTGTGCCCGGTGCCCGGGCTGGTCGCGCCCAATTTCCTGGCCGCGCGCCTCGTCTACAAGCTGCTGACCTACAAGCTCCGCTAGACCGGCCTAGCCGAGCGCCGCGAGCTGCTGGCGCGCCTCGGTTGAATACCCCGAATCCGGGAATTCATCGACGACGCGCTTGAAGGCGGCGCGCGCCTCCTGGGTCTTGCCGGCCTTGAGGCACGTCTCGGCGAGTTGCATCAGCACGCCGTCGACCGGCAGCACGCTGTCGCGCTCCGCCGCGAGGTCCGTGAACGCCTTGATGGCGTCGTCGTACTTGTTCTGGGCGCGCAACGCCTCGGCGCGCCCGAGCCGCGCCATCGGCCCGTAGATCGACGACCCCGCCTGGCTGGCCGCCGTGGTGAACGCCTGTTCGGCTTCCGGCAGGCGCCCGAGCGTCAGCAGCGCGACGGCCAGCTGGTAGCGCGCCGTCAGCCCGGCTGGAGTGTTCGGGTACTGGGTCACGACCTGCTGAAAGGCCTGGACGGCCGCTTCCTGCCTGGCCTGATCCGACGGATACGTGCCGGGGCTCTGGGTCGCGCCGGGCACGGTCGGCGGCGGAACGATCGGCGCCTGGGCCACAGACATGGCGACGCCCAGCAGCGCGCCGGACTCGTCGCTCGTGTATTTGTGCCAGTAGGCCCAGCCGCCGCCGATTACGAGCACGACGACGATCGCGGCGGCCGCGATGACGGCCCGGTCGCGGTTCGCCTGCAGCGTCTCGACGACGCGCCGGGTCGTGATCGCGAATTCGTTCTCTTTCAGGTGTCGTCGTTCCTGTGCCTTCATCTCACGGTCCTCACGTCGGTCCTGGTGCGCCCGGCCCGATTCGAACGGGCGGCCCCCGCCTTAGGAGGGCGGTGCTCTATCCACCTGAGCTACGGGCGCGATTCGTCGTCAGTACGCCAGCACGGCGCCGACCTGCTCGCCCTTCAGCTTGTCGCGTCCCCGAAGGGCCACGAGCTCGATCAAGAACTGCACGCCGACGACTTCCGCGCCCAGGCCGCGGACCAGGCCCACGGTCGCGGCGGCCGTGCCGCCGGTCGCCAGCAGGTCGTCGACGATGAGGACGCGCTGGCCGCGATGCGCGGCGTCTTCGTGGATTTCGAGCGAGTCCGTGCCGTACTCGAGCGCGTACGACGCGCGGCGCGTCTTCGCCGGCAGCTTGCCGAGCTTGCGCACCGGCGCGAAGCCGCTCTTCAGCCGGTCGGCGACGGCCGATCCGAAGATGAACCCGCGGCTCTCGATCCCCACGACGAGCTCGACGTGCGCGCCTCGGTGCGGCTCGGCCATCGCCTCGACGGCGAGGTTGAAGCCGTACGGGTCCTTCATCAGCGTCGTGACGTCGTAGAACAGAATGCCCGGCTTCGGAAAATCCGGCACGTGCCGGATTCGCTGCTTCAATGCGTCCATTTCTTCCTCAGTCACGGTCGGTCACGCGATGCGAAAGCCGCCGGGGCGCCCGGTCGGGACCTCGTCGCTCGTGTCCATGCGCTCGACCCGCGCGGCCGGCGGCCCGCGCCGCACCCGGCCCTCGAAGCGCTCGATCGCTTCGCGGTCGCCCTCGGCCGCGATCTCCACGCGGCCGTCCGGCAGATTCCGCACCCAGCCGGAGAGGCCTTCCTGCTCGGCCGCCTCCAGCACGAAGAACCGGAAGCCCACACCCTGGACGCGCCCGCTCACCTGGTAGCGCCGGGCCGTGAGCATCGCACCAGTATAATCGCGGCCGCGCAGGCGGCGTCAGGGCCACTCGATCGGCGTCTCGTCGAGGTTGATGTACACCTGCTTCGTCTCGAGATAGGCCTCGACGCCCCAGCGTCCGAGCTCCCGCCCGATGCCGCTCTGCTTGACGCCGCCCCAGGGCGCTTCGACCGGGGCGGGCTGCGAGTGATTGACCCAGACGACGCCCGACCGCAGGCGCTTGACGAGGCGGAACGCGCGGAAGATGTCGCGCGTCCAGACCGACGCGGCGAGCCCGAACGGCGAGTCGTTGGCGACGCGGATCGCCTGCTCTTCGTCGTCGAACGGCATGACGCACGCGACGGGCCCGAAGATCTCCTCCTGCGCGATCCGCGCGTGATTGTCGACGTCGTAGAAGATCGTCGGCTCGACGAACAGTCCGGCGTCGAGACGGGGACCGGACGCGCGCCCGCCGCCCAGGGCCAGCTTCGCCTCGCGCCGGCCGAGGTCCTGATAGGCGCGGACGCGATCGAAGTGCCGCCGGCTCACGAGCGGTCCCATCCGGGTGTCGCGATCCGCGCCGGGGCCGAGGACGATGCCGCGCGCGCGCTCGACCATGGCGTCGAGCACGCGCTGATAGACCGACCGCTCGACGAGGACGCGGCTGCCGGCCGAGCACATCTCGCCCTGGTTGAGGAAGACGCCGAAGAGCGCGCCCTGGAGCGCTGCCTCGAAGTCCGAATCCGCGAAGATGATCGTGGGCGACTTGCCGCCGAGCTCGAGCGTGACGCGCTTGAGCGTGCCGGCCGCCGACGCCATGACCTGCTTGCCGACCTCGACGCTGCCGGTGAAGGCGATCTTGTCCACGTCGGGGTGCGCCACGAGCGCCGCGCCCGCGCGCTCGCCGCGGCCCGTCACGATGTTGATCACCCCGGGCGGGACGCCGGCCTCCGCGAAGCTCCGCGCGAAGGCGAGCGCGGTGAGAGGCGTCTCTTCCGCCGGTTTGAGCACGACGGTGCAGCCGGCGCACAACGCCGGCGCCAGCTTCCATGCCGCCATCAGGAGCGGGTAGTTCCACGGGATGATTTGTCCGACGACGCCGACCGGCTCGTTGAGCGCCAGCACCATCGCGTCGTCGGGCACGGGCACGACGTCGCCGTGGATCTTCGTCGCGAGTCCGCCGTAGTACTCGAAACACGTCGCGGCGTCGGCCAGGTCGCTTTCGGACTCTACGATCGGCTTGCCGCACGTCTGGGTCTCGAGCGCGGCCAGCTCGTCGGCGCGGTCGCGAAGCGTCTGGGCGAGGCGCATGAGGATGCGGCCGCGCTCCTGGGCCGACGTGGCGCGCCATGTGCGCTCGAACGCGCCGCGTGCGGCGGTGACCGCCCGGTCCACGTCGGCCTCCGTCGCATCGGCCGCCGTCCCGACGCGCCTGGTCGTGGCCGGGTCGATGACGTCCAGCGTATCGGCGGTCGCCGCGTCGGTGAACTCGCCGTTGATGAAGATCTGATCGTGGGGCATCAAGGCCTCGACAAACCCGTCACGTCCGGGCCGCGCCAGCCTATCCGACTCGTTCTGCGCCGTTCAAGGTCGCGGATTTTCCGAGGAATTTCGGCCTCGTTCGTTCGCAGGGGCCGAGTACCGGTTATACTGCTGACAACACATGATCCGTCGCCCCCGCCTCGTGCGGTCTCTTGCGTGGGCCGTGGTGGCAGCGGGACTTGTCGGCCTGCCCCCCAAGGCGGCCGCCGATCCGGTCTACGGCGACTTCGACCGGGACGGTCTGCGCGACGTCGTCACGGTTCTGCAGCGCGGACCCGATTCCACCCTGCAAGTCTGGCTCTCGGCGACGCAGTCGCTGCGCGTTCTCCGGCTCAGCGCTCCGATTCTGAAAGTCGGCGCGTTCGATCTCGACGGAGACGGCCGTCCGGAGATCGTCGCGTCGGACATCAGCGCCGGGGTGCACGTCTGGCGCGGGACGAAGCGCGGGCACCTCAAGCACGTGCGTCCGCGCAAGGCCCAGCCCGACCTGGTGTCCGCGGGCAGTCCCGGCGTGGGCAAGCAGGCCGGCGACAACGGCGACGATCTCATTCCGGGGTCGGACTGGACGCTCGCGGTCGACGCCGCCGATCCTCTGCATCTTTCGCCACCGGCGAGCTCGACCCCGGTGGCGCTTCGCCGCTCGCCACCCGTTCTCGATCGCACGCTCGGTTCGTCCGGGTCTCGCGCCCCTCCCCTCTCGCGCTGACCGTCTGTGTTGGTGGTGGACAGAACGCGGAGCCGCGGCTCCGCGGCGCACTGTCCGTACTCGTTTCCTATCCGGCACTGAGGGGATCTCATGCGTATCGCGTTAGCGGATTTGAAAGCCACGGGGGGCTTCGTCAGCAAGGACACCGTCGCGGGGGGGTACGGGTCGCGTCTCATTCCGTTCAGCAACGTGACGGCCGCGGTGGCCGCCTTAAAGCGCCGGATGCACGACTTGCCCAGCGTGCACCTCGCGTACGCGGCGGCGCTCGCCACCCGGGCCGGGCACGAAGTCGTCGCCACGCGCGGCGAGCTGGTCCCGGCCGACGTGGCGATCGTGCTCTCATCGCTCGTGGACTACAAGCGCGAGGCCGAGTGGGGCGCGGCCATGCGGGCGCGCGGGACCAGGGTCGGCTTCATCGGCCTGACGGCGTCGAAGCTGCCGCAGCTCTATCAATCCTCCGCCGATTTCCTCGTGGACGGCGAGCCCGAGGCGGCCCTCGCGCGGCTGTTCCAGGGCGAGATGCTCGAGGGGCGCGTGGACAGCCCGGCCGTCGCCGATCTCGACTCGCTGCCGTTTCCGCGGTGGGAGGTCCTCGGCGATGACCGCCGCCGCTTCCGGCTGCCGTTTGCCGGCCGTCCGGCCGGCGGGTCGTTTCCCTTGCTCGCGAGCCGGTCGTGTCCGGAGTTCTGCACGTACTGCCCCCATCGCATCCTGTCGACGTACCGGGCCCGATCGGTCGGAAACATCCTCGAGGAGCTCGTCCACCTGACCGATCTCATCCCTCGCCCTCACGTGGTGTTCCGCGATCCGCTGTTCACGCAGGATCGCGAGCGCGTGGTCGCGCTCTGCGACGGCATCTTGTCGCGCGACCTCGACCTCACGTTCGAATGCGAGACGCGGCTCGACCGGCTCGACGCCGAGCTTCTGGCGACGATGCACCGCGCCGGCCTGCGGGCGATGAGCTTCGGCGTCGAGGCCGTCTCGTCGGCGGTCCTCAAAAAGGTCGGCCGGCGGCCGATCCCGGAGGCCCACCAGCGCGCCATGGTGACGCGCTGCCGCCAGCTCGGCATCGTCACGGCGGCGTTCTACGTGATCGGGTTCCTGGAGGACACGAAGGAGTCGATCACGGCGACGATCGAGTACGCGGCCGACCTGGGGTCCACGGTGGCGCAGTTCAAGATCCTGACGCCATATCCGGGCACGCCGCTCTTCAAGCGGATGGAGCCGCTCATCATCGAGCGCGACTGGGAGCGATTCGATGGGTTCACGCCGACGTTCACGCACCCGAACATGACGAACGACGAGCTCAAGTATCTGCTGGGCGCGGCGTTTTGCCGGTTCTACATGCGTCCGTCGTATGTGGCGAACTACCTGCGCATCACGGCCCCGAAGGTGAGAGAATTTGTTGCGCGGCTGGACGCGCGGGTCACGCGCTTCCACGCCGAGCGTGAGAAAGTGGAACTCTCGCAGATCGAATCATGCTGACCGCAATTTCCCGCTACGGCGCGCGCGTCCTGCCCAACACGCAGGAGCTCATCGACGAGATCGAGGGGCGGGGCCAGCTCATCGAGGGCCCGCACGTGGCGGCGTTCGAGCAGGCATTCGCGCGACGCCTGGGCGGCGTGCGGGCGATCTCGGCGTCGTACGGCCGCATGGCGTTCTACTACATCCTCAAGGCGCTGAATTTTCCCTCCGGCAGTGAAATCATCCTTCCAGCTCTGACGTTCTGGGTCATACCCGAGATCGCCCGTGTCGCCGGATTGACGCCGGTCTTCGCCGACGTCGATCCGGCGACGTTCAACATCACGCCGGCGACGCTCGCGCGCGTCGTCGGGCCGAAGACCGTCGCCGTCGTGCCCACGCACCTCTGGGGCCTGCCGTGCGACCTGGACGGCATCCTCGAGGTCGCCGCGAAGCACAAGCTCGCGGTGATCGAGGACTGCGCCCATGCGCTTGGCGCGACCTATCGCGGTCAACCGGTCGGGACGATCGGCGACGCCGCCCTCTTCAGTTTCCAGACGCTCAAGCCGCTCAACACCTACGGCGGGGGAATGGCTGTAGCTCGGAACGCCGGGCTGGCCGATCGGATCGCCGCGATCGCGTCGAAGGAGCCGCCGCCGACGGTCGAGATGGTCAAGAAGCGGCTGTTCCAGGGCCGCGTGCAGCGCATCTCGATCCGCCCGCGGGTCTTCACGTGGACGTTGTTTCCCGTGCTGTGGGTGTCGGCGATCTTCGGCACGAACCCCGACGTGTATCTGTGGGAGACGATCCGCTCGCTCGAGCCCCTGCCCGCCGACTACACGGCGCGCTACGCGAACGTGCAGGCGGCGCTTGGGCTGCAGGCGCTCGAGCGGCTCGACCAGTGGACGGCCGACACGCAGGCGCACGCCGCGCGTGTCACCGACGCGCTGCGCACCATTCCAGGCGTCCGCCTGCCGGTCGTGCCGCCCGACCGGACGCACGTGTTCTATCAGTACTGCGCGTACATGCCGGCGCGGGACGCCGTGGTGCTGCAGTGCCTCCGCCGCGGCGTCGACCTCGAGACGCTCCACGTCGACGTCTGCACACAGATGGAGCTGTTCAAGCCGTTCGCCGCGGCCACGCCCGGCGCCGACGAAACCCAGGAGGCCGTGCAGATTCCGGTGTACGAGTCCCTCACGCCGGCTGAAGTGGAGCGCGTCGCGACTGTCGTGCGCGAGGTCGCGTCCCGCCAGGCGGCCGCGCCGGAGGCGGCCCACGCGCGCAGCTGATGCACCTTCCGGACGCCGGCGGCCCGCTCGCCTACCTCGTCATTCTCATCGCCGCCAGTCTGGAGGGCGAGATCGTCTTTGTGACGGCCGCGACCCTGGTCAGTCAAGGGCGGCTTGACGCCGTGGGCGTCGTCATCTCCGGCGCCATTGGCGCCGCGGTGGGCGATCAGTTCTACTTCTACGCGCTGCGCGGCCGGTTGCGCCGGTGGCTCGATCGGTTTCCGTCGATCGCGAGGCGCGGCCACACGCTGGTGCGGCGGGTGCGCGCGGCCGAAACCGCCACGGTGCTGCTGCTCCGATTCTCGCCCGGCCTGCGGATCGCGCTCGCGGCGGCGTGCGCGTATGCCGAGGTGCCGCCGCTCAAGTTCAGCATCCTCGACAGTATCTCGAGCGTCGTCTGGGCCGCCGGCTTGCTGGTTCTGGTGGCCTATGCGGGCCCGAAGTGGCTGCCGGGCGTCGGCATCTCCGGCTGGTGGTCTGCCCTCATCCCGGCCGTCATCATCGTCGTCATCGCGCGGTTCCTCGGACGCGCCGAGAAACACGCGGTCGATATCAAGAACAGCTAGAAGTCAGAAGCCAGAAGTTTGAAGTTCGGGCCGTCACACGCGTGGCGGTTCGAAACTCCTCACTTCTGGCTTCTGACTTCCTACTTGATCGTAATCCCCCCCGCTCCCGCCCGCGCTGCCGCCGCGTTGAAGGTCGCGACGTCCGTGGTCAGCACCGCCGACACCCGCTTCATGACGTCCTCGTACTGCGGCTTGAGGTCGGCGTAGCGCTCGGTGATCGCCGAGCCCAGCTTGCGCTCGGCGCCGACGATGTTGCCGTAGAGGACGACGAGCTGATTGTCGAGCCGGCCGGGGAAGTTGAGCGCGTCCTGATTGGCCTCGCCCCGGAGCTGGGTCATGTCGCCTTCGACTTTCTCGGCGCTGTCCGTGAACGACTTCGCGGCGCCGGCCAGTGCGGGCGTCTTGCCCGCGATCTGGGCGGCCTGCTGCTTGGCGTCGCGAATCTGCGCGAGCTTGTCGTACAGGTTCTTGGTCCAGCCGCCGACCTCCTGCGCCATCTTGAGCTGCGCCTGGCCGTCGGCGTCGGTCATGGGCGGCTGGAACCGCGGATCAGGGTTCAGCCGGAACGTCTGGGTCTGCGACCACGAGCCCATGCTGATCTTCGCGGTGTAGACGCCGGGCGCGGCTTTCATCGGTCCCGCGCCGCCGCCCCACATGACGATTCGCGGCGGGATCGAGAACGGCGCGGGCAGCTGCGGATTCCAGACCGTCGCGTTCAGCCCCTTGTGGGCGCTCACACCCGCCGGGCCGAAGCCTCCGCCGAATCCACCGCGTCCGCCACCGCCGCGTCCCGCTTGCTGCGGTGCGCCAGCCTCCGCGACCACGGCGCCACCCCCGCCGCCACCACCGGCCCCGCGACCGCCGCCTCCCCCGCCGCCACGCCCGCCGCGCCCACCGCCGCCCGCTGCGGGCTCGGCCGCGTTGTACGGCAGCGGCGGCTGAGGCGCCGTGCCGGTGCCGGGCTGGCCTGTCGCGTTGTAGACGACCGACCCGGCGGCGTCCATGACCTGCACCGTGACGGGCGACGTCGGTTCATCGCGGAACCAGTAATAGAAGGTTGGCGGACTCGCAGCACTCCCGCCGCCCCCGCGGCCGCCTCCGCCGCCGCGGTAACCGTCCGCCGGCTTGAAGAACGTGGCCGCGCCGAGGTCCTGGGCGGGCTTGAGCTGCTCGACGATCGGCAGCTGATCGAGAATCCAGAACCCGCGGCCCTCGGTCGCGACGATCAGGTTGTGCCGGTAGATCTTCAAATCCATGATCGGCACGCGCGGCAGGTTGAGCTGGAACGGCGACCAATGGCCGCCGTCGTCGTAGGAGACATACATGCCGTACTCGGTGCCGGCGAAGAGCAGGCCCGGCGTGTCCGGGTCCTGACGGACGACGCGGATGAAGTGGTCCGCCGGGATGCCGTTCTTGCCGTCGGCGATCCGCTTCCAGGTCTTGCCGTAGTCGGTCGTCTCGTAGGCGAACGGCGTCAGGTCGTTCAGCATGTAGCGGTACACCGCGATGATGGCGCGCCCCGGTTCCTTCGCGTTCAGGTCGATGGTGTTGACCGTGCTGAATTCCGGAAGCCCCGGCGGCGTGATGGCCTGCCACGACTTGCCGTTGTCACGCGAGATGTGCACGAGCCCGTCGTCGCTGCCGGCCCACAGCAGGCCGGCGGTGGCGGGCGATTCCTCGAACGCGAAGATCGTCGAGTAGACCTCGACGCCCGTGCTGTCGCGCGTGATGCCCTCGCCGCCCGAGAAGTCCTGCTTCTTCTTGTCGTTGCGCGTCAGGTCCGGGCTGATGCGCTCCCAGTTCTGACCGCCGTCCTTCGATCGATGGACGTACTGCGACGTCGTGTAGACGATGTCCGGATTGTGCGGGGAGAGCTTGATCGGCGCGTTCCATTGGAACCGGTACTTCATGTCCATGGCGCGCTGGCCCGTCTCCGAATCCGCGTAGACGCGGACGTTTTCACTGATGCCCGCGTAGCGATCGTTTCGCGTGAGGAAGCCGCCGTAGTTGCCGGCGTAGTTCACGTTCGCGTTGCGTGGATCCACCGCGAGGTAGCCGCTCTCGCCCCCGCCGGCTTCGATGTACTCGCCGACGTTGGAGCTCGGCACGCCGACCGACGAGTTGTCCTGCTGCGCGCCGTACACCCAGTACGGCCACCGCGTGTCGACGTCGATGCGATAGATCTCCTCCGTCATCTGGTTGTTCTGCGTCGACCAGGCGCCGCCGTTCACCGAGATCCCCGCCCCGCCGTCGTTCGACTCGATCATGGTCTTGTTGTTGGTCGGGTTGATCCAGAGGTCGTGGTTGTCGCCGTGCAGGTTGATACCCGCGCCGCCGAACGTCTTGCCTCCGTCAGTGGACCGGTAGGCGGAGGTGTTGAGCGCGTAGACCGTGTCCACGTCCACGGGGTCCGCGAAGATGTGCGTGTAGTAGAACGCACGCTGCTGCAGGATGCGCTGCGTGTTCACCCGCGTCCACGAGTCGCCCTCATCGTCGGACCGGTAGACGCCGCCCTGGTCGCCGCCCGCCTCGACCTGTGCGTAAACGCGCTTCGAATCCGCGCGTGAAATCGACACGCCGATGCGGCCGACCATCACGCCCGCCGGCAATCCCTTCGTGAGCCTCTGCCAGTGGTCGCCGCCGTCGGTCGTCTTGAACAGGCCGCCCTCGGTGCTGCCCGAGTCGATCGACCACGGCTGGCGCTGGGTTGTCCACATCGCCGCGATGAGCACGCTCGGGTTCTTCGTGTCGATCGTGAGATCGACGGCGCCCGTGCGGTCGCTCACCGAGAGCACCTGCTCCCACGTCCGGCCGCCGTCCTTCGTGCGATACACGCCGCGCTCTTTGTTCGCTCCGAAGATGTCGCCGAGCACCGCCACGTAGACGAGGTCCGGATTCTGCGGGTGGATCCGGATGCGGCCGATGAGCCCCGCTTTGGGCAAGCCGATGTGCTGCCACGTCTTGCCTGCGTCGGTGGACTTGTAGACGCCGTCCCCGAGCGACACGTTGCCGCGCGGACACGCCGACCCGGTGCCGACGTAGACGATGTCGGAGTTGGATTCGGCGACGTCGATCGCGCCGATCGATCCCACGCCGATCTGGCCGTCCGTCACGGGCACCCACAGGGCGCCGGCGTCGGTCGTCTTGAACACGCCCCCGGCCGATCCCATGTAGTAGGTCTGCGGATCCGACGGAATGCCCGTCACCGCCGTCACCCGGCCGCCGCGGCTGAACGTCGTCAGCGGCCGATAGTAGACGCCTTCGAGCCAGTTGGGCTGGCTCGGCACGCTGGTCGCCCAGCCCTGGGCGCCCAGATCCAGAACCGTCGCGGCGCCCACCAGCGCGCAGACGGCCATCACCATCCCGACCCGCCGTTGCCATGAATTCATGTCTGGATTCCTCCGGTCGCGTTTCGACCCGATCTCGCCCGCCGCGCCGAGATCGCACGAGCGTACCTGAGGGAGGGGCGGTGTTCAACTACTCCGGATAGTCGTCCGGTGCGGGGCTAAAGCGCCGGGTACGTCAGGTACGCCGGGTACGTCGGGTACGTCAGGTCCAAGGAACCCGCATCTCAGTCATCTTCATTCCTTTCTGAGGAAAGAAAAAGTCGACCAGCGTCCGTTCGTTCCAGGGACCCGACGTACCCGACGTACCCGATGTTGTCCACCCCTCCGGAAGCGCAGCAGCCAGACCGCGGCCTGTCGGGTACGTCAGGTACGTCAGGTCCAAGGAACCTGCATCTCAGTCATCTTCATTCCTCTCTGAGGAAAGAAAAAAGTCGACCAGCGTCAGTTCGTTCCAGGGACCCGACGTACCCGACGTACCCTGACGTACCCGATGTGGTTCACCCCTCCGGAAGCGCAGCAGCCAGACCGCGACCTGTCAGGTACGTCGGGTACGTCAGGTACGTCAGGTCCAAGGAACCTGCATCTCAGTCATCTTCATTCCTCTCTGAGGAAAGAAAAAAGTCGACCAGCGTCAGTTCGTTCCGC
>DATIWF010000103.1:0-26526 GCA_035519535.1 Vicinamibacterales bacterium | reverse complement strand
CGCCATTGCCGTGGCGCGCTACTGCACGGTCGACCATCCCGAGGATTGTTTTTCCTATCGAGCCGAGGGCGCGCGCACGGGCCGGATGGTCGCGGCGATCCGGCTCAGAAAGTGAAGGGCAGAGGTGCAGAAGGCAGAAGGCAGAAGGCAGAAGGCAGAAGTCTAGAACTTGAACAGGTCGTCCAGCGCCTTCTTGGCCGATGAGGGTCCCGACGCCGACGAAGCCGAGCCGGTTTCGCGCTCGACTTGCATCCGCGCGGAGAAGAGCGTGCAGCCGTTGGCGGTGTCCTTTGGACTCACGCGTGCGGGGATGGTCTGCATGCACTCGAAGCGCGCGCCGGAATCGAACGACGCGCAGTGGATGCAGGCATGGAGGTCGACGCCGCACTTGCCGCATTTGCTGAGCGAGCCCACGTCCGGGCTCTCGATGTGGCCGCACCGGGCGCAGCGGAAGACCTCCCGGAAGCCCGGCATGTTCGGCACGCGCGGGTCCCGAGGAATCCTCGGGTCGCGCGGCTCCGGCGGCTTGCGCGGCGCGCCCTCGCCCCGCGGCGGCCGACTGCCTCGGTCATCGTCCTGATAGCCGCGCTGGCGGTACTTACGGTCAGACACCGGACACCATCTTCAGTCGAGAATCGGGAATCGTCAATCGACAATTCAATCGCCAATCTCCCAATCGCCAATGCAATCATCGCTCCCGCGATCGCCAGTCATCAATGCAGGGCGGCCTCGTCCATGGCGAGATTGGCGAGCCGGTCGGCTTCCTTGTTCTGCTCGCGCGGCACGTGCTCGAACGTGACCCTGCCGATCTTGTGCGCGAGCAGCCGGGCGCGGCCGTGGAGCGGCTTCAGCCCGTCGTGCTTCACTTTGTAGACGCCCCGCATCTGCTGCACCAGGAGCAGCGAATCCGACCGGATCGACACGCTGGTCGCGCCGTGTTCGGCGCACCAGTCGAGCGCGGCGAGCAGCCCGTTGTACTCGGCCACGTTGTTGGTGGCATGCGGGAGCGCGCCCATGAGCTCCGCGACCGTCTCGCCCGCGGCGTTCTGAATCACCGCGCCCCAGCCCGCCGGCCCGGGGTTGCCGCGCGCGCCGCCGTCGATGTGGGCCGTGAAGGCGCTCACTTCGTCACGCCCGACGCGACGAACAGCTTGGACAGCTCGCGGAAGTACGAGTACACGTACCCCCGGCCGTCCTCGATCCATTGGTTCGGCACGATGACATTCACGCCCGCCCGGTCCGGCGGCGCGAGCTCCTTGATCGGGGTTCGCGCGCCGGTCGCCACGTCGACGCGCTCGATGCGCGTTGGGATCGCAAAACCCGCCACGACGACGATGCCCCGGCCGTCGCGCGTCCAGCTGAACGGAAAATCGGCGGGTGTCAGGCCCTTCACGTCCGCTGCGGGGCCGCCGCCGATGGACATGACCTGGTACGCGCCCGCCGACGAGCGGAGCAACAACGTGCGCCCGTCATCGGCGAGAAGTGCACTGCTGGTCCCGTCAGGCGTCACGGCCCTGGGCGCGCCGCCTGGCACCTCCTGCGCATAGCAACGCGCGGCCTTGCCGGCCTCGTTCCCGCAGATCAGGACGCGATGCCCGTCGGGGAACCACTGCAGGTCGTCGCGGATGTGTTCCAGGGCGCCGCGGTCGAGCTTCACCGCGTCGCCAGGGCCGGTTGGATACAGCATGACCTGCTCGGTCGAGGGAATCAGCGCGGCCGCCCACTTGTCGTCAGGCGACAAGGACAGGAGCGAGCCTTCCCCAAGCCGGAGGACGCGCGAGCTCGAGACGTCGCGCAGCGCGACCGCGTAGTTCGTGCCCGCGCTCTGACTTTCGTCGCCGAAGACGAGGAACTTCCGCTCGCGCGACAGAAAGCCGCGATAGGCGAAGTCGAGCCAGGCGAACTCGCGCTCGGCGGACTCGCCGGGAACCAGAGCGCGAAGGCTGGCGCGCAGGTCGTCGCGCATGACGAGGAGCCGGCCGTCGCGGGTGACGTCCTGGATGAACATTGCGCCGGCCCCGGCCAGCGCCTGCCGCACTGCAGGCGTGCCGGCGACGTTGACAACCAGCGGCTGCATGGACTCGGCGCCCTGCCCGGATCCCGAGAAGAACACGGCCCGCCCGTCCGGCGACCAGGCCAGGCCCTCCAGGGAGAAGTACTCGCCGGCGAGGATCTTCGCCGTGCCGCTCGCATCGACGACCTTGACCCAGCCGCGGTTGTCGCCGGGGATGTGATGGTCGAAGAAGGCCACGCGCGTCCCGTCCGGCGACACGCGGAGATCGCTCAAATAGCCGCCCGAGCTCTCGTACAAGACCTTCCCGATCGGGTACTCCAGCCGAACCTTGCCGCCTTCATCGCGGGTGACCGCGAGCGTTGACCCATCCGGCGACCAATCCGCCTCGCTGATGTGCTCCATCCACGGCCGCGGCGCGCCGTCCATCGTCATCCGCGCCAGCGTGCCCCGAAACAGCCGGTGGCCGACCGGCTGCGCGCCGGTGATGACGGCCAGCTCGCCTTTCGACGAGATCGAGAGCAGATGGACGCCGGGCTCGCCGAGCGGCTGAGAAGTGACAGTGCCCGGCCGGATCACGAAGAGCTGGGGCACGTTGCCCGTCGGCGCGGCGCTGAAGACGATGGTCTGGCCGTCGGGCGAGAATCGCGCGTTGGTGATCCATTCCGAGTCCCACGTCTTGGTCTCGAAGGCAATCGACGCTGGCGCCGGACGGATCGCGCGATCGGCGAGCACTCCGGCTGCCAGCCCCGCGATCGCGACGAGCGCCATCGTCAGCGGACGCCGCCAGCCGGCCGGCGCCGACGCCGCCGCTCGAACCGCCCCCGACACCGCAGTGAGGCTCGTCCCCGAAAACGCCTCGAGCGCGAACGCGATATCGCGCGCGGTCTGGAAGCGCTCCGCCGGATTCTTCTCCAGGCAGTGGCGGACGATGCGGTCGAGCGCGGGCGACAGGTCGGCGCGCGTGGCGGACAGGTCGGGCGGATCCTCCTTGAGAATTGCCGTCATCGTGTCGGCTGGCGTCTCGCGTTGAAACGCGCGCTGGCCCGACAGCATCTCGCAGAGCACGGCGCCCAGGGCGAAGAGGTCCGTGCGCGCATCCATGGCCTGGCCGCGGACCTGCTCGGGCGCCATGTAGCCGACCGTGCCCATGACCGTCCCCGGGTCGGTGGCGGCGACCGTCTGGGTCGCGCCCGAGCCAGCCGGCGCGGCGGTCTGGCGCGCCAGGCCGAAGTCGAGGATCTTGACCTGGCCATCCTTCAGCAGAAAGACGTTCTCGGGCTTCAGATCGCGATGGATCAGACCCTTGTCGTGCGCCGCCGCGAGGCCGCGCGCGATTTGCACGGCGACGTCGATCGCCTTGCGCACCGGGAGCGCGCCGTGCTGGGTGAGCCGCTCGCGCAGGGTCTCGCCGTCGAGCAGCTCCGTGACCGCATACGTCGTCTCGCCCTGCGCGCCGACATCGTGAATCGCGAGGATGTTGGGGTGAGACAACGCGGCGACGGCCTTGGCCTCGCGCTCGAAGCGCGCGCGCCGATCGGGATCGCCCGCCAGACTCGTGGGCAGGACTTTGATCGCGACCTCGCGATCGAGGCGCGTGTCCTTGGCCCGGTAGACTTCGCCCATCCCGCCGGCGCCAATCGCGGCAAGGATTTCGTAGGGACCGAGTCTCGTGCCGAGCGTGAGCGCCATCAGCTACGCGGCGCCGGTCGTCGGACCCAGGTAGTACAGGATTCTCTGACAGCTCTCACATTGCACGATCTCATCGTTCCGCCGCACTTTCTGCGCCGCGTGCGGGCGCTGGCGGACGTGGCAGGCGGCACACATCTCGCCGTTCATCGCGGCGACGGCGATCCCGCGGCGCTGCTTGAGCAGCTGCTCGTACTTGCCGAGCAGGGCCGGGTCGATGCCCTTGGTCTCTCTCGCCCGATCGTGCGCAAGGCGCAGCAGGTCGTCCTCGAGGGTCGAGCGCTCCTTGGCGAATCCGGCGCGCGCCTGGTCGGCTTCGCGCTTCGCCTGGGCGAGGGTCGCCTCCGCGGCCTTCTGCTCCCGGGCCAGTCCGTCAGCGGCCTCCATCAGACCGAGGATCCGCTCTTCGATGGCGTCTTTCTCGGCTTTGGCGGTGGCGATTTCATGCAGGAGGGCGGTGTACTCCACGTTGGTCTTGACCGCGGCTTTGTGGTCGTCGAAGCGGGCGAGCCGCGTGTCGATCTGCGCGACGTCTTTTTCGAGGGCCCGCCGGGCCTGCTGATTCTCCGCGTGACGGGCCTTGATGCCGTCCAAGGTGGCCGTGATGGCCGCCAGGCGCGCCGCGATAGCGTCTTCGGCCGACGGCAGCTCGGCCAGCCGCTTGCGGGCCACGTCAGCCGCGGTGTCGAGTTGCTGGAGGGCGATCAGGTTGGCTAGCGCCGGCAGCACCGCGCTAAGTGTTCCACGTTCGGGCCAGCCGGTTCAAATCAGGCTCACGGATCGGACGCAGATTCAGAACCTCAGCCTGGTGGTCGCCACGGTTTCCGTGACGCTGGCGCTCATGGCGTTGAAATAGCCGACGAATCGCTTCGTCTCGGCCGCGTCGTACGGCTCGAGGTTGTGCGCCCAGCGGTAGCCAACCGGCTGAAACCTCAGTTCGACGTCCACCTGGAATGGCCCCCCCGCCCCGCCGAGGTCGACCGAATATCGAATCTGGTCTCCGCCGGCGGTGAAATCCGCGTCCTGGGCCGCGCTCCCGACCACCTGCACCCAGGCATCCGCGGTCGTCTTGTCGAAGCCGCGGGGCAGGAGCCGGTTGTCCTTGAGGTAACGCACCGCGGACAGCAGGCCCGTCGTCGGGCGCCCGGCGGCATCGCCCATGATGGACTCGTAGATCTGCACCTGGTCGGGCTGGCGGATTTCCGTGTAGTGCGGCTCGAACCTGGCGGCGTCCGCGTCGTTGTCGTTGCCCGCGATCGACCCACTGGCGCTGAGCGCGCCCGACTCGAAGACGACGCGGCCGGCGGCGTCGTGGACGGTGACGTGCAGCCAGGCGCGGCGCGCCGGATACCCGGTCGGGAACTTGTGGCCCGTCAGGTCCTGCACGCTGACGTCGAAGTTCAGCCGGCCGCCGGAGATTGCCGGCGATTGCACGGTCACGGTGGCCGTCTGCGACTCCAGATTGCGTACGGTGCGAGCGGCGGAGGCATCGAGCTCGACCGGCAGTGCCTCCACACCGAGATCGTTCCGGTACCGATTCAGCAGCCGCAACAGGAAGAAGTTGCCGCCGACGAAGACGTGCCGATGCAGCCCCTCGCGCGGCTGAGCGAATACGGAGGAGATCGGCATCGACTCGTCCACCGGCGGCATGTGGCAGCTCTGGCAGGTCCGCTGTTCGCCGGCATACGCGCTGTGCTGCCACTCCTGGAACATGACCTGCTCGGGCAACTCCCCGATCGTCTCGCCCCGCGGACCCAGCGCCTTCGTGATGAGCGTGTGGCACGTCGCGCAGAGCTCGGACGACCGGATGTGCATGCCTTGGGTCGGCTGGAACTCCGCCGACGAGCGCATGACCGTGCTCAGTCCCTTGTCGATCTCGAACGGGCCGAAGATGGGCCGGGGCGTTGACTGGCGGCCGGCGACGACAAACCCGCCGACCAGGCTCTCGCGCGTGCCGAGCTTCTCGCTCGAAATCTGGTGACACAGCGTGCACGACACGCCGTCGTGCGCCAGCAAATCCTCGTCACCATCGTGCGCGTTCACGGGCAGGTGCGCGAACACCTGACCCTTTCGTCCAGCCGCGTGCGCCGTCGTCCTGGCCATCGGCATGTGGCAGATCGAACATTCGTCCTCGATGTCCGCGGCGGCCGTCGGGTGATCGATCGTCTCCCGCCGCACGCCGGCCTGCCAGTACGGATCGCGCGCCGAATTCGCCATGATCGAAGCGCGCCAGTTCAGGCCGATCGAGACGTCCTCGCCCGCTTGAGAGGTGAGGCCGTTGTGACAGGCCAGGCAGTTGTCGCTGGTCTTGAAGAGGACGTTCGGATCGGCGTGCAGGGCGATCACGGACGGCGTCGCGGGCGGCGCCGACTGAGCGCGCGTGTCAGCGCGATCGACGATGACCACGACCGTGGCCATGGCCGCGAGGAGCAGGAGGGACATCGGCGCGCGCATCAGTGCGCCCTCCAGAACTTGAACAGGCTCCCGTCACCCCAGTCCCAGAGCAGGTACGTCAGAAGGGCGTCGCTCCGCGTCTGCCGCTCGTTGACGGGAATCCGCACGCCGACACTCAGCCGGACGTGCTGGAACACGCTGAGGCTCACCTGCATCTCGGGCACCAGATCCCACTCGGTCTCCGCACCGTTGACGAGGTCGCGCGCGGCGAGCACTTCGACCATCGGCGTCCACATGCGGCCGAACCGATCCGTCCGCACGGTCTTGCCGACCGCCGTGCGCCAGTAGAACGAGTTCGGCTCGATGGTCGTATCGGCCGGCCACTCGAACCCGGTGTGGATCTGGAGGAACGCGTCTCGCGGCAGCGCCTGATCGAACAGGCCGAACGCCTCGAAGATCGTGACGCCTCCGCCCAGTCCTTCCGTCTCCTTGCCGGTCGGCAGCGTGACCTCTCCGCCGGCCGACGCGATCGAACCGTGGCGATTGCTGTCGAGGAAGACGTACTTGAGGGCTGCGTTGACGTCGCCCAGTCCGCGGCTCCACGATCCAGCCTCGTCCTGCTGTACGGTGAACGGACCGCCGACCTCGAGCTGCGCGCGCCGGCCGATGCGGCGCTCGTAGTCCACACGGGTCTCGATCGATTGCGGGTGGCTCGGCAGTGCGGTGACGGTGAACACCGTCTCGTTCTCGGGGAAGGCCTTTTCGGTGAAAAAGGCGCGCGGGAAGTTGAGGTTGCCGCGCGGCCACTTCGGCTCTGCACACAGCGAGTGGAGGTACTGGACGACGCGATCGATCTCGACGTCGCTGAGGAGGTCCTCGAACGCCGGCATGATGTGGCTCTCGCCGCGCACGCGGCCGCCGCGGTGCACGATGGCCACCCACATGTCGTCGGGCTCGACCGACGAGACCGCGCAGTTGGTGAAATCGGGAAACGTCGCCGGCGGCTCGAAGCCGAGCACGGCTTTTGGCTGGCCCTTGCCGTCCGGTCCATGGCAGGACACACAACCCGCGCGATAGATTTCCTCGCCGGTGCGTTCGGACGGCGACGTCGGCGTTTGCCCGACCGCGGCCGCCGATGAGCAGCCGACGATCATCAGCGCCAGGAGAACCGACCGACCCATCCCGCGAACTATATCCAGAACGTGGATCGGCTCTCCAAGATGAGAACGATCTCAGGAGCCGCTTCTCACCGCTTGAGCGATGTCTCGGGCACCCAGCCGGCGCAACTGCCGCCGGCGTCAACATTGAAGTACCAGCGGTGGTCACCCGGGTTGTACTTGCTGGCGGTAATCGTGACGACGGCGCCGTGCTGGAGGGTGCACACGGCCTCGCTCGGCGGCACGGTGTTCCAGACGTTGATCACGGGCACCACGATGCCGTCGTGCAGCCCGCTCATCTTCACCTGCGCGCCGATCGTAAACGGTGGCGACGTGGGACCGGAGGTGTCGGGGGCCGATCCGCAGGCGATGCTGACGGCCAGGACTGCCGCTGCGGCGAGTCCCGCGAGAGCGGAGTCACCGACGCGGAAGGCCCCTGTCATGTCGGTAGCTTAGATCACGTGTCGCGTTTTGACTAACTTGACCAAATCGTCGGGGCCTGCTACCGTCGGGTCATGCCCCTGAGTCTCTACGCGGCTAAGACGCAGCTGTCGGCGCTCGTCGATCGGGCGGCGGCCGGGGAGGAGATCATCATCACGAAATACGGCCGCCCGCGGGCTCGATTGGTCCCGCTGGCGAAAGCGGCGCACCGTCGGCCTGGCGGGGCCAAAGGCAAGATCTGGGTCGCCCGAGACTTCGACGCGCCCCTGCCCAGGCGCGTGCTCAGAGCATTCGCGCGGCCGTCCGAGTGAACCTGCTCCTCGATACGCACGTCGTCCTCTGGTGGCAACGCGACGATCGACGGCTCAATAAGGCCGCCCGGTCTGCGATCGCGTCTGCGGACATCGTCTGGGTCAGCGCCATTTCTGGTTGGGAAGTGGCCATCAAGGCCGCCCTCGGCCGGATACGGCTGACGGAGCCCTTCGAGGTGTTGCTGGCGGCCGACGACTTCACGCAGTTGCCGCTCACGTTGGCCCATACCGCGCAGTTGTCGACGATGGCTGTGAATCATGGCGATCCGTTCGATCGCGCCCTTCTGGCGCAGGCACGCGTCGAGCACGCGACGCTCGTCAGCCACGACCGTGCGCTCGAACCGTACGGTGTGCCAATTTTGTGGACGTGACGGCCGGATCGCGCGGCGATGGCGGCGGTCTGCGCGACTTGACACAGCATATTACTTTGCACTAACAAGTATCTCGTGCGCCGCGGCCTGCGCGTCACGCTCATCCTTCCGGCGCTGACCGAGGCCACGAGCCCGTACTGGCGCCCGATCAAGTACTCGCTCTTCCCGCCGCTCGGCCTCGCGACACTGGCTGCGTACCTCGGACCGGATGACGACGCCGTGCTGATGGATGAGCATGTGCGGCCGCTCGAGACCCACTTTCGCCCCGACCTCGTCGTCATCCAGGTCTACATCACGAACGCCCGGCGCGCGTACGCGCTCGCCGACGCGTACCGCGCGCGGGGCGTCTTCGTGGCCCTCGGCGGGCTGCACGTCACGTCGCTGCCCGATGAAGCGGCGGCGCACGCCGACGCCATTTTTCTGGGGCCGGGCGAGCAGACGTTCCCGCAGTTTCTCCGGGACTTCCGCGCGGGGCGCCCGCAGGCGCGCTATGTGTCGACGTCGGGGCGCACGCTCGAGCGCGTGCCGCCGATCCGACGCGACCTGATCGAGCGCCGCCGCTACCTCGTGCCGAACTCGATCGTCGTCACGCGCGGGTGCCCGCAGCACTGCGATTTCTGCTACAAGGACGCGTTCTTCGAGGGCGGCCGGTCGTTCTACACGCAGCGTGTGGACGATGCGCTGGCGGAGATCGACAGACTGCCGGGACGCCATCTGTACTTCCTGGACGACCATCTTCTGGGCGATTCGCGATTTGCGGCGGCGCTCTTCGCGGGGATGCGCGGCATGGGTCGCCTCTTTCAAGGCGCGGCGACCGTCGACTCGATCCTGCGCGGCGACCTCATCGAACGTGCGGCCGAGGCCGGGCTGCGCAGCCTGTTCGTCGGCTTCGAGACGCTCACGCCCGGAAACCTTGCGCGGAGCAACAAGCGCCAAAACCTCGGGCGTGACTACGCCGCGGTCGCGAGCCGGCTGCACGATCTGGGCATCATGATCAACGGCAGCTTCGTCTTCGGCATGGACGATGACGACGCTGACGTGTTTCGCCGGACGGTGGACTGGGCGATCGCGCACGGCATCACGACCGCGACCTTTCACATCCAGACGCCCTACCCGGGCACGCGGCTCTTCGCGCAAATGGCGGCCGCCGGGCGGATCGTCACGCGCGATTGGGCCCTCTACGACACCCGGCACGTCGTCTATCAGCCCGCACGTCTGACGGCGGGCCAGCTCAAGGCCGGCTACGACTGGGCGTATCGGGAGTTCTACCGATGGCCGTCGATCGCGCGCGGCGCGTGGTCGCACGGCTCGGCCAAGCATCAGATCAAGCACTTCTTCTACGCGGCGGGCTGGAAGAAATTCGAGCGGCTGTGGAACCTCGTGATTCGTGCGAAGCAACTGCCGGCGATGACGCCGCTGCTCGAGGGCGTGTTGTCGAAGGTCACGGCCGAGCGCAGCGATGACCGATCGTCGATGATCGATGCCCTTCGATTCCCCGATCATCGATTGCCCGATTGTCGATGAATTGGTGGGCCCCCCAGGATTCGAACCTGGGACCAACCGGTTATGAGCCGGCAGCTCTCGACCGCTGAGCTAGGGGCCCCAATCACCCAATCGGCGATTGAAGATCGCGGATGGGTGATTGTCAATGAGCGATTGGGGTCGTGCGGCGATTCAAGCTGGCGATCGGCGATTCGATTGGACCATCGCCGATTCAATTGGCGATCTGGCGCTGCAATGACCCATTGGCCAATGATCCACTAGCAATCGCCAATCTCCCATCGCCAATCACCGATGACTACCGCCCCTCGAGGAACGGCTTGAGTCGCCGGCTGCGAGAGGGGTGGCGGAGCTTCCTGAGTGCCTTCGCCTCGATCTGCCGGATGCGCTCGCGGGTGACGGCGAAGCTCTGGCCGACTTCCTCGAGCGTGTGCTCCGAGCCCTCGCCGACGCCGAAGCGCATCTTGATGACGCGCTCCTCGCGCGGCGTGAGCGTCTTGAGGACGTTGTCGGTCTGCTCCTTGAGGTTGAGGTTGATGACCGCCTCGGCCGGTGAGACGACGTTCTGGTCGGGGATGAAGTCGCCAAGATGCGAATCCTCCTCCTCCCCGATCGGCGTCTCGAGCGAGATCGGCTCCTGCGCGATCTTGAGGACCTTGCGGACCTTCGAGACCGGGATATCCATCCGCTGCGCGATCTCCTCGGAGGTCGGCTCGCGGCCGAGCTCCTGCACGAGCGCGCGCGACGTGCGGATGAGCTTGTTGATCGTCTCGATCATGTGGACCGGGATGCGGATCGTCCGCGCCTGGTCGGCGATCGCGCGCGTGATGGCCTGTCGGATCCACCACGTCGCGTAGGTCGAGAACTTGTAGCCGCGCCGGTACTCGAACTTGTCGACGGCCTTCATGAGGCCGATGTTGCCCTCCTGGATCAGATCCAGGAACTGCAGGCCGCGGTTCGTGTACTTCTTCGCGATCGACACAACGAGGCGGAGGTTCGCCTCGACGAGCTCCTTCTTCGCCTGCTCGGCCTGCGCTTCGCCCTCGAGAACCGTGCGCAGCATCCGCGTGAGCTCCTCGGGCGTCTGCTCGAGGCGCCGGGCCATCTCGCGGATCTCCTTGCGCGTGTCGTCCTTGTGCTTGAGGAGCAGCTTCTTTTCCTCCTCGCGCAGCTTCCGCTTGCCCTTGGCGTCGAGCTTCTGGTCGATGATCCGGACGTCGCGCTGCTTGGCCTGGATGTCCTCGACCGCCGACTTCATGCCGTCGATGAGGCGGCGCTTGACCATCTCGGTGAACTCGATCTTGCGGATCGCGCGCGAGAGCTCCACGCGGGCGCGCCCCGTCCGCCACTTCGCGCGGCGGAACTTGCGCTTGTCGGTCCGCACGACGTCGGCGTACTTCTCCTCGAGCTTCTGGACGTTCTCGAGCGCGGCCCGGACGCGGTCGATCTGCTTGAGGAACTCGCGCTGGCGCGCGGCGATCTTCTCGTCGGTGATCTCTTCCTCGTTGAAGACGACGAGCTCGCGCACGGTCCGCTCGCCGCGCTTGAGCTGCTCGCCCATCTCGATGACGTCCTGCGTGATCTTGGGCGTCCGCGAGATCGACTTGATCACGGCGAGCTTGCCCTGCTCGATGCGCTTGGCGATCGCGACCTCACCCTCGCGCGTCAGCAGCGGCACCGTGCCCATCTCGCGCAGGTACATCCGGACGGGGTCGTTCGTCTTGTCCAGCGTCCCCGGCGTGAGGTCGAGGTCCATTTCCTCGCCGCCCTCGCCGCCGAGCTTCTCGTCGCGGTAGGTCTTCTCCGAGTCGACGACCTCGATGCCGGCGCTGCCGAACGTACTGAACAGATCGTCGAGCTCCTCCGACGAGGTGATGTCGGCGGGCAGCAGCTCGTTCACTTCGTCATAGAGGAGGTAGCCCTTCTCCTTGCCGAGCGTGATGAGCTGTCGAATCTCGTCGTACTTTTCTTCGATGGACAAAGCGAACTCCTGGATGATGAGACGCGCTATTGAGCTCTTGAGTTATTGAGTTATTGAGTGATTGAGCTAGTGCTCGAGCTTCCTCAACAGCTCCTTCTTCCGTTCCCACAACGCCGCCAGCACCGCGTCCCCCGGCGCGGCCGCCGATTCCTGCACCCGATCGATCTCGTCCTGCACGCCGGTCAGCGCGCGCCGGTAGCGGTCGCGCTTGAGCGCGAGCACGCAGTCGGCCGCGGCGGCGACGGGCGCCTCCGCGCGCGCCGCCCGCTCCAGGAGCGCGCGCTCGCCCTCGCTCAGCCGCTCGCGCAGCATCGCCGGCAGGCTCTCGGGCGGCACGTCCGTCAGGCTCGCCGCCAGGACCAGCGCCGGACCGCTCACGAGGCCCTCCAGATCGTCCGCGTCGAGCTGGCCGACGGCCGCCAGGCCCTCGAGCGGGCGATGCGCCAGCGCCCAGAGCAGCCCCTGCTCGGCCGGGTTCAGCCGCACGGTTGGCGGCACCGCCACCGCCGGCGTTTCCGGACGGCGCTGCGCCGCCGCCTTGCGGATCTCGTCGCGAATCACCGTCTCGGTGATCCGCGCCTTGTGCGCGAGCCGATCGGCGAACGAGTCGCGCGCGGCCGCATCGGGAATCGTCGCCGCCACCTTCAACATCTCGTCGAGAAACGTCTTTCGGCTGTCGGGCCGCGAGACGTTGAGGCGCGCCGCCGCGCGGTCGAGCAGAAAGTCCAGATACGGCCGCGACCCGGTGAGCCGCTCCACGTAGGCACGGCCCCCCGACCGGCGAATGAACGCATCCGGGTCGCTGCCCTCCGGCAGCAAAGCGACGTTCACCTGGAACCCTTCGGCAACGAGCAGCTCCGACGACCGGGCTGCCGCCCCTTGGCCGGCCTGGTCGGGATCAAAACTGAGAACGACCTTGGACGTAAACCGTTTCAGCGTCCGGGCTTGGGCACTGGTGAGGGCGGTGCCGCACGAGGCGACGACCGGCTGGACCCCCGCCTGCCACACTTGCGCCAGGTCGAAGTACCCCTCGACCAGCACACAGTAATTGTGCTTCCGAATGGCCCCTTTCGTCACGTCCAGACCGTAGAGCGTCCGGCCCTTCGTGTAGATAGGCGTTTCCGGCGAATTCAAGTATTTCGGGACCTGGCCCTCGTCGAGCGCCCGGCCCCCGAACGCCACAATCGCCCCGCTATCGCGGGCAATCGGGATCATCAGTCGGTTCCGGAACCGATCCGCCAGCCGGCCATCATCTCTGGAGACGATCAGGCCGCTCCTAAGTTGCAGAGCCTGCGGGATTTTTTCCGCCTCGAGCCGGGCATGCAGGGTCTCGCGGCCTGCCGCCGGGGCATACCCGTAGCCGAACCTGCCAATCGTGTCAGCCGTGAGCATGCGGGCCTCGAGCTCCCGCCGGGCGCGACCCCCGGCCGGGGCGGCCAGCTGCTCGCGGTAGAAAGCCGCAGCCAGCTCGTGCAGCTTGATCAGGGCCTCGCGTTCGGCGGCCGCGACCCGCTCTTCGGGGCCGCCTTCCGATTCGGGTACTTGGATGCCGGCCCGCTGGGCGAGGTATCGGACGGCCTCGGGAAAGGCCATCTTCTGCTGCAGCTCCACGAATTTGACGACGTCGCCCCCGACGCCACACCCGAAACACTTGAAGAAGCCCTTGTCCCTATTGACGTTGAACGACGGCGTTTTTTCCTGATGGAAGGGACACAGCCCCTTCCACGTCGCCCCGGCCTTCCTGAGGGGCACGACGTCGCC
Source organism: Vicinamibacterales bacterium (assembly GCA_035519535.1). GTDB lineage: Bacteria > Acidobacteriota > Vicinamibacteria > Vicinamibacterales > SCN-69-37 > DATEGZ01. The sequence continues at coordinate 12,910 of DATIWF010000103.1, read as the reverse complement.
GATGACCGCGACGATATCCGTCTGGGTCTTGAGGTCGTCGAGAAACGATTGAGGAAAGAGCGCCACTAGTCCTTCAGCTCGACGATCGTCGCGCCGCCTCCGCCCTCTTTTTCGTCGGCCGCGGCGACGGACGCGACGAGCGGGTGCTCGCGGAAGAACTTCGTGAGCGCCTGGCGCAGCCGGCCCGTGCCGTGGCCATGCACGATCCTCAAGCGCCGCTCATCGGCGAGCAGCGCATCGTCCAGAAACTTCTCCGCGCGCGCGATGGCTTCGTCGACCGTCGCGCCGATGACGACGAGCTCCCGCGTGGCGGCCGACGAGGCCAGCGCCGGCGCCGAGACGCGAGCCGCACTCGATCGTCCGCCTCGGGCGGCATCCGGGCCGGAGGCGTGATCGGGCCGCTTTGATCTGAGGTCGGCGAGCGCGACGCGCATTCGCTTGCCGCGCACATCGACGTCGATGCGGTTGCCCGAGACGCCGCGGACGATCGCGTCGGCGCCGAACGTCGCGAGGAACACCGTTTGACCGATCGACGGGAGTGTGTCGAGCCGCGTGTCCGGCTCGGCGGCGGGGCGGTCGATCAGATGATCGCCCACCGCGGCGAGCGCGGCTCGCGCTTCGGCGCGCAGTGCGCCGACGTCGCCGGTGGACAACGCGGGTTTGCGCGTGGCGGCGGCGCGATCGCCCAGCGCCTCGGTCTTGTGTTTGAGCTCGGCGACGATCCGGTCGATCTCGGCGCGCGCTTCGCGCAGCTTCTCGTTGAGGCGGTCGTCGAGCCGGCGCTTGAGGACGGCTTCGCGCTCGGCCAGCCGCGCCTCGCGCTCGAGGAGGCGCTCGCGCTCGCCAGCGAGCGATTGGCGATCGTCAGCCGTCGCCTTGCGCTCGCGATCGAGCGCGGCCAGCTCCTGATCGACGCGCGCGAGATGCGCCGCGAGCTGCGACTCCCGGCCGGACCGCCGCGCGCGCGCGTCGGCGATGACGGAGGACGGCATGCCGAGCCGCTCGGCGATCTCGATCGCAAGACTCCGGCCGGGGGCGCCGTAGACGAGGCGATAGGTGGGCGCGTACGTCTCGGCGTCGAAGCCGAAGGCCGCCGTCGCGACGCCCGCGGTCGTCGCGGCGTAGGACTTGAGCGCTTCGTCGTGTGTCGTGGCGACGACGACGGCGCCGCGGCGGCGGAAGTGTTCGATGACGGCCGTGCCGAGCGCGCCGCCTTCGAGCGGGTCGGTGCCGCTGCCGATTTCGTCGAGCAGCACGAGCGCGGGCAGCTCGAGCGCGCGGTCCATCTCGACGAGGTGCGCGATGTGCGCGGAGAACGTACTGAGGCTCGCGGCGATGGACTGGTCGTCGCCGATGTCCGCGAACACGGACCGGAACGGCGTGAACCGGCTGCCGCGCTCGACGGGGATGAGCAGACCGGCTTGCGCCATCAGCACCAGCAGCCCGAACGCCTTGAGCGCGACGGTCTTGCCGCCCGTGTTCGGGCCGGAGATCACGAGCGCGCGGGTCGGAGGGAGGATCGTGAGGTCGGAGGGGGACGGGGCTTTTTTCCACAGATCCGGCCTCGCGGGGGCCGGAGGTCGAACGCCGACCTCCGGCCCCTCGTCGGCCGGATCTGTGGAAAAAAGCCCCGTCCCCCTCAACATCGGATGCCGCGCTCCCAGAAACTCGATGCGGCCGTCGGCGGTGAGCTCGGGCGCCACGGCTTGCAACCGGCGCGCGAGGACGACCTTCGCGTGCAGCTCGTCGAACGACGCGGCGGCGTCGAGCGTGCGTTCCAGGTCGTCCGCGCGCCGGCGGAACGCATCGGCCAGCGCGAGCAGGATCCGGCGGACCTCCTCCTTCTCCCGCTCGGCGAGCGCGACGATGTCGTTGTTGACCTCGACGGTCGTCAACGGCTCGAGGTACAGACTCGCGCCGCTGGCCGACGCGCCGTGCACGATCCCCGGAATGGCGTCGCGATGCTCGGCCCGCACGACGACGACGTACCGTCCGTTGCGATCGGTGACGATCTGATCCTGCAGGTACTTCGCCGCCTCGCGCCCGCGCGTCAGCGCCTCGAGCGTGGACCGCAGCTTCGCGCGCTGACGCCGGAGCTTGTCGCGAATGTCCTTGAGCGCAGGGCTCGCGTTGTCCCGAACTTCGCCGCCCGGCTCGATGGCCCGACGAATGGCGGTCGCCTCGGTCGCGAACGACGCGGCGCCCGCGGCAACCTCGCGGAGTCCGGGACGGGATGCGCGGCGAACGGCTCCCGCGACCTCGTCCACCGACTCCACGAACTGCGCCAGACCCAGCAGCTGGAGCGGGGCCAGCGGATCCTCGCCGATCTCCAGCTCGCGGAGAATCGTCTCCAGGTCCTCCGGCGCCGAGACCGCCAGCGAGCCATCGTCCTCGACGAACGCAACGGCTTCGGTCGTGAGCGCGAGCCGGCGCTGAACATCCTCGGCGTCGGCCGACGGCTCGAGCGCCAGCGCGCGCGCTCGTCCGAGCGGCGTCAATGCCGCCAGGGACAAGGCTTCGCGGATGCGATCGAACTCGAGCGCCCGTAAGGCTGCGGCCTGCATGGAGGGTGCCCCGACGACCAGGGCAAACAGACATTATGACATGCGGAGGGGCTTCCTGGACGTTCCACAGGGTTCCCGGAGTGGCTCCTGCGGTTTCGCGGCCTATAATCGCGAACATGACTGCAGCCGATCGCGCGTGGGCGGCGTCCGCCTGCCTGCTGACAATCTTGATGGCGATTCCTGCCGCCCAGCCAGCCGGGTCGACCGAGAGCAAGGGCACGCCCGAGGCGAAGACCCTCCTGGCCCAGGCGGAGGCCGCGCTCCGCGGCGCGCCCGACTACGACAAGGGCCTCGCGTTGCTCAAGCAGGCCATTCAGGCGGATCCGCATTTCGCCGACGCCTACGAGCGCCTCGAATCCGCGACGCGCCAGGGCGCGATCGCTCACGCCAATCAGGCAAAGGAGAAGACGAGCGACGCGATCGACCGCGCGATGGCCGATCTGAAGAAGCAGTACGCGGCGTGGGCGGCGGCCGATCCAAAGAACGCGATTCTCGCCTGGGCGCAGGGTGCGCTCGAGGACAAGGACTGGGCGGCCGCCGGCAAGTTCTACGAGCGGGCTGTCGCACTCGACCCGAAGTTCGCGCGGCCCTACCTGCAGCTCTCACTTATCGCCGACTTCGCGGGCGAGAATCAGAAACAGGTGGACTACCTGAAGCAGGCCGCGGATGTCGACCCGCAGGACCCGCAGTACTTCTTCTACTGGGCGTCGGCGATGAAGTCGATCGATCCGGCGCGCTCGATCCAGCTGCTCCAGCAGGTCGCCGACAAGTACCCGGGCACCGAGCGCGGCGCGCAGGGGCTCTACTGGGCGGCGTTCGAGACGCATGATCTGTCGAAGAAGATCGCGATCTACGAGCGGCTGCGCCGGGAGTTTCCGCCGGCGAAGTCCGGATGGTCCGAGTCCGGGATGTCCGGGCTGCTCGATGCGTACCAGCGCGTCGACGCCGCGAAGGCGCTGGCGCTTGCGAGCGATCTGGCGGCCGAGATGTCGTCGCCGTCGGACAAGAAGACGTGGACGGACTTCGCATCGTACGCGCGGGCGGTGGTCGACGCCCGCGGGCTCATCGCGCAGTCGCGACCGGCGGACGCAGTCGCCCTCATCGACAAGGCGCCGCGGCCCAAGTACATCGACACGACGCCGCTCGATCTGCTGAAGGCGCAGGCGCAGGCCGGGGCGGGAAACACCGCGGCGGCGTACGACGGACTTGTGGCCGTCGCGACGAAAACCCCGACCGACGACGTGAACGCGGCGATCACCGCGTATGGCGCAGCGCTCGGCAAGCCGGCGGCGGCGATCGATGCGGATCTCTGGGCGCGGCTCGAGGCCGGCGCGAAACCGGCTCCGGACTTCGCGCTTCCGGATTATCCCGATGGCAGGACGGTGCGGCTCGCCGACTATCGCGGCAAGGTCGTCCTCGTGAACTTCTGGTACCCGTCGTGCGGACCGTGCCGCGGCGAGTTCCCGACACTCCAGCGCGTCCTCGACAAGTTCAAGGATCGCGGGTTCGTCATCCTGGCGCTCAACGTCTATCCGGAGGAAGACGCGTTCGTCATGCCCTACATGACGAACAACCACTTCTCGTTCCGGCCGCTCAAGACCGACGCCGACTGGGCGGAGAAGAACTACGGCGCGCGCGGCTATCCCACCAACGCGCTCGTGGACGCGGAAGGTCGCGTGATCTTCCGGCCCGGCGTGATCCGTGGCGAGAGCGAGCAGCGGACGTTCGAGCTGCAGGTCGAGACGCTGCTCAAGCACGCGCCGCCGCACGCCGCCGCGCAGTGACGTAGATCCCGACGCCGACGAGATTGGCCAGCGCCAGCACGCTGATGATCTTGACCGCGAAGGTCTGCCAGCTCGCCACGTCGATGATCGGAAACACCGACAGCACAGCGTAGAGCAGAGAGACGGCGAAGCCCGACGCCGACATCACCCGGAGCCACAGCGGCGGCGCGATGCCGAGGCGCCTCGCGCCGACCAGGGGAATCGCAAAGAGCGCGAGGTACGTGAACGCGTAGAAGATGCCGGCCGCGTTCTCGATCAGCTGAAACGCTTCCTGCACCCCGACGCCGGCCTGGCCGAGCAGCGTCAGGACGAGCGTGATCGCGCCCACGAAGAGGATCGAGTTGTACGGCGTGCGGAAGCGCGGGTGCAGCCGCGTGAACCACGCGGGCGCGAGGTGATCCCAGCCCGCGACCATCGGCAGCCGCGCGTTGCCCGCGAAGATGAGGGTGACGTTGCCGATCTGCCGGACCAGCAGCATGACGATGAGCGCCGGCACGAGGAACCGGGCGACGCCGAGCCCGGCGAAGCCGATCTGCAGCGTCTGCGGAATCGGACTGACGAGATCGATCTGGCTCTGTGGGACGAGCGCCAGCACGCTCGACGTGCCGAAGACGAACATCGCGGCGATGACCGGCGTCGCGATGAGCACCGACTGGCCGATCGTCCGCGCGGGCGCGCGGCACTCGCCCGCGAGGATCGCGACGTACTCGAACCCCGAGAACGCGCCGAGCGCCAGCTTGCCGAAGATGTTCACGCTCAGCAGCGTGAACGTCGGCATCGCCCAGTGCAGCGGATGGTACGCGGCGTGCGTCGGCCCGCGGCCGATCGCGACCCAGGGCACGGCGATGAGCGCGCCGAACATCAGGATCTGCGCGAGCCCGCCGAAGCTCTGCAGCCACTTGCCGGTGCGCAGCCCGAAGAGCGAGACGATCGTGAGCGCAATGACGGCCGCGACGCTGACCGTCGGCGTGTACCAGGACTCCGCCGTGAACGCCGCGCCCATCGGCGTGAGGAGATACGAGAGGTTGTTCGCGATGATGACGCCGAACGCCGCCATGATCGTGATCGAGTACGCCCACAGATTCCACGCCGTGAGAAAGCCGAGGAACCGACCGAGCCCGGCCGTCGCCCACTGGTACAGACCGCCCTCGAGCGGCATGAGGCGATTCAGGTAGATCACGACCGCGGCCTGCGGCAGGTAGTAGAGCAGGATCGCCGCGCTCCAGAAGACGACGTGCGAGGGACCGAGCTTCGCGGCCGTCCCCACCCACGCGGAGCCGACGACGTACATGATCTGGGTGAGGGCGAGCGTCGCGAGGCCGAGCTCGCGGCGGAAGGTGAGCGAGCGCGCCTCAATCTCGGCGACGCGATCGAGCGGGGCAGCGGGCTCCATTCAGCGGGTCATGAAGAAACGCACGCCTGGCCCTTCTTCATGTTCTTCATCTGCTCAAGCAACGTCCTTCATGCCAGATGGTTGATCGAGCTCGCGATCGCCGCCGCGCCAAAGCCGTTGTCGATGTTCACCACGGCCACGCCCGTCGCGCACGAGTTGAGCATCGCGAGAAGCGCGGCGATCCCGCCGAAGCTCGCGCCGTAGCCGATGCTCGTCGGCACGGCGACGACGGGCACCTTCACGAGCCCGCCGATCACGCTGGCGAGCGCACCCTCCATCCCCGCCACGGCGATGACGATGCGCGCCGCCTGCAGCCGGTCCCGCGCCGCGAGCAGACGATGCAGCCCGGCGACGCCGACGTCGTACAGCCGGTCGACGTCGTTGCCCATGACCTCCGCCGAGACGGCGGCTTCCTCGGCCGCGGGTATGTCAGAAGTTCCCGCCGCAGCGATAAGAACGACACCCTGCCCGCGGGGGATGTCCACGCGCCGCTCGATAATTCGGGCCTGTTCGTGGAACCGCGCGTCCGGCACGACTTTCGCTACGGCGCCGTATGTGGCGGGGTTTGTCCGCGTGACGAGGAGCGCGTGTCCCCGGTCGACAATGGCCTGGGCAATGCGGGCCACCTGCTCGGGCGTCTTGCCCTCGCCATACACGACCTCCGGGAAGCCCTGGCGCACGGCGCGGTCGTGGTCCACCCGCGCGAACCCGAGGTCCTCGAACGGATCGCCCGGCAGCTGCTCGAGCGCCCGGCGCTCGGCTTCGGCCGGATCCAGCCGGCCGTCGCGCACCGCCTCGAACAGCGCGCGCAGCGACAGGGTGGCCGCCGAGGGTGTATCGTGTGGGCTTCGCATGTGGGCGCAGTTTGACTCGGCCAGGAACCGGTCCCTAGAATGGTGGATCGGACTGTCGGCCAGGTCCCTCATTCTATGATCTCTACGGATGCCCTGATTCTGGTCGCCTACTTCTTTGTCCTGAGCATCCTCGGGCTCTACGGGTGGCACCGGTACTACCTCGTCTACCAGTACATGAAGCATCGCGACCGCGTCCCCGGTCCGCCGCCGCCGGTCGCTGAGGACGCCTGGCCCGTCGTCACGATCCAGCTGCCGCTCTACAACGAGATGTACGTGGTCGATCGGCTGATCGACGCCGTGACGGCGATCGACTATCCGAAGGACAGGCTCGAGATCCAGGTGCTGGACGACTCGACGGACGAGACGCGCGACATCGCGGAGCTCGCGGTGCGCCGGCAGGCGGCGCGCGGGTTCGACATCAAGTACCTGCACCGGACCGATCGCACGGGCTACAAGGCCGGCGCGCTCGATGCGGGGCTGAAGGTGGCGCGCGGCGAGTTCATCGCGATCTTCGACGCGGACTTCGTGCCCACGCGTGACTTTCTCCGCCGGACGGTCGGGTACTTCGCCAACCCGAAGGTCGCCCTCGTTCAAGCGCGGTGGGGGCACCTGAACGCGGGGTATTCGCTGCTGACGCGCGTGCAGGCCGTGCTGCTCGACGGCCACTTCGTGCTCGAGCACGGCGGCCGCAACCGATCGGGCTGCTTCTTCAACTTCAACGGCACCGCGGGTGTGTGGCGCCGGATGGCGATTGGCGACGCCGGCGGCTGGCAGCACGACACGCTGACCGAAGACCTCGACCTCAGCTACCGCGCGCAGATCCGCGGCTGGCAGTTCGTGTTCGTGCCCGATCTCGTCGCGCCGGCCGAACTGCCGGTCGAAATGAACGCCTTCAAGTCGCAGCAGCATCGCTGGGCCAAAGGATCGATCCAGACCTGCCGCAAGGTGCTGCCGTACCTGCTGACGTCGGACCTGCCGGTCAAGGTGAAGGCGGAAGCGTTCTTCCACCTGACGGCGAACTTCAACTACCTGCTGATGGTGGCGCTGTCCGTCCTGATGTTCCCGGCGATGGTCTACCGCTACACGATGGGCTGGACCGAGATGCTGCTCATCGACGTGCCGCTGTTCGCGGCGGCGACGTTCTCGGTCATCAACTTCTATCTGGTCAGCCAGCGCGAGATCTATCCGGACTGGCGCGCGAAGGTGAAGTACCTGCCGGTCGTCATGGCGGTGGGGATCGGGCTGGCCATCAACAACAGCCGGGCCGTGATCGAAGCGCTCACGGGCGACGCGGGCGAGTTCACGCGCACGCCGAAATACGGCATCGAGCAGTCGCAGGACGAGTGGCACCACAAGAAGTACCACCAGGCGATGCCGATCCAGCCGTTCATCGAGGTCGCGCTCGGGCTGTACTTCACGGTGACGGTGCTCTACGCCATCGCGCACGACATCTACGGCACGCTGCCGTTCCTCGTGCTCTTCCAGTTCGGGTTCCTCTACACGGGCCTGATGTCGCTGTTCCAGCAGGTGGGCGGCGACGATCTGCTCGTGAAAGCGCCGCAAATCGCCGGCGGCAAATGAGCACCGACGCCAAGCCCAAAGCTGGCCTCGAAGACGTCGTCGCGGGCGAGTCGGCGATTTGCTATCTCGACGGCGAGCGCGGCGTGCTCGCGTACCAGGGCTACGACATCCACGATCTGGCGAACGCCGAGCGCGGCGCGTCGTTCGAGGAGGTCTGCTACCTGCTGTGGCACGGCCGCCTGCCGACCCGGCCGGAGCTCGGCGACCTGAAGACGCAGCTCGCGGCGGCGCGCGCGCTGCCCGAGCCGATTGTCCGCGCGATGCGGTCGCTGCCGAAGGTCGACGGCATGGACGCGCTGCGCACGCTCACCTCCATCCTCGGCCACTACGATCCGGACGCCGGCGTGATGACGCCGCCGGCCAACTACCGCAAAGCCGTGCGGCTGACCGGGCAGCTGGGCTCGCTCGTCGCGACGTGGGGCCGGATGGCGGCGGGCGGCGGGCCGATCGACCCGGATCCGGCGCTGGGCCACGCGGCGAACTTCCTGTACATGCTCACGGGCCAGCGGCCGTCGGCGCTGGCGACGCGCGCGTTCGACGTCTCGCTCGTGCTGCACGCGGACCACGAGCTGAACGCGTCGACCTTCGCCGCGCGCGTGGCGGCGGCGACCCTCACCGATATTCACTCGACCATTGTCGCGGCGATCGGCACGCTCAAGGGGCCGCTCCACGGCGGCGCGAACGCCGAGGTCATGCGCATGCTCCTCGACATCGGCCAGACCGCGACGCTCGAGCGCGCCGAGGAGTACGTCCGCGCCAGGCTCGCGCGCAAGGAGAAGATCTCGGGCTTCGGCCACCGCGTGTACCGCACCGAGGACCCGCGCGCCACGCACTTGCGGCGCTTCTCGAAGTCCCTCGGCGAGAAGGCCGGCATGCCGCAGTGGTTCCAGATGTCCGAGCGCATCGAGGCGATCGTCAAGAGCGACAAGAAGCTCTACCCGAACGTCGATTTCTACTCCGCGTCCATGTTCTACGCGCTCGGGATCCCGATCGATCTCTACACGCCGATCTTCGCCGTCAGCCGCATCTCGGGCTGGACGGCGCACGTCCTCGAGCAGTACGCGAACAACCGCCTCATCCGGCCGCGGACGGACTACATCGGCCCGCGCTATCCGCAGCAGTTTCTGACGATCGACCAGCGCTAGACGCGGGCCGGATCAAGGTCGAACTTGACCAACGGGGCGGGTATGATTCTGCCCGTGCGAACCATCGCCACCCTTGTTGCCAGCCTGACCGCCGTGCTTGCCGCGGCGTTCGTTCAACCCGCCCCGGTCCCCGCCGCGCCGGCCGAGAGCGCCGAGTGGCGCTCGTATGGCCGCGACCTGGGCAACAGCCGGTACTCGCCGCTCGATCTGCTCAATCGCGACACGCTCGGCAAGGTGCAGGTGGTGTGGCGGTGGCGGTCGGACAACTTCAGCGTGCCGCCCGAGGACCGCAACGAGAGCACGCCGATCATGGTCGACGGCACGCTGTACTTCACGACCGGCGCGCAGCGGTGGGTCGTCGCGGCCGACGCCGCGACGGGCGCGACGAAGTGGACGTGGCATCTCGACGAGGGCGATCGCGCGCGGCGCGCGCCGCGCAAGGACTCGGGCCGCGGCGTGTCGTTCTGGTCCGGCGCGGTTGGTGCCGACGGCAGGCGGGACGACCGCATCTTCACCGTCACGCCCGGCTTCAACCTCGTCGCGCTCGACGCGAAGACGGGCGCGCCGGTGGCCGGCTTCGGCGACCACGGGGTCGTCGACCTCAAAGCGCAGCTGGGCGTGCCGGTGGACCTGGTCAGCGCCGCGATTGGATCCAGCTCGCCCCCGCTCGTCTTCGAGAACGTCGTCGTCATCGGCCCGGCGCTCGAAGTCGGGACGCGCCCGCCGTCGATGAAGAACGTGCCGGGAAGGATCCTGGCCGTCGACGCGCGCACGGGCGCGCTCCTGTGGCGCTTCAACACGATCCCGCAGAAGGGCGAGTTCGGGTACGAGACGTGGGAGAACGGATCCGCTGAATACACGGGCAACGCCGGCGCGTGGGCGCCGCTGACGCTCGACGCGAAGCGTGGCTATCTCTATCTGCCGGTGGAGGCCGCCACGGGCGACTACTACGGCGGGCATCGCCTCGGCGACGATCTGTTCTCGTCGACGCTCGTGTGCCTCGACGCGCGCACCGGCCGGCGCGTCTGGCATTTTCAGATCGTCCACCACGACATCTGGGATCGCGACAATGCCGCGGCGCCGATCCTCGCCGACGTCACCGTCAACGGCCAGCGGGTGGAAGCCGTCGTGCAGCTCACGAAGCAGGCCTACGCGTACGTCTTCGATCGCGTGACCGGCAAGCCGGTGTGGCCGATCGTCGAGAAGCCGATGCCGAGGTCGGACGTCCCGGGCGAGCGCGCCGCCGCGACGCAGCCGATTCCCTCGAAGCCGGCGCCGTTCGATCGCCAGGGCGTCACCGTTGACGATCTCATCGACTTCACCCCCGAGCTTCGCGCCGAGGCGCTGGCGGCGGTCAAGCCGTTCCGCCTGGGCGAGAGTCCGTTCACGCCGCCGTCGGTCGCCAACGGCCCGGACGGCACGCGCGGCACGCTGATGCTGCCGGGCACGCTCGGCGGAGCGAACTGGGAGGGCGGCGCGTTCGATCCGGAGACCGGCATGCTCTACGTCGGATCGTGGACGAACCTGTCGGCCTTCGGCCTCACGAAGGACCCACTGCGATCGGACATGGACTGGGGCGGGACGGCCGCGCCGCCGCGCGTGCGCGGCCTGCCGATCATCAAACCGCCCTACAGCCGCATCACCGCCATCGATCTCAACACCGGGGAGCACGCCTGGATGGTGCCGAGCGGCGACACGCCGCCGGCGGTGAAGAGCCATCCCGCGCTCGCCGGCCTGACGATTCCGCCGACCGGCGCGCAGTCACGCCCCGTCGTGCTCGCGACGAAGACGCTGCTCTTCACGGCCGAGGGATCGAGCGGGCAGCCCTTCCTGCGCGCGCTCGACAAGAAAACGGGGGAGAGGGTCTGGGAGATGCCGCTGCCGGGCGCCGTCGGCAGCGTGCCGATGACCTACGCGATCGGCGACCGGCAGTTCCTCGCGTTCTGGGTGTCGAACCGCCAGGCGGAACTGCCCGCGACGCTCATCGCGATCGCGATTCCGGCGCCTGGGCGCGGCGGACGGGGCGGGCAGTAGACGGGTACGTCGGGTACGTCGGGTACGTCGGGTACGTCAGGTACGTCGGGTCCGAGGAACCTGCATCTCGGTCATCTTTCTCTTTCTCTGAAGTAGAGAAACGTCGACTAGCGCCAGTTCGCTCCTGGCACCCAACGTACCCGACGTACCCGACGTACCTGACGTACCCGACCTCCCGACCAGCGTCAGTTCGAGCCAGCGTTCTCCGCCGTCGACGCAATCGCCACGGTCACGATGTTCGAGTCCACGCTGCCGGCGGCGTTGGTCACGCGCACCATGTAGGGCACGTTCGCCGTCTGCGCGGGCGTCACGTACGACGCGCCGGTGGCGCCATCGATGACGTGCTCAACGCCGTTCGACATCTCGAACCACTGATAGCTCAGCGGCGCCGTGCCGGACGCTTCCACCGACAGCGTGGCATGATCGCCCGCGTCGATCGTGACGTCCTGCGGCTGCCTGGTGATCGTCGGTGCAACAACCTGTGAGACGGTCACGGTGGCCGTGACCGAGTCCGCCTGGCTCCGGCTGTCTGATACGCGGACCCAGTAGCTCGTCGTCGCCGTCAGCCCGGGCGTCGAGTAGCTCGCCGCGGTCGCGCCCTGGATCGGCGCCGTGGTCGTGCCGCTCGCGCCGACGTACCACTGATAGCTGAGCGCGCCGGAGCCGGTGGCAGCGACCGAGAGCGTCGCGCTGGCGCCGTACGCGACGGACTGACTCTGCGGCTGGGTCGAGATGGCGAGGCTGCTCGGACTGCTGGGCGACCTCGTGCACGCGACCGTGAGCGCAATGGTCATCGCGCAGGCGGCCATGACGACATACGATTTCGTGTGTGCTGTCAGCATGCGGACTGAAAGTCCAACTTGCGTGCCAACTGAATTCTGGAGGTAATCGCCGCCGCGCTCCGGGCGGGCGATGACGACGTTACAGGACTGTGCCTGGATCGGGTACGTCGGGTACGTTGGGTACGTCGGGTACGTCGGGTGCAAGGGACCTACATTTCGGTCATCTTGTTTCCCTCGGCGAGGAGTGAGAAGTTGGCCAGCGTCAGTTCCTGGCACCCGACGCACCGGACGCCTTATTTGATCTCCAGCGGGACGATCCGCGTCGCAGGCTGGCCGTTCGAGAGACGCGCGTTGACCGCGAGTTGATACCGGCCCGGCGCGAGTCCGGCGAGCGGCACGGTCGTATCGATGACGGCCGACAATCGACCATTTTGATCGTGCACGCCGTTCACACTCAGGGACTGAGGCGCGGCCTTCGACGATCCGGTCACGGTGAGGGTCATCGTCACCGCCGGGTCCTTCGATCCCCAGAACGCGCGCGCGAAGACCCGCAGCGTGTCGCTGGCCGCGAAGACGCGCGTCGTCGTCGGTTGGAATGGCACGAGGCCCTCGATGGCGTCAGCTTCCGTCATGGCCTCGGCGCGCGCGCCTGCCGTGCCGATCACGACGCCGCCGAGCAGGATCTTGTTGCCGGATGCCTTCGGGACATCGACCGGCATCTGCACCGATCCAGCTTTGCCGAGCGCGCGGCTCGCGACCGCGATGCGCAGCGT
>DATIWF010000102.1:0-7982 GCA_035519535.1 Vicinamibacterales bacterium | reverse complement strand
CGCCATTGCCGTGGCGCGCTACTGCACGGTCGACCATCCCGAGGATTGTTTTTCCTATCGAGCCGAGGGCGCGCGCACGGGCCGGATGGTCGCGGCGATCCGGCTCAGAAAGTGAAGGGCAGAGGTGCAGAAGGCAGAAGGGCAGAAGGCAGAAGGCAGAAGGCAGAAGGCAGAAGCCGAAGGGCAGCGCGATCTCTCCGAAGAGACCGCGCGGTTTGCGGCGTCGTCGGCGCACCTGGCACGTTGCAGTGCGCACCTGGCGCCGAGCAAGCAGCACCCGGCGCCTCGCACCTCGCCCGTCGTGCCGCCCCGGCGTGGTACAGTGATGCGCCGTGCCGCCGTTGTCCGTCGTGCTGCCAGGATTTGCCGTACTGGTCCTTTCGTTGTCGTTTCACGAGGCCGCGCACGCGTTTACGGCCGATCGCCTCGGCGATCCGACGGCACGGATGCTGGGGCGGCTGACGCTCAATCCGCTCGCGCACGTGGACTGGATCGGCACCGTGCTGTTTCCACTCGTCGGCATGCTGTCGGGTCTGCCGCTCATCGGCTGGGCGAAGCCCGTGCCCGTCAATCCCGCGAACCTGAAGGCGCCGCGCCGTGACTTTGCCGTCGTCGCGGCCGCCGGGCCGATCAGCAATCTGATCCTCGCGACGGGCGCCGCCGTGCTCCGTATGGTCCTGCGCGGCCTCAGTCCGAACGCGACCGGCCTCGTCGGCACGATCGAGGACGTGCTGCTGGCGGCCGTGGTCATCAACGTGCTCCTCGCGGTGTTCAACATGATCCCCGTGCCGCCGCTCGATGGCGGCAACGTCGCCATCGGCGTGCTGCCCGCGCCCATCGCGCGGGTCTTCGCGCAGCTGCGCCCGTGGGGCTTCCTGGTGCTCTACGCGCTGCTGCTCACCGGCGTGCTGTGGGAGATTACGCGCCCGATCAACAACGCCATCCTGGAATGGCTGTTGTGAGCGCCCGCAAGCGCGTCGTTTCGGGCATGCGGCCGACCGGACGCCTGCACCTCGGCCATCTGGTCGGCGCGCTCGACAACTGGGTCGACCTGCAACGGACCTACGACTGCTTCTACTTCGTCGCCGACTGGCATGCGCTCACGAGCGAGTTCGCCTCGACCGAGGGGCTCGTCGCCAACGCGCTCGACAACGTCGCCGACTGGCTCGCCGCGGGCATCGACCCGGAGAAGAGCACGCTGTTCGTCCAGTCGCTCGTGCCCGAGCACGCCGAGCTGTACCTCTTGCTCCAAATGGTCACGCCGATCCCCTGGCTCGAGCGCGTGCCGACCTACAAGGAGCAGATCGAGCAGCTCGCGGACCGCGATCTGTCGAGCATCGGGTTTCTCGGCTACCCGCTGCTCCAGACCGCCGACGTCACCATCTACGACGCGAACGTCGTCCCGGTCGGGGAGGACCAGGTCCCGCACCTCGAGATGAGCCGCGAGGTCGTCCGCCGGTTCAACAATTTCTACGGGCCCGTGCTCGTCGAGCCGCTGGCGCTCCTCACGCCGACGCCTCGCCTCCCCGGCCTCGACAACCGGAAGATGAGCAAGAGCTACGGCAACACGATCGACCTGTCGGATACGGCCGACGAGGTCGTGCGGAAGGTCCGGCAGATGTATACGGACCCGAAGCGCGTGCGCGCGGACATCCCCGGCACGGTCGAGGGCAATCCCGTGTTCATCTACCATGACGCGTTCAACACGAACCGCGCGGAGGTCGAGGACCTGAAGGCCCGGTACCGCGCGGGGAAGGTGGGCGACGTCGAGGTGAAGACGAAGCTGGCCGCCGCCCTCAACGCGAGGCTCGAGCCGCTGCGGGAGCGCCGGCAGGCGGCGCTGGCGCGGCCGGGCTACCTGCGGGAGGTCCTGATGGACGGGTCGGCGAGGGCCCGCGGCGTCGCCGCCGAAACGATGACCCGCGTGCGCGACGCCGTGAAACTGCGATACTAGTCGCCGACCGATGGACGACCGCCAGCAGCCGCCTGAATTCGAATCCATCCTCGAGGACTACCCGGTCCGCCTCCAGAACTTCGAGGGGCCGCTCGACCTGCTGCTGCACCTCATCAAGAAGAACGAGCTCGACATCTACGACATTCCGATCGCGCTCGTGACGGCGCAGTACCTGGAGTACCTCGAGCTCATGCAGGAGCTGAATCTCGAGGTCGCGGGCGAGTTTCTCGTGATGGCGGCGACCCTCATCCACATCAAATCGCGGATGCTCCTGCCGCGGCCGGATCCGACGCAGGAGGACCCCGAGGAAGATCCGCGCGAGGCGCTCGTGCGCCGGCTCCTCGAGCACCAGCGCTTCAAGGCCGCCGCCGAGCTGCTGCACGAGCGCGAGATCCAGCGCAGCGCCCAGTGGGTCAGGCCCGACACGCGCATCGCAGAGATGGTGGGCGAGCCCCCCGAGCTGGAGATCGACGTCGATCTGTTCAGCCTGATGGCCGCGTTCCGCCAGGTGCTCGAGCGCGCGCGCCAGCGGCCGTTCGTGCCGCTGCCGGTCGAGCAGATCTCGATCGAGACGCGCATCGAGCAACTGCTCGAGCGGTTGTCGGAGACGGCTGCGTGCGGTTTCGAGCAGCTCTTCGCGGACGTCCAGTCGCGCGGCGGCATGATCGTGACCTTTCTCGCGCTCCTCGAGATGATTCGTCTGAAGCTGGTGCGCGTGTTTCAGCAGGGCGCCTTCGGGCCGATTCGCGTCTACAAGCGCGCAAGGGTCGAGGGCGCGCCCACGTTCGAGATCGGGCCGGCGGACTCATGACGGCCCAGGCGGAGAAGCGACCGGAATGTCTGAGCTGAGAGCGATCGTCGAAGCGTTGATCTTTGCCTCGCCCGAGCCGGTGACCGTGAAGATGCTCGTGAAGCTGCTCGACACCGAGCCGAAGGAGGAAATCCTCGCGGCGATCGACGAGCTCAAGCAGGCCTACGACCGCCCCGGCGGGCTGCAGATGGTCGAGGTCGCTGGCGGCTATCAGATCGTCACGCGGCCCGAGCTGCACGAGTGGGTGCGCCGGCTCTTCCACGAGCGCACGACGCAGAAGCTGTCGGTGGCGGCGCTCGAGACCCTGGCGGTCATCGCCTACAAGCAGCCGATTACGTCGCCGGAGATCGCGGAGATCCGCGGGGTCAACACCGCGGGCGTGCTCGGCACCCTCATCGAGCGCAAGCTCATCAAGATCGTGGGGCGCAAGCAGGTCGTCGGCCGGCCGTTCCTCTACGGCACGACGCGCGAGTTCCTGACGCGCTTCGGCCTGAACGACCTCTCGGATCTGCCGAAGGTCGAGGACATGTCGGAGCTCCTCGGCTTCGACCTGCCGGCCTCGGTCAGCGAGCCCGCGCCGCAGAGCCCGCTCCCGTTCGAGAAGAGCGACGGGGAGTCGATTCACTAGGCATCGGCAATCGGCGATCGGGAATTGGCAATCGAAGAGCCATCGAGAATCGATAATCGATATCGATGAACGAGCATCGAAGAGCCATCGGCGATCGATCATCGACATCGATGAACGAGCATCGAAGGGCCATCGGCGATCGATAAATCGACATCGATTGAACGAGCATTGAAGAGCCGATGCCGTTGATCGATCATCGATCTCGATTGCCGATGACCGATGGCCGATGCCGTTGATCGATCATCGATGTCGATTGTCGATAATCGATGGCTCTTCGATCACCCGATTGCCGCTTGCCGATTGCCGATTGCCGATGCTGACGCGCTTGAACAAACTGCTGTCCCGAACCGGCGTCGCGTCGAGGCGCGTCGCCGATGAGCTGATCCGTCAGGGTCGCGTCGAGATCAACGGCCGCGTCGTCACGGAGCTCGGGACCAAGGCGGATCTCGAGCACGACGAAGTCAAGGTCGACGGGCGGCGGCTCAAGCGCCCGCCGACCCGGCGGTACCTGTTGATGTCCAAACCGCGGGGCGTCGTGAGCACGCGGTCGGATCCGCAGCGCAGGACGACCGTCGTCGACCTCCTCGCGCGCGCGGGCATCGCCGGCTACTTCTATCCCGTGGGCCGGCTCGACGCCGAGTCGGAGGGATTGATCCTCCTGACCAACGACGGCGACTTCGCCGAACGGGTGATGCATCCCCGATACGAGCTCGAGCGCACGTACGAGGCGCAGGTCGCGGGCGTGCCGGACGAGCGCGACCTCGACCGGCTCCGCCGCGGCGTCGAGATCGACGGCCGCCGGACGCTTCCGGCGCGGGTGCGGGTCCTGCGCATGGTCACGGTGCAGGGCCAGCCGCAGGCGGTGATCGAGCTCACGATTCGGGAGGGACGCAACCGTCAGGTGCGCCGCATGTGCGACGCCATCGCCCATCCGGTCGAGCGGCTGCGGCGGACGAAGATCGGCACCCTGGCGGATCCAGCCCTGCGCGCCGGCGACTTCCGCGATCTCACGCCGGCCGAGATTCGGGCCCTTACTGCGCCGCGTCCAGCATCTGCTTCCAGAAGGCCACCAGCCGCCACAGATCGCCCGCCGGCACGTCGTCGGTCACGTTCGCGTGGGTGAGGAGCGGCGTCAGCAGCCACTTGGCGTGGGCGTTGCCGTGCGCGGCCAGATACGCCGCGGCAAGCGGGGTTTCTGACGACGGAATCACGTTGTCGCCGGCGCCGTGCAGCAGGAACACGGGCGCGGTCGTCGCCGGCGATCGGTCGGGTGAGAGGGCGGGCGCGCCGCCCAGCGTCTCGACGAGCGGCAGCAGGCGTTCGCCGATCGCGGCCGCGTCGCGTTCGTTCACCCATTCCATGTAGGTGTGTGCGGGCTCGGGGAGCGCGGCGGTCTCCTCGCGCGCGCGCGCGAACAGCGCGGCCGACTGCGCCTTGTCGACGAGGTCGGCGCTCGACGCGTCGAGAAACGTGCGAATCGCACGGCGCAGCGGCTCCACCTGCGCGCCCGGCACGAGATGCTCGAGCGCGCCGAGCAGGATGATCGCGACGCCGTAGTCGTGCGGCGGCCGGATCGTGCCGTCGGGCAGCCGGCCCGTGCAGAGGTACGCCATCACACGCGGCAGGTCGGCGTGGCCGCCCAGTGAGACGACGAGCTGCACCTTGCCGGCGAGCGCCGGCCGTCCGGCCGCGACGAGCGCGAGCCCGCCCGCAAAGGACACCCCGACGAGCCCGACGCGGCCCCGCGGTGCGAGCGTGCGGTCGGCGGCGAGCCACGCGGTCGCGTCCTCGATGATGTCGGTGGACTCCGGCGTGATGCGGAACTCGCGCAGGTCCGGCAGCGGCACGCTGAGCACGTTCGCCCCGGTTGACGCGAGGCGCCGCGAGAAGGCGACCAGCCGCGGCTCGTCGATCCCGCCCGCGTGGACGCCGGGGAACACCGCGAGGCTGCGCGCGCTCCCGCTTCGCGGCTGGTAGAGCCGCGCGGTCACCTCGCCGTAGCGCGTCGGGACCTTCACGTCGCGCGTGTCCACGGCCCGGACGCGCGCCGGCAACAGCGCGCGGACCCAGCTCGTCGAGCCCGCCAGGTCGAGAATGAAGGCGGCGCTGGCGAGGTACGGGGCGATGAGCCAGCCCGCGGCCGCGAGGAGCGCCGCCGCGACGAGCCCGACCCGCCAGCGCGCGAGCATGTCAGATGATACGGACAAAGGCGATCAAGAATGGAGCCTGATGGCCGAGGCGCCGTGCGTCATCGCGATCGACGGACCGTCCGGGGCGGGCAAGGGCACCGTCGCCCGGACGCTCGCCGCCCGCCTCGGGTTCCGCCACGTCGACACGGGCGCCATGTACCGGGCCGTCGCGTGGAAGGCGCGACACGACGGGCTGAATCTCGAGGACGCGGAGGCCGTCGCGGCGATCGCGCGCGACGCCGCGCTCGATCTGGACCAGGGCGTGGTCATCGACGGCCACGACGTGACGCAGGCGATCCGGACGCCCGACATCGACGCGGCCGCGGCCATCGTCGCGCGGCATCCCGGCGTCCGCGCGGCCCTCGTCGCCCGGCAGCGCCACTACCGCACCGGCGCGGGGTTGGTCATGGAGGGACGCGACATCGGCACGGTCGTCTTCCCGGCGGCCGACGTCAAGCTCTATCTGGACGCGTCACCGGACGAGCGCGCGCGGCGCCGGGCCGCCGATCCTGCACACGCGGCAGGCGCGGACACGCGCGACGTCGCCCAGGCGCTCGAGGCGCGCGATCGATCCGACCGCACGCGCGCGATCTCGCCGCTCACGATCGCGCCCGACGCGATCTACATCGACACGACGGGGCGGTCGATCGATGAGGTCGTGTCCCGCGCGCTGTCGATTGTGCAGGAGGCCATGCGCCAGTGAGGCCGGGCGCGCATGCGCGTCATTCACGCCCTGCCCGATGGCCCCCTCCTTCATTTCCTGGGCGTCGTGTGCGGCCAATCGTCTGACGACGCCGGGTCGAGCTCCCAGCGGTGCTTGTCGCGGGCGGTGATCTCGTCTCCGCCCTTCAGCTCCTCGTCGGTGCGGTACTGCACACCGAGCGCCTTGCCGATATCGTCCACGCGATCCTGACCCGGCGTGGGATTGTCGCCGCCCGGGGCCTCGTCGCCGACGGCGGCGGCGTCTTGCCACTTCGCGTCGATGTCTCCGCCTGCCAGCGCCGGGCTGGTCTCGGTGTGACGGATGAGCTCGGAGCGGAGTTCGTCGTGTCCGGCGCGCGCCGAGGACTGCAGGCGGCCATCGTTCAGCGTGGCGGGCGAGCCCAGGCGCTCGACGTCCGAGAGCTGGCGTCGCGACCGCCCGAGCGTGACCGGTGGGGCCGCCGGCCGGGCGGCGCGCGCCCGGCGCGCGGCGGCCGCACGCCCGGCTGGCGGGGCCTTGGGACGCCGGCGGGTCGCTTTGGCCTTTGCCGCGCGCCCGACCTTTCGCGGCTTGATCGCTTTGGCGCGCCGACGGCCGGCGCGCGCGGCCTTGCTGCGCCGCGCCGCGCGGCTTCTTGCCCGGGCCGGCGGGCGCGATCCTCGTCCGGTCTTCCGTCTGCCTGATGCCTGCTTCCGCCCGCGCTTCCTGCCCGCCATGACCAGTCTCCGTGTCCCCGGTTGACCTTAGTTCCCTAAGTACCGGATAATTCAGTGCTTATCGCGATCTCTGCGAAGCCAATCTACAGCCGGCCGGAGCTGGAATCCGGCACCAACGCCCGCGTTGAGGAGGCAGTCGGAACGCAATGGGGAATTCAGACACGACAAAGAAGCCGCAATCCGCTCAAGGAGGTGTGAAGACGACAGGGTTCTCGACATTCTCCTCGACCCAGCACGACGAGATGGACCCGCACGAGTACGCCCGCCTGCTCGACTTTTACGATAACAGCTTCCGCAACATCGCGGAAGGTGAAGTCGTCAAAGGCACCGTCGTCAAAGTGACGCCGACGGAAGTCATCGTCGACGTCGGGTTCAAGTCCGAAGGCATCATCCCGATCGAAGAATTCATCGACGAAACCGGCCAGGTCACGGCGCAGCCGGGCGACACGGTGGACGTGTTGCTCGAGCGAACGGAGGACCGCGAGGGCTACGTCGTGCTCTCGCGCGAGAAGGCCGAGAAGATGAAGATCTGGGACGAGGTCGAGAAGGCCTACCAGGAACGGAAGGTCGTCATCGGCCGCGTCATCGAGCGCATCAAGGGCGGGCTCGCCGTCGACATCGGCGTGCGCGCGTTCCTGCCCGGATCGCAAATCGATGTGCGTCCCGTGCGCAATCTCGACGCGTTGAAGGGGCAAGAGCTCCGCATGCGCGTCATCAAAGTCAACAAGAAGCGCGGCAACATCGTGCTCTCGCGCAAGGTCCTGCTCGAAGAGGAAAACGCGGAGAAGAAGAAGACGACGCTCGACACGCTGGCCGAAGGGAAGGTGCTGCGCGGCACGGTCAAGAACCTGACCGATTACGGCGCGTTCATCGACCTGGGCGGCATCGACGGGTTGCTGCACGTGACCGACATGTCGTACGGACGCATTACGCATCCGGCGGAGATGTTGCAGGTCGGGCAGGAGATCACGGTCCGCATTC
>DATIWF010000101.1:0-12136 GCA_035519535.1 Vicinamibacterales bacterium | reverse complement strand
GCGATCCAGCGCACGTCGGGTTCCTTGCGAAACCAGATCAGCTGCCGGCGCGCGTAGCGCATGTTCTCGCGCACGATGAGCTCGCGGGTCGCCGTTTCGTCGCGCCTCCCCTGCAGGAATTCGATGACCTGCCGGTAGACCAGCCCGCTGAACGCGTGGGCGGTCGCTGGGACGCCCGCCGCCAGCAGCTGCCGGACTTCCGCCACGACGCCGCGCGCGAACTGCGCGTCGACGCGCGCCGCGACACGCTCGCGCAGCCACGGGCGCGGCATCGAGATGCCGACTGTGAGGACCAGCGCACCGGCAATGGGCGAGGTCGTCCCGGCGAAATGCTCGGTGAGCGCGCGCCCGGTCAGCAGATAGACCTCGAGCGCGCGCACGAGCCGCTTGCGATCGCGCGGCTGGATGCGACGCGCCGACTCGGGGTCCACGCGCGTGAGCCAGCGGTGCAGCGATTCGGTCCCACGCCGCGCGGCGACGGCGTCGAGCCGTGCCCGCAGGGCCTCGTCGCGCGCCGGTCCGGGAAACAGGCCCCGGACGAGCGCGCGGTAATAGAAGCCCGTGCCGCCGGCCAGAATGGGCAGCCGGCCGCGCCCGGCGATCTCGCGCGCCGCCGCCGCCGCTGCTGCCGCGTACTGGGCCGCCGAATACGTCTCCGTCGGCCCGACGACGTCAATCAGGTGGTGCGGAATGCCCCGCCGGTCGCGCTCGGCAAGCTTGTCGGTGCCGATGTCGATGCCGCGATAGACCGCGGTCGAATCGCACGAGATGATCTCGCCGTCGAACGTGGCGGCCAGGTGCAAGGCGAGCGCGCTCTTTCCTGAGGCCGTCGGTCCGACGACCGCGACGAGCTTCATGGAGGCGTCACCCGGCGTGTCGACTCAGCGGATCTCGTTGTAGCGAAACGTCACGACGAACGACGCCTGCTCGGTCGGATACGCGTCGGGCAGCGGCATCGTCGGATTCGAGAGCTTGATGGCCTGAAACGCGGCGTTCGTGAACGACGTGATGGTGCTCGGCTGCGCGATGCGAAGGTCCGTGATCGTGCCGTCGCGATGGACGTTGAACTGCAGCACGACGTGCCCGCTCATGACGGACGCCGCCTCCGGAATGAACCAGTTGCCTTTGACTTGCGCGATGAACCGCGCCAGCCAGGGGCCGAACTCGACGCCCTTCGAGTCGAACTGGATGTCCGGGTCCTGCGGCGCCAGCCCGCCCTTCTGGTTGTTGAAGTTCTGATCCTGCAGGTAGTGCTGGAGGTTGCGCAGCGACTGGCCGAGGCTGCCGCCGGGCCGCGAGGCGGGCAGCACGGTGGCGTCGGGAATCACTTTCGCCGCCATCTGGGGCGCGGGCGTCGGCGAGGGCGCCGGCGCCGGCTGCGGCGAGTCGGGCCCCGCAGCCTTCTCGGTCGGCGCACCCTGGAGTTTTTCCGGCGTCGAGCCGCGCGAAAACGGCATCGGGTTCTCCGGCATCGGCGCGCGCTCCGGCGTCGTCGCGCGGCGGTCCTTGTCGGACTGCTCGGCCTGCGGCTTGGGTGGTGCGATGCGATCCTTCAGCGGCGCCATCTGCACGAACCGCACCTGGTCCCGCATCTGGTCCGGCTCGGGCTGGACCTGGGACGCGTCGAAGAGCGCCGCGGGCGCGAAGAGGATCAGGAGGAGGACGACGATGTGGACGCCCAGCGAGAGCACGCCGCCGCGCCAGGAATTCGCTGATTCCAGGCGGGGCGTGTCTGGCCGATAGTCCTCGAGGTCCAAGTACATGACTCGACGATCCCAGAATACAACGTCCGGAGGGCAGGCTCCGCTCTCCAGGTAGACGCCGACCGAGCGGGCGCGGACGGTTACTTGCGGGGAGTCTGCGGGCTCGCTTCGCGGCCTGACGCGTTTGTGGCGATATAGAGCGACACGACGCCGCCCGTGAGCGGGCGGTGCGTCACGTCGGGGAATCCCGCCTGGCGAAGGAGGTCGGCCATCGCCGCCCCCGACGGGAAGCGCGCGACGGAGGCCGGCAGATACGAATACGCCTCGCCGTGCCGCGAAACGAGCCGGCCGATCCGCGGGAGCACGGCCCGGAAGTACCAGCCATAGATCTGGCGCACGCCCGGCGTCGAGGGCATGCCGAACTCGAGGACCGCGAGGCGGCCGCCCGGCCGGAGGACGCGCCGGAGCTCCCCGCACGCGCGGACCGGGTCGAGCACGTTGCGGATGCCGAAGGCGACCATCGCCGCGTCGAAGGTCTCGTCGCGAAACGGCAGGCGCATGGCGTCGCCCCGCGCAAGATGAATGCGCGACGCGAGCGCGCGCGCGCCGATCTTGTCGTGCCCGAGCCTGAGCATCTCGCCCGCGAAATCGACGCCAATCACCTCGCGGGCGCCTCCCGCGACGGCCTCAATCGCCAGGTCGCCCGTGCCGGTGCAGGCGTCGAGCACGCGCTCGCGGCCCGACAGCGCGAGCGCCCGCACGGCCCGCCGCCGCCAGCCGCGGTCCAGGCCCGCGCTCAGCAGATGGTTGAGGGTGTCGTAGCGCCCGGCAATCGCGTCGAACATGCCGGCGATCCGGGCCGGTTGCTTGTCGACGTCCGTCATCCCTGCCACGGCGGGAAGAGCGTCTGCTCGAAGCCGATCGCGTTCAGGATCTTGCCGGCAATGAACGCGGCGAGGTCGTCGATCGTCGCGGGCCGCTGGTAGAAGGCCGGCATGGCGGGCAGGATCATCGCGCCGGCCTCGGACGCCAGCACCATGTTGCGCAGCTCGGGCAGACTCATCGGCGTCTCGCGCGGAACCAGCACGAGCCGCCGGCGCTCCTTGAGCATCACGTCGGCGGCCCGCTCGATGAGGCTTCGCGACAGCCCGTGTGCCACGCCCGCCAGCGTCTTCATCGAGCAAGGCACGATCACCATCGCCTGACAGGCGTGGCTGCCGCTCGCAAGCGACGCGCCCAGGTCGCGATTGCTGTGGGTCACGAACGTGCCCGCGCGCACGCCCTCGCCGTACCGCTCGACCAGCCAGTCGATGAGTCGATCCGCCTTGGCCTCCGAGCCGAGCTCGTCGATCAGCAGGCGCCGGCCGTATTCGCTGAACACGATTTCGAGATGACAGCCGCGCTCGAGGAGCGCGGCGATCGTCCGCGCGGCATAGATGGCGCCACTCGCGCCGGTCACGCCGACGGCGATCGTGGGTGGTTTCGTGGGGGACTCGGTCACCGGATGCTCATTTCCAGTAGATCGCGGCAGCCGTGGTCGCGAGGTAGAGCACGCCCACCCAGCCGTTGAGGTCGAACGCGCGCTTGACCTGGGAGAGGTCGTCCGGCCGCACGAGGGACTGCTCGTAGATCAGCAGGCCGGCCACGGCGACCACGCCGCCCGTGTAGATCCCGCCAAGCGACGCGAGCCCGCCGACGACGGCGAGCACAGCGATGGTGACGACGTGGAGCGCGCGCGAGATCCACAAGGACGCCGGCACGCCGAACCGCACGGGGATGGAGTGGAGCCCTTCGCGGCGATCGACGTCGATGTCCTGACACGCGTAGAGGATGTCGAAGCCCGCGACCCAGGCGCCAATCGCGACGCCGAGCAGGACGGGCTCGACCGCGACCGGCCCGCCCGCGGCGATCCAGCCGCCCACTGGCGCGACCGCCATCGCGAGGCCGAGGAAAGCCTGCGTGTAGGAGGTGTAGCGCTTGGCGAGCGAGTACCAGAACACGATCGCGAGCGCGACCGGTGACAGGAGCAGGCACGTCGTGCCGAGCTGGGCTGCGCAGAGCACGAACGCGACCCCGGATACCGCGACGAAGATCCGCGCCTCGGTGGCCGACATCCGCCCGGTCGGCAGCTCGCGCTGCGCCGTGCGCGGGTTGCGCGCGTCGAACCTCGCGTCGACGATCCGGTTGAAGCCCATCGCCGCGCTTCGCGCCGTCACCATGCAGAGCGCGATCCACAGGACGCGGCGCCACTCCCACCCGGCGACACGGGCGGCCAGCAGCGCGCCAACCAGCGCGAATGGGAGCGCAAACAGCGAATGGCTGAAGCGCACGAACGAGGCGTAGGTGCGAAGCCGGGCCAGCATGACCGTCACGGGACGCGCCGCACCGCCGAGGCCGGCACGCCGCTGACGAGATATTCTTCCACATCGGTCAGGCCCGCATGAGGAAGCGCGACGGCCGCGAACACGGCGCGCTGTCCCGGCCGAATCGTGCCGAAGTCACGGAATCCCAGGGCCTCGGCCCCGACCCGCGTCGCGCTTTCGAGCAGCGTCGCGGCGGCTATTTCCGGCGCGAGCCGCCGCATCTCCGCCAGCTCATCGAAGACGCTCAGCGACGGCGCCGACGCGAGGCTGTCCGTGCCGATGGCGACGGAAATCCCCGACGCGTAGAAGTGCGCGAGTCTCGGCGCGCCTGCGCCGACGCGCAGATTGCTGCGGGGGCAGGTCACGATCACCGCCCGCGCGCGCCGCAGGCGATCCAGGCCGCTGTCCGTCACGTGCACGCAGTGCACGGCGAGGGTGCCCGGCCGCACGTAGCCGAGGTTCGCGACGTACTGCACGGGATCGCACCGCGGCACCACCCACGTGCCCGTCCAGACGCCCAGGTCCTCGAGCATCCGGCGGATCGGACCCTGGCCGCTGTGCAGAAACTCGACCTCCTCCGGCGATTCAGCGAGGTGAATGGCCAGCGGCGCATCACCGCGGCGCGCGACGATGGCCGCGAAAAGCGCGGGTGAGACAGAGTACGGGGCGTGAGCGACGACGCTGAATGACAGGGGCTCCCGCGGGGCCTGAGGTGCGCCCGGCGCCACGCCGTGCGATGCGAGCGGCCCGCGCGCCTCCTCAACGCGCGACCACGCTGCGCGCACGGCGCCGACGGGATCGATCTCGTTGAAGCCCAGCAGCTCGTGGAAGACGACGCCGCCCAGGCCGGCGTCGGACAGCAGGGCGGGCGTCAACAGCGTGTTCGAGACGTCGCCGACGAGGGCCGTCCCGGCCGCGACCATCGACGTCGCCGCCTCCCGCGCGGCCCGCACTTCCGCGTCGCGGCCCCCGGGCACGCCGCCGCGGCGCAGGGCGACAACGGCGCGGATCCACTCGTCCATCGACGCGGCGGGTGGAACGCGCCCATGCATCCAGCTCAGCTCGACGTGCGCATGCGCGTTGACCAGGCCGGGCAGGAGCACCGCGTCGCCGAGATCAACGGCGTCCGACGGCGCGCGCCCCGCGCCCACGCTCACCACTCGGCCGTGCGCGATCTCGACCCACCCGCCCTCGATGGGCGGGCGGTCGATGGGGAGCAGCCACTTCGCTCGCAAGGACGTCGATGACACCGATCAGGCTTCCTGCAGGTTCCCAGAGGCTCGAGAGGGGGTTCCTCTGCCTTCTGCCTTCTCTGCCTACGCGCCCTTCGTGCCCTCGCGTGCGCGCCGGCCGGCGGCGCTGCGGGCCTCGTAGTCGCGCAGATCCTCGGCCTCTCCGCCCTGGCCGTCGGCGCGCGCGACCGCCAGTTCGAGCATGCGCGGCACCTTGCGGTCGCGGAAGACCGGATCGCCCAGGATGTCGTAGTGCATGTTGCGGCGCTTGGGTGCGAAGCCGGCGTTCTCGATATTGCGCACGACCTCGAACTCGTCCATGCAGTATTCGGCGCCGGCGGCGCGGACGACGTTCTCTTCGATCATCACGCTGCCCATGTCGTTGGCGCCGTAGGCCAGACTGAGTTGCCCCACTTTCCCGCCCTGCGTGACCCACGACGCCTGGACGTTGTCGAAGTTGTCGAGCACGAGGCGCGCGATCGCCAGCGTGCGCAGATACTCGACGCCGGTCGCTTCCGTTCCGCCAAGCTCCGTGTGCTGCGGCTGGTAGCTCCACGTGATGAACGCCGTGAAGCCGCCGGTCTCGTCCTGCAGCGCGCGCAGCCGCAGCAGGTGTTCCAGGCGCTCCTCCACCGTCTCGACCGTCCCGTACATCATCGTCGCGGTCGTGCGGAGGCCGGCGCGGTGCGCGTGCCGCATCACGTCGAGCCACTCGTCGGCTGTGGCCTTGTTGTAGCAGTTGAGAATCCTCCGCACGCGATCCACGAGGATCTCGGCCCCGCCGCCCGGGATGCTGTCGAGTCCCGCTCGAACGAGCCGCGCGATGACCTCGGGCACCGGCACCTGCGAGAGGCGCGAGATGTGAATCACCTCGGGCGGCGACAGCGCGTGCAACCGGAACTCGGGGTAGCGCTGCTTCACCCGCCGGAACAAGTCCTCGTACCACTCGATGGGAATGTCCGGATTGTGGCCGCCCTGCAGGAGCAGCTGGCCGCCGCCGAGCGAGATCGTTTCGTCGATCTTGCGGAAGATCTCATCAAAGCCGAGCGTGTAGCCCTCAGCCGATCCCACAGGCCGGTAGAACGCGCAGAACCGGCAGCGCGCGACGCAGACGTTCGTGTAGTTGACGTTGCGGTCGATGATGTACGTGACGACCCCGCCCGGATGCTTGCGCCGCCGGACGCTGTCGGCGAGCCGCCCCAGCACCGCCGTGGGCGCCGACGTGTACAGCTCCAGCGCCTCGTCCCGCTCGAGACGCTCTCCGGCCGCCACCTTGCTCGCCACGGTCTCCACAGCCACTCAGGTTCTGCCTTCTGCCTTCTGCCTTCCGCCCTCTGCCTTCTGCCTTCTGCCCTCTGCCTTCTGCCCTCTGCCTTCCGCCCTACTTCCCGCCCTTCATCGTCGCGTTCTCGCCGAGGAACTTGTTCAGGAACGTCTCCATGTGCGCGAACGAATTCAGCCACCGCTTGTGGAGCAGCGTCTCGTGCACGTCGTCCGGATAGACGATGAGCTCGTAGTAGATGTTGCGCGCCCGGAGCAGCTGCACGAGCCCGACCATCTGCGAAAAATTGACGTTGCGGTCGTCGTCGCCCTGGATGAGCAGGACCGGCGATTTCCAGTTGTTGATTTCCGAGATCGCCGACGAGGTGTACGAGACGTCGTTGGGATCGAGCGACGAGCCCTCGAGGTGCACGCCCGCGAGATCGACGCCCGCTTTGAAGATGTCGGAGTTGCGCGCCAGCGCTTCGGCCGTCAGCAGGCCGCCGTATGACAGCCCCCAGATCCCGACCCGGTTGGGATCGACGTCGTCGCGCGCGGCCAGCCACTTGCCCGCGGCGAGCACGTCCTTGTATTCGGCGTTGCCCCGCGCGCCGCCGGCGCCGCCGGCCTGCCGGAACGCGCGGCCGTAGCCGACGCCCAGCCGATAGTTCACCGACAGCACGATGTAGCCCTGCGACGCCAGCCACTGATTCACGCCGTAGAACACGTGGTAGAAGCTCAGGTAGTGCCAGCCGAGCAGCATCTGACGCGCCGGGCCGCCGTGCACGAAGATCAACGCCGGGTGTTTGTCGCCCGGCTTCATGTTCTTCGGCAGGAACAGCTGGTTGTGGAACTCGACGCCGTCGTCGGCCTTGAGCAGCACGCTGGTCGGCACGACTTCCTCGTTGACTGGGAAATCCGGGCCAAGCGTCGGATAGATGACCTTCTGCGCCTTCTGGCCGACGTCCGCCGGCGTCGCCTGCGCCGGCCAGATCCCGACGGACATCGGACGCTTCGCGTCGGCGCTCAATACCGCGATCTGCTTGCCTGACGAGAGGGCGACGGGCACGTTCTCGATGCCGTCGCCGGTCGTGATCTGCTGCGGCGTGCCGCCGGACGTCGGGACGCCCCAGATGTGCCGGCGGTCGATGTCGTTGGTGTTCGTGCAGTAGTAGAGCATCCTGCCGTCCTTCGACAGCGTCCACGCGGTCGCGTCCTCGATGATGCCGTCGGTGGACGTGAGCAGCACCGGTGCGCTGCCGCCCGCGAGCTTGAGCGAGTAGTACCGCGGCGACTCGTCGTCAGTGCCCTGCTGGTTCGTGATCGAGAACACGACGCTGTCGCCGGCCCAGGTGATCGCATTGATGTTGTTGAACAGCCGATCGTCGGCCGCCGGATGCCAGATGTCCCTCGCCTCGCCGGTCGCGACGTCCGCGACCATCAGGGTCAACGTCGCGCCGTTCGGCAACGCCGCGCGATAGAGGCCAGGCTCGCTCGCGAGCGGCGCGTCCGGTACGGGCGCCTGATCGCCGCCGCCTCGCCCACCACCGCGGCCGCCGCGGCCCCGTCCGCCGCCTGGTGCCGCCTGCCCCGGAGCCGCCTGGCCTCCCGGCGCAGCGGCCGGCGCCGCCGCGCGACCGCCCGGCGCGGCTGCGCGACCGCCGCCCCCGCCGCGCCCGGTCGCCGGCGGCAGACCGCTCATGCGCCCGGGCGTCTCCTGCTGGCCGAACGGCAAGCCCGGACGGCGGAGGAACGCCACCTGTTTGCTGTCGGCCGACCACGTCGGACTCGTATCCCGATCGACGCTCGGCGCGAGGTAGCTCACCGTACGCGTTTTCACGTTGTACATCCCGATGAAGCTGTGGTCGTTGCGGTTGCTCGAGAACGCGATCCTGGTGCCGTCCGGCGACCACTTCGGTCCGCTGTTGCGTCCCCACGCCTCGATGAAGGGCTTCTCGCCCTTGTCGTAGGCCGTCGTCGGCGCGGGCGTCTGCGTCACGCGCGCGCGATAAATCTGTCCGTCCTTGACGTAGAGCACGAACCGGCCGTCCGGCGAGATGTCGGGGCCGCTGCCCTCGGCCAGGCGCCACGCCGAACCCGGCGTCGCGGTGCGCGCCGCCCAGATCGCCCGTTCGGGACCGTCCGGGTCGCTCGCCGGGTTCGCATTCCAGCCGTCGCTGTTCGGCGCGCTGCCGCGGACGAACACGACCGTGCTGCCGTCATCCGAGATCCGCAGCTGGGTCATGTCCACGCCATCGTCACTCGTGAACGCCGTGACTCGAACCGGCCGGAACGCGGGTCCAGCCGCGGTGAAGACGTTGCGCTTCCCCTCCTCGTACGAGATCCAGGCGATGCGATCGACTTTGGCCGCCGACACGAGTTCCACGGGCATGCCAGGCTTCAGGTACTGCGCGATCGTCGGCTGGTGCTGCGCGACGACCGACGGGGGCGCAATGACGACGACGGCCGCGGCGATCAGGGCAAGGACAGCGCGCAAGGAACGCATTTCGGACCTCCGGTCGAGGAAAGGTAGCAAGTCGCGGACGTGCAGGCAAGGATCAGGCACGCTCAAAGGCGCTGGGCACGAGCTGGTGGCTGATGCCTGGTGCCTAAGGCCTAATGTCCGACAGGTCGCTTGAACGGAATGATGTGCTCCCACTCGCTGGCATCCGAGCGGGCGACCACGGCGACGACCGGCTCGGTGTCGCTGGCGTTGAACACCTCGTGGGGCACGCCCGGCTCGATGAAGATGAAGTCGCCGGCTTCGTTCGTGACGGCGTGCTCGAGGCCCGGCCCGAATTCGTGCCGGACCCGGCCCTGCAGAATGTAAAGCATCACCTCGAAGCCCACGTGGATGTGCGCGGCCGCCACGCCGCCGGGCGGAATGGTCGCGACGTTCATCGAGAGCTGGCGGGCGCCGACGTTGTTCGCCGAGAGTCCGGTCTTGTAGCGGATGCCGTTCCAGCCGCGCGCCGCACCGCCGCCGCGCAGGACGGAAATGCCGGCCAGTGATTCGACTTCAGCCATGCTCAACTCCAATCGGATCGGGCATCAGGTCAGACACCGGGCATGAGGCACTGGCGCCGTCCGCGAGACGCTCGCTGGCACCTCATGCCCCCGTGTTCCTCTGCCGAATGGCAGATCTAGTTCGCCCGCTCTCTGTAAAACGTAATGAGATCCATGCTCTTTGACGGCGCCGCGCCGAGTTGCCGCAGCATCGTCGTGACCTGGCCGCGGTGATAGCTGCCATGATTCACGACGTGCTGGAGCATCTGCCAGAACACCGATTTGCCGGGCTGGCCGTTGATCAGCTTGTACTCCATGACGCGCGACGCGCCGGCCTCCCCGACGCGATCGAGGTACGACCGAATCTGGCTTTCGAGGGCGACCCACGCGGCCCGCAGCGTCGAGAGGTCGGGATAGTCGTCCACCGAGAGCGGCGTCGTGGGCGACGTGCCCTGCCAGCGGGTGTACCAGATCCACTCGGCCGAATACATGTGCACCAGCGTGGCGCGCACGGACCTGAAGCTGCTGCCGAGATCGCGCGAGTACTGCTCGGGCGTGAGCGTGCCCACGGCCGAGAGAAGACGGTCGCGAGCCCAGTAGTTGAAGTCGACGAGCAGACGCAGTTCAGCGAGGTTCACGGAGGGCTCCTGCCGTCATTGTAGCCGTGCGTCGAAGAACCCCACGACCCCGGGCGACGGGGCCAGACGCAGATCGGCGGCCTCGCGATAGAACCGGCGCAGTCCCTCGATCGCCCGGTCGTCGAGCTGGAAGCGGAGATGCTCGCGAAGGTAGCGGCGGGCCAAGCGCTGGTCGTCGGCGCGCGGCGCGCAGTACGCGTCGGCGATCTCGTCCGAGTGCGCCATGCCCGCCGCGGCCGCGTCCTGCAACAAGCGAACGACGTCGGGTCCGACCGATCCGGCCGGTCCCGCCCAGAAGGCCCACACGAACGGCAGCCCGGTCATCTCGGTCCACGCCGCGCCGAGATCGATCTTCGCGACGCCCGCGGCGTCGGCGAAGAGCGCGGGGTCGCCGATGAGGAGTGCGGCATCAGCGTTCGCCAGCATGGTCGCGAGGTCGGGTGCGTGCGGCACGAAGACCGGCGCGATGTCGAACCGCCGCGCGCAGAGAATCCGAACGAGCGCCGCCGACGTGCGCGACGACGTGTCGAGGGCGATGGAGCGCACGTTGGCGACCGGCACGCGCGAGAACAGCGCGACCGACGCCACGGACCCCTCCGATCCGATGCACACCCCAGGCACGATGCGATCGCCGGGTCGATCGAGATATGTAATCGACGGCACCATGCCGAGGTCGATCTCGCCGTTGGCCAGGAGCTGGGCGCAGACGGACGGCACGTCGAAGCGGAGCGAGACCCGATCGCGATGGCGGTCGAGGCCGTACACGAGCGGGCGGACGTTGAGGTAGCTGACCGCTCCCAACCGGACCGGACTCGTCACGTCAGGAGCTCGTAGCGGCCGTTGCGCTCCGCGGGTTCCGCAAATGCGGCCGCGATCTGACGGCGCACGTCCTCGGCCGGCGACCGCCGGGCGCCTAGGCCAAGCGTGTCCGCCGCCGGCACCGCGTCGAGGTCGTCCGCGCCATAGGCAATCGCGACCTGCGCGAGTTTCGGACCGTACAGCGACCAGTCCACCTGGATCGACGGAATCGCGCGGCAGACCAGACGCGCCACCGCAATGGCGCGGACGTCGTCGTAGCCGGTCGAAGGCGCCTCGCGAGAATCGTGGCGAGCGAGCGGCGCGAACGCGCGGAGCGCCCCAGTGTCCCGCTGCAGCGCGGACGCGCGCTCGATGAGATCGAGCCGGTCGTCCGCGCCCGCGCGATCGATGACGGCGCGCCACGCCCCGAGACCGCCGCGGGTCACCGCGCGGACGACCTCGACGGCGCTCTCGGTATCGCCCAGCCGGTCGACCGGAACCTGGGCGACCGCTTCCAATCCATCGGCGTGGAGGGCGCGCGCCAGGTCGACGAGCGCCAGGTGATCGCCGCCGGCGAGATCCAGGAGATCGGCCAGCGAAAAACCCGTGAGCGGCACGCCGCGAGCCAGGACGGCCGCGGCGCGCACGCGCTCGCGCGCCTCGCCGACCGACGACGGAGTGCCGGCGAGGCGCACCTCGCCCGCCTCGCCGCGGTCCGGCGGCGCGGCGCCCGCCGCGACCACGCACACGCGTCCGAACGTCACGCGGTTGCCGCGAATCGCCTTGCGCGCAGCTTCGCCAAGGACGCCGACGCTCACCAGGTCGGCGCAGGCCATCACGCGCTCGGCGTCGGTCCGCGTGAACGCCTGGCCCGCCGTCGCCCGGGCCTCCAGATCCTGCAACTCGACCATCGTCAATTCCGGCCGCTTCATGTCACACCGCGGGGGGACTTCGTCCCCGCCGCACCCCCCTGACGCGCTCGCTCGCGGGGCCCCGTGTTCCCCGCGCCGCTCGCGCGGCTCACTCGCCTCGCTCGTTCGCGGCCGGGCGTCCGGCCATACCGCGGGGGGACTTCGTCCCCGCCGCACCCCCCTGACGCGCTCGCTCGCGGGGCCCCGTGTTCCCCGCGCCGCTCG
>DATIWF010000100.1:0-10375 GCA_035519535.1 Vicinamibacterales bacterium | reverse complement strand
GGGTTCCAGGGGTTGCGCGGCAGTCTGCGTTGCGACGCCTGACGATTTCCTCTGCCTTCTGCCTTCTGCCTTCTGCCCTCTGCCTTCTGCCTTCTGCCTTCTGCCTTCTGCCTTCTGTCTTCTCTCCTGCCACCACGCTGTCAGGAGCCCCTGGCTATCGTCTCCTTGCTGATGTGTTTCAGCGGACCAAGGAGACAGTCATGGCTCATCCAGTGATGTGGTTCGAAGTGCTCGGCGCGAACGCGGGCAAGCTGCGTGAGTTCTACAGCGGGCTCTTCGGATGGACGTTTCGTGCGGAGGACCCCATGCAGTACGGGGTCGTCGACACCGGCGCCAGGCGCGGCATTCCCGGCGGTATCGGTGAAATCTACCCCGGCACGCGGTCGTGGGTGACGTTCTACGTCGAGACGCCGAGCATCGAGGCCTCGCTGGCCGACGTGCAGCGACGCGGCGGCAAGGTCGTCGTGCCGCGCACGGTCATGCCCGACGTGACGCTCGCGGTGTTCGAGGATCCCGAGGGCCATGCGATTGGCCTGGTCGAGGCTCGGCCCGCGTAGTCGGCGCGCGGGCGGCTGCCGCGTGGCAGAATGCCGCCGATGCGCCGTGCCGATCGCCTGTTTCAGATCGTGCAGCTGCTCCGCCGCCGGCGGCGGGCGACGCGGGCGGCCGATATCGCGCGGCACCTGGGCATCTCGGAGCGGACGGTCTATCGCGACATCCGCGACCTGGTGCTGGCCGGCACGCCAATCGACGGCGAGGCCGGCGTCGGCTACCGTCTGCGTCCCGGCTACGACCTACCGCCCCTCATGTTCGACCGCGAGGAGATTCAAGCGCTCGTGCTCGGCGCGCGGATCGTCCGTCAGTTCGGCGATCCCGCGCTGGCACGCGCGAGCGACGCGATCCTGAACAAGGTCGCCTCGGTGCTCCCGAACGATCTCCGGCCGCTGCTCGACGACACGCGCCTGTTCGTGCCGGGCATCGTGTCCGCCAAGGAGTCGGCCGACGCGCTCGGAGTCGCGCGCGGCGCGCTGATCGAGCGCCGAAAACTGCGGCTGCGCTACGCCGACGCGAAAGGCGCCGGCTCGGAGCGCACGGTCCGGCCGCTCGGGATCTTCTTCTGGGGCCGGACGTGGACACTCGCCGCCTGGTGCGAGCTGCGGACCGATTTCCGGAACTTCCGGCTGGATCGCGTGACGAACGCGTCGGCGCTCGACGAGACGTTCGCCGACGAGCCCGGCCGGACGCTCAGGGACATGCTCGTGCAATACGGGCCGGACGTCGTGCGGCTGCTGGAGGGCTAGCCTCCAGGCCGCCTTACGCCGGTTTGCCCGCGTCCGGCGGCGCCGCCGGCGCAGCGGCGAGCTTGGCGATCTGCTCGTTCTTCTGCGCGATCTCGCGCTCGATCCCGTCGATCTCCGTGCACGTGCTCTCGGCCGGCGTCGCCTGCCCCTTCACGTGCAGCTCGTAGACCTGCTGGCCAATCTGCGTGAAGAGATCCTTCTTGCGACTCTGAAGCTTGCTCACCTCCATCTTGACCTTCGTCGTCTCCGCGAACTCGTTGATTTCATGCTGCGCCTTGTCGAGCCCGCTCTTCAGTTTGTCCATGAAACTCATGATGATGCCCCTCCGGTTCGCTGCCAGATTCTACGCGCATCCCCGGATCGCGTCCGAGGCGATTTCTACCGGCTGAAGAACGCCGGCAGCCGCAGCCGCGCGGTGAGCACGCGCTCGCGCCGCTGCTCGGCGTCGAGCGTGCGCGTTCGGGCCATGAGCAGATCAGTCAGCGCGATCATCCCGGCCAGCCGCTCGTCGGCGCGAGCGATGACCGGCAGCCGCGTCAGGCCGGTCTCGGCCATGCGGTACACGATCATCCGCAGCGATTCGTCTTCGTAGGCGACGACCGGCTTGCGCTCGACGGCCCGCCCAAGGGGCTGCGACCGATCGTCGCGCGCGGAGTCCATCCAGCGGCGCAG
Source organism: Vicinamibacterales bacterium (assembly GCA_035519535.1). Lineage (GTDB taxonomy): Bacteria > Acidobacteriota > Vicinamibacteria > Vicinamibacterales > SCN-69-37 > DATEGZ01. Next base: position 8,402 of record DATIWF010000100.1, on the reverse strand, counting down.
TTCGCCACGGGTCACGGCGCCCACCAGACGCCGGTCCGCATCCACCACCGGGAACAGCCGCTGGTCGTTGCGGCCGCCGCCCACGCGGTTGCGGAGCGCGCCTTCAACGTGCTCGACGGTTGCGTCGGCCGGCAGCGCGACCACCGAGCGCCGGGCCACTTCGCGGGCGAACACGATCTCCAGCGGGTCCACGGCGTACTCGCGAGTCAGGTGGAAGCCGCGCCGCGCGACCTTCTCGGTGAGGATCGACCGGCGCAGCGCCAACACCGTCACACCGTGCGCCACCATCACGGCGAGCAGCAACGGCAGCATCATGTTCACGTCGTGCGTCAGCTCGAGCGCGAAGACGATGCCGGTGAGCGGCACGCGCATCGCGCCGCCGAGGATCGCGCCCATGCTGACGAGGGGCCAGAACCCCATGCCCTCCCAGGGCAGGAAGTGCGATTCGAGCGCGCCGAGCGCCCCGCCCATCATGAGGAGCGGCGCCAGCACGCCGCCCGATGTCCCCGATCCGAGCGAGACCGCCCAGATGAGCGATTTCACGACGAGGACGCCGACGATGATCTTGAGCGGCATGTCGCTCGAGAGCAGTCCGGCAATCACGTCGTACCCGACTCCGAGCGCCTGAGGAAAGAAATACCCGCCGATGCCGATCGCCAGTCCGCCAAGCGCCGGCCACCACATCCAGTGGATCGGCAGATGCGCGAACGCATCCTCCGATGCGTACACCGCGCCCGTCAGCAGGATCGCCAGCCCGCCGGCCAGCAGCCCGGCGAGCACGCAGCCGGCCAGGCCCGCCGCGCCGATCACCAGCGGATGAGCGGGCACGGGAAAGAGCGGCCCGAGCCCCAGGAGGTGCCGGCGAAGCGCCGCCGCGGTCACACTCGCGAGCGCCACCGGAATCACGCTGCGCGGCTTCAACTCGAAGAGCAGCAGCTCGACCGCCAGCATCACCGACGCGACGGGGGCCGCGAAAGTCGCCGCCATGCCGGCGGCCGCGCCCGACACGAGCAGCGTCTTGCGCTCCGCGCTGGTGAGGTGGAAGAACTGCGCGACGAGCGAGCCGAACGCCCCGCCCGTCATGATGATCGGTCCCTCGGCGCCGAAGGGCCCGCCCGATCCAATTGATATCGCGGCCGAGAGCGGCTTGAGCAGCGCCACTTTCGGCTCGACGCGGCTCCCGTTGATGAGGATGGCTTCGATCGCTTCCGGGATGCCGTGGCCGCGGATCCGCTCGGATCCGTACCGCGCCATCACGCCGATGATGAGCGCACCAACCACAGGCACGACGATGACGAACGGGCCCAGATGATGCCCGACCGGTGAAATGAGTGCGGTGTCGACGCGTTGAAAAAAGAAGAGGTTCGTGAACAGTCCGATGAGCTTGAGGAGCGCCAGCGCGACGTACGCCGCCACCACGCCGATGACGATGGCGAGGCCCGAGATCAAGAGCACCCGGGCGCTCGTCGTGAAATCACCAAGATGACGGAGGTCATCGGTGCGCGAGGACGGGCGGGAACGTTGTGCAGGCGCCGCTTGTGAGTCAGCAGCAGCCATATTCGGATAGTCTACTTCGTGTACAAACAATCCGGCCACAGCGGCGACCTCGACGGCCGGCTAGCGGATCGCGGATCGGGCGATGGTCTCGACCCAGCCGAGCTTCGCCGTCAGCGGTTGCTCCGCCGCCACGAGATCCCGCACGACCGCGAGAAGCCGCTTGCCCTCTGGCGCCACGTCGAAGTCGATCCACGGCGTGCCCTTCAGGACCGCAAGCGTTTCCTCCTGGCCGAGCTCAAGCGCCGGCAACGTACGCACGGGCACGGCCACCAGGCGACCGTCGGCAGAAAGGTAGATGATCTCGCGACCGTTTGGATTCCATCGCGCCATCAGGAGTCCGCCGGTCGAGAACCTCTTCTTCTGGCCCCCCGCCATGGACGCAATGTACCCTTCATATCCGCCGGACTCGAAGGATCCGAACGTGTAGGACTTCCCGTCGGGCGAGAATCGCAGACCTCCCTCGCTGACCGACGACGCTTGGAGCCGGGTCGGCGTCGGCGTTCCGGCGAGCAACACGATCCAGATGTCGAAGCCTTTGCCAGAACGCTGCTCGTAGGCCAGCACGCCGTCCGCCGACACGTCGTCGGGCTGCGTGAATTGAGGCACGAAGGGCAGAAGCAGCGTCTTTTCGCCCGTCTCGAGATTCATCCTTGCGAGCTGCGGCGGCCCCCCGAATGTCGAGGCGAGCACCATCTCCCGTCCGCCCGTCAACAGGATTGGCGCAAACTCCGAGGCGCTGTCATCCGGTGTCAGCCTCGTTTCCAGGTTGCTGTCGAGCTCGAGTGACCAGACGTCGTACGTACTCGTGGCCGGCAGCGACCGGCTGAACAGGACCTGCCGGCCGGACGGCACGAGACGCATGTCCGTGTAGTCCCCAGCCGTCCCGACGGTGCCCACCTCCCTGCCCGATCGATCCACCCAGGCCAGCCGATCGCGATCCCGCTGAGATTGATAGACGAGGGATCCCGAGCGCGACGCCGCAAACGATCCCGAGCCGGTCGAAAAGAAGTAGCGCACGGAATCCGCGATTGGCTGCTCGGCGCCGCTCGCTTCGCCGGACGACGCATCAAAGCGCCTCGCGACGAGCGTGCCCTCCTTCGCATACACCAGGAAGCCGGGGTCGACGAACGTGGCGCTCGACTCGGCGGGCATGACGACGCGCGACGGCTTGCCGGATTCGCCCAGCATGAGTTGCCCCGGAGCGTTGCTCATGCGTTTCAAGTACAGAAAGCGCCGGCCGTCCGGGAGAAACGCAGGGAAGACCGTGCGGCTATCGCCCTTCGCACGATCGGGAGCAATCACGGCCGAGGCCTCGCCGCCTGCACTCGAGACACTGAAGACCGCGTCCCCCTCGACCGACGCAAACAGGATGAGGCCACTCGAGCCCCAGCTCCCAGTGTGCACAGCGCCTTTTCGCACATCACACACCTTCACCGCGAGGCCCGACGACAGATCGAGCCGCTTCAGGACCCCATTGACGAAGAACGCGATCGCGCCTCCGTCCGGTCTCCAGAACACCGAGCTGGCGCCTTCCGTGCCGGAGATCGGCTTCGCGTCGATCGCGCCGAGCGACCGAATCCAGACCTGACGTATCCCCGTCGGATCCTCGGCAATGAACGCCAAGCGCGTCCCATCGTCGGACAGCGCGAAGGTGGCCCCTTCGGCGCTGAACCAATACGTGCGACCCGTCGGAGGCACGAGCTGGAGGTCGATCGGCGCGGCCGCTGTGCTTTTCGCTCGACCGAAGTAGATCCACGACGCCCCGGTCACAGCGACGGCGGCGATCGCCACGGCCCACGGCAGCCAGGCGGCCCGGTGGAGCGCAGCCCCGGCGCTCGCTGGTCCGGCCTGCCGCGTGTCCTCCTCGATCCCCGCCAGCTGGAGCGCGACGTCGTGCGCGGTCTGCCAGCGTGATGCGGCGTCCTTCGCCAGACACGTGCGGACGAGCCGATCGAATGACGGCGGTGCATCCGGCCGGAGTGCGGCCAACGACGGTGGATCCTGATGCAGCACGGCCGCTGCGATCGCGGTCGGGCTCGTGCCCGCAAACGCGCGGCGTCCTGTCGTCATTTCGTAGAGCACCGCCCCCAGCGCGAAGACGTCGCTCCGTGTGTCGGCGGGCTGCCCCTGGATCTGCTCGGGCGACATGTAGGGCGCCGTGCCGAGGAAGCTGCCTTCCTCCGTGAGCGACGTCGGCAGCGCGGCGGTCGAGACGTCGCCGCCCTTGCCCACAGAGGCAGGCGCCACAGACTTCGCCAAGCCGAAGTCGAGCAGCTTCACGCCCGACGACGTCAGCATGACGTTGCCGGGCTTCAGATCGCGGTGGACGATCCCCTGACGATGCGCGGCCGCCAGTGCGTCAGCCATCTCGCGGCCCCATCGCAGGATCTGGCTGAGCGGCACCGGGCCCTTCATCAGCCGCGCCGCCAGCGTCTCGCCATCGAGCAGCTCCATGACGAGGTACTCGATGCCGCCCGCATTGCCGACGTCGAAAAGCGCGCAAACATGCGGATGCGAGAGCCGGGAAATCGCCCTGGCCTCGCGCTCGAAGCGCTGCCGGGCCTCGGCAGAATCCGCGACGCTGGCCGGCAGGGTCTTGATCGCCACCGTCCGGTCGAGCCGGCTGTCGCGAGCCTTGTACACTTCCCCCATTCCGCCGGCGCCAAGAGGCGCGAGGATCTCGTACGGTCCCAGTCTGGTTCCGGCAGTCAGCGGCATGAACGCGTCAGCTTTGACGGTGGCTCGCATTCTATCGCCGCACCGCAGTTCGCCGGGGTATTCCATCGGACCGAAGAAAAGCGGTCCAGCCGTTGACAGTCGCGCGACAGCCTCGTACGATCGGCCCGAACTTAGGAAAAGGCGCGAAGAAAGTCCCTTCTTGCCCTCGTGGAGCAGTTATGACGCTGAGATCCCGCCTGCTCGTCCTGGCCGCGGTGCTCGCGGTCGCCGGCTACGCCTCACTGAACGTGCCGCTCGAGGCGCAGAACCGCAAGAACTTCTCCATCGTCAACGAGGAGGGCGGCCACGTCGCGCTCGGCCTGGCGATTCGCAAGCTGAACGTCGCCGGCACGTTCATGCAGGCGCCGGCGCATCCCGACGACGAGACGAACGGACTGTTCACGACATTCGGCTACGGCATGGGCCTGCGCGTCATCGACTTGCAGGACAACCGCGGCGACGGCGGCCAGAACGAAATCGGCCCCGAGCTTTTCCGCGACATCGGCGTGCTGCGCACGGCCGAGCTGCTCGCGGCGCACGAGATCGACGGCGCGGAGCAATACTTCACGCGCGCAATCGACTACGGCTACTCGTTCTCGCCGGACGAAGTCATCGCGAAGTGGGGACGCGAGGAGATCGTCGGCGACTACGTGCGTCTCTTCAGGACCCTGCGCCCGGACATCGTCGTCACGATGAACATCCAGGGCGGCGGGGGCGACCGCGCGCACGAGGCGCAGACGATTCTCGTCCGTGAGGCGTACGGCCTGTCGGGCGATCCGACGAAGTATCCCGAGCAGCTCAAAGAGGGCCTCCGGCCGTGGAAGCCGTACAAGCTGTACTTCGCCGGCACGCAGGTGAACGGCCGGCGGCCGCCGGGGGATACGGGACGCGGCGGGCCGGGCGGCGGCGGCGCGCCGGCTGCGCCTGGCGGCCCGTGGCACGTGGATCGCGTGGACATGTCCGCGTACGATCCGCTGCTCGGCCGCACGTACCAGGAGATCGCCACCGACGCGCACAGCAACCACAAGTGTCAGGGCACGGGCGGACTGCCGCCAATTCCGGGCATCGCCGGCGGCGGGCGCGGCGGCGGGCGCGGGGGGCCCGGCTTTGGCGGACCGGGCGGCGCGGGTGCGGGCGGCCCCGCGGCCGCTGGCTCACCGTATTGCCTCGTTGACACGACGATGCCCGAGGCCAAGGACAAGCCGGAGGGTGGGCTCTTCGACGGCATCGACGTCACGCTGAAGGGCCTCGCAAAGTACGCGGGTGCGAACCCACCGGCGGCGCTCACGAATGGCCTCGCGGCGGTCGCCGACCAGGCGGTGCGCGCGAAGCAGGCGTTCGACTCGGGCAACGACGCGGCCACCGCCGCGCCGATCGAAGCCGGCCTGGCGGCGCTGCGGGTCCTGCGCGGACAGCTGGGCTCGATGGGCCTCAGCGACGAGGCGCGCTACGAGCTCGATTTCCGTCTGAAGATCAAGGAGCAGGACTACGAGAAGGCCGTGCTCGCAGCGCACGGGATGTCGTTCAATGCGATCGCGAACGACGGGCTCGTCGTCGCTGGTCAGCCGGTCGGGCTCTCGTTCTCGGCGGTCAATCGCGGAGCGGCGGACGTCACGGTCAGCGACGTCACGATTCTCGGCTTCGACGGGGCGTCTCCCTGCCAGCCGGCGACGATCAAGAAGGACGGCGTCTTCAGCTGCACCTCGAACGCGACGATTCCAAGAACCGCCAAGCTCACCGATCCGTATTTCACGGACACGTACTGGAAGAACCCGTCGGGACCCGCGCGGTACACGTTCGATCCGAGCGTGCCGTTCGGCGTGCCGTTCGCCCCGACGCCGTTTCACGTGATCTTCAAGATCAGAGCCGGCAGCGTCGAGGTCACGAAAGACCAGCGCGTCGAGTTCCGGTACGTAAAGGACCTGTACTTCGGCGACAAGCGGATGGAGCTCAACGTCGTGCCGGCCTTCTCGGTCAAGGTCGATCCGGTGCTGGCGATCGTGCCGGCAGCCGCGACGCCCACCGCCAAGCCGGTCGAGCGCGAGGTGTTCGTGTCGGTGACGAACAGCACGAAGGGCGCGGCGGAGGCGACGGTCACGCTCGCGGTGCCGGCCGGGTGGAGAGTCATCCCGGCGAGCGCGCCGATCAACTTCGAGAAAGAGGACGAGTCGCTGTCCGCGCGCTTCGTCGTCACGGCACCGGTGGCGGCGAAGATCGGCGCCTACACGTTCAAGGCGACCGTGAGCTCGCCGGCCACGGGCACGGAGGCGTTCAGCAGCGGCTACCAGGAAATCGAGTACCCGCACATCGAGCGGCGGCAAGTGATCAAGCCGGCGGAGACGTCGGTGAAGGTCATCGACGTCAAGATGGCGCCCGGCGTGAAGGTCGGCTACATCATGGGCGTCGGCGACCTCGTGCCGCCGGCGATCGAGCAGCTCGGCGCGAAGCTCACGTTCATCGAGACCAACGAGCTCGCGTGGGGCGATCTGTCGAAGTACGACGTGATCATCACCGGGGTGCGCGCCTACGAGCGGCGCGACGACTTGCGCGCCTACAACCGCCGTCTCCTCGACTACGTGAAGGCCGGCGGCACGGTGATCGTCAACTACAACAAGAACGAGTTCAATCAGGCGCAGTACGGCCCGTACCCGGCGCAGATCGGCGGCGTGCCGGGGATCAGCGGACGCGTGAACGACGAGACCGTGCCCGTGAAGATCCTCGATCCCGAGGACGCGGCCTTCAACTTTCCCAACAAGCTCGGACCGTCGGTGTGGGACAACTGGACGCAGGAGCGCGGCCAGTACTTTCTCGGGAAGAAGGATCCGAAGTACGTCGATCTCGTGTCGATGACCGATTCGTTCCCGGACAACCCGGGCGAGCAGCTCGGCGGGCTGGTCGAGGCCAAGTATGGCAAGGGCACGTGGATCTATCTTGGCCTCGGACTGTGGCGACAGCTCCCCGCCGGCACGGTGGGCGCCTACCAGCTGATGGCCAACCTCATCAGCCTGCCCAAGGCGCCGGCGCCGAAGGGCGGCGTGAAGTAACCCGCGTATCCGGGGCCGCGTAGCGACCGCCGCGCCTCCCCGCATATACTTGCCAATTGGGCGGTCGGCGATTTCGCCGGCCGTCCGGTGGCCCGCTCGCGTCCTCACCGTCACTCAAGGACCTGACTTCCCATGCGCATCGGCGTTCCGAGGGAGATACACGAAGGCGACAGACGCGTCGCGACGACGCCGGACGTCGCCGCGCAGCTTCAGAAACTCGGCTTTGCGGTGGCCATCGAGGCTGGCGCGGGGATGACGGCGGCCTTCGACGACGCGGCGTATCGTGCGGCGGGGGTGACGGTCGTCGACGACACGCGCCAGCTGTGGTCCTCGAGCGACATCATTCTCAAGGTCCGGCCGCCCGAGCGGCATCCGGTGCTCAATCAGGACGAAGTCGATCTGCTGCGTCAAGGCCAGACGCTCATCACGTTCCTCTGGCCGGCGCAGAATCCGGACCTCCTGAAGCGGCTGGCCGCGAAGGGCGTGACGGCGCTGGCGATGGACAGCGTGCCGCGCATCTCGCGCGCGCAGAAGATGGACGCGCTGAGCTCGATGGCGAACATCGGCGGCTATCGCGCGGTGATTGAGGCCGCGGAGCACTTCGGCCGCTTCTTCACCGGGCAGATTACCGCGGCCGGCCGGATTCCGCCGGCGAAGGTGCTGGTCATTGGCGCAGGCGTCGCCGGCCTGTCGGCCATCGGCACGGCGCGCGCGCTCGGGGCGATTGTGCGCGCGTTCGACACGCGCCCCGAAGTGAAAGAACAAGTCGAGAGCATGGACGGCGAGTTCCTCGAGCTCGACTTCAAGGAGGAGGGCGCGGGGGTCGGCGGCTACGCGAAGGTGATGAGCCCGGAGTTCATCAAGGCTGAGATGGCGCTTTTCGCGCAGCAAGCGAAGGACGTCGACATCATCATCACGACGGCGCTGATTCCGGGCAAGCCTGCGCCGAAGCTGATCACGGCCGAGATGGTCGCCTCGATGCGACGCGGCAGCGTCGTCGTCGATCTGGCCGCGGAACAGGGCGGCAACTGCGAGCTGACGCAGCCGAACCAGGTCGTCGACGCCAACGGCGTGACGATCATC
>DATIWF010000099.1:0-39143 GCA_035519535.1 Vicinamibacterales bacterium | reverse complement strand
ACTCGGGACTCAGAATCGGGGGATCCGTCACGTATGGCTTCTAGCAGTGGACGTCTCGCATGGGCGCTCGGCCTCGCCGCGGCGTTGGTCGCCGGCGCCGCCGCGCAACAGGCGGCCCCGCGCATCGCGCCGAGGGACCAGCTGAAGGTGACGGTCTTCGGGTTCGACACGATGTCGGGCGAGTTCCAGGTCGATCCCGACGGGACGATCAAGTTCCCGCCGATCGGGCTCATCAAGGCCAGCGGGATGACCCCCCGCGAAGTCGAAGCCGCCATCGCCGCCGCGCTCGTCAGCGGCGGCTTCGCCATTCGGCCGCCGCAGGTCACGGTGGCGGTCCAGCCCACCGCCAGCCGATCGGTGACCGTGACGGGCGAGGTCAAGACGCCCGGCACGTTCAGCTACGCCGGCGAGATGACGCTCTATCAGGCGCTCGTCAAGGCGGGAATGCCGACGGCGACCGCCAGCGATGAGGTGCTGATCATTCACGACCTCACGAACGCGCCGCCGACGGGCGGCATGGGCACGGCGGCGAGCGACCCGCCCGACGATGTCGAGACGCGCTCGATTCGTGAGCTCGAGGGCGGCAACCGCGTCGACGACCCCGTGCTTCGCGACGGCGACCGGGTGTTCGTCAAGAAGGCGGGCCAGGTCTTCATCGGCGGCTTCGTACACAACCCGAATGCCTACACGATCGACAGCGCCGGAATCACGCTCCAGCAGGCGCTGACGCTTGCCGGCGGCGTGACCGAGCGTGGCTCGGAGAACCGCGTCGAGATCCTCCGCCGCGTGCCCGGCAAGGAGCCGGAAAAGCTCAAGAAAGTCGACAAGAACACGATCGTCAAACCGGGCGACACCGTCACCGTGAAGGCCCGGATCTTCTAACCGTCGAGCTCCCATGACCACTCACGCGTCCGCTCCACGACCGTCGCCCGGCCATTCGTGGCACCCGACGGACTACCTCCGCGTCCTGCACAAGCGCCGGTGGTTCGCCATTCCCACGTTCCTCGTCGTGTTTCTGTCGGGCGCGCTCGGCAGCCTGCGCGCGGTCCCAATCTACGAAGCCACCGCGCAGGTCATGATCGAGAAGGACGCACGCCGCGCGACCTCGATCAACAACGTGCTCGAGGACCAGAGCGCGTGGATGGACGACGACTTCTATCCGACCCAGTATCGGATCCTCCAGAGCCGGGCGCTGGCGCTGCGTACTGCTGACTCGCTCGAGAAGACCGGACCACCCGAGCGCGTGCCGCCGCCGAGCGGCCTCTCGCTGAGTCCGTGGGCGCTCGCTGATCACACGATCTCGCTGCTCAAATCGCCGTGGGCCAAGCCGGCCCCCAAGCCGGACAAAACCGCCACGGACGAGACGCAGTCCCAGTCGTCGAAGATCGACGGCTTCCTGGGCGGGCTCAGCGTCGTGCCCGTCAAGAATTCGCGGCTCGTCGAGCTCAAGTACCAGTCGCCCGACCCGGCGTTTGCGGCGCGCGCCGCCAACGAGCTCGCGGTGCAGTACATCCAGCAGAGCCTCGAATTCCGCCGCAACGCCTCCCAGCGCGACAACACGTGGCTCCTCCAGCAACTCGACGAGCAGCAGCGCAAGGTGGCCGAGAGCGACGCGGCGCTGCAGAAGTACAAAGAGACCCACAACGCCCTGTCCGTCGACGACAAGTCCAACATCGTCGTCCAGAAGCTGAACACGCTGAACGCCCAGGTCAACGACGCGCGGCTCCAGCGCATCGACAAGGAGGCCGTGTATCAGCAGCTGATGCGGATGCAGCAGAACAACGAGTCGCTGGATTCGGCGCCGGCCGTGATGGACGACGAGCTCGTGCGCCGGTTGAAGACCGAGATCTCGGACGCCAAGGCGGAGCAGGCCCGCCTCACGGCGGCCAACTACGGCCCCGCCAGCCAGCAGCAGCAAACGCAGGCGGCCCGCATCGATTCCGCCAAGAAGCAGCTCGACGCCGAGGTCAAGAAGGTCGTGGACTCGATCCAGACCGACTACCTCACGGCCAAACAGAAGGAAGACGCGCTCGTCAAAGAGCTCGAGGCGCAGAAGGCCGAGGCCCTGACCCAGGACCGCAAGGCGATGGAGTACGCGAGCCTCCAGCGTGAGGCCGACAGCAACCGCAAGCTCTACGAGGACCTGCTGCAGCGGACCAAGGAGACCACCGTCTCCGGCGACTACAAGGGCACGAACATCCAGATCGTGGACCGCGCGGAGGAGCCGCAGTACCCCGTGCTGCCGCAGACCCGCCGGGACCTCATGTTTTCCGCGATGAGCGGCTGCTTCTTCGGCGTGCTGCTCGCGTTCGGCATCGAGTACTTCGACAGCCGCCTGAAGTCGCCCGAAGAGATCAAGGCACATCTCGCGATGCCGTTCCTCGGGCTCGTGCCCGTCATCGAACTGAAGTCGGACGACGGCGGGGAAGCGCCCATGCTCCAGGCCGACGTCCCGCCGCCCTTCGCGGAGGCGATTCGTTCGGTGCGCACGGCGATGCTCTTCTCGTCGGCGGAGGAGGGCGGCCGATCGGTGCTGGTCACGAGCACCGGGCCCCACGAGGGCAAGACCGTGATCTCGAGCAGCCTCGCGATCACGCTCGCGCAGGCGGGCCAGCGGACGCTCGTGATCGACGCCGACATGCGCCGGCCGCGGCTGCACGAGGCGCTCGGCCGATCGCAGGAGCCCGGCCTGTCCAACGTCCTCGTCGGCGAAGTCGCGCTGGTCGATGCGATCCGTCCGTCGCCGGCGAAGGGCCTGTCGTTGATCTCGGCGGGCCATATTCCGCCGAACCCGGCGGAGCTCCTGGGATCGAAGAAGTTCGAGATGCTGCTCGACGAGCTGAAGGGCCGGTTCGAGTGGATCATCATCGACGCCCCCCCGGTCATGCCCGTCACCGACGCTGCCGTGCTCGCGCATCTGACGGGCGGCGTGCTGTTCGTCGTCGGCGCGGAAATGACGCCGCGCCGCGCCGCCGTGCAGGCGATCGAGCAGCTGCGAAGCGCGCACGCGAAGTTCGTCGGCGCGGTGCTCAACCGCGTGAACGTGCACCGTCACGCCTATTACTACGCGCCGTACTATCGCAAGGAGTACGGGAAGTACTATCAGCGTTCCGCCAACCAAGTCTGAGCCATCGGTGACGACATCAGGCGTGTCGGTTCGGCAGGACCCGGGCCGCCACGCCTTTCGGATTCTCTATCAGTGACGACATCCGCCTCCGCCGCGCGCCCCTCGGACGTGCCGGTCTGCACGATCGCCCCGGCCGCCGGATGGGTCCCGATCCGGCTGGCCGAGATCTGGGAGTTCCGCGAGCTCCTGTTCTTCCTCGTCTGGCGCGAGGTGAAGGTGCGGTACAAGCAGACCGCGCTCGGCGTCGCGTGGGCGATCTTGCAGCCGCTGCTCGCGATGGTCGTCTTCAGCATCTTCTTCGGCCGGCTGGGTCACATTCCGTCCGACGGCCTGCCGTACCCGGTGTTCGCGTTCAGCGCGCTGGTCCCCTGGCAGCTGTTTGCGTTCGCGCTCACCGAATCGACCAACAGCGTCGTCGCGAATCAGCGTCTCGTGACCAAGGTCTACTTTCCGCGGCTGATCATGCCGATGGCCGCGATCGGCGTCGGTCTCGTCGACTTCTGCCTGTCGCTGGGCGTGCTCGCCGCGCTGATGGCGTACTACGGCGTCGCGCCCTCGGCGGCGGTCTGGACGCTGCCGGCGTGGACGGCGCTCGCGCTCACCACCGCGCTCGCCGTGGGCGTCTGGCTGTCGGCGCTGAACGTGCGCTACCGCGACATCCGGTACACCCTGCCGTTTCTGACGCAGATCTGGCTGTTCGCCACGCCCGTCGCCTATCCGACGTCGATCGTTCCCGAGGCCTGGCGCGCCGTCTACGCGCTCAATCCGATGGTGGGCGTCGTGGACGGATTCCGATGGGCGCTGCTGGGCAGCGCGCCGGCGCCGCCGGTCACCGTCGGCGTCTCGTGCCTCGCGGTGGGCGTCCTGCTGACCGGCGGACTGTTCTACTTCCGCCGGACCGAGCGCACGTTCGCGGACGTCATCTGAGCGCCATACGCCGCATGACTCCCGCGATTCGAGCCGTCGACTTGAGCAAGCGCTACCGCCTGGGCGTGCGCGAGCCCTACGGCGCGATGCGCGACCTCGTCAGCCGCAGCCTGCGCGCGCCCGTCCGTGCGCTCCGCCGCGTGTGGGCGGGGGAGACCGACGCGGCCGTCGAGTCCGTCTGGGCGCTCGATCGCGTGTCGTTCGAGGTCGGCGAGGGCTCGGTCGTGGGCATCATCGGCCGGAACGGGTCTGGCAAGAGCACGCTGCTCAAGATCCTGTCGCGCATTACCGAACCCACGAGCGGTCTCGCGGAGGTTCGCGGGCGTGTGGGCTCGCTGCTCGAGGTCGGCACCGGCTTTCACCCCGAGCTCAGCGGCCGCGAGAACGTGTTCGTGAACGGCGCGATCCTCGGCATGAAGCGCCGAGAGATCGCGCGCAAGTTCGACGAGATCGTCGCGTTTGCGGACGTCGCCCGGTTCATCGACACGCCCGTCAAGCACTACTCGAGCGGCATGCAGATGCGGCTCGCATTCGCCGTCGCCGCCCACCTGGAGCCCAGCATTCTGCTCGTGGACGAGGTGCTGGCGGTCGGCGACGCCGAGTTTCAGCGGCGCTGCCTCGGCAAGATGCAGGACGTCAGCCGCGAGGGCCGCACCGTGCTCCTCGTGAGCCATCAAATGGGGCAGATTCGCCGGCTGTGCGACACCGTGATGTGGCTCGACAAAGGCCGGGTGCGCCACCTGGGCGAGGCCGCGACGACGATCAAGGAGTACGAGACCGCCACGATGCGCCGCGACGAATCGTTGGGATTCGGCCAGTGCTTCAACGGCTGGGAGCTCGAGCGCGGCGGGCACACGATCACGGACGGCAATCGCGCCTTCACCCTCCGCATCGACGCGACGCTCGCCCACCCGGTGGCGAATGGGCACTTCGGCGTCAGCGTTCTCGATTCCGACGACGCGGTGGTCGTGGGCTGGGCGTTCGAGCCCGTGGCGCTCGGCGCCGGCCGGCACGCCCTCGACGTCACCGTGCCGCAGCTGCCGATTCGACCGGGCACCTACCGGCTGAGCTTCGCCCTGTTCAACCAGGGCAACAACCTGACGGGCGGCAGGCTGGTCGAGAAGTGGACCGCCGTGCCGGCGCTGCTCGTCGACACGCCGCCCGTCGCGCACCCGCAGGACGAGTGGGCGGGGATTCTCAACGTTCCCGCCACGCTGTCGTCGCCGGGCGAGGCCCCGAAAGCGCGCCGGGACGTCTCCCGCGGCCACCACGTTGCCGACAAGGTCGGAGCGGGGCGCTGACATGACCGCACCCCGCGACTCCGCGCTCGTGTCGGTCGTCATCCCGTGCCACAACGCCGAGGCCTGGATCGGGGAGACGCTCGACTCGGTTTCCGCGCAGCGCGATGTGGCCTGCGAGGTGATCGTGGTGGACGACGGATCCACCGATGCCAGCGCGCGCGTGGCCGAGTCGGTCGGCGGGCGCAGCCTCCGGCTCCTCAGACAGGACCCGCAGGGCGTCGGGGCGGCGCGCAACGCCGGCACCGCCGTCGCCGCCGGCACGTACCTGCAATACCTGGACGCGGACGATGTCCTGGCGCCCGGCGCCGTCCGTGCGCGCGTGACCGCGCTCGAATCGAGCGGCGCCGACGTCGCCTACAGCGACTGGGTGCGGTGGGAGAGACAGACGGACGGCACGTTCGAGGTCGGACGCTTCATGACGCGCAAGCTCAGCACGCGCCCGGACGTCGACCTGCTCACCGATGCATGGTGGCCGCCAGGCGCGCTGCTGTACCGCCGGACCTTCGTCGAGAAGATCCTGCCCTGGCGTACGGACCTGCCCGTGATTCAGGATGCGCGCTTCCAGCTCGACGCCGCGCTCAACGGCGCGCGCTTCATCCACGTCACCGGTGTTGGTCTCAAGTATCGCGTGCACGGCCCGTCGTCGCTCTCACGGCGCGATCCACGCGCTTTCGCCCTTGACTGCTACCACAATGCCGCGGAACTGCACGATCGCTGGCGCGCCGAGGGGGGACTCGACGAACCGCGCCGCCGCGCGCTCATCGCCGTGTACGAGCACGTCGCGCGATCAGTGTTTCAGCTCGATCGCTCGCGGTTTGCCGAGGTCGTCGAGCGTCTCAAGGGGCTCGAGCCGCGCTTCCGGCCGGCAGGGCCCCCTGCGCTGCGGGCGCTGTCCGGCGTCGTCGGGTACCCTGCGGCGGAGCAGATCGCGGCCTGGTGGCGGCACGTGAAGGGCGCGGTCGGTGCCGGGTCCTGACATGTCGATGCCCCCGATGCGCGTGCTGCTCGGTGTGGCCTGGTACTTCCCAGACTCGATTGGCGGGACCGAGAAGTACGTCCGCAGCCTCGCCGCCGAGCTTCGCGAAGCCGGACACGACGTTGCGATTGCGGTGCCGGGCGAGTCCGGCCGATCCGTCACGTCGCGGCTCCACGAGGGCGTGCCGGTCTTTCGCTTCCCCGCGGAGGGGGACCCGTCGCGGGCGTTCGATCTCGACCAGCCGGCGCCGTCCGGCTGGCAACACGTGCTCGACACCTTTGCGCCGACGATCGTCGACCTGCATTCGATGACCAGCGTGCTCGGCATCGCGCACCTTCGCGCCGCCCGCGACTTCGGCGCGCGCACGGCCGTCACCGTCCATCTGCCGGGCGTCGTGTGCGCCCGGGGGTCGCTGCTGCGATTTGGCCACGAGCCGTGCGACGGCGACCTCAAAGTGCAGCCGTGCACCGCCTGCCGGCTGCAGGCACGCGGGCTGCCGGTGCGCGTCGGCGCGTTGCTTTCAGACATTCCCGATGGCCTCGCATCGCTGGTCGAGCGGCTCCCGCTGCCCGGCCTGGCGAGACGAGCCGTCGCGGCAGACGATGCGCACCGCGATCGGCTGGCGTGGCTCCATGCCGTGGCCAGCCGCGCGGATCGGATGGTGGTGGTGTCGAACGGGCTGAAGCAGCTGCTCACGCGGAACGGCATCTCGGCAGACAAGATCGTCGTCTGCCGGCAGGGCGTCGATCGCCACCACGGTCCGCGGCGCACCTCCGGCACGCGCGAAGCCGGAACGCTGAAGGTCGGATTCGTGGGCCGCTTCGATCCCTTGAAGGGCCTCGACGTCCTGCTCGACGCGGCCGAACGGATTCCGGCGGAGGCGCGGATCGAGTTCCACATCTGGGGCACCGCGCGCACGCCCGACGCGGAAGCGTATCGCGCGGCGGTTCTCCGCAATGCGCAGCCGCTTCGCCACGTGATTTTTCACGGCGAGGCCGACTCGTCGGCGCCCTACGACGAAGTGGACGTGCTCGCCGTCCCGTCCATCTGCTTCGAGACGGGTCCGTTCGTGGTGCTCGAGGCGCACGCGGCCGGGATTCCCGTCGTCGGTTCCGATCTCGGCGGCATCGCCGAGCGCGTCTCGCCGGGCCGCGACGGCCTGCTGTTCCCGGCGGGTGACGGGCGGGCGCTCGCCGAGATCCTCCTGAAACTCTGGCGGGATCCGGCTGAGCTCGTGCGGCTCCGCCCCGCCGCACCGGTGCGCTCGACGTCCGACGTCGCGCGCGAGACGCTCGAGATCTACGCCGTGCTCGCGGCAGAGAGGGCCGCGTGATGGCCGACGCCGCGCCTCGCCCTCGTCAATTGCTGGTCGGCACGGCGGCGCACAACAGCCACGTGCAGAACATGGTGCGCGCGCTCTACGACGCCGGCGCGTTGTACGGCTACTTCTCCGCAGGCGTGGACGTCTGGCACGGCCCCGCCACCCGTGAGGCCCGGCGCTGGGTGGGCAGCCGGATGCCCCAGCTGGACCGCGAGCTGTCGCGCCGTGCGGTCGACGCCGTGCCGGAGGAGCTCGTGCATCCGCGGTGGCGCTGGGAGCTGCTGCGCGTCGCCGCCGGCCGGATTGCCCCGGCCAGCCGCGTCGAGGACTGGCTGTGGGAGCGCGGCGAGCGCGATCTCGACCGCCTCTGCGCGCGCATCGTCCGCCGAGTGGACGTGGGCGGGTTCTTCGGAGTCGAGCACGGCTCGCTCGAGGCGATTGCCACTGCCCGGTCCCTCGGCAAGCCCACCATCGTGGCGTTTCTCAGCCCGCACCGGATGACGCGCGCGCGTTGGGTCGATGCCGAATTCGCGCGGCATCCCGAGCTCGGCACCGCGACGCGGAGGAAGCTCGACGATCTCGGTGAAGCACGCGACGCGCGCCGTGATGAGGAAGCGCGACTGGCCGACTGGATCGTGAGCGGCTCGTCGTTCACGACGCGGTCGCTCGTTGACGCGGGGTTCCCGGACAAGAAGATCCTGACCGTCCCCCTCGGCGGACCTGAGCCGGTGCCCGAGGCGGTCGTGCCCGCCCGGCGGCCCGACACGCTGCGGTTCATCTATGCGGGGCCGGTGTCGGTGCGCAAGGGCGCGCACTATCTCCTGCAGGCGTGGGCGAGCGCCGCACCGTCCCAGGCCGAGCTGCACTTCTACGGCAAGCCGCTCCTGCCCGAGCAGATGCTCGCCGCGGCGAAGGCGGCCCCCGGCGGCGACCGCGTCTTCTTCCACGGGTCGGTGCCGGCGCGGGTGCTCGGCCAGATCTATCTCGACGGAAGCCTCCTGATGCTCCCGACGTTGTGCGACGGATTCGGCCAGGTCGTCTCTGACGCGCTCGCGCACGGCCTGCCCGTGCTCACGACGGCGAACGCCGGCGCCGCCGACTGCATCGAGGCGGGCGTCTCAGGCTTCGTGATTCCGCCGGCGAATGCGGACGCGATTGCCGAGCGGCTGACGTGGTGCGCCGCCCATCGCGATGATCTGTTCGCCATGCGCCGCGCCGCACTCGCGCGCGCCGGGGCGTGGACCTGGGTCGATTTCCGAAAACAGTTTGCCGCCAAGGTCTGCGCCGCGATGAACGCGACGATCGCCGCGGCCGAGCAGCACGCCCTGGCCTGAGACGATGGCTGAGCCTCTTCGCATCTTCGTGACGGCCGATCCTGAAGTGCCGGTCCCGCCCAAGCTCTACGGCGGCATCGAGCGCGTGATCGCCCTGCTGGTGAACGGACTCGTCGAGCGCGGTCACGCGGTGACGCTCTTCGCGCACCCGGAATCACAGGTACGGTCCGATCTGATCGGCTACGCGGGGCGGCGCAGCGGGTCGGCCGCCGACACGATGAAGATCGCCGCCCAGATTGGCTTCGAGGCGGCGCGGCGCCACCCCGACGTGATCCACAGCTTCGGCCGGCTTGCCTACCTTCTGCCGGTGCTGCCGCTGCCCATTCCGAAAATCATGAGCTATCAGCGCGCGGTCACGGCGCGGAGCGTCGAGATGGGCACGCGGCTCAGCCGCGGCACGCTCAGCTTCACGGCGTGCAGCCGGCAGCTCATGCGGGCCGTCGACGGCCCGGCCTGGCAGGTCGTCTACAACGCCGTCGACACCACGCAGTACCAGTTCGAACCGCAGGTGCCGGCCGACGCGCCGCTGATGTTCCTCGGGCGCGTCGAGCGGATCAAGGGGCCGCATCTGGCCATCGAAGTCGCGCGCAAGACCAGGCGCCGGCTGATCCTCGCGGGCAACATTCCGGAGGGCGAGGAGCACCGCGTCTACTTCAAGACCGAGATCGAGCCGCACGTCGACGGGCGCGAAATCATGTACGCCGGCCCGGTCGACGATGCGATGAAGAGCGAGCTCCTGTCGCAGGTGAGCGCGCTCTTGATGCCGGTGCTGTGGAACGAGCCCTTCGGCATCGTGATGGCTGAAGCGCTGGCGTGCGGCACCCCGGTGATTGGCCTGTCGCGCGGCGCGATTCCGGAGGTCGTCGCCGACGGTGTGACCGGATTCGTCTGCCTCAACGCCGATGAAATGGCCGAGGCCGTCGGCCGCGTCGCTTCGATCGACCGGCGCGCGTGCCGCGACGTTGCGGAACGGCGGTTCAGCCAGCCCGCGCTCGTGAACGCCTACGAAACGCTGTACCGGCGCGTCGCCCGCACCGGTTCGGTGCCCGCCGATGTGCGGGAGGCTCAGCTGGGGCGCGAGCGCTAGCGGAACTGCACGCGATGGTCCCGCGCATCTGCCTCGTCACGACCGGCCAGCCCGCCTCCAACCCGCGGTTGGTCAAGGAGGCGGACGCCCTCGCGGGCGCCGGGTACGACGTCCACGTCGTGGCGGCGTATTCGGCAGACTGGGCCACCGCCGCCGATCGCGAGCTCCTGGCGACGCGGCCGTGGTCGCAGACGTTCGTGGACTGGCGCCTCGAGGCCGCGCCATGGACGTTCTGGACGTCGCGGATCCGGCACCGGGCCGCCACCATGGCTGCGCCCTGGCTGGCGACGTCGAGCGCCTCGGACGCGGCCGTCGCCCGAATCGGACCTGAACTGCGGCGCGCATCTCGTCGCGTGCCGGCGGACCTCTACATCGCGCACAACCTGGGCGCGCTGCCTGCGGCCTGGCGGGCCGCCCGGCACCATCGCGCGCGCCTCGGATTCGACGCCGAGGATTATCACGCGGGCCAGGTGCCGCGTACGGATCGCATGCGGCGGGTCATCGAGCGCGTCGAGTACCGCTACCTGCCGGCCTGCGATTACGTCACCGCGTCTTCGCCCGGCATCGCGAACGCCTACGCGCCGCTGTGCCGCCATGGCGCGCCTCGTTGCGTCCTGAACGTCTTTCCGAAGGCCGGCCGGCCTCGAGCCGCCCAGGCGGCGCCGGCGTCAGGCCCGCTGGCACTCTACTGGTTCTCGCAGCTCATTGGCCCGGAGCGCGGCCTCGAGGATGTCATTCGTGCGATGGGCCAGCTTCCACCGTCGTCGGTCGTGCTGCACCTGCGGGGCGACCGCTGGCCGGACTACGAAGCGACGCTTCGTCAGCTCGCGGCGCAGTGTGGACTGGCCGGCACGCAACTGATCGTGCACCCGCCGGCGGCGCCCGCAGACATGGTGTCGCTCGCCGCCGCGTGCGACATCGGTCTCGCGCTCGAGCCGGGCGCTACCGAAAACAGCGACCTGGCGCTCGGCAACAAGGTGTTCACGTACCTCCTGGGCGGACTGGCGATCGTGACGACGCGCACGAGCGCACATCGGTGGTTTCTCGCGCAGGTCCCGGGCGCGGCCGCGGGCTACGACGCCGGCGATGTCGCCGCGCTCCAGGCGCTGCTGCGGCGCTGGATCGACCACCGCGACGAGCTCACGGCCGCGAAGCGGGCCGCCTGGTCGTACGGCGACCGGCGCTTCAACTGGGACACCGAGCAGCACACGTTCCTCGATCTTGTGCGCGGCACGCTCGCCGCGACGGCCATCTCCAGCGCCACCCGCCGCCGCCTGCGCGCGGCGTCCGAATCGCCATCCGGGATCGCCAGCGCCTGATGAAACGCGTCCTCATCGTGTCGCCGCATTTTCCGCCGATCAACGCCGCGGACATGCATCGCGTGCGGGTCAGCCTGCCGCACCTCGAATCGCTCGGCTGGAAGCCGTTCGTGCTGGCCGTCGATCCGGCCTGCCAGGAAATGCCGGTCGAACCGAGGCTTGCCGAGACGCTGCCGCCGCACACGTCGGTGACCTACGCACGCGCGCTGCCGGCGAGGTGGACGCGCCGCGTCGGCGTGGGCAGCGTCGGCCTGCGGGCGTTTGCGCACCTGTATCGCGCCGGCGCGCGGTTGATCGCGCGCGAGCAGATTGACCTCGTCTTCTTCTCAACCACGGTCTTTCCCGTGATGGCGCTCGGGCGCCTCTGGAAGCGCCGCTTCGGCGTGCCCTACGTCCTGGACATCCAGGACGCGTGGCTGAGCGACTACTACGACGACAAGCCTGCAGCTCGCCCGCCGAAGTACGCCTGGGCAAAGTCCCTGCACGGCGTGCTCGAGCCCTTCACGATGCGCACGGTCGACGGACTGATGGCGGTGTCGGCCGCGTACCTGACGACGCTGCGACGCCGGTATCCGTGGATCTCGGAGGGGATGTGCCACACCCTGCCGTTCGGCGCGAGTGCGGCGGATTTCGACGTGGCCGATCGCATGGCCTGGGAGAACCTGCGATTTCCGCGCCACGACGGCGCCCTGCACGGCGTCGCCGTCGGACGCGGGGGCGACGACATGCGCGTGGCCGCGCAGATTCTGTTTCGCGCCATCAGGCAGGCGGCGGAAGCCGCGCCGTCTGCGGCGCCAATTCGCACGTGCTTCATCGGCACCGACTACGCGCCGGCCCGCGCCGCGCGGAAGACCATCGAGCCGATCGCCCGCCAGGAGGGCCTCGGCGCGCTGGTGCGCGAAGAGACGAGCCGCGTCCCTTACTTCGAGGGCTTGCGCCTGCTGCGCGAAGCGGATTTTCTCGTCGTGCTCGGATCCGACGATCCGGATTACAGTCCGTCGAAGGTCTATCCGTACATTCTGGCTCGCCGGCCGATTGTCGCCGTGCTGCACGCCGCGAGTCCCGTCGGCGATCTCATCAAGCGAACCGGCGCCGGCATCGTCGTGACGTTCCAGGACGAGCGCGACGTCCCGAGCGCGGCCGCCGACCTCGCGCGGCGCCTGCCGGGTTTTCTGCTCACGGCCTCCCGCGAGCCCGACATCAACTGGGCCGCCTTTGAGCCGTACTCGGCGCGGGAGATGACGCGCCGGCAGTGCGAGGTATTCGAGGCGTCGCTTCATCAGCGGCCCGCTCCCATCGAGGTCCCGTGTCCAGGCTAGCGGTCGTCACCAGTCATCCCATCCAGTACCAGGCCCCGTGGTTTCGCGCGCTGGCGCAGGTCGTCGACCTCGAGGTGTTTTTCTGTCACCGGCAGGATGGAGCGGGGCAGGCGGACGCGGGCTTTGGCCGGACGTTCGACTGGGACATCCCGCTGCTCGACGGCTACCGGTACCGATGGCTTCGCAACGTTGCGCCGCGGCCGAGCGTGGACCGGTTCAGCGGCTGCAATACGCCGGAGATCGCCGATCTCCTGCGCGACGGCGGGTTCGACGCGTGTCTCGTCAGCGGGTGGTACCTGCGGAGCTACGTCCAGGCCATTCGCGCCTGCTGGGCGCTGCGGATGCCCGTGCTGATGCGCGGCGACTCGCACCTGGCCACGCCGCGGTCGGGTCTCAAGACCGCCGCCAAGTACCTGCCGTACCGCTGGCTCCTGCGGCATCTCGACGCGCACCTGTACGTCGGGCAGGCAAATCGAGCGTACCTGCAGCACTACGGAGTCGCCGACGAGCGGCTCTTCTTCGCGCCGCACTTCGTCGACAACGACCGGTTCGCCGAGAGCGCCGCGCGGGCCCGAGCCAGCGGCGCGGCCGCCGCGTTGCGCGCGGCGGCGGGGGCAACCCCTGACGCCCCCATGTTTCTCTTCGCCGGCAAGCTGGTGGCGCACAAGCGCGCCTCGGATTTCATCCAGGCCCTCGCCGGGCTTCGCGCGAGCGGCCGCGTCGTGCACGGCCTGATCGTCGGGTCGGGCCCCGACGAGGCGGCACTCCGGGAGTTGGCCGGCACGCTCGGCGCGCCGGTGCACTTCACGGGCTTCCGCAATCAGAGCGAGATGCCGGTGTGCTACGCGGCGGCAGACTGCCTCGTTCTCCCATCGATCAGCGAGACCTGGGGCCTCGTCGTGAACGAGGCGATGGCCTGCGGCCTGCCGGCGATCGTGAGTGACGTCGCCGGCAGCGCTGAGGATCTGATCGAGACCGGCGCCACCGGCTACACGTATCCGGCGGGCGGCATCCCGCAGCTTTGGGACCGTATGAGCGAGGTGGCCAGTCGGCTGGAGCAGGACCGCACGGCATTTGCCCTGCCCGTGCGGCGCAAGATCGCCCGCTACGCCTGCGACGCCGCCATCGTCGGCACGCTCCAGGCGCTCGAAGCCGTCTCTCCGCGAGTGCGGCCCGTCGCCCCCGAAGCCACGCCGGTGTTCTCGCGAGGCGACCGATCGTGAGCGCGCTCATCGCGATCTGGATCGTCGCCGCCGCGGCCTTCGTGCTGTGGCGGTGGCATCTCGGCCGCGGGATGGGTCTGGCGGTGGCGTTCGTCGTCAGTCTGAGTTCGCTGCACTTTCTGGCCGCGACGCTCTACGTCCTGCCCTGGTACGGCGGGCTCGACCGCGACTACATTCAGTCCGGGTTGTTCATCGCGCTCGAGGGGCTCGTCGGCTTCGCGATTGGCGCGGTGGTCATGTCGCTCGTGCTCCAATCCGAGGCGGCGCCACACCCAGAGGAGAGCGAGCCGCAGGCGCAGCAAGGCCTGATCTACATTGCGACCGGCCTTGCGCTCTACACGGTCGTGCGCACGACCGTCAGCGGCATTCCGTCGATCGGCGCCATCGCCGGCGCGGGATCGAGCCTGGTCGTCTTCGGCCTCTGTCTCCAGTGCTGGCAGGTCCCGCGCCGGCGGCAGGTGATGTGGCTGGCCGCCAGCGGCCTGCTGCCGTTCATCACCATCCTGACGCAGGGGTATCTGAGCTACGGCATCGCTGCGCTCGTCGTGATTTTCGCGTTCGTGGCCGAGAACGCGCGGCCGCGCTGGGCGCTCATCGTCGGCGGCCTCGTCGTGGGCTACATCACGATGTCGTTCTACGTGACGTACATGCGCGATCGGACCGAGATCCGCGAGGCCGTGTGGAATGGCGCAGACGCCGACGAACGTGTGCGCCTGATCGGCAGGACGCTCTCGACGATCGAGCCCTTCGATCCGCTCAACAGCGCGCACCTGGCCCGGGTGGACGACCGCTTGAATCAGGACTATCTCGTGGGCCGGGCCGAAGCCTGGCTCGGCCAGCGCTACGCGCCGTTCGGACACGGCAGCACGCTGGCCGACGCGGCGCTGGCCCTCGTGCCCCGCGTGCTCTGGCCCGACAAGCCGATGTCCGCCGGCAGCGGCGATCTCGTGAGCCGCTATACCGGCATGCAGTTCGGCGCGGACACGAGCGTCGGCATCGGGCAGGTGATGGAACTCTACGTCAACTTCGGGTCGGAGGGCGTCTGGATCGGAATGGCCGTGATTGGCGCGCTCGTGATCCTGATCGACGAGCGCGGCGCCAGCGCTCTGGCGCACGGTGATGTGCGCCGATCCTGCCTGTGGTTCGTGCCGGGACTCAGCCTCTTGCAGGTCGGGGGCTCGCTCGTGGACGTCTCGCTCACGGCCGGCGCGGGGCTGGCCGTCGCCAGTCTCGCGAACGCCGTGATCGGCGTCGTCGCGCGCTCGCACGCGCACGCGCCGGCGCCGGCGGACGATGGCGTCGCGGAGCACGGGGTCAGGTAGTGTCGGAGCCGACCCTCGCGGCCATCACCCTCGATGCGACCGGCGGCGGTGTCGCAGCCGTCTCGAGGTTGATCTGGTCCGTGATGGGCGAGAACTGGGGTGACGGCCGTCGCCTGGTCGAGCTCACGGCCGGCCGGACGACGGGTTCCGAGGGCAGCCGGCCGAGCCTGTCGAGCCGCGCGACGTTCGCGCTCCGCCTCGGCGCCCTCGAGCTCTCGAGACCGGACAGCTGGATTTTCTTTTCGCACCTGTCGCTCGCACGCGCTCAGACGATCCTGCCGCGGGCGGCCCGCCGGCCGTACGCGGTGTTCCTGCACGGCATCGAAGCGTGGCGGCCATTGTCCGACGCCGAGCGCGGCGTGCTGCGCCGGGCGTCGCTTCGCGTGGCGAACTCGCAGTACACCGCCAACCGCGTGGCGCTTGCCAATCCCGGCCTCGGCCCGATTGACACCTGTCCGTTGTCCCTCGCGCCCGATGAGCTTCCCGATCGCGGCCCGGGGTCCGCGGGTGATCGGCGGACGGTACTGCTGGTCGGCCGAATGGCCGCCGGGGAGCGCTACAAGGGCCACGACGCGCTGCTCGAGGCCTGGCCCCGGATCGCCGCGAGCGTGCCGGACGCCCGGCTCGTCTTCGCGGGCGACGGCGACGACCGGGCGCGGCTGATGCAGAAGGCCAGAGCGCTCGGTATCGGCGATCGCGTTGCGTTTCCCGGGTTCGTGCCGGCCGAGGCGCTGGGCGATCTGTATCGCGGGGCCTCGATCTTTGCGATGCCGAGCCGCGGCGAGGGCTTCGGCCTCGTCTACCTCGAAGCCATGGCCCACGGGCTGCCGTGCATCGGATCCATTCACGACGCGGCGCGCGAAATCATCGAGGACGACGTGACCGGCTACCTCGTCGATCAAGCAGACGCCCGGGCGATCGCCGCGCGGATCGTGCACCTGCTCAGCGACCGCGCCGCGCGCGATCGCATGGGCGCCGCCGGCCGTCGGCGCGTCGACGCCCACTTCGCGTATTCCGCGTTCTCCCGACGTCTGGTCGATCTGATTGGCCGGGCGATCGGTGCCCACGAAGCGGCGCTCGCGCCCGTGTCGCGGGCCCTGGATTAGATGGCACAGCGAATTCTCCACGTGATTCCCGCCGTCGCGCCGCGGTACGGCGGACCAAGCGTCGCCACCTTCGGGATGTGCCGCGCGCTTGCCGCATACGACGTGGAGACCGTGGTCGCCACCACCGATGCCGACGGGCCGGACCGCCTCCCGGTGGAGACCGGCTCCATCGTGCGCTACGGCGATGTGCCCGTGATCTTCTTTCCTCGCGCCTTCAGCGAGTCGTTCAAGTGGTCGGGACTGCTCGCCTCCTGGGTGCACTCGCACGTGAGCGGGTTCGATCTCGTGCACATCCACGCCGTCTTTTCACATTCATCGGTGACGACGGGCCGCGCCTGCCGCCACGCCGGCGTGCCGTACGTCGTGCGGCCCCTCGGCAACCTCGATCCGTGGAGTCTGGCGCGGCATGGCTGGCGCAAGCAGCTGCTGTTCAAGCTCGGCGTCCGCGATCTGCTGCGGCACGCCGCTGGCATCCACTACACGAGCGAGGCCGAGCGCCAGCTGGCACAGGGCGCGCTGCCCTGGCTGCCGCAGGGTGTCGTCGTGCCGCTCGGCGTCGAGGACGAGCTTTTCGTGACCGCGCCGACCGCGTCGAGCGACGCGCGGTACGTGCTGGCGCTGTGCCGGCTCGACGTCAAGAAGGGCATCGATCTCCTGATCGAAGCGTTTCACGCCCAACACGCCCGCGGCGTCGAGCACGCGTGGTCGCTGATAATCGCCGGCGACGGCGATCCCGCCTACGTCGCGAAGCTCCACCGACTCGCGAAGGCGGGCGCCGCGCGTGACCGCATTGCGTTTCGGGGCTGGGTCACCGGCGCCGAACGCCACGCGCTCATCGCCGGCGCCCGCGCATTCGCGCTGCCGTCACACCAGGAGAACTTCGGCTTGTCGGTCGTCGAGGCCATGGCCTGCGGCGTGCCGGTCATCGTCACCCCCGGCGTGAACGTGAGCGGCGAGGTGGCGGCCCACGATGCCGGGTGGGTCGTGCCCCGCGATCGTGACGCCTGGACCCAGACCCTCGCCCAGGTGCTGGCCGATGCCGCGGAGTTGAGCCGCCGCGGCCGGCTCGCCCGCGCCCTGGCCGAGCGCTTCCGGTGGCCGAGCGTGGGACGCCAGCTCGTCGAGGTGTATGCCGCGCTGCTCGAGTCCCGGGTCGCGGTCGCGCCTCGACGCCACGCGGCGCCGCGCCCGGGCTGGGTGCCGTCCGCGGACGGCCGGACGGATCGCTGACGATGTGCGGAATCGCCGGCGCGGTGTTCTGGCACGACGGCCCGTCAGCCGACGAGCACGATGCCATCGTCACGCGGATGGTCGAGGCGCTCGCGCACCGCGGGCCCGACGGCCGCGGCGTCGTGCGCTGCACGGCGGGGGAGGCGTCGCCGGGACCGCGCGCGACGTTCGGTCATACGCGACTGTCGATCATCGATCTCTCGGAGCGCGGCCGCCAGCCGATGACGACAGCACGCCGGCCGGTCTGGATCACGTACAACGGCGAGATCTACAACTTCGCGGCGCTTCGCGCCGAGCTCGAGTCGCTCGGCCGCGCGTTCCGATCCGACTCGGACACCGAGGTCCTGCTGCAGGGCTACGAGCAGTGGGGCATGGGCGTCGTCGATCGACTCCACGGCATGTTCGCCTTCGCGATCTGGGACGGCGTCGCGCGGCGGCTGCTGCTCGCCCGCGATCGCCTCGGCATCAAGCCCTTGTACGTCCACCGCACCGATCGCGGTCTGCTGTTCGCCTCAGAGGTCCGGTCGCTCCTCGCGTCCGGCCTCGTCGAGCGGAAGCTGGATCCGATCGCGCTCGATCAGTATCTCGCGTACCAATCCGTGCCGACGCCCCGGACGCTGGTCCGCCATGTCCAGATGCTCCGGCCGGCGACGATCGCCATCGCCGGCCCGGGAGGAAGCTACGACGAACGCGCGTACTGGGACCTGCTGACCGACGCCAGCCCCGACGCCCGGCACGCGACTCGCGCCGAGGCGCGGCGCCGAGTGCACGACCTGCTCACCGCGTCCGTCCGGCGCCACCTCGTGAGCGACGTCCCGGTCGGGGTGTTCCTGTCGGGCGGGATCGACTCGGGCGCCCTCGTCGCGCTGATGCGGCAGGCCGGCGCCATTCCGCGCACGTTCACGATCGCGTGCCCCGGCACGTCGTATGACGAAGCCGCCGAGGCGCGCGCCGTCGCCGCGCAGTTCGGTGCCGAGCACACGGAGATCCCGCTCGACGTCGCCGCGATGTGTCACGAGCTTCCCGAGGCCCTGGCGAGCGCCGACCATCCGAGCGGCGACGGCCCGAACACCTTCATCGTCGCGCACGCGGTCAGGCGCACCGGTCTGAAGGTCGCGCTCTCCGGCCTGGGCGGCGACGAGTTCTTCGGCGGCTATCCCTCATTTCAACGCCTCGGGCGGCTTGCGCCGTACGCGAGGCTCTGGCGCCGGTCGCCGGCCGGCGTGCGCGCAACGGCTGCGGCCGCCGTTCGTACGCTGGCGGGACGCTCCGTCGCCTCGGGGAAAGCGGCCGCGCTCGTCGAGAGCGACGGCAGCCTGTCGCAGATGTTTCCCATCCTCCGGCAGCTGTTTCCCGTCGCCGATCGCTCCGATCTGCTCGGCGAGGATCTCGTGCGGACCTCGCGGGCGGCAGGGGATCCGTACGTCGCGCTGCTCGCCGACGCTGAAGCGCGGATCGACGGTCTGGGCGAGCTCGCGCTCATCTGCTACGCGGAGGCCCGCACCTACATGCACGACGTGCTGCTGCGGGACACGGACCAGATGAGCATGCGCCACGCCCTCGAAGTGCGCGTGCCGCTCCTTGATCACGAGCTCGTCGCGTACCTCATGGGTCTGCCCGACGACGTGCGGCACGGCGGCGTGACGCCAAAGCCGCTGCTCGTCGACAGCCTGGGCGAGCCGCTGCCGGAGGGCTGCCTGCGGCCGAAGCGCGGTTTCGTGCTGCCGTTCCGCGAGTGGATGCGCGGCCCGCTGCGCGAGTTCTGCGAGCGGCATCTCGGCGGCGAGGGTCTCACGGGACGGGGCTTCGTGCGCGCGCCGGGCGTTCACGGGCTCTGGCAGTCGTTTCTGGCGGGGGAGCGCCGAACGTCGTGGTCGCGCCTCTGGACCCTGGTCGCGCTCGACGCGTGGCTGGATCGCACGGGAGTGGCATGGTGAGCGACGGTCCGGTTCCAGTTTCAGTCGTCATTCTGACTCACAACGAAGAGCGGAACCTCCGCGCCTGCCTCGAGAGCGTGGCCGGGTGGGCCGCCGCGGTCTACGTCGTGGATTCGGGCAGCACGGACGCCACCCTGATGGTCGCGCGCCAGTTCGACGCCGTCGTCGCCGCCCATGCCTTCGACACACACGCGCGCCAGTGGGCCTGGGCCCTCGCCCAGCTGCCGCTCGCCACCGAGTGGGTGCTTGCGCTCGACGCCGACCAGCGGCTGACGCCCGAGCTTCGCGCGTCGATCGCGAGCGCCCTGGCTGCGCCGGGCGCCGCCAACGGCTACTTCGTGTGCCGGCGCCAGGTCTTCCGCGGCCGCTGGATTCGACACGGCGGGTACTACCCGAAGTACCTGCTGAAGCTGTTCCGGCGCCAACACCTGTCGATCGACCACGCGGATCTCGTGGACCATCACTTCCACGTCGCGGCGCCGACCGGCAGGCTTCGCGGCGATCTCATCGAGGACAACCGCAACGAAGCGCAGATCGCGGACTGGACCGCGAAGCACAACCGGTACGCGGTGCTGCAGGCCCGGCAGGAGCTCGTCGCGGCGAGCGGACCGGCGATCGGCATCGGCGCGCTGTTCGGATCGCCAGACGATCGGACGCGCTGGCTGAAGCGCGTCTGGGCCGGCCTGCCGCTGTATCTGCGCCCGGTGCTCTACGTCGCCTATCGCTACGTGCTCCGGTTCGGCTGGCTCGACGGGAAAGAAGGCTTCATCTTCCACGTCCTGCAGGGCTTCTGGTACCGCCTGCTGGTGGACATCAACATCGACGAACAGCGCACCGCGGCCGGGCCGGCGACCGCGACGACGGTGGACCGCGCGGCGCTGCCTGTCAGCGCCGTTCCGGAGAGCGACGGACGAAAGGTGTAGGCGAGAGGCGTTCATGTTCATTCTCGGGATCAACGCGTATCACGGGGACGTGTCGGCGGCGCTCGTGCGCGACGGCGAGCTCGTCGCGGCGGTCGAAGAGGAGCGCTTTCGCCGCATCAAGCACGTCGCGGGCTTCCCGCGCGAAGCGATTCGGCAGTGCCTCGCCATCGCGGGCATCACGGGACGCGACCTCGACCACGTCGCCGTCTCCCGGGATCCTCGCGCCAATGTCGCGCGCAAGGCCTGGTACGCGGCCACGGTGCTGCCCACCGGCCAGCTGCTCCGCGATCGCGCAAACAACTACCGCCAGGTGGGGGCCATCCCGGACACCCTCGCGGAGGCGCTCGGACTCGCGCCCGGCGAAAAGCGCCCGCAGATCCACTGGGTCGAGCATCATCCGGCCCACCTCGCCAGCACGTTCTTCGTGTCCCCGTTCGAGACCGCCGCGGTCTGCGCCATTGACGGCTTCGGCGACTTCGTCAGCACGTCCTGGGCGATCGGCCGCGGCTCGTCGCTCGAGGTCATCGAGCGGACGTACTTCCCCCACTCGTTGGGCATGCTGTACCTCGCGATCACGCAATACCTCGGGTTCATGAAGTACGGCGACGAGTTCAAGGTGATGGGCCTCGCGCCGTACGGCATGCCGGACTACGTGAAGCCGATCCGCGAGCTGGTGCGGCTCCTGCCCGGCGGCCAGTTCGAGCTCGACCTGTCGTATTTCACGCACTGGTCCGGCGGATCGGGCATGACCTGGACCGACGGCGAGCCGGTGCTGGGCCGCGTCTTCAGCGACAAGCTCGAGTCGGCCCTCGGGCCGGCCCGCAAGCCGAACGAACCCCTGACGATCCGGCACGAGGCGATCGCCGCGTCGCTGCAGGTGGTCTTCGAGGAAGCCACGTTCCACATCCTGAACGGTCTCTACGAGGCCACGAAGATCCCGCGGCTCTGCCTGGCCGGCGGTTGTGCGATGAACAGCGTGGCCAACGGCAAGATCCGGGCAAAGACGCCGTTCACTGACGTCTACATCCAGCCCGCCGCCGGCGACAACGGCACGGCGCTCGGCGCGGCGTTCTGGGTGTGGAACCAGGTGCTGGCCCAGCCGCGCAAGTTCGTCATGCGGCACGCCTACTTCGGCCCCGCGTTCAGCCGTGAGGAGATCGAGCGCAGCGTCGCGGAGCGCGCCGGGGAAATGCGGCGGCGCGGGTGCGCGGTCAAGCTGGTCGAGGACACGACGGCCCTCTGTCAGGAAACCGCGCGGCGCATCGCCGAGGGCCAGATCGTGGGCTGGTTCCAGGGCCGCATGGAGTGGGGCGCCCGGGCGCTCGGCAATCGCAGCATCCTCGCCGACCCGCGCCGCGCGAACATGCGCGAGGTCATCAACTCGAAGATCAAGTTCCGCGAGAAGTTCCGGCCGTTCGCGCCGTCGGTGCTCGAGGACGCTCACGCGGAGTACTTCGAGGGGTCCGCGCCCGACCCGTTCATGATCCACGTCTACCCGGTCCAGCGCGCGAAGCGCGAGGTCATACCCGCAGTGACCCACATCGACGGATCGGGGCGGCTGCAGACCGTGAGCCGGGGCACGAATCCGGTCTACTGGCAGCTCCTCGATGCGTTCCGGCAGCGCACGGGCGTGCCGATCGTCCTCAACACCTCTTTCAACGAGAACGAGCCGATCGTCCATCGACCGGAGGAGGCGCTCGACTGCTTCCTGCGCACCCGCATGGACGCGCTCGTGCTCGGCGACTACCTGATCACGAAACCGGCCGTCAGCCGCGAGCGCGAGGACGCGGGCGACGCCCCGGCCGTGGAGATCGCCGTCGAGACGGAGCTCACCAACCGCTAGCGGATCGCCGCGTGCATATCGCGTTCTTCAATCGATCCTACTACCCGGACCAGACGGCCACCGGCCAGCTGTTGACCGAGCTGTGCGAACAGCTCGTTCGCGACCACGGCTGCCGGGTCTCCGTCGTCACGGGCATGCCGCTGCACCCGACGGGCGGGTTCGACGTGAGTACCGGCACGATCGTGATGCACGACGCGCAGCACGGCGTCCGCATCTATCGCGCGCGCGGCACGCGGTTCTCCAAGCACCGGTTCGCCGGCCGGGCGTGCAACTACCTGACGTATTTCCTGTCGGCCTGCTACGCGGGACTCCGCCTCGACAGGCCCGACGTCGTGGTGGCGCTGACCGATCCGCCGATCGTGGGGCTGGCGGCGTGGCTCGCCAGCGTGCAGTTCGGCGCCCCGCTCGTCATGTCCTTCCAGGACGTCTTTCCGGAAGTGACGGTCCTCCTGCAGGACTTCCAGAGCCCCGCGATCAACGGCGCGCTGCGGGTCGTGAACAAGTTCCTCGTGCGCCGCGCCGCGCGCAACGTGGCCATCGGACAGACGATGCGCGAGCGGCTCATCGCCGACAAGGGCGCGCCGCCGGCGCGGACCGTGGTGATTTCGAACTGGGCCGACACGACGGCGATTCAGCCCGGGCCTCGCGACAACGCGCACGCCCGTGCACACCACCTGACGGGGAAGTTCGTCGTCATGCACTCGGGCAACCTCGGGCTGGCGCAGAACCTCGACACGCTCGTCGAAGCGGCGGCGCTCCTGCGCGACGTGACGGACCTGCACGTGGTGTTCCAGGGTGACGGCGTGAAGCGGCCTGTGCTCCAGCAGCGCGTCAAGGAGCTGAGCCTCACGAACGTCACGTTCCTGCCGTTCGCGCCGAAGGATGCGCTCGGGGACTCGTTTGCCTCGGCGGATCTGTTCGTCGTCGGCCTGCAGCGCGGCCTGGCCGGCTACATCGTGCCGAGCAAGCTGTACGGCATTCTCGCGGCCGGGCGGCCGTTCATCGCCGCGGTCGAGCCGGCGTCCGAGGTCGCGTCGATTGCCACCGAGCACGACTGCGGCGTCGTCGTCGCGCCCGGCGACGCGCGGGCGCTCGCCGACGGCATCCTGGCCTGCTACCGGGACCGCAAGCGGACCGCGCGCCTCGGCACGAACGCGCGCGCCGTCGGCGTGCAGTTCGATCGCGCCCGACAGGTCGCGCGCTACTTCGAGCTCTTCCGCGAAGTCGCGCACCCCAGACACGTCGCGCGGGCCGTCGAGAGGGAGATCCGTGTCGGTCGCGGTTGAACAGACGCGCGCGGCCGCGGCCCGGCGTGTCGCGCCGGCGCGTTCCGCCGCAGAGCTGCGGGCGGCGGCGCCGCCTCGGCCGGCCGCTACCTGGACGAAGCGCGCGTTCGACGTCGGACTGTCCGGCGTCGGCCTGCTGCTGTCGTGGCCGCTGTGGTGTCTGATTGCGCTCGCAATCTGGGTCGACGACGGCCGGCCGATCTTCTTCTCGCAAGACCGCGTCGGATTGCGCGGCCAGGTCTTCCGGGCGTGGAAATTCCGGTCCATGATCGCCGATGCCGAACGGCGGGTCGGCCCGATGCAGGCACGCGCGAACGACGAGCGCGTCACGACCGCCGGCCGGTGGCTCCGCGCGACCGCGCTGGACGAGCTGCCGCAGCTCTGGAACATCTTCCGCGGCGACATGAGCTTCGTGGGCCCCCGGGCCCTCCGGCCGGGAGAAATCGAGGTCCACGGGGACGGCCGGCCCCAGCGGCTCGAGGACGTACCGGGGTTTCACGGCCGGTGCCAGGTCCGACCGGGGTTGACCGGCCTCGCGCAGATCTTCGCCCCCCGGGATCTTCCCCGGCACCAGAAGTTCCGATACGACCGGGTGTACATTACGCGCCAGTCGTTCGGGCTCGATCTCCGCCTGATCGCACTGTCGTTCTGGATTACGTTCCGGGGCACCTGGGAGACGAGGGGCAGGAAATATTGATGCGCGATGTCGTCGTGATCGGGGCGGGACCGGCGGGGTCGATTACCGCACAATTGCTCGCCGGCGCCGGCCGCGACGTGGTGGTGCTCGAGGAGCACGCCGGCGCGGGAACGCCGGTGCATTGCACCGGCCTGCTGGGCTTCGACGCGTTTGAGGAGTTCGACCTGCCGCGCGATCTGATCCTCGGGCGCGCCGACGCCGCCCGGTTCTGGGGCGCCGCCGGTCGATCCGTGCTCGTGCACTGCGAGCGGGTCGAGGCCGCGGTGATCGATCGCGCGCGGCTCGATCGCACGCTGGCCGCGCGCGCAGCCGCCGCGGGCGCGGAGCTGCGAATGGGCTCCCGCGCCGAGTCCATCACCGTCACGCGCCGCGGCGTGTCGGTCGCGGGCCGCGGCTTGAGCGAGCCGATCGAGGCTCGCGCGTGCGTGCTCGCGTGCGGCGCCAGCTACCGCTTCCATCGCCAGCTCGGCCTCGGGCTGCCGCAGGTGTTTCTGCAGAGCGCGCAGCTCGAGGTGATGTGGCCCAACGTGCCGCAGATTGAAGTCCGCTTCGGGCAGGCCGTCGCGCCCTCCGGGTTCGCGTGGCTCGTGCCGCTGCAGCGCCAGGGCGTGCCGCACGCGCGGATCGGCATGATGGCCGCGCACCAGAGCCGCGCGCGCTTTCAGACGTTCCTCGCGTGGCTGGCGGCGGAAGCGGGCCTCGACGTCGCCGACATGCCGCGTCCGAATTTCAAGATGCTGCCGCTTGGTCCCGTTGACCGGACCTACGGCGATCGCGTCGTCGCGGTCGGCGACGCCGCCGGCCTGGTGAAGCCCACCACCGGCGGCGGAATCTTCTATGGACTGGTGAGCGGCGCCCTGGCCGCGCAGGTGCTCGACGGCGCGCTCGATCGCGACCGCCTCGCCGCCGCCGAGCTGCGCCGCTACGAGAGCGCCTGGCGCCGCCGCCTCGGCCAGGAAATCCGCATCGGTCTCGCGTTCCGCCGCATCGCCGCCAAGCTGAGCGACGAGTCGATCGATGACCTCATCGAGCTCGCGCGCGTCAACGGCGTCGTGCCGTTGCTCCAGCAGACCGCGTCGTTCAACTGGCATCGCAAGGCAGCGATCGCGCTGCTGGGTCATCCGGCCTTTCGAAAGATTGTCTTCAAGTCTGTTGTCCGTGACGGCGCGTTCCTCTGACGAGGACGCGCTGGCCGTCACCGATCTGCTCGCCGCGACGCTTCGGGGCGATCCCGCCGCCGCCGCAGTGCTGAGCGCGATCGATCCGGACGAGGTCTGCCGGGCCGCCGGCGCGCACGGCGTGCTGCCGCTGCTCGCCGAGCGCCTGCTGCCGTGCGCGGATCCCGGCGACCCGCTTGCGGAGCGGCTGCAGATCGCCGCCCGCCGCGCGGTCGTCGACGACGTCGTGCAGCAGCGAGAGCTGTGCCGGGCGCTGGACGCCCTCCACGCCGCAGGAATTCGCGCGGTGCTGATGAAGGGCGCGCAGTTGGCCTACAGCTACTACGCGCGGCCGGATGCCCGGCCTCGGGTGGACACCGATCTGTTCGTGGCCGAAAGCGATGGCGGTCAGGTGGCCGCGGCGCTCGGCCCGCTCGGATATGCAGCGGTCCCGCAGTCGGCGGGCGATCTCCTGAGCTACCAGACGTCGTATGCGCTCGTGCGAGACGGGGCCACGGTCCATCTGATCGATGTGCACCGGCGCATCGCCAACCCCCAGCGCTTCCGCGCGGCGCTGTCGTTCGAGGAAGCGGACCGGGCCGCCGTGCCGGTGCCGGCCCTGGGACCGCACGCCCGCGGGCTCGCGCCCGTGCAGGCTCTGCTGCTCGCGTGTGTGCATCCGATCGCCCACCACGGCAATGCCCACTGCCTCATCTGGCAGTTCGACATTCATCTCGTCGCGTCGCGATTCACCGACGGGGAGTGGCAGGCCTTCGCCGCCCTGGCGCGCCATCGAGGCCTCGCGGGCGTCTGCCGCAAGAGCCTCGAGCTCTCGGTGCGCGATTTCGGCACCCTCGTGCCCGACGCGCTGTGGCGGGATCTCGTCAGTGAGTCGAGCGACGATGCCGCGACGTCCGCGTATCTCACGGAGGGTCGACGGCATATCGAGCGCGTGTGGTGGGACCTGCGGGCGCTGCCCGGCTGGCGCGCGCGCACCCGGCTCATGCGCCAGCACCTGTTTCCGCCGGCCCAATACATGCGCGAGGTCTACGCCCCGGCGAGCGCCGCGCCGCTGCCGTGGCTCTATGCGCGCCGCGTCTGGCACGGCGCGCATAAATGGCTCGCGCGCTCCTGAACCGCCTCATGACGGGATTCGCCGGAATCCTCATGGCCACGCTGGCCTGGGGCGTGCTGGCCTTTGGCGGCGTCTATCCCTGGGCGTACTGGCCCCTGGCGGCGGCGTCCGCGAGCCTCGGGGTCTGGGCGATCGTCAAGACGCACGCCTGGCACGACGCCCGCGTGCGCGCACTGGCGCGATGGCTCGGCGCCATTGCCGCCGCCGTCGGCCTGCAGATGGTGGCCCTGCCGTACGCATGGCTCGATCGCTGGTCGCCGAGCGTCGACCGGTTTCTGCGCGACTACCAGATCGGCTACCTGCCGGCCGTGAGGCATCCGCTCTCGATCGCGCCTGCCTCGACGGCGGTGGCGCTCGCGCTCTTCTGCGCCTTCGCGCTGCTGCTGCTCGGCCTGGTGCGCGGCATCCGGCTCGTCCGGCTCGAGTGGCTCGTCTCGGCGCTGATCGCGCTCGGCCTGGGCCTCGCCATCTTCGGCGTGATCCAGCAGGCGCTCATCAAACGCGCCGACCCGCTGGTGTACGGAATGTGGCGGCCGGGCTACGGCGCGACGCCGTTCGGCCCGTTTGTCAACAAGAACCATTTTGCCGGCTGGATGGTGATGGTGCTCCCCGTGGTGGTCAGCTATCTCGTCGCACTCGTGGCGACGAGCCAGCGGCCGCGTGAGCTCGACTGGCCCGGCGCGTTGCGATGGCTGGCCAGCATCGGCGGCGGCCGTCTGG
Source organism: Vicinamibacterales bacterium (assembly GCA_035519535.1). Lineage (GTDB taxonomy): Bacteria > Acidobacteriota > Vicinamibacteria > Vicinamibacterales > SCN-69-37 > DATEGZ01. The sequence continues at coordinate 11,853 of DATIWF010000099.1, read as the reverse complement.
TCTTCATCGGCGTCAGTCTTCTCATCATGGGACTCGCCGTCGTGCTCACCGGATCGCGGTCCGGCATGGTCAGCGCGGCGCTCGCGTTTGGCGTCGTCGCCGTCCTGCTGTGGCGTCGCCCGGAGACGCGCATCGCCCGGCGGTTCGTGATCGCGGGGGGCGTGGTCCTCGTCGCTGCCGCGGTCCTCTGGGCCGGCCTTGGCGCCACGCTCGCGCGATTCGAGCAGGCCACGGGCGCGCTCGGCGACCGCTGGGGCGCCTGGCAAGACACCGTGCGAATCATCAAGGACTTCCCGGTGTTCGGCACCGGCCTCGGAACCTACGGCTACGCGATGCTCGTCTATCAGACCGTCGATCGGACGTCGATCTACGCGCAGGCGCACAACGACTACCTCCAGCTCGCCGCCGAGGGCGGCCTGCTGGTGGGCGTGCCGGCGGTTATCGCGATGGCAGGAATCGGACGCGGCATCTGGCGGCGGTTGGCGTCCTCCGATGAAGACGTGCTCACGAGGTGGCTGCGCGCCGGCGCGGTCGCGGGCCTCATCGGCATCGCCGCGCAGTCGCTCGTGGACTTCAGCCTTCAGATGCCCGGGAACACCGTGATGTTCGTGCTGCTCCTCGCCCTGGCGCTCCACCGCCCCCATCGTCGCCTCGCTCATGCGCATCGCATTTGATCTCGACGGCGTGCTCGCCGACCTGCACAACCCGTTTGCGCACGCGGCGCTGCGGCTCTTCCCGGAGCTCGATCCGGTCGCCATCAAGACGGCCGACATCGGCGCGTCACCGCCGCCAGACGAAGCCGCAGGGGAGAGCGAGACTGAGCCGGCGCAGCCGCCCTCGCCAGTGGCCCTGACCAATCGGCAGGCAGACGCCGTCTGGAAATACCTCAGCGCCGTGGACAACTTCTGGGAAGGTCTCTCAGAGATCGAGCCAGGCGCGATCTCGCGCCTGGCGGCGCTCGCAGACGAGCGCCGCTGGGAGGTCATCTTCCTCACGAGCCGCCCGCACTCGGCGGGCAAGACGGTGCAGCGCCAGAGCCAGCAATGGCTGCAGCAGCTCGGCTTTCCGATGCCCAGCGTGTTCGTCATCCAGGGATCGCGCGGCCGCGTGGCCGAGGCGCTTCGACTGGACGTCGTCGTGGACGATCGCCCGGAGAATTGTCTCGACGTCGTGCTCGAGTCGAAGGCCGGCGCCATTCTCGTGTGGCGCGGCGCACAGGCGATGGTGCCCGCGTCGGCGCGGCGCCTCGGGATCGGCGTCGTGCCGTCGGTCGACGCCTGCCTCGGAGCGCTCGTCGAGGCGGAGCGATCGTCAGGCGACAGCGGCCTGCTGGACCGCCTGCGGCGGCTCCTGGGACTCACGACGCGATCGGCCAGAACCGGGGTTCGGTGACCGCCGGCCCACCGGATATGTCATGAGCGACACCAACTTGTCAGAGGCGCACGGATTCGTGACGGCGCGCCCAGCTTGGGGCAAGCGCCCATGTGACATGAGCGACAGGACCCCGGATCCCGCAGAAAAGGCCAATATTTCCGGGGTCGAACACGGGTCAGGTCGTGGCATCTCCCTTGCCCGAATGGAGGGCTGGAGGAGCTTGTCATGTCCCGTCGCCTTTCGGTCGGCGCCATGGTTGTCGCGTTGGGGTGCGTGCCGGCGCTCGCACGGGCGCAGGAGGGAGCCGCCGTTGCGCCCGTTATCGTGCGGCCCGACGCGGCGCCCGCGAAGAACACGCTGCTCAGCTCGCTCTACGTCTCTACGGCCGTCATGCAAGGGCTTGACGTGCAATCGACGTTCTCGGCGCTCAATCATGGCGCGGTGGAAGCCAACCCGATGGTCACGCCCATCGCGTCTCATCCGGCGGCGCTCCTCGCCGTCAAGTCGGCCGTGGCCGCGACGACGATCTACGCCGCGCACCGTGTGTCCAAACGGAACAAGGCGGCGGCCATCGGCATGCTCCTGGCCGTCAACTCCGCCTACGCGATCATCGTGGCGCACAACTACCGCGTCAGCAGCGGCCGTTAGTCGATGCGCGGCGACTGCCTGGCCTCGTCGTGGTCGAGCGCTCGGCGGGGCGCGCTGACGCATGGCTGGACTCTGGCCGTTCTGTCGTCGAGTCGCGGCGATCGCGCGGTGGCGCGGTGCGTTCGCGCTGGCGCTGTCGGTCGCGCTCAGCGCAACCTCCGGGCTGGCGATTTTGCTCCTGATGCCCCTGGCGCAGGCGGCGGGTGTCTCGACGCCGTCACCCGAGGCGTCCAGCCGGCTCGTCACGGCCGTGCTGCACATCACCGCGGGACGGCTGTCGGTCGTCTCGATTCTCGTCGGGCTCGTCGTGGTGACGGGCCTCGGCGGCCTCATCTACCGCGCGCAGCTGGGGCTCGTCATGCTGATCGGCCAGGATGTGGGCGCGGAAGCGCGCCTCCAGCTGTTCGATCGTGTGTGCCGAATGCCCTGGGCGGACTTCACGACGTGCCGGCTGTCGGATCTCCTCGAAGTGTTGACCGCGCAGGTCGATCGCGTGTCGGCCGCGGCGCGGAGCCTGCTGCACCTGGCGTCGAACGCGATCGTCGCCGCGGGCTTTGTCGTGCTGGCGTTCCAGCTGTCGGCGCCGATCACGGCGCTCATGCTCGCCGCCGGAGGGTTGCTCGCGTGGCTTCTCATGAGCCGTCGGCGCGCCGTGGATCGGGCGATCGACGACGCTTCGCAGGCGGATAAGGCGATGTACTCCGTCCTCACCGAATCACTCGCGGGCCTCAAGGTCATTCGCAGCTATGGCGCGGAGGACCGCCATGTGGCCGACCTCCGCCGGTCGGTTGCACAGTTGCGCGCGTCGGCGCTCGACCTTGCCGCCGGGGACGCGGACCTCAAGCTCTGGTTCGACGTCGGCGCGGTCAGCATCCTCGCGGCCGTCGCCGCCCTCGGGCTTCAGCGCTTCGGCCTTACGCCTGCCGCGCTCTTCGTGCTCCTCGTGATCTTCGTGCGGCTCGCGCCGCAGCTCTCGGCCGTCTACAGCCAATATCAGGCGGTGCTCGCCGGCCTGCCGGCCGTCGCCGAAGTGTCGGCGTGGCTCACGCGCGCGAACGCCGGAGCCGAGCCGGCGGCCGCGCCGGAGCCTGTCGGCTTCTCGCGCGAGATCCGGTTCGACCGCGTCACGTTCAGCTACGGCCGCGAGGTCGTTCTGCGTGACGTGAGCCTCGCGATCCCTGCAGGCCGCACGGTGGCGATCGTCGGTCCGTCTGGCGCAGGCAAGAGCACGATCGCCGACCTGGTGCTCGGCCTGCTGGCTCCCCAGGCAGGTCGAGTGCTCGTTGACGGCCGACCGCTCGAGGATCGTCAGGTGTCCGCCTGGCGGCAGCGGATCGGCTACGTGCCGCAAGACACGTTCCTCCTGCACGACACCGTGCGGGCCAACTTGCGCTGGGCCTCGCCGGCCGCCACCGACGCCGACCTCGATCGCGCGCTCGCGGCCGCCTCCGCGGACTTCGTCCACGCCCTGCCGCATGGTCTCGACACCGTCGTGGGCGACCGGGGCGTTCTGCTCTCGGGCGGCGAGCGCCAGCGGCTGGCCCTTGCGCGCGCGCTCCTGCGTCGCCCGTCCCTGCTGGTGCTGGACGAGGCCACGAGCGCCGTCGATGCAGAGAACGAGGCTCGCATCCTGGACGCCACCGACGCGCTGCACGGCGAGATCACGATTCTCCTGATCACACATCGGCTCGCGGCGGTCCGCCGCGCCGATGTGATCTACGTGCTCGACGACGGGCACCTCACGGAATGCGGCACCTGGGACGAGCTCGTTGGACGGCCGGCCGGCCGGTTCCGGCGGCTCCAGGAGGCACAACGCCATGGATGAATCCTCCAGCCGTCGTCATCACCACACGGCCACCAGCGCCATCGAGCGCCGCCGGTCGCCGCGCATCGAGATCCTGGGCCGTGTGCGCGGCCACATCGTGTCCCTCGACGCGCCGGTCGTCGTGCGCGAGATGAGCCTCGGCGGCATGGCCATGGAGACAGCGTTTCCGTTCGACGTCGGGTCGATCCACGAGTTCCGGCTCGAATTGGGCGACGGGTCGTGGGTGATGCTGCAGGGCCAGGTCCGCCACAGCCGGAATGTGGCCGTGGCCGGCGCGCCACCGCTGTATGTGACCGGAATTCAGTTCGTCGACCAGGCCCCGCCTGAGGGCGCCACCACGGTCGCCGACCTCATCGACAAGATCAAATGAACCACGCGGCGTCGTCCGGCCCGCCGGACGATGCCGATGCGTACCCCGGCGCGCTGGCTCGCAGCGCGCCGTCCCGCCCGAACGCCAGGGCCGGCGTGAATGCTTCGACGGCCTCGGCGGACTCCGCGACCGGCCCGCCGTCCGCGAGCACCCACGCGTGTCCGACGATCCGGCCGCCGGCCTGACGGAAGCCGACCACGAGCATCGGATCCGCGCCTGAGCGCGAGAGCTCCCGATATAACAACAGACTGCGGTGCAGGCAATCGCCACGAGGGCGGAGCCGCGCGACGTGCGCCTGCACCCAGGTGACGCGGGCAACCATGCGCTGCTCGCGGGCGAGGTCGCGCGGCGCCGACGGTGCCTGCCACGCCCAGCGCGCGAGCGTCGGCAGCGGCACGACGTACCGGAGGGCGCCGAACGCCGCGTACATCGGCAGGAGGCGGCCGATGCCGACAGCCGTGGCCAGACTCTGGAGCAGGGAAGTCGTCGCCATCTCAGCAGGCCCTGACCGTGGCGGCTTCGACGGTCGACAGGACGGCGTCGATCAATTCGGGCAGGCGCGAGAGATCGGGCGCGTACGACAGGGCGTACACGGGCGTCTGCTCGACGAGCGTCAAGTAGTCGTTCGCGAAGCGGCCCGTCGCACCGGCGTCCATGACGTCAAAGCAGTGCGCGTGCGGCAGAAGCGTCGAGAACGCGTGCGCCGGCTCGACGGACTCGACCTCGGTCGGTCCCGCGCCGGTCGCGCGCTGTTCGAGCAGATAGATCGCGAGAATCGGGATGACCTGAGCTTCTCTGGCGTCCAGCGGCGTCACCGCCCGTGACCTGGCGAAATGCTCACGCGAGCGCGCACGCAGCCGCGATTGGAACGGGAGCGGTTGCACGACCGGCACGCCCTCGTCGAGCCGCCAGACCACCTGGTCGTCGGCCAACTGCCGATGGCCGGCCCGGCCGAGCGCGTAAGACAGGGTGGACTTGCCGGCGCCGGAGCGGCCGCACAGGAGCACCGCGCCAGCCGGAGTCAGCGCGGCGCCCGCGTGCAGCGCCTGCGAGCCGAGCGCCTGCAGGACGATCGGACGCACCATGTGATCGAACTCGGCGGCGGCCGCGTCGAACGACACCCCGCGTGCGGGCCAGACCTGAACGACCGGCGAGTGCCGCGTGAACGCAAACGTCCCGGCGTCGAGCCAGTCGAGCACTCGCAAATCGCCCTCGAGGTACGAGCGCCCGCAGACCTCGCCGTCGAGGTCGCGCCAGACGGACCCCTCGCGCGCCCGACTGATGTCGGGGCGGGCGGTTCCGAGTTCGAGCCACAATCGGTGCATGTCGCCCGCACCTCGCGGCTAGCAGCTCGTGCCGGGATTGCGCCTCTGCCCGCCGCAGTCCTGCTTGCCGCTGCGCTTCGTCGCCTGGACGAGCTCCGAAATCGTTCCGATGACGCGCAGCGTTGGCGGCTCCCACGCGGCGTGCCTGGACGGCTCCGGGCGTGACCGGGACGGACGGGTGTGAGGCTTCGATTTCGCTCGCTTCATCGTGGATCGCTCCGGCTAGCACCCAAAGCCCGTGCCAAATCGCTTCTTACCGCCGCAGTCCTGCGTACCGCTCTTCTTCGTCTGCTGGACGAGCTCGGCGATCGTGCCGACGGCCCGGAGCTGAGGCGGCTCCCAGGCTGCCCGCGCCTGGTCGGGTTTCGGCTCGTCGAGCCGCCTCAAATAGGACTTCGCTGGTCGCATGGCGTGCCTCACTCTCGTCCAGTCGCCTGGCTCGCGGCATGGCTGCGAGCCCACGCCTCCAGGTTCAACAAATCCCAGAATCGGAGCTTCTCGTCGGCACCGCTCTCGTCGGCCAGCACGGCGCCGGCACGGACTGCATCGACCACGCCGAGGTCGCCGAGCGTGCTGAGCGCGCCGACCTCGGCGATGGCGGCTCGGCGGCTGGCTTCGAGCGTCTCGCGATGAAACGCGGTGGCGAGAACTTTGGCCCGGCGCTCCACGCCGAGCTGAGGCAGCCGCGCCGCCAACCGCCGGCGCTGGAGGCCGCGCAATCGACCGTCAGCCTGGTGCCACGCGGGCGGCATGCGGCACGCCAGCGAGACGAGATCCGCGTCGTAGTAGGGCAGGAGGAAACGAACGCCGGCGCGCTGGCCCAGCTCGTATGTCTCTTCAAGCTGGACGGCGGTGGTGGCATCGTCGAGGCAGACTCGAAAGTCGGCCCATCGGAACCCGTGCGCCGGCGCCGCAGGGCCGAGTGCCAGGGGCGCGCGACGCTGCTGTTCGGCCCGAATCGCCGGATCGGGTGCGACCCAGACGGGGTCGCTCGCGATCAGACGTGCTGATCGCTGGCGGTCCCAGGTCGCGGGCGACACTCGCGACAGCAGCCCACCCAGAATCGGACGCACGCCATAGCGCCAGCCGAGCGCGCGGAAGATCTCGCCGGTCGAGCCGCCCTCGCTTTGTTGCCACAGGCGAGCGAACTGGCGCCAGCCCGCGAGGTCGCCTCGCGCGATCAGGTCGGCGGCGTGCCACGCGGGCGCGGCAAACCACTCGTCGCCGCCATCGCCGGAGAGCACCGTCTCGGCGCCGTGCAATCGCCCGAGGCGCGCGAGCGCCAGATATGGCGGCATCCAGGCATTGACGAGCGGCGAGCTGAGGCGCCGCGTGAGCGCGAGCGACTGCGTCAACAGCGGCAGCGATCCCAGCGCGGCCGGGAAATCGAGCAGGTGCTGGGTCAGCCCGAGCGCCCGAGCGACGCCCGCCTGCACCAGCCGTTCGTCGCACTCCGCGGCCGGCAGGCCGAGCGACAACGCCAGCGGCGCGGGCAACGACCGCCGCCGCGCCAGATCGGTCGCCGCTGCGGCGATGGTTCCCGAATCCAGCCCGCCGCTCAGAAAGACGGCGGTGCGCCCGGCTTGAAGCGTGCGCCCCACCGCGCGGTCGAACACCTCGTCGAACGCGCGGCATTCCTCGTCGGTCGCCCAGTCGATTGGGCGATCGGCGGGCACGGGATCCCACACCCGCTCGAGCCGCAGGCGCCCCTGGCCGATCGAGGCCCGATAGCCCACCGGCAGCCGCCGCACTGCCGCGAAGAACGTCTCGCGGGCGTCAGGGTAGCGCCGGCACAGGTGATCGGCCAGCAGAGGAAGATTGAAGGCGCGTGAGATGCCCGGCTGCGCCAGCAGGCGCCCGGGCGTCGTCGCCACGTGCGCGACGCCCGAGTACTCCGCGTAGAACAGCGGATGGAGGCCAACCGGATCGCGCGCGATGAGCACACGATCGCTCGTGCGATCGACGACGACGGCCACGAAACGGCCGCGGAGCCGATCGAGCGCGGCCTCGCCCCATCGCTCGCACGCCGCGGCGACCAGATCAGCGTCGGCGTCAGGGAACCGGGCCCCGAGCGCGCGCTCGAGATCCGCGCGATCGAAGAGCAGGCCTTCGACAAACACCGACAGCGGGCCGCGCGTCGTGAACGGCACTCCCGGCGGCAGGGACCGCGCGGGTGCGTCAAGCGCAAACGAACAGAGCCAGTCGTCTTGTGCGGAGGCGGCGGCGAGCGCGCCGCGGCGAGCGGCGTCCGCTCGTGCGGCGGTCATGGCTCGAGGAGTCCTTCGTGGTCGAGCTGGCCCAGCAGGAGCGACAGCTCACGCCAGACGGCAGCCTCCTCCACGTCGAACTCGCGGACCAGGCGGCGAACGATTTCGTCGGGGGTATGCGACGCACCGAGCAGTTCCCACACCCGTGCGGCGGTGTTGTTCACTTCGAAGACGCGGCTGGTGCGCACATCGACGAGCACGCCGGTCCTGCCCATTCGGCGGGCAATGACGTCGGCACGCGGTCGTCGGGGCGCGTTCGGGGAGCTCGTCTGCGCCATGATCCTGCGATCCACATCGCAAACGTTCGGATCAAAACGAGCTTACGGGTCGATCGCGGGACTGTCAACCGACGCGGTGTCGCAGACTGACAAGTTGTGACGAGACTGATACACGCCGATGCTACAGCACGGCAAACACCAGATACGTCACGCCGCTTGCGACGAGCCCGACGAAATGCGGCGCGGCCCAGCCGTAGCCCGCGCCGTTGGTCGTGAGCGAGGTGACGGCGAACGTCGTGTTGCCGATGAGCATGGCGGCGAGCGCACCCCAGCGGCCGCCGCGCGGCAGGTAAAGGCCGCCGAGGATCGGCGCGAAGAGCGAGACGACCAGCACCGAGTAGAACATCGTCAGGGCATCGAGCACCGCGGGGTAGACGAACGTGAGCGCGAAGCCGACGAGGCCCCCGGCAAACGCGGCCCAGCGGGCGACGCGCACGAGGTCGGCATCGGACGCGGACGGCCGGACGAAGCTGCGATAGAGATCCTGCGACGCCGACGTGGACAGCATGAACAGCACCGCGTCGGCGGCGCTCAGCTCCGCCGAGAACACGGCGGCGAGCGCCAGGCCGCCGATGACGAGCGGCACGCTCGTGAGCACGGTCAAGGCGACGTCGGCGTCGGCCAGGTGGGGATGCAGGGCCCGCGCCGCGAGCCCCAGCAGGACCGGCACGATCGCGAATCCAATCAGCGCGACGCCGTTGAGGGCGACCCCCGTGGTCAGCGCCTTCTCGTCGCGCGCCGCAAACGCTTTCTGGAGCAACCCCGGCGAGAGGAAGAACGCCGGTCCCACCAGCAGGAGCCACGGCCAGCCGGCGGTCGCATCGCTGCCGCGCCAGAAGGACACGCCGGCCGGACCTGAGGCGAGCGTGGCGTCCCATCCGCCCACCGCCGCGACGACGAGCGGCGTCGCGAGGGCGAAGCCCGCGAGCTTGACGAACAACTGGATGCTGTTCACGCGCGCGGCGCTCGTCAGGCCGCCGGCCGTGAAGTAGGCCGTCATCACGGCCGCGCCGATGAAACAGCCGGTCGCATGCGACAGGCCCCCGGCGATGTTCAGCACGGCGGCGACGCCGTCGAGCTGCGCGCAGAGGATCAGGAGGCTGCCGAGCCAGATGCTGAGCGCGGCCAGGCCGCGCACGCCCCGTCCGAAATGATGCTCGAGAAAATCGCCGACGGTCAGCAGGTTGAGCCGCGTGGCCTCGCGCCAGATGCGCGGCCCGACGAGAAAGGCGAGAACCAGGGAGCCGAGGCCCGCGCTGCCGTTCCACCACCAGGCGGCCAGGCCCTGGTGGTAGGCCAGGGCGGTCGCGCCGACCGTAGATCCCGCGCCGATGTTGGGCGCGAGAAACGTCGCAAACACCAGACCCGCGCCAAGCGATCGATCGCCGACAAAGAACGCGGTACTGCGCCGCACGTGGCGGCCGATCCACACGCCGACGACAATCAGCCCCAGCGAGTAGGCGACGAGAACGGCGAGCAGCGGCGTCACGAGGCGGACGCCATCACTTGAGGTCGGCGACCCCTGGAAAACCCGGCAGCCCCTTGGCGAGCCGGACCGCGCGGAGAATCGCGTCGCTCGTCGCTTCGGCCGCCAGCACGCCGACGCGGTTCACGTCGGCATCCACCTGCCCGGTCGCGAGCGAGAAGATCGTATCGCCGTCCGACATCGTGTGCGACGGGACGATCGTGCGCGCGAACCCATCGTGCGCCATCGAGGCGACCTTGAGCGCCTGCGCTTTGCTCAGGCGCGCATTCGTCGCCACGACCCCGAGCGTGGTGTTGCCGCCGGCGCCGCTCGGCGCCACGCCGCGGCGCACGAGCGCGAAGGGATCCTCCAGCGACTTGCCGTCCGCCGCCCGCACGCCGGCGACGGGCTTGCCCGTCTTCGGATCGACGATCGAACCGGATGCATTCACGACCACGAGCACGCCGACGATCAGCCCGTCGGTGAGCGTCAGCGACGTCGTGCCCACGCCGCCCTTCATCGCGTGTCCGGGTCCGCCGAACTTGCCGATCGTCGCGCCCGCCCCGGCGCCGACGGATCCTTCCGCCACTCTGCCGGTCGTCGCGCGCGCGGCGGCCTCGTACCCGCACACGGCATCGGGCCGCACCCGCGGGTTGTCGCCAATCGGCAGGTCGAACAGGATCGCGCCCGACACGATCGGCACGAACGCGCCGCCGAACGCGTAGCCGATCTTCTGTTCCTCGAGGTATTTCATCACGCCGTCGCGCGCGGCCAGGCCGAAGGCACTGCCGCCGGCGAAGATCACCGCGTTGATCGTCGAGACGAGCTCGTCGGGCCGGAGCAGATCCGTCTCGACGGTGCCCGGCGCGCCGCCGCGCACATCCACCGCGCCGACGGTGTTCGCGGGCGTGAGGATCACCGTGCAGCCGGTCGGCCGGGTGTCCAGCGTGAGCTGCCCGACTTTGATGCCGGGCACGCGCGTGATGCCCGTGTCGGTCGTGGGCGGCACGTCGCGCGCCTGCCCGCGGGGAAGCGCGACCACGATCGCCATGATCCCCGTCACGAGCAGGATGAGTCGATGCTTCTGCATGTGCGCCTCGGTCAGCCGATTATACCGGCGGGCGTGCACACAACTGCACACGCGTCGTCGCGCGCCAAAGGCCGGCCCGCACCTCCTGTTAGAATCGTGTCTCAGATGCGCCGCATTCTGGTCACCAACGATGACGGGTACTTTTCACCCGGCGCGCAGGCCCTCGCCGCGGCCTTCGCGCCGTTCGGCGAAGTCACGCTCGTCGCGCCGCTCGTCGAAGCCAGCGCCGTCGGCCACGCGCTCACGCTCCGTCGTCCGCTCCGGCTGGAGAAAGTGGGGGAGCACGTCTACTCGGTGGACGGCACGCCGACCGACTGCGTCAACATCGCCATCGACGAGGTCCTCGACGGGCCGCCCGACCTCGTCGTGTCCGGAATCAACAAAGGCCTCAACGTCGGCGACGATGTGACCTATTCCGGGACGGTGGCGGGCGCGCTCGAGGGTGCGCTCCTTGGATATCAGGCGATTGCGGTCTCGCTGCAGTTCACGCGCGGGACGTGGGACTTCGGCCCGGCCGCGGCCGTGGCCGCCTCGCTCGGCGGGGCGATCCTCGAACGGCCCCTGCCGTTGCGGACGTTTCTCAACATCAACGTGCCGCAGGGCCAGCCGAAGGGCCTGCGCGTCACCGTCCAGGCGCGGCGCAATCACATCACGAAGGTCGATCGCCGGCTCGATCCGCGCCAGCGGCCGTACTTCTGGATCGAGGAGGCGCAGGACGACTGGGAGCCGCACGATCGCTCGGACCGCCAGGCCATTCAGGACGGCTTCGTATCGGTCACGCCGCTGCAGCCCGACCTCACCGATCACGACGCGATAACCATCGTCGAGGCGCTGGCGCAGGGCGTCGTGGACTCGTCGCGCCGGTAAGACGGGGAGGGTGGGGCAGAAGGCAACCGGCAGAGGGCGAAGGCTAGCGCCGCAAGCGTCGCGTCTCACGGCGCGCGCGCCACCGAGCCCGCCAGCGCCCCGTCAATGGAAACAGGCGGGCCAGGTACACGGCCAGAATTCCGGGAACGACGAAGAGGACCACCAGCCAGAACGCGAACACTCCTGCCGTGGCGCCGAGTGCTTCCAGCACGCGCCACGCCCGCGCGAGGGCGTCGGCCATGGATCGGCCTTGATGATAAGCGGTTCTTGGCTTCTGTCTTCTCTTTCTTCTGCCTTCTGTCTTCTGCCTTCTGCCTTCTGCCTTCTGCCTTCTGCCTTCTGCC
>DATIWF010000098.1:0-4679 GCA_035519535.1 Vicinamibacterales bacterium | reverse complement strand
GGCGTGTACCTGAACCAGTGGGCGTACAGCGTGCAGCAGTCGTTGGCGCAGACGCTGCCGTTTTTCTTCGCCAAGAGCGTGAGCGCTGCCGCCGACGCGCTGCAGCCGACGTACTCGACGGCGACGATGTTGGAGGCGCCGACGAACGGCGCGGTCGGCGGCAACACGATGGACCACGACTTCCGCACCGAGTACGCGAAGACCGTCGGCGTCGGCGTGCAGCGTCAGCTGTCGCCGACAGTCGCCGTCGAAGCGAGTTATCTCGGATCGTGGATCGTCGGCGCCGACAGCTCGACGGTACTGAACGTGCCGTCGCCGGGGCCGGGGCCGATCGGTCCGCGGCGTCCCGTGCCACAGTTGAGCAACGTCACCGCCATCCGGTGGGACGGCTACTCGATCTTCGACGCGCTGACACTGCGCGCGGAGCAACGCCTCGCGCGAGGATTCTCCTTTTCTGCGAACTACACGCTGTCGATGGCGGTCGACGATGCGTCGGATCCGGGCGCGACGGCGTCCGAGACGAACCTGCCACAAGATGTGGCCAACATGGCGGCGGAGCGCGCGCTCTCGAGCTTCGATCATCGTCACCGTCTGGTGGGGAACGCGACGTGGAACCTGCCGCCACTGGCCGGCGCGTCACACGGCTTCTGGTCGGCGATCGGCCGTGACTGGCGCGTGAGCGGAATCCTCACGCTGCAATCCGGTGCGCCGTTCACGGTGAACCTCGGGACGGACCGCGCGAACGTCGGATCCGGACCCGCGCAGCGGCCCGACGCCGTCTGCGATCCGAACGCCGGCGCGCCGCACACGCCCGATCAATGGTTCAACACCGGCTGCTTTGCGCTGCCGGCGGCGTACACGTTCGGCAGCGCCGGGCGCAACAGCGTGCTCGGCCCCGGCTACGGCGACGTCGACCTGTCGATCGCGAAGGCCGTGGCGCTGTCGGCCGGGGCACGGCTGGAACTGCGGTGGGACGTGTTCAACCTGTTCAACCGCGTCAACCTTGACGTCCCGAACCGCATCTTCGGCACGCCGAATTTCGGGCGCATCTTCAGCGCGGCGCCGGCGCGCCAGATGCAGATTGGCGTCAAGGCGATCTTCTGAAGGCGGCCGGCCGACCGCCGCGGCGAACACGCGCGTGATTTGCCACGATCGCGATCCGGGCGCGATCCGTTCGTCGCTATCGACCGCGTTCGGGCACCGGATTCTTGCAGAGCTTGCGTTGCAGCGATCGTCGATGGATCCTGAGCACGCGCGCGGCCTGCGAGAGGTTGCCGTCGCAGTCGGCGAGCACGCGCTGAATGTGCTCCCACTCGACACGCGCCAGGGGCTGTGCGGTTGGCGTTGCGCCGGTCTCGCTGGCGCCGTCAAACGCGGCGAGGATCTGATCCGCGTCGACCGGCTTGGTCAGGTAGGTCGTCGCACCGAGCTTGACGCTTTCGACGGCGGGCGCGATGCTGCCGTACCCGGTCAGCACGACCACGTTGGTCGTCGTGTCGAGCGCCTTGAGTGTCCGAACCACCTCGAGGCCAGACAAGCCGGGCAACCGCAAGTCCACGAGGGCGAACTCGGGGCTGTCCGCCTGCGCCACCGCGATGGCTTCGTCATACGTCCCGGCGCCTGTCGCGTCGAATCCGCGATCACGAAACGCGCGCAGCAATCGCAACCGAAACGGCTGGTCGTCGTCCACGATGAGCAGCGTCCGACTCTCGCGACCCGTCTCGCTCATGCCCTCCGCCGAGCTCGTCCGGTGCGGCAACTCCAGAATCGCCGTCGTGCCGTTGCCCGATTCGAGCTTGAGGGTGCCGCCCAGGCGCTCGGCGAAGACCCGCGCGAGAAACAGCCCCAGCCCGAGTCCACGACCTGGCTCCTTGGTCGTGTAGAAGGGCTCACCCGCGCGGGCGGCAGCCTCGGGCGTGAGCCCAGGACCCGAGTCCGCAACGGTCACTCGCACGCCGTCTCCGGCTTCCGTCACGTCGACGACGACCGGCGTGTCGGTGCTCGCGTCGAAGGCGTTCCCAATGAGCGACAGCAACGTCTGTCGCAAGGCGGCTCGCGGGACGACGAGCGACGGCGGACCGAGTGCCGAGTGCACGACCAGACGATTGGCGCGATCGGACGTGAGTGCCATACGCACCTCGTCGAACAGGTCGGCGACGGGGACACTCTCCGGTTCGTCCGCCATTGATCCGCCAGCGCGCCCGCTCATCTGGTCCAGGATGGCCTGGCACCGATCGACTTCGCCGCGAATCAGGCGTGCGTCGTCCGTGAGATCGGCGTCAGCGTGGCCCAGGACGAGTGCGTGCTCCAGCTCGCGCGCCGCCACGGCGATCGTCCCAAGCGGCGTTGACAGTTCGTGCGCCGCGCCCGCAGCGAGGGTCGTGAGTGAGACGAGCCGCTCGCTCCGAGCTGCCCGAGCTCGCATCTGCTCGAGCGCGTCCTCCCGCTGCTGCAGCGCAATCGAGGCGCGTCCCACGAAGTACGCGACCAACTCGGCGACCACGGTGCCTGCCAGCCACATCGTGGACAGGTGCGTTGGAAAGTCATTCAGCCGATGATGCGTCGGGACCAGTTCGTGCACGTGCCAATCGATCAACACGCCGTAGCTCGCGGCGGTGAAGACGCCGAGCACCACGGCAGCGCCACGCCCGACCGTCAACGCAGCCACCGTGACTTGCATGATGTAGACGACGACGAACGGGTTGGAGGGTCAGCCCGTGAGTTCAAGCAACGACGTGAGTAACAGGAGCTGCACCGCGAGGGCGATCGTTGCCGCGACCGCTGGTAGTTCCCCGTCGCGCGACAGCCAGAAGGCCGTCGCAGCGTTCGCCGCCACGTCCGCCACGAGCAGCCAGAGGATGTGGTCAAGCGGGAGATCGAGTGTCGGGACGCCGAACGTGATGGCGAGCAGCAACAGTTCGACGCCCGCTGTCTCCCAGCGCATCCGGACCATCCACGGTCGTATGGCGAGCGGCGTCGCGGCGAGATACCACGGGTCTGCGGCGAATCTGGACGATGCGCCCGCCGACAACCGGATGGCCGCCGGAAGCTTCGTCATGACGCACCTCCGCCCGGCAGATAGACAGGCCGCAACTGACGCTGTGTCGGTTCAACGGTGCTGAGGCGCATCGGTGTTGATGCTGTGCAGTGTAGAGGCTTTCTCCGCCTGGGCGGTGCGACAACTTGCCGCACCGCCAATCCACGACGGCGCTCGTAGACTACACAACCGATCGATTTCGAGGAGACGCGCGTGACGAATCGTTGGCGGTCGTGGTGTGTCCTGTTGAGTCTGTGGTTGGTGGCGACGCCGGCGTTTGCGCAGGGCGTGACCGGCATCGTGCGGGACGAGACCGGGGCCGCGCTTCCCGGTGTGACGGTCACCGCTCGCAGCGCGGGTGCCGTCAGGCAGGAGGCGGTCACCGATACGGCCGGACGGTACACGCTGAATCTGGCGGCCGGCCAGTACGATCTGGCGTTCTCGCTTATCAACTTCGCCCAGACGCGGCGAGCCGTGGCGATCGTCAGCAGCGGCGGTCAGCCCACGGTGATCAACGTTGTGCTCCACCTGGCCTTGAATGCCGACGTCACCGTGACCGGCAAGCGGACCTTCGCGAGTCTGGCCGACGTGGAGAATCCCGCCGAGAACCTGGTCGGCATCGCCCAGGCGGCGAGCCAGGGTGCGATTACCGCCGCACAGCTCGACGAACGTCCATTGATGCGTACCGGTGAAGTGATGGAGACGGTGCCGGGCATGATCGTCACGCAGCACAGCGGCGAGGGGAAAGCCAACCAGTACTTTCTGCGCGGGTTCAACCTGGATCACGGCACTGATTTCTCGAATACGGTGGCTGGCATGCCCGTCAACATGCCGTCGCACGCTCACGGGCAGGGCTACTCGGACCTGAACTTCATGATCCCGGAGGTCGTCTCCGGCGTGCAGTTCTCGAAGGGGCCCTACTATGCCGATCAGGGCGACTTCGCGACGGCGGGATCGGCGAACATCAACTACGCCAGCGTGCTGGATCATCCGATTGCGCACGTCGAGGCGGGCGGACAAGGGTACGGCCGGGTGATTCTGGCCGCCTCGCCGTCGGTCGGAACGGGGCATCTGCTCGCCGCCATCGAGGCGTCGCACAACGACGGACCGTGGGATCATCCGGACGATTATCGAAAGATCAACGGCGTCGTGAAGTACAGCCGCGGCGACACGCTGAACGGCTGGTCGCTGACCGCGATGGGGTACCACGGCGACTGGAATTCGACCGATCAAGTGCCGCAGCGCGCCATCACCGAGGGGCTGATCGATCGATTCGGCGCAATCGATCCGACCGACGGCGGCCATTCGTACCGCTACAGCGTGTCAGGTGACTGGCAGCACTCGACCGGCGACGCCGTCACGAACGTCACCGTCTACGGCATCGGCTACGACCTCGATCTGTTCTCGAATTTCACCTTTTACCTCGACGACCCGGAGCACGGCGACCAGGTCGAGCAGGCCGACCACCGTTTCATTCTGGGTGGTCGCGTCTCGCACCGCCGCATGACGCGCTGGGGCGATCACTTGGTTCAGAACACCATCGGCGTGCAGGTGCGGAACGACGACATCACCAGCGTCGGCCTCTACCACACTGACGCGCGGGTGCGCCTCGACACCCGCGATCAGGACTCGGTGCTCGAGA
>DATIWF010000097.1:0-7029 GCA_035519535.1 Vicinamibacterales bacterium | reverse complement strand
GCGAGGATTAATCTCAGCTTCTGAACGGCTGCCAGCGCTGGGCTCACCGGGCAAAAGGCGCCGCTCGAGCTTGCCTTCGCGCGCTTGCGCCCGGGCGCCTGCTTCTCGCTCGTCGCCGGAAAGCGCTCGAGGAGCGCCCAGAGCGATCGAATTTCGTCATCCGACAACACTCGATCGCGGGATCGCTCGACACCTGGCTTGTCGATCTGCGCCGCCGGGTTAGCGTCGAGCCAGTCGCGACGAACGCCGAAGTTGAGCATTTTCCGGATGATTTCGAGGGTCCGATTCGCCATGATCGGAGCCCCGCGTTTCTCGACGCGCTCGATGACAGCGCGGACGTCGCGGCGCGTCAAATCCCGGACCGACCGGTCGCGCCAGTACGGAAGGACGTCCTTCTTGAGAATCCGCTCGTCCTGGGCGGCCGAGCGCTTTCTTTTCCGTGCGTGTTCACGAAGGTACTCTTCGACCAACAACGCCACGGTGTCTGTTGGCCGCGCCTTCGCCGCCTGTCGCTCGGCGACGAGATCGTGGCCATCAAGGAGCCGGACGCGGGCGCGTTCGGCGGCCTCACGGGCCTTCGAAAGGCTGAGGGCCGGAAAATCGCCGAGCACAAGCCGCCTCATCCGGCCCTGGCATCGGTAGCGCAGCGCCCACTGCTTGCGGCCGCTCGGCAGCACCGCGATGATCAGTCCGCGTGCGAAGCCGTCACGAACGTCGTAGCGGACGTCCGCGGCGCGCAGCCCGCGCACTTGCGGGTCAGAGAGCGGAGTGAGCGTCACTCTGGGCATGGGCACTAGGTGGGCACAAAACTGTGCCACTGACTGCAAGCGATTGAAACCGCGCGACGACGAGAAATGTAGCAAATCCCGCGGAATCACGCTGATTTCGCGGTGCAGGAGCTTTCAAGGAATTGCAGGAGATTCGGGCTGAAGCCGCCTTTTAACCAGAGGGTCGGAGGTTCGATCCCTCCGCGGCCCACCACGATCCGCTCCGCCGTTTGCGAAGTGCGAGCATAATCAGGGAGATGCCGCCCTGGGGAACGGGAGGTTCCGATGCGCGTACGTTGCCTGGCCGGACTCGTCCTGCTCTGGTGTGGCGCGTGCGGCGGTAGCCCGGCGAATCCAGCTGCCCTGCCGAGCCCGCTCCCCTTTGTGGGATCGTGGTTGAACGTCGACGCCCAAACGCGGGGCCTCCCGCAGATCGCGATCACCCTGCAATCGAACGCCGTGATGGTCCACGCCTGGGGATCGTGCGTGCCGACCTACTGCGACTGGGGCATCGTCCAGGCCACCGAGTCCGCCGACGGCGCCCTTCACGCGATCTGGAACTTTGGATTCGAGACAACCACGCTGACGCTCACGATGTCTTCCAACGGCCAGCTGGTGTCAGGGGCACACACTCACTTCACCGACGGTTCGGGGCGAGCCGACTCCGACTTCGTGGACGTCTTCAACAAGGCGTCCTAATCGGATAGCGCCGGGAGATGGACGCCGCCCCTGCCTCAACGCGGAGGCTCGTCTGCGATCGAGGTGATTCGGTAGACCGGGTACTGCCCCGCGATGGCCTCGAACTCCGCCCGGGGCGCGCCCACGGCCAGCGGAAAGTGTTTGCGGCCGCTCGACGCGGCGCGCACGTACTCCTGCAGGATCGGGGCGCGCTCGCTTGACGGCACCGGCACGAGGCGGACGCGCTGGCAGGCGCCATGACAGATCATGGCATCACCGTGCGACGCCTCGAGATTCTTCACCCAATCGGAAATCGTCCCGAACATCGACACGACATACCGCTCGCCGGCCACGGTAGGCACGACGACCGCGTCGGCGCGCAGACGGCCCGACACACGGTCGCGCACCCGCAGCGCGAACCACGATCGCGGCGGCAACCCGATTCGCGCCCACCAGCAGAAGAACTGGCTGACCCAGTGGCCGAACCACGTCGGACGGCGATCGCGGTAGAAGAGGCGATTGAATGCGCTCCGCTCCGCCGGATCCGGCTCCGTGAACCCGTCCGTTGCCGCTATGTCCTGACGTCTGCCTTCTGCCCTTTGCCTTCTGCCTTCTGGCCTTTGAGCTTCTCGAAGCATTTGCCCGCTTCCTCGAGTCCCGCCGCGAACACGTCCGGCCGCTGACCGATGCCGAGCCGCAGATGGTACTCGTAGCCGAAAGCCGAGCCCGGCGCGAGCATGACGCTGTAGTCCGTCGCGAGCCGGTCCGCGAGCTCGAGCGAGAGCATCGGCAGGTCGTACTTGAGGAGCGCGAGCAGCCCGCCGCGCGGCGGCGTCCACGAGAGAAAGTCCGCGCGATCGGCTACCCAGCGAGAGGCCGTGGCGAGATTGGCCGTGATGATGCGGGTATTACGCGCGACGATCGCCTCGCGGTGCGAGAGCGCGAGCTGCGCGAGCGCGTCGTTGAGCTTGCCCGGACTGAGCGTGATGTAGTCGCGCATGCCCCAGCATGCCCGGACGAGATCGGGCGGCCCGGCGATCCAGCCGATCCGCAGACCCGGCAGCCCGAACGGCTTCGAGAGCGTGCCGACGCTCACGCCCTGCGGCCCGAGATCGAACATCGGCGGCGCGAACGGCTCGCCGCCAGGCACGGCGAGCCAACGATAGGCTTCGTCGCTCAGCACCGTCGCGCCGATCGAGGCCGCCAGCTCATACACCCGTCGCGCATCGTCTGGCGACAGCATCGCGCCCGTTGGATTGTGCGGCGTGTTGATGACGATGAGGCGCGTCTTCCTGGTCACCAACCGCTCGAGCGCGGCCACGTCGTAGCGATAACCGGTCTCCGGCCCGACCTTCCAGAGCGACACGTCGCAGCCAATCGCGCGCGGGACGCTGTAGAGCTGCTGATAGGCCGGGTACGGCGCGATGACGTGGTCGCCCGCGTCGAGCAGCACGTTGTAAAGAAGAAAATTCGCTTCGATCGCGCCCGTCGTGACGAGGATGTGGTCGGCGTCGCCGCGCGAGTACGTCGCGGCCAACTGGGTGCGCAGCGCCTCCGTGCCGCGCGCTTCGCTGTAGCCGAGCGGGAGCGCCTGGAGCCGCTCGAGCGTCGCGGCCCGTTCGGCGACCGGCTCGAGGTCGAGCAGGTCCCCCATCGACAGCGGCAGAATGCCGCTTTCGGCGATGTCGTACCGGACGTGCGTCTCATGACGCGTCATCCAGCGTTCGAGCAGGAAGGTCTCGATCTTCACGAAGAGATTCTAGCCGCGAACGAGCGCCAGAACTCGCAGGACACAGACGACCCCCGCGGCGACAGCGCCAGGGATCGCCCACCCCCGCGTCTTGCGATTGCGGACGGCCACGAGCGCGAGCCCGAAGGTCGCGCCGCCGAGCACCGTGGGAATGCCCAGCGCGCGAAGCGGCGGCACGACGTAGACGACGAATGCGGCAACCGCGAGAAGCCCGAACCCGCCGACGCCATCCACCGGGATGTGACTGCTGTCGATGTCGCCCTTGTGCGGCATGACGACCTCCTCTCAGTCTGCCTTCTGCCTTCTGCCTTACTTCACCTCACCCCCGCCTCCGGCGGCCGTGAGCTTCTGCTGCAGCATGGCCGCCGCGCCCAGCAGGCCGCCCATGCCCATCGATTCCACGGCCGAGCTCGGCACCAGCATGAGCGCGCCCTTTTCCTTGAGTCCTTCGTAGAGCATGTTCATCGCGCGCAGATGGAGCGCCGTCGGGTTGTCGCGATAGGCCTGCGCCGCCTGTTCGAAGCTGCGCGCAATCTCGACTTCGGCCTGGCCGAGGATGACGCGCGCCTGCTTTTCTCGCGCCGCCTGCGCCTCGCGTGACATCGCGTCCTGCAGCGAATCGGGAATGACGACGTCGCGCATCTCGACCGATTGCACGGTCACACCCCATGGGTTCGAGCGCCCGTCGATGAGCCGCTGCAACTCCTCTTCGATGCGCTCGCGGCCGCGCAGCAAATCCGTGAGCGACGTCCGGCCGATGATGTCGCGCAGCGCCGTCTGCGCCGCCCAGCTGACGGCCTGCATGTAGTCCTGGACCTCGAGCGCCGCCTTTTCCGGGTCGTAGACGAGCCAGAACAGGACGGCATCGACGTTGACCGGCACGGTGTCGGACGTCAGCGTCTGCTCGGCGGCGAAGGACGTCGTGATGACGCGCTGGTCGATCCAGGCCGACACGGCGTCGAAGAACGGCACGATCCAGAAGAGCCCGGGACCGCGCTGGCCGACATACCTGCCGAGGCGCAAGACGATCGCCCGCTCCCACTGACGCGCAATCTTGGGCGACTGCGCCATCACGACGCCAATTACCGCACCAGCGATGATCCAGATGGGCGTCGCCTGCAGCGCCGACGCCACCGCGCCCGCCACGATCGGCAGCACGAGCACGAAGAAAGCGACCACGTTCAGGCGCGGCCCGCTTGCGGGGCGCAGGTCATCGGTGGTCCTCGAGCGGATGGGAAGTGCCATGACGGTCAGCCTCCTTGGCTGTCGCTAAGTTGCCGAACCTGGCCGAGCACGTCGGCGGCGCTGAATCCGCGCGCCGCAGCTTCGTTGAGACACCGTTGGACGAGGGCGCGCAACTCGGCGTCTCGCCCCCGCCGGGATCCGACGGCCGGCTGCGTCTGGGCGACGAACGTTCCCACGCCCCGCCGCGTTTCGAGCACGCCCGCGCGCTCCAATTCCACGTACACCCGGGCGACGGTATTGGCGTTGACCTTGAGCTCCACCGCGAGCTGACGCACGGTCGGCAACTGCGCGCCGGGAGCCAACCGGCCCGCCGCAATCGCCCCGCGGATGCCCTGTTCGAGCTGGGCGTAGAGCGGCGTCGGGTGCCGGTGGTCGACGGTCAGGAGCGCCACAACGCTTCCTATTGTACTAGAACAATAGTACAAGTCAAGCCCGGCGCCCTCGAACCCGGCCAAGGGGCCCGCCCCGTGCCTGACGCCCGACCTCTAGTGCCCGTCTTTCAGCAACTGCCTGACTTTCTCGATCTCGTCGTCGGTGATCGCGTGGGCCATCCCTGGATAGACGAACTTGAGCACGGTGGCACCGAGGTGCCGGAAGACGTCGGCCGTCTCGTGGACGCGTGCGAGCGGAATATGAGAGTCCACGTTGCTGCACGCAAGCAGCACGCGCGTGCCCTCCATCGATCCGCGATAGTCGCGCGCCGTGCCCGGCGGGCCGATCACTCCCCCGCTCAGCCCGATGACGGCCGCATAGCGTCGGGCGTGCCGCGCCGCGAACTCGAGCGCCAGGCACGCGCCCTGCGAGAAGCCGAGCAGACCGATCCGAGCGGAAGGAAGACCTTGCGCTTCGAGCGACGCGATGAGGTCGGCGAGCACGCCGAGTCCCGAGCTGAGCTCCGGCTCGTTCTCCGACATCGGCGCCAGGAACGACTTCGGATACCACGTGTGCCCCGCCGCCTCGGGCGCCAGGTACGCGATGTCCTCGAGATCCAGCAGCCGCGCGACATCGAGGATGTTCGCCGCCGCCGCGTTTCTCCCGTGCACCAGGATCATCGCCAGCCGCGCACGCGCGGGATCCGGGCCTGCCCGCCGCACTGGCAGCCCTCGATGAGGATCTGGACTCATGCCGTGTGCGCCATCCTATCTCGCTGTCGGAGGGCGAGGTAGACCGTGGTCGCGAGTGCAGTCACGCAGAGGTACAACAGGATGGCCGGCAGGATCATCTGCTGGTCCGGAAAGTTCGCCCGGGCAATGACCAGCGCGACGCCAGGATGGCGCGCCGCCGTGGAGAGCGCGAGCGCGGAGCGGTTGCCCGGCGCCGGCCCGCCGAGCAGGTGACCCACCGCGAGGCCGGCGACAGAAAAGGCCACGAAGGCCACCAGCGTCCCGTTCCGCAGGAGCAGCGTGATGGTCGGCCAGGTCGCGACCAGAACCGCCACCAACCCGATGCCCAGAATGGCACCGGCAGCCGCGGCGAGCGGCTGCGCGGCGCGGTCCGCGAACCCAGGCACCAGGCGCCGGATCGCCATGCCTGCGAGCAGCGGCGCCAGCACTGTGCTCGCCACCGGAATTGCCACGTTCACGGGAGAGATTGACACGGAAAGCTGGAACACTCTCGCGAGGAGAAAAACCGCGGCCGGCACGTAGAAGATCGCCACAGCCGCCGCGGCGACGAGCAGTCCGACGGCGTAAGACCGCTCGCTGCCGGCCTTCAGCATCCGTCCCGGCAGCAGCGGGGGCACCGGCGACAGCGACAACGAGACGAGCGCGATCTCCACCGCCGGCAGCAGATCGAACGTCCTGGCGACGAAGGCCGCGGCTGCGGGCATGACGACGAACATCGCCAGGAGCGACCTCGCGAGGACGCCCCGCTGCCGGACGAGGCCGAGCGCGTCGTCGGGGCTCGCGCGCAGCCCGACGGCGGCCACGAACAACACGACGCACGCGACGAGAATCGCGACGATCACCGGCTCTGCCAGCATAGGGCAAGTTCCGCTCACGCGCTCGGATTCCGTTGCGCCGGTGTTACAGTAGCCGCACCCGATAGCCCTGCTGGACGGCGGGTCCACACTCTGCGGAGGACGTATGAAGAAGGCGCTCATCCTCGTCGCCGGCGTCATGTTCGTCGGCGCGGCCGCGATCGTTCGCACGCAAGCCCCCTACGACGTCAGCAAGATCGTCGAGCTCGAGCTGCTGACGCACACCGAGGTCTACGACAAGATTCACAACCAGGGCATGACGTCCGTCCTGATCGTGACGGGCGGCACCGAGGAGCGCGGCCCGCAGGACGTGCTCGGCGGCCACACGATCATGGCGCACGCCCGCGCGGTGGAGATCGCGAGGCGGTTGGGCAAGACGCTCGTCGCGCCGGTGCTGCCGATCGCGGTGAGCGCGACCGGCCTGCGCGAGGGCACGACGCAGCCCGGCGGCGTCCAGATGCCCGCCGATGTCTTCAAGGCCGTCCAGCTCGCCATGATCGAGAGCATGGCGATGAACGGCTTCAAGGACATCTTCCTGATGGGCGACCACGGCGGCGGTCAGGATCAGATGCGGGCGGCGGCCGAAGAGATGGACAAGAAGCTCGCGCCGA
>DATIWF010000096.1:0-6396 GCA_035519535.1 Vicinamibacterales bacterium | reverse complement strand
GGCCTTCAAGCGGACGACCTTTGCGCCGACTTTCTCGAACGCGGCGCGCACGCGATCTTCGTACGTGTTCGAGTCGCACCAGAGGAACACGGTCTGGAACTCGCGCAGCGGAATCTGATCGTCCCAGCGCCGTTGTGACGCGACCTGCACGCGCAGCGCGTCGTCGCTGATCGGGCCCGCATCGGGTTCCCAGCTTTCTTCGTGGCGGGCGACCGGGTGGTCCGGCTCGATGAAGCCGTATCGCGGACTCAGAAACAGCCAGTGTGTCGCCAGGGCGCGTTGCTCGCTCGCGAGCCATTCGCGCACCGTCTTGCCGCGGTACGCGAAGAGCGCGGGCACGTACGACAGGTTCTTGCCTTGTGGTTCGTCGTCCCAGATCGTCGCCTTGCTCGCGCTCACGACGTACAGCACGTGCGCGTCGTCGGCTGCGTCCGTCGGCTCGGCCGCGACGGTCCGCGTCTCGACGGGCGCGGGTGGCGCGGGCGGGGGCGCGGGCCGCGGCGCCTCCACGGGCACGGGACGCGGCGCCTCGACCGGCACGGGCGCGGAGCGGACCTGGATCGGCGCGGGCGGCTCGGGCGCGGCCGCCGGCGTGGGTGGATCCACCGGCGCCGGCTTCGGCACTTCGCGCAACACTTCGCGCGAGTCTTCGTGCGGTTCGTCGCGTGCCAGGGTCCGGAATGCCGACGTCGGGGGCACGACCGTGGACGCGGGCCCGCCCCGATGTCCGATCGTCTGGCCACCGATGATGGGGCGGGCGCCCGTGGCGGTCGTCGCCGTGCCGGTCGCGGGCGTATGCGCCGGCGTCGCCAGACCGTGCGTGATGACCGGCCGTGCGGTCGCGATCGTGGCCGCCGTCTGCGGCCGTTCGTCGATGAACTCGATGGGGGTGCCGTCGGGCACCCACCATGCATGGGTCGGATAGTTGGGCAGCGGCGCGCGGCAGCCGCACCGGATGCGGAACGGCGGTGTCCGTTTCTGCAACGAGCGCAGGCTGTTGATCGATTTGGTCGCCCAGAACGCGACGATCCCGACATCGGTCTGGCACTCGATCGACGTGTGTCCCTTGGGACTCCGGATCAGGTCGCCTACCTCCTGGATCTCGAACACTTTCACCTCTGTCGCTTCGAGCGTCATTGCGGCGCCTCGCAGACAGAGGGCTGGCTGGATCGTCTCATCGATCGGCTTTTCGACAGGAGAGGGGAGGAGCGATAGGCGGGGAGGTGGAGTGGAGATCGAGGTTCTCGCGGGCTGCTCGTCCTTGGGGGCACCTTGGAGGGCCATGGAGGGCCATGGAGAGGGATCAAGCTGAAGTGAACCTAGTGCTCAGATCGAGGCTTGGGCATGACGACGATCGAGCCACGGGAACGAGCGCAAGAACTGATGCGCGCGGCGCTCGTTCCCGTGGCTCGATCGTCGTGACGACCATGCTCGACGTGAGCACCACCTTCACTTCACCTCGATCCTCCATGGCCCTCCACGGCCTTCTATGTTGCGGCCTGCAGTCAAGCACCGCGACGTACCTGTGCTCGTTCATAGCAATCCCACCCACGCGGCCGGCCGCCGGAGCCGCTCCTCACACACGGGGAGCGGCGGAGGCGGCGGTCCCGACGAGCGATCCGTCCACACGGAGTCCGGTGCGCCGCTGGCCGTGGCCAGCCTCGCCTTCTATCCGAGCGCGCACGCCCGCGTGCGGCTCCCAGAGACTGTGCCGTCTCCCCCGGACACGGAGGGCCGGCGCACCCTCTCCAAGTCGGTCGTGTGAACGACCCGCCGTGTACCGTGCGCCGGCCGCCGTGTGTCGCTCGCGTTCGAGCGAACCTGGTCGCGTCGCGTTAGATCGTCTTCAGCACGGCCCCGGCCGGCAGCTCCCCGGTCGTCGCGCGACGCCACAACGCAATCATCAGTTTGCGCGCGAGCGCCACGATGCCGATCCGCCGCGCGCGCTTGCCCGTGCCGAAGCGCGCCTGATACCACTGGGTCAGCGCACTGGCCTTCTGCCAGCGCACCCAATTCCACGCGAGTTGAATCGCCGCCGACTGGAGCCGGCGATTGCCCGCGCCCCGCATCCCTTGCTCGCGCACCACCGCGCCACTGTCATACGGCGTCGGCGCAAACCCGAGCAGGCCCCCGAGTTGCCGCCGATTGCGAAAGTCCCGCCAGACCAGCCCTTCGTCGAGCAGCGTCGACGTGCTCGTCACACTGATGCCGCGCAGCGCCAGCAACCGCGGGGCGGGACTGTCGGCCGGCGCCTGCGTGAGCGCGGCCGCCTGCGCGGTCTCGAGCTCGGCGATCTGGGTCGCGACCAGCGTCAGGCGCATCGACGTCCGCTCGAGGCGCGCCTGTAATTCGCGCGGGAGCCGCTCGCCTGCCGCATCGCGCACCTGGGCCGCCCACCCCATAGACCGGCGCTTCGGGAGCCGCGCCCCCACCGCCGCCAGCCACCCGCGCATTTGATTGACGAGCCGCGTCTGCTCCTGCACGAGCGTCGCGCGCTCGCGGCTCACATGCCGGGCCGCCTCCTCGGCCACCGTCGGCACCCGCACCTCCTGCCACGCGCGCCGATCCCCCAGGCACACGCGCACCAACAGCAGGACCAGCTTGCGCGCATCAATCCGATCCGTCTTCGCGCGCCGTCGCCGGCGATTCACTTCGATACTCGACGAGTCCACCACCCGATTCGCCATCTGCCGGGCGACCAACGCCCGATGAATCCAGAACCCATCGCGCCCGGCTTCATAACAGCTCACCACGGGGGTCCCCGCCGGCAGGCCGAACCGCTTCCGGGCCCGCCCGAGCACCTGCTCGACGCCCGCCCAGTCCCCCGCGCGCACCGTCCGTACCCATGGCGCCACGCCCAACCCCGACGTCAGCCCCAGCATCCACCGGTCCTGACTCAGCTCAAAGGCCACGTACAACGGCGCTTCACTTACACTCATCGTCGAGCGGATCTCTGCAGTCATCGCAAGCCTCCTGATTTGGTCGTCAAGAAGCTTAACTGCGGGATCCGCTCATAGTCTCTCCAAGGTCAATTCTTCGGGCACGGCAATTTCGCTCGCGTGCCCCCGCCTTCGATGTCACAATAGCCACACCCTCCTCCCCAGCTTGCGCGGGCGCGCCGAATCGGGTTTTCCCGGACGGCCGCCGGCACGCTGATGCGACTGTCTCATCGTCTCATCGGTTCGCTCGTCCTCGGAGTGGGTCTCGTTTCGCTGATCTTCGCGTGGAACGACATCCGGGGACGGGAGCGACAGTTACGCGCGGACATGGCCGGCCGCGCGACGGCCGAGGTCCGCTCGCTGGACCAGACGCTGGTCGCCGCCGGCGAGGCCGGGCGTCGCGAGCGGCTGCCGGCCACCGTCGAGAAGTTCCGCGCGCGGTCCCAGGCGGTGGGCGTCATTCTCTATGACGCGGCCCTCCAGCCGGCCGCGACGACGCCCGCGCTGCCCGAAGCGGTGCTCGCGCGCGCGCATGCGCTCGCGCTGAACATCCCCATCGACGGCCCCACCGCGGACATCGTCCATGACGGCGATCGGGACCTCTTCGTGGACGCCGAGCCGGTCACGGATTTGCCCGGGCTGACCGTGATCTCGATCGTCCACGACGCGACGTCCATCCGGCGGCAGACGGCGGACGCGTGGCGACAGCAGGCCGTGCGCCTCCTGATTCAACTCGGCGTGGTCGTGGCCGTGGCGATGGTGCTGGTCCGGTGGAGCTTCATCCGTCCGATCGCACGCACCACGGCCTGGCTGCGTGAGTTGCGGACGTACGGGTCCGGCGCCGTCGCGCCGCTCGGGGTCGGCGAGATCTTCAAACCGCTCGCGAGCGAGGTGACGCATCTGGTGCGCAGCCTCGAGTCCGCGCGGGCGGCCGCGCAGGAAGAGGCGCGCCTGCGCGAAGCCGGCGACTCGGTGTGGACGGCCGAGCGGCTCCGCGCGCACGTGCGCGAGCGCATCGGGACGAGCCCCGTGTTCGTCGTCTCGAATCGCGAGCCGTACATGCACGTGCGGCACGGCGGGACGCCGAAGGTCGTCGTGCCGGCGAGCGGCCTCGTGACGGCGCTCGAGCCGGTGCTGCGCGCGTGCGCCGGCACGTGGGTCGCGCACGGCTCGGGCGACGCCGATCGCGACGTCGTCGACACGCACAGCCGGCTGCGCGTGCCGCCGGAGCAGCCCGAGTACATGCTCCGGCGCGTGTGGCTGTCGAAAGAAGAGGAAGAGGGCTACTACGACGGGTTCGCGAACGAGGGGCTCTGGCCGCTCTGCCACATCGCGCACACGCGGCCGATCTTCCGCACGTCGGACTACTCCTGCTACCGCGAGGCGAACCAGAAGTTCGCCGACGCCGTGCTCGACGAGGCGCGCGACACGACGCGTCCGCTGGTCCTGGTGCAGGACTACCACTTCGCCCTGCTGCCGCGCCTGATCAAGTCCGCGCGGCCCGACGCCCGCGTCGCCATCTTCTGGCACATTCCCTGGCCGAACCCCGAAGCGTTCGGGATCTGCCCCTGGCAGAGCGAACTGCTCGACGGCCTGCTCGGCGCCGACCTCGTCGGCTTCCACACGCAGGCGCACTGCAACAACTTCCTCGACACGGTCGAGCGCGGCCTCGAATCGCAGACGGACTGGGAGCACTTCACGGCCCGCCGGCACAACCGGCTGACGCACGTCCGGCCGTTCCCGATCAGCGTCGCGGCCCGGCACGCGGGGACGCGCGCCGCGACCACCAGCGACGAGGCGCGCGAGACGGTGTTCCGGCAGATCGGCGGCTCCTGCGAGTGGATCGGCGTCGGCGTCGATCGCGTGGACTACACGAAGGGCCTCATCGAGCGGTTCCGCGGCCTGGAACGGTTCTTCGAGAAATGGTCGCACTACCTGCGCCGGTTCACGTTCGTGCAGATCGGCGCGCCGAGCCGCACGGGCATCGGCCGGTACCGCGAGCTGCTGCACGACGTCCAGAACGAGGCGGCCCGCATCAACGCGCGATTCGGCACGGCGGCCTGGAAGCCGATCGTGCTCGTCACGCGCCATCACGGCTACGACGAGATCGAGCCGTTCTATCGCGCCGCGGACGTCTGCGCCGTGACGTCGCTCCATGACGGCATGAACCTCGTGGCGAAGGAATACGTGATGGCGCGCGAGGAGGGCGACGGGGTGCTCGTGCTGAGCCAGTTCACCGGCGCCGCGCGCGAGCTGAACGACGCGCTGATCGTCAATCCGTACGACACGGAACAGCTGGCCGACGCCTTCCGCCGCGCGATCGAAATGCCGGTGACGGAACGCCGGGCGCGGATGGAGCGGATGCGCCGCGCCGTCTCCGAGCACAACGTGTATCGCTGGGCCGCGTCGCTCATCGGCGGGCTGGCCGACCTGCGCGTGGACGCGCCGCCCGCGCCCGCGCGGCCCCGGCTGGCGACCACGCGTCGGCCGACCGTGGACGACGGGCCCCTCGCCGAATCCGATTTCGTCGCCTGAGACCAGGGACATGCAGGACCGCGCGCCCTTCACGTTCGTGACCGCGTCCTACCTCGTGGTGATCCGCCGCGAGCGGGCAAACTCGCTCGCCGACCTGGCGGCCGCGCTGCCGCAGTGCTCCGACGCCACGCTCTTCCATCACGCGTTTCACCAGGTCGAGCCGCACTACTACATGCGGTTCTCGAACGACTTCGCGCACTGGGTGCTGACCGCCTGCCAGCAGCCGGCGCTGGCCGAGCAGCTCGCGGCGATCGACATCCGGCAGATGTCGTCGTTTCCCGCCCTGCGGGCGGCCCTGCGCGGACCGATCGACGCCCGCGTCGCGGAACTCGGCGACGCCGCGCATCGTCCGGCCTTCGAGCCCTTCTACTTCTGCGAGCGAAACAGCGTCGAGGTGCCGCTCGGCACGCAGGCCGCGACGCTGCGCGAGCTGGCCGAGGGCATCCGGCTGCTGGACACGCAGACCGTGCACCATCACTTCGTGCACTCGCGCATTCGACTGCAGCTGGCGACGAACGACTTCTGCGCGTGGATCGAGCGCGCGCTCGGCCTCAGCGGACTGGCGCGCCGACTCGCGAACATCGACATCGCAATGAAGCCGCTCGAGCCGCTGCGGCGCGAGATTCTCGCGGTGATCCGATCGGAAGGTGCCGCATGATCGGGCTGCCGGCCGGTCACACGGTGGCGCGCGGGCCCGTCCTCGCCGACTATGCGGCCATTGTCGGCGACGCGGATCTGGCGGCGTTACGCGCGCTGGCGCGGCCGCTCCAGGGCGCGCGCGTCCGCATGATTCACGGCAGCACGGTCCCAGGCAGCGCGGCCGAGATCCTCCTCCGCATCGTCCCGCTCCTCACCGAGCTCGGCCTCGAATGCCGGCGCGAAGTGCTGGCCGGGCCGGAACCCTATCAGGCCCTCACCAACA
>DATIWF010000095.1:0-13092 GCA_035519535.1 Vicinamibacterales bacterium | reverse complement strand
TGCAAGCGACCGGCGTCGCCCGTCAAAACGGGCGACGCCGTGATCGCACCTTCAGGAGAGGTGGTTTCCGGTGGAACGCCCAGGCACCAACGCACTCTGGGCTACCGACCGCCTTTGGCGAGATCCACTAGTCTTCTCTCCTCTTGCAAAGTCGGGACTCCCTGTTGAGAGCCCACCACAACGCTCCGCCCATCAACCATTAGTATGGTGGGCACGACGGTGATGTTGAGGTCGTGGACCATTCCAGGAGAGAGCGTACGGATCGAATGGAGGCCAGGCAGAGGTTCCCATGACGACCCGACCGAAAAAACGAGAAGCTCAGCGTCGGCTCTTTCAGTCACTGCGGTTTGTAGCATCCGTAAGAACGGGGCTGACTTCTCACAGGCGCCGCAACTGTCGCGACCGAACAAGAGTACGTTGAACGCCCTTCCATGGAGTAACGGCTTCAGCCCAGGAATAGACTCACCTGCAGCGAAGTGATGGTGGGCTGGGCGGACTGCTGTCGCGAGGCTCACCGCAGAACCGGCAGCAAAGAGCGCTGCCATCGCCACGCAACACCAAATCAGAATCAATTTCAGTATCATGGCGCCTCCACCTGCCGCAGCCGGTCGGTCGACCTAGACCGGAAGTTTACGGATTCGGCACACAGAGGCCGTAGCAATCTCCCCACTGGAACCAACCGATATAGCAATTTCCCGGATCAATTTCGCATTCGACGTTTGCGCTGCAATACGTTCCGCTGCCGCAGGGGTCTCTCTCCTGAATACAAGTGCACTTGCCCGAGGCCATCGCGACAACGTGGCTACGTAACCATGCTGCAGGGCGCGCGAGACTCGCCAGCACCGAATGATCCGCAGCAGGCGAGATCATCAATTCGCGCTGCTCCTCGGGCGTGAAGTGCTGTGCAATTGCCTTGAGCAAACGAGCGTTTTGATCCCTGAAGGATCGAGGATTCGCGAAGAAAGCCTCGGAAAGCATCCGCCGAGCCTGATCGAGGATCGATCGCTGGTCGTCGTTCAGCGCCGGATGCTCCGCGTCAAATCGAGAGAGTTCTTCGGCCCACCACTGAGACTGTTCTCGGTGAGTCAGCCGCGCAAACAGCGCGCGTTGTTCGCTACCACTGAGGAGTGATATCTGTCTGACTTGCTGGTGTACCTGTCCTTCGGTCAGTCGCGCTGCCCAGCTGGCTGCTGAAGCCTGAGCGGTTGGCAACAGATCTAGGAGCGTCAGCGACAGGACAGGCACGGTCAGAAACGTCAGGACCGTCAAGCACCAAGCCCAGCGTTGCGTGGACTGCCTCATAGAACACCTCCCCAAATGGACTGCGAATTGCTCTGGAGAACACGGCTGTGAACCGAGTTCCTATGTCGAACGCGAATACTGTTCGGGGAGCGAGGATGAGAATGGCTGGTACTCAGTGTCGTTGTCAAGGCATTTTCGCGCGACGCGCATGCGGGGGACTGCCGACTTGATTCGAATCGGGCCGGGATACCTTTCGGAGCCCCTCACGGGCTAACTCGCGGAGGCCCACCAGCCCGGTCCGTTCGCCCAACTCTCTCCTGGCCCCTTTTTCGGCCAGCGATCGGAGTGAGCGGCCGAGGATTGCGCGCTCTTGCGGCGGGGGATGGCGCCGTCGAGGTGTGCCGGTAGGTGTGCCGCTCACGGTCGAGGAACCGTGTCATTCCGTGCTGCTGTGTGACTAGCACTGTCGGTCGACCTTGGGCATTTGCTCAGCAAAGTCGGCAACTCGCGAGCGGCGTGGATCTATTTCTTTTGCCTGTCACGCCGGAGGTCGCGAGTTCGAGTCTCGTCGGCCCCGCCATTAACCCAAGGCTCCGCAACGATCTGCGGGGCCTTTCTTTTTTCCATCGACGTCTTTCGGCTCGTGTGCCGGTCGGTGTGCCAGAAACCCGACCAGAATGAGCTGCGAGGCACGGCCGGCGTCAGCTGCGGCCGCCGCAGCGCGGCCTTGACGATCGCGTTTCGCCGAGGCTCGTAACAGCCCCCGCATCACGTTGATCCGCGCGCAGCGTGGCCTGCCATTGCGTGCGCTCCCGATGCAGGGCCTGCAGGGTTTGCTGTTCGACCCCCAGTCGTGGGCGGTCCCGCACCCCTCCATGACGACCTCCGTGCCCGCCTCGAGCGCGTCGATGAACCGCTCCATTTGCCGGCGCGTCAGCCGTTTGCGCTCGATGATGCGCCCCGCTCGATCGGTCTCGCCGCAGCTCGTGGCCGACCAGGGTCCGATTGAAGTCAACGGGTTTTGTCGCATGCTCGCGCGCGATGCGAGCGTGGTGGAGTTGTGAGGCCGCCGGCGGTACGATTGTGTCGTGCGACCACTTCGGTACTCCATCAACGTCACGCTGGACGGGTGCTGCGACCATCGTGTCATCATCGCGGACGAAGAGCTGCATCGTCGCGCGGCTGAGAACATCGCCCGGGCCGATGCCCTCCTCTTTGGCCGGGTGACGTACGAAATGATGGAGGCAGCGTGGCGGGCGCCCGCGCGGACAGGAGTGAGGCCCGATTGGATGGCACCCTGGATGGAACCCTTCGCCCGGACGATCGACGCCGCAAAGAATTACGTCGTGTCGAGCACTCTGGATCGGGTCGATTGGAACGCCGAGCTCGTCCGTGGGGATCTGGGCAGGGCCGTTCAGCAGCTCAAACGGGAGCCTGGCAACGGACTGTTCGTCGGAGGTGTGAAGCTCCCGCTGGCGCTGACGGAGCTGGGACTGATCGATGAGTACGAGCTCGTGGTGCATCCCAGGCTCGCGGGCCACGGGCCGACGTTGTTCGCCGGGCTCTCGAAGCGCGTCGACTTGAAGCTCATGGGCCGGGTGGAGTTCGGCTCGGGGGCGGTGGCGATGCGCTATGAGCCGAGGCCGCTGTCCGCATGACCATGCGCGCCACCCTTGGCATCACCGGTGCCGTTCTCCTGACGCTGACGAATTCAATGTCCGGCGCCGCGCGGCTCGCTGAGCAAGCGGCGCCAGCGCGCGAAGGGCGCGTGGCGATCGGCGGCGCCTCGCTCTACGTCCGCGACGTCGGCACCGGGCCGGGCGTCATCGTCCTGCACGGCGGACCGGACTTCGATCACGCGTATCTGCTGCCGGATCTCGATCGCCTCGCGGACGCGTACCGTCTGATCTACTACGACCAGCGCGGCCGCGGAAAATCCGCCGACGGCGTGCGGCCGGAGGACGTCTCCCTCGCGTCCGACATCGACGACATCAACGCCGTGCGGCAGCACTTTCAGCTGGAGTCGGCGTCGTTGCTCGGACACTCCTGGGGGACCGTCCTCGCGCTCGAATACGCGCTCCGCTACCCCGCGCATGTCTCGCGTCTCGTGCTCATGAATCCCGCTCCAGCGTCTGCGAGCGACGTCACGGTGTTGCGGACGGCGTACGCCGCGCAGCTCGGTCCCGACATGGATCGACAGCGCGAGATTCTGAGCAGCGCCGCCTACAAAGGCGGCGACCCGGAAGCGGTCGCGGCGCGCTATCGCATTCACTTCAAGTTCGCCCTAGCGCGCCCGGCCGACTACGAAAAGCTGATGACGACGATGCGGGCAGCGTTCATCAGCCAGGGCAGCGAAGGCATCCTGAAAGCCCGGGCGATCGAGGACCGGTTGATGGCCGACAGCTGGAACGTGCCCGGGTACGATCTGCTGCCGCGATTGCGGAACCTGAAGATTCCGACGCTGGTGATCGCCGGGGATCGCGACTTCATCCCGATCGAAATCGCCCGGCACATCGCGACCGCGCTGCCGGACGCCCGGCTGGTGACGCTCAAGGGCTGCGGTCACTTTTCCTATCTCGAGTGTCCGGACGACCTGCGCCGCGCGATTCGCGATTTCATGGCGGCCCATCCCTGAGGGGCCGGAGCGGCGACCGGCAGAGTACACTCAGCCGGGATGTCCGACGACCGCCCCTCGCGATCGGCTACCGCGCGACGCGCCGCCGGCGCGCCGCGGCGGCGGCACCCAGTCCTGTAAGCAGTAGCGTCATCGTGGCCGGCTCCGGCACGGCAGTGTAGCGGAACTGCGTGATGTCGCCGCTGGCACTGAAATCGCCGGCGATGGCACCCAATGGGCCGCCGACGCTTGCAATCGAGCCGAACCCGCCGCCGTAATCGTCGTCGTCCCAGAAGCTGTGCACGACGCCGAAGATGCCGGACACGCGAAAGTCCAGAAGCAGCCGTCCCTGCAGCGGGTCGTAGAAAAACGGAGTTTGCAGGGTGACCACCAGGTCAAACGGACACGGCGCCGGGCCGGCGCAGCCGGGGCTGACCATCGTCACCGGCCCGTGGTACACGAGCGTGTTATCAGGTCCCACGTTGTCAGCAAAGGTCTCCGACATGAGCGCCGAGGCGCCGCCGTTCAGGTTCGGAAACCGGGGCGACGTCGACATGTACAGGTCAACGTTCGCGAAGGTGGCGTCGAAGACGCCGGTGCCCGGAGCCACGCGCCAGGCAAATTGGTCGATCAGGATCGGCGACCCGATCGGGAGAAACTGGCCGCCGCCATAAAGTTCCTGGAACCGAGTATCCGGTTCCGCGCCGGGGCCGACAGAATCGGTGCCGTTGCCGGCAGTTGATGCCCGGTTGTTGGGCACTACGACAAACGAGCTCGCCAGCGCCGGCGCGCCGACTGAGACGAATGCGAGGAGGAGGACCAGTCTGTGAAGGCGCATGGTTCGCCCGTCTTCTGCAAACGGGTGACCAGCGTCACCCGTTCGGCCTATGCCCAATACGCGTGGAATGAAGACGATTTGTCAGCCGGACGGGTGACATTGGTCGGCGGTGTTGAAGGCCCGCTGTCGGCGGCACCGCGCGCTGCCGAACCCCAAGGTTTGCAGGAGCGTACGACGACGGTTCATGGCGGCCCATCCCTGAGGGGCCGGAGCGGCGACCGGCAGAGTACACTCAGCCGGGATGTCCGACGACCGCCCCTCGCGAGCCGTCCGGCAGGTGGTCGATCCGGCCGATCGAGTCGCCGAAGTGCTCTTCGGTCTCATCATGGTCCTCACGTTCACGGGCTCGCTCGGTGTGGCGGGCGCCGGGCGCGAGGAAGTGCGCACGATGTTGCTCGGCGCGCTCGGCTGCAATCTGGCCTGGGGCATCATCGACGGCCTGCTCTACCTGATGGGCGACCTCGCGCACCGCAGTCGCGCCGTGGCCGCGCTCAGAGCCGTGCGCCGGGCGTCGGACCCACGCGCTGCGCACCAGCGAATCGCGGAGTGGTTGCCGGTGCCGGTGGCGGCGGTTCTCGAGCCCGCAGAGATCGAGACCTTACGCCAACGCCTGACGCGCCTGCCGGACGTGACCCCGCGGGCCCTTCGCGGGGCAGACTGGCGCGGGGCGCTGGCCCTGTGCCTGCTCGTCTTTCTATCGACATTGCCCGTGGCGGTGCCGTTCATGCTGATTCGCGACGCGAGGCTCGCGTTGCGCGTGTCGAATGGCGTCGCGGTCGCCATGCTCTTCATCTGCGGCATCGCCTACGGCCGGCTGGTCGGCCGGGCGCCGTGGGTGTTCGGCGTGATCACCGTGGCCGTCGGCCTCATTCTCGTCGCGCTCACGATGGCGCTGGGGGGCTGACGTGCTGCCGTGGACGCTTCTGCTCGCCGCGCTCGCGCAGCCCGCGCCGGCGCCCGCGCCTCCGCCCTGGCACGTGTCGGCGGAGGTCTACACGTACGTGGTTCCCGACGACACCAACTACGCCCAGCCGACGGTGACGGCCGACCGCGGCCGGCTGCGCCTCGAGGGCCGCTTCAACTACGAGGCGCGCGACACCGGTTCGGCGTGGCTGGGCTGCAACTTCGGCGGCGGCGAGGACTCGTGGTGGGCGCTCACGCCGATGTTCGGCGCGGTGTTCGGCGACACGACGGGCGGCGCGGCCGGCTACAAGGGCTGGCTCAGCGGGCGCCGGCTCGAGTTCTACAGTGAAGGCGAATGGGTCGTCGACGCGAAGTCATCCTCCGACAGCTTCTTCTACAACTGGTCGCAGCTGACCGTGGCGCTCGTGGACTGGCTGCGCGTGGGCGTTGTCACGCAGCGCACGCGCGCGTACGGAGCCGAGCGCGACTTGCAGCGCGGCCTGCTTGTCGGCGTGTCTCGCGGCAAGGTCGAGGTGTCGACAACGATCTTCAATCCCGACGACGCGAAACCCACGGTGGTCTTCACCGTGTCGATCCATTTCTGAAGGGCGACCTGGCGAGCAGCCGATCCGAATTGCATCGGCGGCTGACGCGGGCTATGCTGACGTTCTGCGCGTGCAGGACGCGCCCCGTCCGCGGGAAGGGAAGCTCCCACCTGTCGTCGGCTCGAGTGCGTTCGTTGGCCTGACGAACCTTCGCCCGTTTCGCGGACCACGGGCCCAACCCCTCAGTGGGGAGGTGCGTCATGGCGTCCTCATCCGATCGGTCTCGCTTCGTCGAGCCGCTGCCCGCCCGGCCCAATCTCGAGATGCAGCAGAAGCGCGCGAAGGACTTGCGTCGCGCGGTCCTCGCCGGGCGGTCCGACGCGATCGAACGCGTCGGCGCGCTGCATCCGAGGCCGCCAGCCGCCGACGCGTTTGCGCTGGCCGACGCCCAGCTCGTCGTCGCGCGCGGGTACGGGTTCGAGAGCTGGACCGCGCTCAGGCGCAAGATCGAGTCGCTGACGAGGACGCCCGTCGAGCGCTTCCTCTCGGCCCTGCACGCGGACGACGTCGAGGCGGTGCGCGAGCTGCTCGCGTCGCACGCCGACGTCCGCGCGGCGATCAACGATCCGATCAGCCACTTCGACAGCCGGCCGATCGCGCGCGCGACGAAGAACCTCGCCATGCTCGACGTGCTCCTGGCCCACGGCGCCGACCTGAACCTGAAGAGCGCCTGGTGGGCCGGCGGGTTCGGCCTGCTCGAGCACGACATCACGCCGGCCGAAGCCGCGCCCCTCATCGCCCGCGGCGCCCTCGTCGACGTGTTTGCGGCCGCGCACCTGGGCATGTTCGATCGCGTGCGCGAGCTCGTCGATCAGAATCCGTCGCTCGTGCACGCGCGGGGCGGCGACGGCAAGACGCCCCTGCACTGCGCCACGACGGTGGACATCGCGAGCTACCTGCTGGACCACGGCGCGGACATCGATGCCAGGGACGTCGATCACGAGTCCACGCCGGCTCAGTATCTCGTCCGCGACGCGCCCGACGTCGTGCGCCTGCTCGTCGGCCGCGGCGCGTGGTTCGACATCTTCATTGCCGCGGGTCTGCGCGACCGGGCGCTCATCGAGCGTTGTCTGGACGACGATCCCCTCGCTCTCGACCACCGCACCTGGCACGGCAAGTACACGGTCGCGCACACGGGCCGGCGGCCGGCCACGCGCGACGAGATAGGCGACCGCCGCGGCGACATCTACCGCTGGGTCTTCGGCCACAACGTGTCGGCGATCGACGCGGCCGTCATGCTGGGCGACGACGACATCGTCGATTGGCTCCTGCAGCGTGCGTCGCCCCCGCAGCAGCTGATCGCGGCGTGCGGCCGGGCGGATCGGGCCGCGGCTCTCGCCGTCACGCGGGCCCATCCCGGTCTCGCCGCGAGTCTTACGCCCGACCAGATGCGGCTCATCGCCGACAAGGCGCACGCGAACGACACCGCGGCCGTCGCGTTGATGCTCGAGGCGGGGTTCGATGCGCTGGCTCGCGGCGTGGACCGCTGGGAGCCGATCCGTTGGGCCGCGTTTCACGGCAACGCGGAGATGGTGCGGCTTCTCCTGCCGCACCGCGCGCCGCTCAACGTGCCCGATCCCACCTACGGCGGCACGCTCCTGGGGCAGTGCATCTACGGATCGCTCCACGGCTGGCACGCGGACAGCGGCGACTTCGCGACGACGGCGCGGCTGCTCATCGAGGCCGGCGAGCGGGTCGATCCCTCGGATCTGCCCACGGGCCGCGATGACGTGGACGCAGCGCTCCGCGCCGGCCTCGCGGCTCGGAACCCCTGAGAACCCCGGAGACCTTCCGGGAACCCCTCGGAACCCCTCCCTTATTCCGCGGCCGCCGCGACGGGCGCGCCGCCCTGCGGCCGCCGCATGAGGAACACGAGCGGGATCAGGACGATGAAGATGAGCCCGAGCCAGCGGAAGAGATCGATGAACGCGAGCAGCGACGCCTGACGCTGCACCAGCCCGTTCATCGCGGCGAGGGCCGTCAGATTTGGCAGGCCGTGGGACGTGAAGAACTGCTGCATCTGGCCGAGCCGCTGCTGGGTCGCCGGGTCGTAGACCGTGACGTGCTCGCCGAGCGACGACGCGTGCGCGACGCGGAGGCGGAACAGCATCGTCGTCACGACCGCGATGCCCACGCTGCTGCCGATGTTGCGCACGAGGTTGAAGAGGCTCGACGCGTTGCCAATCTCCTCGCGCGCGAGGTCGCCCATCGTGACCGTCGTGAGCGGCACGAAGAGCAGGCCCAGAGCGACGCCCTGGATCACCTGCGGCCAGAAGAACTCCCAGTAGCCGGCCTCCATGTTGATCGATCCCAGCCAGATGAGCGTCCAGCCGCCGAGCGCCAGGCCGAGGCCGACGAGCTTGCGCGGATCGACGCGCGCCGTGAGCAGGCCGACCACGGGCATCGCGACGAACGACCCCATCCCGCGCGGCGCCAGCGCGATCCCCGCCTGCACCGCGGGATAGCCGAGCAGCGTCTGCATCAGCACCGGCAGCAGCACGAGGCTCCCGAACAGGACGAAGCCGAGCGCGGTCATCAGAATCGTCCCGACCGTGAAGGTGCGGTGCTTGAAGACGTGGAGGTCCAGGATCGGCTCCTTCGAACGGAGCTCGCGCGCGACGAACACGGTGAGCCCGACGATCGCCGCGGTGGCCATGACGATGATGAAGCGCGAGTCGAACCAGTCCTCCTCCTGGCCCTTGTCGAGCATGATCTGCAGGCAGCCCGCGCCGATCGCGAGCAGCGACAGCCCCCAGTAGTCGATCGCTCCACGCACGCGTCGCAGGTAGGGCGGATCGAACACGAAGAGCCGCGTGAGGAGCACGGAGGCGACGCCCACGGGAATGTTGATGTAGAAGACCCACCGCCACGACCAGTTGTCGGTGAGCCAGCCGCCGAGCACCGGGCCGAGGATCGGCGCGACGACGATGCCGAAGCCCCAGAAGCCCATGGCCTTGCCGCGATCCTGCGGCGGAAACGCCTCGAGCAGGATCGCCTGCGACAGCGGCTGCATCACGCCGCCGGTCGCGCCCTGGATGATGCGGAAGATCACGAGCACGGGCAGCGTCGGCGCGATCCCGCAGAGCATGGACGCCGCCGTGAACCCCGTGATCGATCCGATCAGCAGACGCTTGCGGCCGAAGAAGGAGGCGAGCCAGCCGGTCATCGGCAGGATGATCGCGTTGGCCGCGATGTACGACGTGAGCACCCACGTCGCTTCCTGGACCGTCGCCGACAGGCTGCCGGCGATGTAGGACAACGAGACGTTCACGACGGTCGTGTCGAGCACGACCATGAACGTCCCGAACATCACGGCGATGGCCGTGAGCCAGGGGCTGACGTGCGGAACCTCCGCCGCCGGGGCGCGCGCCGGCGCAAGATCCGCCGCGGCCGCCGGCGCGTCGCTCATCGCGCGAAGACCGTGGCCGTGACCGACAGGCCGGGCCGCAGGACGTCCGCCGTGCCCTGGCCCGGGTCGAGCACGATCTTGACGGGAACGCGCTGGACGACCTTGACGAAGTTGCCGGTCGCGTTGTCGGGCGGCAGGAGGCTGAACGTCGCACCGGTCGCCGCCGCGATGCTGTCCACGTGGCCGCGATAGCGGCGGCCGCCGTACGCGTCGACCGACACCTCGGCCGGCTGGCCCGGGCGCATCGCGTTCAGCTGCGTCTCCTTGAAGTTCGCGACCACCCAGACGTCGGCCAGGGAGGTGACGGCCAGCAGCGGTTGTCCGGCCTGGACGACCTGTCCGACTTCCACAGTGCGCTTGCTCACGATGCCGTCGGCGGCCGCGCGCACGGTCGTGCGTTCGAGGTTGAGCTTCGCCTGGTCGAGCGCGGCCTGGGCCTGCTGGACCTGGGCGTCCGCGCTGACCGCGCGCGCCTCGGTGAGCGCGATCTGCTGCGGCGCCGTGCCGGCCGCCGTGGCCTGCGCCTGCGCCTGCGTGAGCGCGCCGCCCGCCTGCACGTGCTTGGCTTCCGCGATCTGATAGTCGGCGTCGGCTTCCGCGATGGCGGCGTCGGCGTTGGCGACCGCGGCGCGCGCCGAGGCGTCTGTCGCGACCGCGGCGTCGTACATCTGCTTCGAGATCTCGTCCTTGTCCACGAGCGTCTTGAGCCGCGCCAGATCCTGCGCCGCACGCGTCGCGTTCGCCGCCGCTTCCTCCCGGCGCGCCTTGGCCGCTTCGACCTTGGCCTTCGAGGCATCCACCTCGCGCTCGGCGGCCTTCAACATGGCCGCCGCGTTCGCCGTGCCGCTTTCGGCGGCTTTCAGCTCGCTCCTGGACGTGGTGGACATGATCGGCACGCCGGTGCGCGCCGCGCGCGCGGCCGCCTGCGCGGACGCCAGATCCGCCTGCGCTTTCTCGACGGCGAGCTGATAGTCGCGCGGATCGATCTCGACGAGGACGTCGCCGGCCTTGACCGCCTGGTTGTCCTGAACGCGGATCGCGACGACGGGGCCGCTCACGCGCGCGGCGACCGGGCTCACGTGCCCCGCGACCTGCGCGTCGTCGGTGGACTCGCGCGGCGAGAGGGACCGCCACACGACGAACCCGCCCGCCAGGAGGACCGCGGCGAGTCCCGCCAGCACCCACGGCCGCCGGCCCGGGGCAAAGAGTCCATCCGCCATTACTGCTGTCCTCCTACCAGTTTCAAGAACTGCTCTTCGATCTGTCCGACGGCCCGCGCGAGCGCCGCCTTGGCGAGCGTGTGGGCGTACACGCTCGAGATGTACCGTTCGGTCGCGATGACATTGGCCTGCTGCGCCTCGGTGAGCTCGATCGTG
This sequence comes from Vicinamibacterales bacterium, assembly GCA_035519535.1. GTDB lineage: Bacteria > Acidobacteriota > Vicinamibacteria > Vicinamibacterales > SCN-69-37 > DATEGZ01. The sequence continues at coordinate 2,105 of DATIWF010000095.1, read as the reverse complement.
TCCGTCACGCCCGCACGGAAGCGGTCCTCGGCCTGCGTGAGCTGCTGGCGCGCGAGCGTGCGCGCGTTCTCGGTGACGTGCACGGTCGCGTCGGCGGCCTGCAGGTCGAGCATGGCCTCGGTGACGTCGGCGCGGATCGTCGCGCGCAGGTCCTCGAGCTCGGCCTGGCGCGCGCGCAGGTCCGCGTCCGCCTGTTCGACCTTGCCGCGCGTCGTGCCCCCGTCGAAGACGGGGACGCGGACGCCGGCGGCGACGACATAGGTGCGCTCGGTGGTCGAGACGCTCGAGCCGAGCGCGCCGAAGTCGGCGTCCACGTGCACGCTCGGCCACGCGTTGCCGCGCGCGGCCTGGCGCGCGGCTTCGGCGGCCCGGACGCGCTCTTCCGCGCTCTTCAGGTCGTCACGCGAGGCGTACGCCTGCGCGACGGCGGTCTCGAGATCGATCGGCGCGGCCGCCGCGTACTTCGGGCGATCGGTCAGCTCGAACCCCTGGCCGGGCGGCAGGCCGATGGCGCGCGCGAGCTTCAGCTTCTGCTTCTCGAACGTGTTCTGTGTGGTGATCAGCCGTGCCCGCGCCGATTCGAGCTGCACCTGCTGGCGAAGGACGTCGATGCCGGCGACGACCCCGGCCGCGCGCTGGTCGTCGGCGAGCTTGGCGAGCGCCTCCGCGGTGGCGACCTCCGATTTGGCGGAATCCACGCGCGCCGAGTCGGCGACCGCCTCGAGGTACGCGTTGCCGACGGCCAGAATCACGAGCTCGCGCACGTTGCGGTAGGTGAACGCCTCGGCGCGCTCGAGCTCGCGGCTCTCGCGCATCGTGCCGAGCGCCACGGCGTCGTAGAGCGGCGTCGACAGGAACAGGCGCGCGTCGAAAACCCCGAAGGGCCCGATGACCTGCGGGATGCCGGGGAACCCCGTGAAGCCAAAAGCCGCGAGATTGACGACCTGCCCGGACTCGCGCACACCCGCCGAGACGTGGGGCAGGAGATCGGCGAGGTCGCGCACACGTTTGCCACCCGAGGCATCGACGCGCGCCTGCTCGAGGACGACCCCGAGGTTCTGCTCGAGCCCGCGCTTGACCGCGTCGGCGAGCGACAAGGGCAGCGTCGTGCCGCTCGGCTGGCCGGTCGGCACGCTGTGCAGGAACAAGTCGGGCGTCGCGGGCGATTGCGCGCGGACCACGGGTGCGGTCGCGAGCGCCGCGAGCAGCGTGAGGAGAACCCGGCGCGTGGTCATGACGCCCCCAGCCCTTTGAGGAGCAGCGTGCTGGCCCAGGCAACGGCCTCGTCACGCGGCCCGCCGGCCCAGCCGCGCAGGCGCTGCTGGCTGAGGCCGTACGCCAGGCTCACGACGCCGCACGCCGCCGCGCGCGGCGCGATGGGCGCGGGCGGGCGGCCGCGGGCGGCCTTGGTGAGCGCCGCCCGCCAGGCCTTCGTCTGGGCGGCGAAGATCCGGCCGACGGCGCGGCGCGCCTTGCGGCGCATGTCCGGCGTCAGCTCGAAGTGGCACTGCTCGAGGAAGTCGTGGTGTCGATCGAAGAAGTCGATCGTGCTGCGCAGAAACGTGCGCAGCTTCTCGTGGCTGGGGCCGGGCTCGGCGAGCGGCGGCACGGTCTCGCGGTACAGCTCTGCCAGCGCGTCGTCCAGGAGCTGCCGCAGGATCTCGTCCTTGGACCGGAAGTAGAGGTAGACGGTGCCTTTGGCCACGCGGGCGCCGCGGGCGATGTGCGCGATCGTGGTGCCGGCGAGGCCGTGGCGGACGAACGCGGCGCGGGCAGCGGTCAGAATCTGCGCGCGCCGGAAATCCGACACGACGGCGGCTTTGGTGTTCGCCATGGGAACTACCTGGTTCAGTGAAATGACCGATCGGTCAGTGTGCTGGTCCAGCCTACCATACGGATGGAGGGCAGGGGAAAGGGCAGAAGGCAGAAGGCAGAAGGCAGAAGGCAGAAGGCAGAAGGCAGAAGGCAACGACCGGTGCCTTACGGATGCACGACTTTGATCGAATACGTCTCGCTCTGCGTCAGGAACCCGATGTCGTAGATCGCCACGCAGTACTGCCCCGCGCCCGCGAGCGTCGTTTCCCAGATCGCCCCGGCGGTGAACG
>DATIWF010000094.1:0-20600 GCA_035519535.1 Vicinamibacterales bacterium | reverse complement strand
TCGGCCATCAGGTTCGCGCGTGTGTGCAGCCGGCCGGCAGTGTCGACGATCACGAGGTCGCGGCCGCGCGCGCGCGCGGCCGTCACCGCGTCGAACACGACCGCCGCCGGATCGGCGCCCGGATGGGCTCGCACCAGGTCGACACCCGCGCGCTCGGTCCAGATCGCCAGCTGCTCCACCGCCGCCGCGCGGAACGTGTCCGCGGCGCAGACAAGCACCGACGTGCCGGTGCTGCGGTAGTAGTGCGCCAGTTTGCCGACCGTCGTGGTCTTGCCCGTGCCGTTGACGCCGACGACCAGGACGACCCGCGGATGGCCGGCCGTTGCGCCGGCGCGCGGCGGCACGTCCAGGACGCGCGCGATGACGCGCGTCACCCGCTCGCGGGGCGACCCCTGCGATTCCGCGCGCGCCAGTTGCAGGATGTGTTCAGTGGCCGGCAGGCCGACATCGGCCGCGATCAGCGCCTCCTCGACGGCGTCGATCCGATCGAGGCCGACGGTCGTGCGCGTCCGGGCCGGCGCCGGCGCCGCGGCGGACGCCTCGCCGAGACGCTCGCGAATCTGCTGCGCCGTCTTCGCCAGGCCGGCCCGAAGGCGCGCGAACAGGGACGCCATCAGTCGCCGTCGAACTCCTCGCGCTGGCGTCGGAGCATCAGGTCGGTCACGGCGTCCTTCGGCGTCTTCCGGCCGCCGAGGACCGCCGCCATCTGCTCGGCGATCGGGAGCTCCACGCCGTGGCGCGCTCCGAGCGCGAGGGCGGCGGTGGTCGTGTTCACGCCCTCGGCGACCATCCGCATGCCCGCCAGAATCGAGTCGAGCGATCGCCCGCGTCCGAGTTCGATTCCGACATGGCGATTGCGACTGAGCGACCCCGTGCACGTCAGGACCAGATCACCCAGCCCGCTCAATCCCGCCAGCGTCTCACGGCGTCCGCCCATCGCACAGGACAGCCGTGAGATTTCCGCCAGCCCGCGCGTGATGAGCGCCGCCAGCGCGTTCCTTCCCAGTCCGAGCGACTCGACGACACCGGCGGCAATCGCGATGATGTTCTTCAGCGCGCCGCCGATCTCGACTCCAGCGACGTCGTCCGAGGCGTACAAGCGGAGGAACGGGCCGCGCAGCCCGTCCTGCACGAGCCGGACGGCTGCGGCGTCGGTCGACGCCGCGACGAGCGCCGTGGGCAGCTGCCGCGCCACTTCCGCGGCAAAGCTCGGTCCGGACAGCACGACCACGGGGTGCCGGCCGTGTGTTTCCGCGCTCACGACCTCCGACATTCGAGCGAGCGTGTCGGTCTCGATGCCCTTCGTCGCGCTGACGAGCACGGCGGGCGCCGGCACGTGCGGGGCGGCCGCGCGCACGACCGCGCGAAGCCCATGCGACGGCACGGCCAGCAGCACGAGGGTCGCACCGGCGAGCGCGTCGTCGAGCGAGACCGTGGGCCGGACGGCCGGAGGGAACGTCAGGTCCGGCAGGTACGTCGGATTGGCGCGCCGTGAGGCCATCTCGTGGAGCAGCGCCCGGTCGCGCCCCCACAACGTGACGTCATGACCGATCTGCCCCAGATGGATCGCGAGCGCCGTGCCCCAGCTGCCTGCGCCGAGAACGGCCGCGCGATGCTTCGCGTCCGACGACATGCCCTTCAATATTAGTGCGACCCGAGGCCGATGACATGGCGGGCCCGGTATTGCGGCGTGCGGCCCGACAGATCGCTCTCGAACAACGTCGCGCGATCGATGCGCCACCGGATCGGCGGCGCATGAACGTCGCCGACGCGCGCCGCCAGCGGACGGGCGCCGCGGCGGTCGCGCACCCGCGCCACCGTCAGGTGCGGCGTAAAGGGCCGCGCCTCGACGGACAGCCCCGCCGCCCGCACGCGCTCGCCCAGCTCGCGGTGAAGGGCCGCCAGTTCGGCGCGGCCCCGCGCGACCGGCATCCAGAGGACGCGCGGCGGCCCCGAGGGCGGTGAAACTTCCGGCGCGCCCAGCACGATCTCGAACGGCGCAACCGACGCCGATGGCCCGAGCGCCCCGACCAGCCCGTCCACGCGGGCCGTCGCCACCTCACCCAGGAAGTGCAGCGTGATGTGCGCAACCGCCGGCGCCACCCACCGCAGCGCGGACGCTGAATCCGCGGCGGCTCGCACGAGGCCGGCCTGCAGGGCCGCGAGTCCAGCCCGGGCCGCCTCGTCCGGATCGACCGCGAGAAACAGCCTCACGAGCCCAGCGCGCGGCGAATCAAATCGAGCGCCGCCGCCGTCGCATGCGCGCGGACCGTGCGGCGATCGCCGGGGAAGCGAAACGTCTTGACCACCGGAGCGGATCCAGCCAGCGCGATGACGACGGTGCCGACCGGCTTCGCCTCGGATCCTCCGGACGGGCCCGCGATACCGGTGATGGCCACACCGACGTCCGCCCCAAGCCGCTCGCGCACGCCGTCAGCCATCGCGCGAGCCACCGGCTCGCTCACGGCGCCGTGCTCCGCGATGAGCGCCGGCGGCACGCCGAGATCCCGCACCTTCACGTCGTTCGAGTACGCGACGACGCCGCCGATGACCCAGTCCGAGCTGCCGGGCACGTCCGTCAGTCGACCAAGCAGCAGCCCGCCGGTGCACGACTCCGCTGCGGCCACGCGCCAGCCGCGCTCACGCAGAAGATCTCCCACGACCGCTTCGAGCCCGCGTCCATCCACGCTGAAGACGACCGATCCGAGCGCCTGACGCAGCTTCTCCACCGCCGCATCGAGCGCCGAATCGACCTCCGCCACGTCCGAGCCGGTCGCCGACAGGTGCAGCTCGATCTGGCCCGGCGTCGCGAGGATTGTCGTCGTCATGGGCGGGACGGCCGCTGCGAGCGGCCCGTAGATCGGCTGGGCGACCTCGTCCACCTGCGACTCCGAGCGCCCCGTGATCTTGATCGCGCGACGTCGCACTCGCCGTCCGCTGGTCCGGACCACCAGCCGAGGGTTGACCTCGGCGTCGAACATCGGTTGCAGCTCTCGCGGTGGCCCGGGCAGCAGCACGACGACCTTGGCGCCGGCGTCCATCCACAGGCCGGGCGCCGAGCCGTTCGGGTTGGGCAGCACGATGGCGCCCTGCGGCACCTGTGCCTGACGCCGGTTGATCTCGGGCATGGGCCAGCCGCGGCGGGCGAAGCGGTCGCGCAGGGAGGCGACGATCGCGGGATCCTCGACGAGCGTCAGTCCGAGAGCGCCCGCCACGACCTCGCGCGTGAGATCGTCATCGGTGGGACCGAGACCGCCGGTTGTCACGACGACGTCCGCGCGCGCCAGCGCCTGCCCGAAGAGCGCAGCAAGATCCCCTCGGTCGTCGCGTACGACGGCCTTCGCGCGCACGTCGATGCCGATCTCGTTCAGGCGCCCGGTCAGCCAGAGGGAATTCGTGTCGGTGCGATCAGGAGTGAGGAGCTCGCTGCCGACGGCGATGATCTCCGCCGTCCGCAGCTCGGCGGTCACGTCCGGCCCGCCAGCGCGACCCAGATCGCGCCCGCGAGGCGCAGCAGCACATTGCCGTAGACCGCCACCATCAGATCATCCGCCATGATGCCGACGCCGCCGGGCAGGCGCTCGAACCGCCGCGCCGGCCACGGCTTCCACACGTCGAGCACGCGAAACAGGAAGAAGCCGGCGACCGCACCTCCGATGCCAGCACCGGTCAGCAGGAGCGTCAGCAACTGGCCCGCGACCTCGTCGATGACGACGGGTCCGGGGTCTTCGCGGCCGAAATGCCGAGCGGCCTCTCCCGCCGCCCAGGTTCCCACCAGTGAGATTATCGCGACCAGGGCGATTTGCGCGCCGGCGGACCAGTGGTTCGTGACGAAGAACACCGCGAGGCCGACAGCCGATCCGACGGTTCCCGGAGCGATTGGAAAGTAGCCGGCGCCCAGGGAGGTCGCCAGCCAGACGGCGATCCGCCTCATGCGCGGACGACGCGTGTCCCGGCGAGGCGGTCGTGGAACGCGCGGCCGGCTCCGACCAGAGCCGGCAGGAATCCGAGTCCAAGCACGAGCACCGAGGGCAGGGTCAGCAGCGAGCGGTACGCCGCTTGCTGAAGCGTCGGCGCAGCCGACTGGACGGCGTCGTCCGGCTGGTTGACAACGCGAAGGCCGAGCGCCATCTTGCCGATCGTCTGACCGCTAGCCGCGGTGAACAACAGCAGGTACCCGAGGACGAGCAGGAGGAGGAACCCGACCATCGGCACGATCGGCAGGATGCCCACCTGGGCAAACGTCAGCTCGCACTGGCGAAGCGTGAACCAGACGACCACCGCGCAAAGGCTCGCGAGCAGGGCCAGATCGATGCCGGCCGCCGCGACTCGACGGACCGCCGCGGGCGATCCGGCCGACCGCGGCTCGATCGAGCCTGACCGGCCGGCAGCCTTCGCTTCGATGCGCTTCAGATCCTCCAGCAGGTCGTGATCGAACGGGCCGAGCTTGCGGGCGACAGGCGCCTCGGCGCTCTCGGTCCGCTGAATCCGGCCCGAATCCGGAGCACGACGCCGAACCGCGAGGGGCGCCCGGGCGACCGGGGGCATCTTGACGAGCGGCTCGAGCGACGGCTCGGCCACGGGCTCCGGAGCGGGGGCGGCCTCAGCCGGCGACGCCTCGTCGGCGCCAGTCTCAGCCAGGCCTTTCACGAACAGCGGCAGCTCGGTCGTCGTCGGCGCGGGCGGGTGTGCGAGGCGCGGGCGCGGCGGCTCGGGACGAAAATCCGGCGCGGGCTCCGGTTTCTCGAGCGTCAGCGCCAGGGCCGATGCGGCCGGGCGCTTGCGCGCGCTCGAGGCGGGCCGAATCGGGCCGAGCGTGACCGGCGCGCTCCGCGCGTCGTCGTCGTGCAGCCGGAAATCGGAGAGCGGCCCGTCGTCGTCGGCCGCGGGCTTGATCGCGAGATCGGGTTCGGCGAGCGAGAAGTCATACCCGCAGTGCCGGCACCGTGGCTCAGGCTCGAAGCTGAGATAGTGGCACTTGGGACATTTCATCGTCGGTTCACCCCGGGGGCGACACGTTCAGGGCCAGCGGCCAGCAGTAGCTGTTCGATTTCGACGCGGAGTTCGTCGGCGGCGGCGCGGGTCGGACTGTCCTGGCTCACGCGATCCAGGGCCTGCAGGGCCTCAGCCAGCCGGCCGCGGCTGAAGAGGTTGCGCGCGCGCACGAGCGCGACGTCCGAGCTCGAGAGCGCCGGCGGCCATTTCGACACGACCGACGCGGGCGCCAGCTGCTCGCCCGGAGATCGGAGGCCGATCCAGTCCTGCGCGGACGGGCTCAGCGTCACGACGAGCAGCGCAAGACCGAGCGCCGCCGCGCCGGTCAGCAGCAGCACCGGACGCGACTGGCGGGGCCAGCGCCATCCGGCGACCGGAGCCGTCGCGACGGCGGCGCGCGACGAGGTCGATGGTCGGCGATCGTTGGCGTGCTCGAGGCGCTCGAGCCGCTCGAGCTTCACGCGCAGCGCCGCGGCCTTCTCGTCATCGCCGCTCTTGGCGACGGCCTCGGTCAGCAGATGCCGTGCGGCTTCCGTGCGGCCCTGCTCGAGCAGGTCATGGCTCGCCTGCAGCATCTCCTCCGACTGGCGGTGACGCTCGGCGAGCGTGGTGCGGGCGCGATCGATGTAGGCGCGGGCCCGGGCGTGCGTCCGGTCGAGGAACAGCACGCGGGTCCAGATGTGAATGGCGTCTTCGTACTGCCCGTCGAAGTACCGATCCAGGCCCTCGACGAGCAGCGCTTCGGTCCGGCTGTCGCGATCGGCGGCCTCGTAAGCTCCTGGAGCGTCGAGGCGTTTTGGATCGGCCATAGCGTAGGCTGGGCGGATTATAGCGACAGGCTACAGACAGTACAAGAGCAAATCGCGCGCACGTCCCAGGTCTCCCTATCGTCCTATCGTCTGGGACCGCTCGTGACATTAGGCAATCGGGATGGTACAAGTTCCATGCCATGGCGCTGATTGAGTGCATCCCGAACATCAGTGAGGGCCGTCGGCAGGACGTCCTGGATGCGTGTGCATCCGCCATCCGCGCGACGGGCGTCACGCTGCTCGACGTCAAGGCGGACGCGTCGCACAACCGTACGGTGTACACGTTCGCTGGCGAGCGCGAGCCGGTCAAGGCCGCCGCCCTCGCCCTGTTCGGTCAGGCGCTCCAGGCGATCGACCTTCGCACGCACTCCGGCGAGCACCCGCGGCTGGGCGCCGTCGACGTCGTCCCGTTCGTGCCGATCGAGGGCGTCACGATGGCCGACTGCGTCGCGCTTGCCAAAGAGGTCGCCGCCGAAGTCGCGCGGCGCCACCACGTGCCCGTGTACCTCTATGAGGAGGCGGCCTCCTCACCGGCCCGGCGGAACCTCGAGGACATCCGTCGGGGCGAATTCGAGGGACTGGCCGCCAAGATGACCCAGGACGAGTGGAAGCCGGATTTCGGCCCGGCCGCGCCCCACCCGTCAGCCGGCGCGTCGGTCGTCGGCGCCCGGATGCCGCTCATCGCGTACAACATCAATCTGGCGACCAACCGCCTCGACGTCGCGAAGAAGATTGCGGCCGCGATCCGGCAGAGCTCCGGCGGCCTGCGGTTCGTGAAGGCCATGGGCGTCGAGCTGGCGGACCGCGGCATCGTCCAGGTGTCGATGAACCTCACCAACTACGAGAAAACGCCGGTCTTCCGCGTGTTCGAGCTGGTCAAGCGGGAAGCCGCCCGGTACGGCGTCGCGGTCCTCGAGAGCGAGGTCGTCGGCCTGATTCCGTCGGGCGCGCTCACGGCGTCGGCGGCGTGGTACCTGCAGCTCGACGCGTTCTCGGACGATCAGGTGCTGGAGAACAAGCTCCGATCATCGGGAATCGATGATCGGTAATCGGGTAATCGAAGAGCAGCGAGGATCGATGATCGACATCGATGATCGATCATCGGAGGGCATCGGGGCATCGACCATCGACATCGATGATCGATTATCGGAGAACATCGGGTCATCGATCGTCGACATCGATGATCGTTCATCCATGCTGTTCGATTCCCCGGCTATCGATCATCGATCGCCGATGTCCGACAGCTCGTCGTCTTCCCGTTTCCCGATCCCGAGACCGCGCATCTTGCGGTAGAGGTTGCTGCGCTCGACACCCAGCGCGTCCGCGGCCCGTGAGATGTTGCCGTCGAATGCCGCGAGCGCCCGCAGGATGTACTCGCGCTCCCAGCCGTCGCGGGCCTCGTAGAGCGGCGCCACGCGCGATCCGTCGGCCGGCGCCGGGCGATCCGGGATCTCCAGAAAGCTGAGGTCGGCCGCGCCGATGACTTCACCCGGCACCATGATCATCAGCCGCTCGATCACGTTGCGCAGCTCGCGCACGTTGCCCGGCCAGCGGTAGGCCTTGAGCACCGCGACCGCCTCGGGCGAGAGCCGCTTCGACCGCCGGCCGTACTCGGTCGCGAACTCCGCGACGAAGTGGTCGGCCAGGCGGATCACGTCGTCGCCGCGATCGCGGAGGGGCGGGACGAAGATCGGGATCACGTTCAAGCGGAAGAACAAGTCCTCGCGGAAGCGGCCGGCGCGGATCTCCTCTGCCAGCTCCTTGTTCGTCGCGGCGATGACGCGCACGTCCACGCGCACGCTGCCATGCCCGCCCACCGGCTCGACGATCTGTTCCTGCAGCGCGCGCAGCACCTTGGCCTGCGTCTTGACGCTCATGTCCCCCACTTCGTCCAGGAACAGCGTGCCGCCGCTGGCCGCCTCGAACTTGCCGCGACGATCGGCCACCGCACCGGTGAACGCCCCCTTGATGTGGCCGAACAGCTCGGATTCGATCAGCTCTTCAGGGATGGCGGCGCAGTTGACCTCCACGAAGGGCGACAGCCGCCGGTGGCTCATCGCGTGGATCTGGCGGGCGACGAGCTCTTTGCCCGTGCCGTTCTCGCCGGAAATCAGGACGCGTCCGTTGCTCGGCGCCGCCATCGCGATCTGCTCGCGGAGGCGGACCATGGCCGGGCTGTCGCCGATGAGCTGCTGCCGGCGATCCACGCGTGCGCGCAGCGCCCGGTTCTCGACCTCGAGACGGCGCTGTCGGAGCGCGTTGCGCACGGCCAGCACCGTCTTCTCGAGCGAGAGCGGCTTCTCGATGAAATCGAACGCCCCGAGCTTGGTGGCCTTCACGGCCGCCTCGACGCTCGCGTGACCCGAGATCATGATCACCTGCGCGTCCACGCGCCGCTCGCGCAGCCGCTCGAGCGTGACGAGCCCGTCGATCCCCGGCAGCCAGATATCGAGCAGGATCACGTCGTACGGGCGCTGGGTCACCTGCTCGAGCCCCGCCTCGCCGCTGTCCACCGCGTCGACGGCGTAGCCCTCGTCGCGCAGCACGCCCCCAAGCGAGGCGCGGACGCCGGCTTCGTCGTCGATGATCAGAATCGATGACATCGGACCCCGTCACTCGCCAGGCACCAGGCACTGGGCATGAGGCACTCGCTAGTGCCCAATGCCTGATGCCCAGTGCCTGATCTCATGCCGCCGGCAACTCCACCGTGAAGATCGTCCCCGACGGCCGCGCGTCGTCGACGGCGATTTCGCCGCCGTGCTCGGCGACAATCCGCCGCACGATCGCCAGCCCCAGACCGCTCCCGCGGCCCTTCGTCGAGTAGTACGGCATGAACAGCTTCTCGCGATCGGCCGGCGGGACGCCCGGGCCGTTGTCGGTGACGACGAGCCTGACCATCCCGCCCTGGTCGTCGTAGCTCGTCGCGACCCGGATCGTCGGCCGCTCGCCGCCCGGGCGCACCGGGGCAGACGCGCCGCCCAGCGCCTCGACGGCGTTGTCCACGAGGTTGATGATGACCTGGCGGATCTGCTCGGCGTCGAGCCGCACGAGCGGCAGCCCCGGGGTCAGCTCCCGCTCGACCCGGAGGTTGCCCTGCTGGAGCACGCCCGCGTAGAGCCGCAGCGTGTCCTCGACCAGCTGGTTGAGGTCCACCGGCAGCATCCGCGGGCCGCGCAGCCGCGCAAACTGCGCAAATTCATCGACCAATCCCTTGAGCGCCTCGACCTCGGTGACGATGGCTTCCGTGCACTCGTCGACCAGCGCCCAGGTTTGCGGCCCCGCGCCGGCGAAGTGGCGCCGGAGCCGCTCGGCGCTCAGCTGAATCGGCGTGAGCGGGTTCTTGATCTCGTGGGCGAGCCGCCGCGCGACGTCGCGCCACGCCGCCACGCGCTGCGCCCGGATGAGCGGCGTGACGTCGTCGAGCACGAGGACCGCCCCTTCGGCCGCGCCGTCTTCGCCGGTCAACGCGGTGGACGCCGCCGCGAGGTGGATCTCGCGGTCCTCGCGCGCCAGCGTGATTTCCTCGACCACGCCGGCGCGATCGCGCCGCCAGGTCGCGCGCACGAGCGGCAGCAGCGGCTGCAGATCCGGCCGCGAGAGCACGACGGTCGCAGGCTGCCCGATCGCCCCGCGACCCAGCCCGAGCAGCCGCTCGGCCGCCCCATTGACGGTGAGAATCTGCCCGCCCGAATCGAGCGAGATGACGCCCGTCGCGACGCGGTCGAGGATCGTCTCGATGTACCGGCGCCGGCCGTCCAACTCGAGGTTCTTCGCCTCGAGGTCCAGCCGCGATTCCTCGAGCTTCCGCTGGCTCGTGCGCAGCTCGGCCGCCATCATGTTGAACGCCTCGACCAGCGCCCCGAGCTCGTCGCCGGTCTCCGGTTCGAGCCGGAAGTCGAGCTGCCCGGCGCCAATCGCGCGCGCGCCCTCGGCGAGCTTCTGCACGGGCCGGGTGATGCGCTTGGCGAGGTACAGCCCCAGCCACGTCGCGCTCACCAGGATGAGCAGCGTCACGGTGAGGAAAATCGCCAGGTAGGAGCCCTGCAAAGGCTCCTTCAACACCTTCAGCTGCTGGTAGTTCTGGTGGGCATTGGTGGCCTGACGCGCTTCGACCTTGATCGCGCCGTCCAGATGTTCCGACACGACGACGGCCCCCACGGCCGTGTTGTCGGCATTGAGAATCGGGGACGCCGTCCTGATGAGCACGCCGCCGCTGTCGAGGTCGTCCTGCGCTTCCTCTTCGCGGCCGGAGGCCAGGGCCTTGAGCGCGAGCCGATCGGCAAGCGCGCGGACGTGGTCAGGCGGCAGCGTGGACGATTGCTCCGCGGCGAGGAACTGCACGTCGAGCTGGCCGTCGGGTGCGGTCACGGCGCGATACAGCTCGATCATTCCCGACTGCATCGTCGTGAGCTCGCTCTTCATGATCGGCTCGATCGCCGCCATCTGCCCGCTCGTGACGTCCTTGGCCGGGAGCGTGCGCGCGAGGCGCCGGGCCCGGAACGCCGTCGCCTCCTGATGGTCCGCGTACAGGCGGCTCGCGATGTCCTGCGCGGCGGTCAGCAGCTGGTCCACCGGCTCGCTGAACCAGCGCGCGGCCGAGCTCGTGATGATTTCGCTGCCGCTCACGAGCACGAGCACCGCCGGAATGATCGCCATCGCGAGCAGCGCGGCGACGAGCTTGGCCCGGAAGCGCGCGAACGGCGCGGCTTGCTTCTGCTCGTACCACACCTTCGCGAGGTTGCGCACGAGCACGAACAGCAGCGTCAGGAGCAGCGCGAGGTCGACGGCCAGCAGGGTGTAGAGCACGAAGTCGCTCAGGTAGACCGGCGGGATGTCGCTCGTCCGGCTCGACAGCCAGAACAGACTCGCGAGCGCCAGCAGGAGCAGCACCGCCACGGCGATCAGCACGCGCGGGTTGTCGAGCGGACGGCGGCGGGCGTCCGGCACGGGCGGAGGGGGCGGCGGCGGCGAATCGAAAATCATGGCGGTCGAAGCCCGCGTCACCTAACGGATGAACGTGAAGTCCTTCCGGCCCGAGCCGTCATCTCGGCCCCACGGCCAGAACGAGAATGTGCGCCGCGGGCTGATCTTCAAGTGCACCCGCACGTAGTAGTCGGCGTTCGACTCGAGCGCTTCGGTCGGATCCAGCGCGATCTGATCGAACGCCGTCATCCACCCGCCGACCTCGTCTTCCTTGTCGGTCCGCTCGGACCATACCACGCGGCCGTCGCGGAGCTTCGACACCTGGTAGATGCCGGTCAGGCTGTCGAACTTCACCGAGGCGGCGACCGTCGTCTCGGCCACCGTCCGGTCGAACCAGACGGCCGACGGCCGGCGCAGCTCGACGCCGTAGGTGAACGTCAGCAGCAGGCCGCTCTTCACGACCTCGCGCGCGTCGTCCGAGAACGCGCCGGGCGCGGTGAACGACGCGACGACCTTGCCTTCCGTGACGACCGGCGTGACGTTGATGTCCGCGGAGCCCGCCGCGGCGACTCCCCCAATCACCGCGAGGCCGACGAGTGCGAGCGCCGTGCGCCTGGTCATTCCTTCGTCCTGAGCAGCTCGTTCAGCTCGGTCTTGAACTCGTCGAGGTCGCGGAAGTTGCGGTACACGGACGCGAAGCGCACGAAGGCCACCTTGTCGAGCACCTTCAGCTCCGACATCACGGCCGCGCCGATGTCCTCGGTGCTGATCTCGCGCTCCGGCTTCTCCTGCAGCGCCGTCTCCACGCGGTCGGCGATGGCCTCCAGGGCGCCGACGCGCACCGGCCGCTTTTCGCACGCCTTCAGCAGGCCCGCGACCAGCTTCTGCCGCTCGAATCGCTCCCGGCGGCCGTCCTTCTTGACCACCATGTACGGAATCTCGTCGATTCGCTCGTAGCTCGTGAAGCGGCGCCCGCAGTCGAGGCACTCGCGCCGCCGGCGGATCACTTCCCCCTCGCGGCTCTCGCGCGAGTCGACGACTTTGTCCCCGAGGTTCCCGCAGTACGGACATTTCACGAGTCGCTACGTCTCACTCTCTGCCTCGGCGGTGGACTTCATCCGGCGCAGCCCGCTGAGCGTCAGGCCATCCTGCGCCATGAAGAACAGGCCCATCAAGGAAATTGGCACGAAGGACACGGCATGCAGCACGATCGCGCAGGCGGCGGCCACCTCCGCGGCGGCGCCGAAAAACGTCGTCACCGCGAACTGGTACATCTTGTGGAATCCGCCGACCCCGCCGGGCGTCGGCACCGACACGCCCACGACCAGGAACATGACCACCAGGAACGACCCTACGAAAGAAAACGTCAAATCGAACGCGCGGGAGGTCAGCCAGATGCCCAGGTCGATGGACAGCCAGAGCAGCACCGACAGGCCGAAGGCGACGATGAGCGGCGCGGGCCGGCGCATGACCGCCAACCCCTCGGCGAACCGGTGGACGAATTTCGTCACCGCGTCGCGGGCCCGCGCGGGCAGCACGCGGACCAGCCGGCCGGCCCACCGCCCAAGCCGCTCGGGATGGCCGGCGCTCGCGATGAGCAGGCCGACCGCGACGACAGCCAGCAGGCCGCTGAGCGCGCCGGCGATCTTCACGTCGCGACCCACGTCGAGCTCCGCCGTCAGGAGCAGATACGCGAAGAGGAGCACGACGCTCGCCAGATCGAGCACGCGCTCGATGATGACGGTGGCGAAGGCAGAAGCGGTGTTGAACCCCTCGGCGCGGGCGAGCAAGTATGGCCGCAGCACCTCGCCCAGCCGGCCGGGGAGCAGGAACGTCGCCGTAAATCCGATCACCGTCGTCCGGAACGCGTTGCGAAAGCGCGCGCGCCCGATTGGCCTCAGCAGGGCCTGCCATCGCCAGGCGCGGACGAGATACGTCATGAGCGTCACGCCAACAGCCGCGGCAATGAATTTGAGATGGGCGCCTTCGATCGCTCGCCACACTTCGCCAAAGTTCAGATTGTGGAAGAACCACCACAGCAGCCCGAGGGTCAGCACCGCCACGAGCAAGGCGTGCCAGGGAACTCCGGAGCGTGGGGAGGGCGCGGGCGGCATACGACAGACTGGTCAGGTCCTACTATAAGATTCTCGGCAAGTATATGGGGAAGCGAGAGTTACTGATCATCATCGCCTTCGTGGCCATCGGCGTGGTCGCGTTCGAGGTCACGGCACCGCCCGCGAAGGAGGGTCAGGGCTTCTCGTTCTCGCGCCTCTGGCAGAACGCGCGGCGCGGCGTGCGAGGGAACGCGGCGATGGCCTCGGCCACGCTCAATGGCGACATCCCCCTGGGCGCCGGCCTGACGGAGGTCCGCATCGCCGGGGCCAACCGCGGCGTGCGCGTGGTCGGCGAGGACCGCACGTCAATCGTCTACGAGCTGCACGTGGAGTCCAGCGGACCGGACGAGGCAACCGCGCTCTCCTATGCGAAGCGGGCGTCCCTCAAGCAGGATGACCTCGGTTCGAGCCTGTCCCTCACGGTCGTGTACCCGCGCGAGGCGCAGCAATGGGGCGCGCTCATGCTCCGGGTGCCGGCACGGCTGGCCGTGCGGATCGACGGCGGCAACAGCGCCGATGTGGCGAGCGTCGGCGCCGCCGACCTCGAGGGCGTGTCGGGGTCCGTCTCCATCCGCAACGTCGCGGGCGCCGTCACGGGCGCGCAGCGAAGCGGCGATCTCGGCGTGAGCGCGGTCGGCGCCGTAAACATGACGCTGACCAACTCGCGAGCGAAATTCTCGCAGGTCGCCAGGACGCTGGCCCTCACCCTGCGTAACTGCCGGTGCGAGATCTCACAGACCCCGGGCCTGATCGACATCACGCAGTCTGGCGACGGGCAGACGCGCATTCTGAGTCCAACCGGCGCCGTTCACGTCACCGGAACGGGCGGGTCGGTGACCATCGACAACCCGCGTCAGGAGACCAAAGTGGACATGCGCCAGACCGAGGTCGAGGTGACGCTCCGGGCGGCCGTGCCGCTCACGCTCCTGACCACGGACGAGACGCTGCGCCTGCTTCTCGACGGTCCGCCCGCCGTGGCGATCGACGCCGTGGCGAGCGAGGGCGGCAAGATCACGGCCGACGACTTCAGCGTGACGCCGAAGCACGACGATCAGGAACAGCGGCTGAGTCAGACGTTCGGTGCGGCGTCCGCGCCGCGCGTCACGCTTCGCACGTTGCGCGGGGACATTGTGCTCGGCAAGGTGAAGTGATAGGCTTTCGCGTCTTTTTGCGAAGCCGTCCATGTCCTCCACGGTCATCCTCGAAACGAATCTCTCCGGCCTGACACTGGCGCGACGCGGCAAGGTGCGCGACGTCTACGACCTCGGCGAGCACCTGCTCATCGTCGCGACCGATCGGATTTCCGCGTTCGACTACATTCTGGGCTCCGGCATTCCCGACAAGGGCCGGGTGCTCACGCAGTTGTCCGCCTTCTGGTTCGGGAAGATCGCCGATCTGACGCCGCATCACCTGATTTCCGTGAACGTCGATGAATTTCCGGCCGCGACGCGGCCCCATCGCGACGTGCTGCGCGGCCGATCCATGCTCGTCCGGAAGACGCTGCCGCTTCCGGTCGAGTGCGTCGCGCGCGGCTACCTCTCCGGCTCCGGCTGGAAGGAATACGGCAAGACCGGTGCGGTCTGCGGCATCACGCTGCCGAAGGGATTGCGCGAATCGGACCGCCTGCCCTCCCCGATCTTCACGCCGGCAACCAAGGCCGAATCAGGCCACGACGAGAACATCAGCGAGGCGGAAGCGGGACACATCGTCGGGCGCGAGCGCATCACCCAGCTGCGCGACCTCACGCTCGCGATCTACGCGCTTGGAGTGGCCCACGCCGAGACGTGCGGCATCATCATCGCCGACACGAAGTTCGAGTTCGGGCTCGCACCAAAACGGGGAGCGAGCCCGTCTCGCCGAAGCTCCGAAGGAGCGGAGGTGGACGAGCTCGTCCTCATCGACGAAGTCTTGACCCCCGACTCCTCGCGCTTCTGGCCCAAGGCCGATTACAAGCCCGGCCAGGGTCAGCCGAGTTTCGACAAACAGTTCGTCCGCGATTATCTGGAACGTATTGGCTGGAACAAGCAGCCGCCCGTTCCGGCGCTGCCCGACGACGTCGTGATGCGGACGCGGGAGAAGTACCTCGAGGCGTACAAGCGGCTCACCGGCAAGGATCTCGGGTAGGGCATCAGGCAAGACGTGCAAGGCATGAGGCACGAGCATCGGACCGCGCGCACTCGTCAGTGCCTCTTCCCTGGTGCCGAGTGCCTGATAGGGGTTCGTCAATGATGAAGGATGACCTCGCGACGCTCGTTCAGCAGATGATCGACCGCGGCATCCTCTTCGATGACGCCCAGCGCGAGTTCGAGCGCATGTTCATCACCCGGGCGCTCGCCAAGACCAACTACAACGTCTGTCAAGCCGCGAAGATGACCGGGCTCCACCGCAACACGCTGAGCCGCAAGATGGCGGCGTACAAGATTCGAAAGACGGCGTAGCGTCGGGTCCGTAATGAGTGGCCAGCGATAGCTCGTTCCCTGAACCCGACGTACCCGACGCACCCGACGTACCCGACGTACCCGGCGACCCGGCGTAGCAGCCCACCGCGGGCAGGGCTCTTGACGCCCCGCGTCAGGCTTTATATATTTAGCAGTCGGTCGCATCGAGTGCTAACAGTCAGAGAGGCTGACTGCCAGGCACCCGACCCCAGCCAGTTCACTGGCCGTCGGCCAGCCCGGATCGAGCCGGGCGCCGGCCCGGCCCGATGAAAGGACAGCTATGAAGGTCAGACCGCTTCACGATCGCATCATCGTCGAACGCCTCGAGGAATCCGAGCAGCGGGTCGGCGGCATCATCATCCCGGACACGGCCAAGGAAAAGCCGCAGCAGGGCAAGGTCCTCGCCGTGGGCAAGGGCCGTATTGAGAAGGACGGCAAGGTCACGCCGCTCGACGTCAAGGCCGGGGACACCATCCTCTTCGGCAAGTACGCCGGGCAGGAAATCAAGATCGACGGCAGCGAGTACCTCATCATCCGCGAGGAAGAAGTCCTCGGCGTGATCGAGAAGTAGTTCGCCGGACTATTCACTAACGGAGACTCAGCTATGGCAAAGCAGATTGTGTACGGAGAGGACTCGCGGCACGCGATCCTTCGCGGCGTCAACGCGCTGGCCGACGCCGTCAAGGTGACGCTCGGGCCGAAGGGCCGGAATGTCGTCATCGACAAGAAGTTCGGCTCCCCCACCATCACCAAGGACGGCGTGACGGTGGCCAAGGAGATCGACCTCAAGAACCCGCTCGAGAACATGGGCGCGCAGATGGTGCGCGAAGTCGCGAGCAAGACGTCGGACACGGCCGGCGACGGCACGACGACGGCGACCGTGCTCGCACAGGCGATCTACCGTGAGGGCCTGAAGATGGTCACCGCGGGCGCCAACCCGATGGAGCTCAAGCGCGGCATCGAGAAGGCCGTCGAGGGCATCGTCGAGGAGTTGAAGAAGCTGTCGAAGCCGGTGAGCGGCAAGATGATCGGCCAGGTCGGCACGATCTCGGCCAACAGCGATGACACGATCGGCAACATCATCGCCGAGGCCATGGAGAAGGTCGGCAAGGACGGCGTCATCACGGTCGAGGAAGCGCGCTCGATGGAGACGTCGCTCGACGTCGTCGAGGGCATGCAGTTCGACCGCGGCTACCTCTCGCCCTACTTCGTGACCGACCCCGAGCGCATGGAGTGCGTGCTCGAGAACCCGGTCATCCTGATCCACGAGAAGAAGATCAGCTCCATGAAGGACCTGCTGCCGCTGCTCGAACAGGTCGCGCGCGGCGGCCGTCCGCTCGTCATCGTTGCTGAGGACGTGGACGGCGAGGCGCTCGCGACGCTCGTGGTCAACAAGCTGCGCGGGACGCTGCAGGTCGCGGCCGTCAAGGCCCCGGGCTTCGGCGACCGCCGCAAGGCCATGCTCGAGGACATCGCGATTCTCACGGGCGGCCGGGCCATTACCGAGGACCTGGGCATCAAGCTCGAGAACATCAAGATGGAAGATCTCGGCAAGGCCAAGAAGATCACGATCGACAAGGACAACACGACGATCGTCGAGGGCAGCGGCGCGCAGTCGGCGATTGAAGGCCGCGTGAAGCAGATCCGGACGCAGGTCGAGGAGACCACCTCGGACTACGACCGCGAGAAGCTGCAGGAGCGGCTGGCGAAGCTGGTGGGCGGCGTGGCGGTCATCAAGGTCGGCGCGGCCACCGAGACGGAAATGAAAGAGAAGAAGGCGCGCGTCGAGGACGCGATGCACGCGACCAAGGCGGCCGTCGAGGAGGGGATCGTCCCCGGCGGCGGCGTGGCCCTGCTCCGCTGCGTCAAGGTGCTCGACGGCCTGAAGCTCGAGCACGACCAGAAGGTCGGGGCCGACATCGTGCGTCGCGCGATTGAAGCGCCGATCCGCTGGATCGCGAACAACGCCGGCGTCGAAGGCTCGATCGTTGTCCAGAAGGTGAAGGAGTCGAAAGAGACCGGCTACGGCTACAACGCCGCGACCGACACCTACGAGGACCTCGTGAAGGCCGGCGTCATCGACCCGACTAAGGTCGTGCGCTCGGCCCTGCAGAACGCGTCGTCGATCGCGTCGCTGCTGCTCACGACCGAAGCCATGGTCTCGGAGATTCCCGAAGAGAAGAAGGAAGCTCCGGCGGCCGGCGGCCCGGGCGGCATGGGCGGGATGTACTGAGCTGACGCTGGCAAGTCAGAAGTTGGAAGCCAGAAGTCAGAAGTCCGGAAGATCAGGCACACGGCCCGGTTGGCGAAGAGCCAGCCGGGCCGTTTGTGCTTCGTGGCCCGAGTCGACTGCAAATACGCCGACACGGCCAACACCGAGGGCGCCGATTGTCGGTCTGCGCGTTCGGATACACGCCCATTCCGGCGCCGACGCCGCGCCAAGTTGCGGTAATATCGGCCTCTCAATCCCGGAGGCCATCCTATGAGCCGTCGAACGACGCTCCATCTCACGTTCGCCGCGTTGTGCGCTGCGTTGCTGCTCACCTTGTCCGGTATCGGCGCGCAGGCGCCGGCGGGCAGCGATCACACCGCGCATCTCAAAGCCTGGGACGCGCACAAGGCGATGGCGGCGACGTCGCCGTACCGCGCCATGAACTGGTCGTACATCGGACCGACCAACATCAGCGGACGCACGACCGACGTCGCGGTGGCCGATCACGGCTCGGCGCGCCGCCTCTACGCCGGCAGCTGCTGCGGCGGCGTGTGGGCCTCGGACGACCTGGGGCAGACGTGGCAGCCGGTCTTCGACAGGGAAGCCTCGACGAGCACGGGCGCCCTCGCGGTCGCGCCGTCGAATCCCGACATCCTCTGGGTCGGCACCGGGGAGTCGAACATCTTCCGCAGCTCGTACACCGGCGTGGGCGTCTACAAGTCGACCGACAACGCCAAGACCTTTCAGCACATGGGGCTGACCGACACCGGCACGATCGGCCGCATCGTGATCCATCCGACGGATCCGAACACGGTGTACGTCGCGTCCGCCGGCCAGGAGTGGATGGAAAACGAGATGCGCGGCGTGTTCAAGACGACGGACGGCGGCCGGACGTGGACGCACGTGCTGAAGATCAGCCAGAAGACCGGCGTGAACGATTTGGCGATGGATCCGAGCGATCCCAACACGCTGTACGCGGCAGCCTGGCAGCGGCAGCGCCGCAAGTGGAACGACCCTCGCGTCGAAGAGGGCTTCAACGAGAGCCTCATCTACAAGACCACCGACGCCGGCAAGACATGGACGAAGCTGACGACGGGTCTGCCTCCGTCGAACGCGTCCGGCCGCATCGGCCTCGCGATCGCACGGTCAAATCCCAACGTCGTGTATGCGTTCTACGACAACTACGAGTGCGACCCTCGGGCGCCGGCGCCGAACGCCCAGGGCCGGGGCCAGAATCCAGGGGGCAGCGCCTCGAGATGCGCGATCAAGGGCAACGAGGTCTATCGATCGAACGACAAGGGTGCGACCTGGACGCTCGTCAGCGGACAAACCGACGAGCAACGCACGTACATGAAAGGGATGTCGAATACCTATGCGTGGGTGTTCGGCAACATCCGCGTCGATCCGACGGATGAAAACACCGTCTACACGCTCGCGCTCGGCGTGAGCGTGTCGCACGACGGCGGCAAGACGTTCGGACGCATCGGGGCGCCCCCGCCGGGCGCGGCGGCTGGCGGGCCGCCAGCGACCGGCGCGCCGCCGCAGGGGGGCGGCCGGGGCGCCAATGTCGGCGGCGACAACCACGCGATGTGGATCGACCCGAAGAACACCCAGTTCATGCTGGTCGGCAACGACGGCGGGTTCCGCACCTCCCAGGACGGCGGCCAAACGTGGCGCCGCGCGAACCTGCCCACGGAGACGGCGTTCGACATGGCGTTCGACATGGACACGCCGTTCCGGGTGTACGGATCGTTTCAGGATCACGGGAGCTTCCGCGGCGTGGTCGATCTCCGCAACGGCCGTGAAAATCTCGCCGCCACGTCATGGGAGAACGCACCGGGAGGCGAGTACTGCGAGCACGCGGTCGATCCGCGAAATCCGAACATCGTGTACTCCGGCAAGCTCGATCGGACGGACTTCAGCATTCCCGCCGCGCCGCGCGGCGGCGGGGGCGGCGGTGCGCCTGGACGTGCCGCCGGAGCTGCGCCGGCGCCGGCCGGACCACAACGCGACACGAACATCCGGCCGCCGAGCCTGCCCGGCGACGACCCGCTGCGCATGCAGGTGCTGGCGCCGATTCTGATCTCGCCGCACGATCCCGACACGATCTACTTCGGCGCGCAGTATCTGTTCCGGTCCAAGGATCGCGGCACCACGTGGGAGAAGCTGACGGACGACCTGAGCTACAACGACAAGTCGCGCCGCGGCGACGTGCCCCATCAGTTGGTCATCACCATCTCGGAGTCGCCAAAGAAGAAAGGCCTCGTCTACACCGGGACCGACGATGGCCGGCTGTACGCGTCGATCGACGATGGCAAGGAATGGAAGGAGTTGACCGTCGGAGGCAGTTCGTCGAAAAAGGAGTGGATCGGCACCGTCCTGGCGTCGAGGTACGACGAGGCCACCGTCTACGCCGCGCAGCAGGGCCGGTATGACGAGGACTTCGCGGTTCACCTCTACAAGTCCACCGACTACGGCCGAACGTGGAAGAGCATCGCCGGCAACCTGCCCGGCGGACCGATCAACATGATTCGCGAGGATCCGGTCAGTCCGAACGTGCTCTACGCCGCCAACGATTTTGGCGTCTACGTCACCACGAATGGCGGTCAGAAGTGGGACGTGCTCGGCGGCAATCTGCCGTCGGTCAACGTCATGGACTTCATCGTGCATCCGCGCGACCGCATGCTGGTCATCGGGACGCACGGCCGGGGCGTCTGGGTCATTGACGTGAGCAAGATCGGCGGACAATGACCGGCGCCTATTCGAGCGTCAAGTCGTGACTTCATCTCCCGCTGCCGCAGTACGAGGGGTGCGGATGACCCGTCGGTTCCTGTGGTTTCCGGCCGTGCTGCTCGCGACGCTTTCCCTGGACGCCCAAACGGACGCCCAGCGCGCCCTGATGAACGAGCCCGAGGTCCGGCAGATCAACGCGATGTCCCGCAACCTGCAGCAGGTGCAAAGCGACCCCGACCGCCGCGGGACGTGGCTCAACATGGCGGGGCTCAGCCTCGCCGACCTGCGCACGGCGCAGGCCCTGCTCGATCGGCTCGAGGATCGGCTCGACAACGAGACGCGCGCGTGCGCCTTCTGCGCGGCCAAGCAGGACGAG
>DATIWF010000093.1:0-3938 GCA_035519535.1 Vicinamibacterales bacterium | reverse complement strand
GCGGTGTGCTCGTAGATCGCGTGAATCGTCCGGCCCTTGTTCGGACCATCGGTGCCTGTGACGTCCATCTCTTTCGGCGTCGCGTCGCCGTTGAGCTTCATGGTTCCGCGATCGACCAGCGTGCCGACGCTCACCGAGTAGGTGTCGTCCTTGATCACCAGCGTAATCGTCTTTCTCACCTCGTCCGGATACTTCACGCCGGCGAGCTCGGCGGCCGAGGGCAGCCAGGTGCCGGTGAGGTCCTCCACCGCGACGGCACGGTCTGCGAGGCCGGAAGAACAGACCAGGGCCAGTGCAAGCACGACGATCGGCCTGAGCAGCATGGTTGGGTCGGCAGATAGTAGCAGACCGCAGCCACGGCCTCACGGTTTGTTTACCGCACCTCGTACCGCAGCGTGACCACGCCGTTCGGAGCGGGCCGCGAATTCACGAGCGCCAGCCGCGTGATGGGGACCCCAGCGGCAACGAGAGGGACGCCGCCGCCCAGCAGCACTGGCATTAGCGCGACCTCCACCACGTCGACCAGCCCTGCCTCGAGAAGGCTCCGACACAGGCTGCCTCCCCCGAAGAGCCAGATCGTCCGACCCGTGCCGGCGCGCAGCGCCCTCACCGTGTCTGCCGCGCCCTCCGTGACGACGGTCACGCGCGGAGTCGAGTCGGGCGGGAGCGTGCGCGAGAACACGTAGATCTTCCAGCCCGCGGGCCAGGGAGGCGCGCCGGGCTGCAACGTGAGCTCGTAGGTGCGCCGCCCGAGCAGCACGGTGTCCACCGACTCGTAGACCGCCGCGAAGTCGGATGGCGGCGTGGGCACGATCCAGTCCAGTTCGCCGTGCGGGCCGGCGATATACCCGTCGAGGCTTGCGGCGACTCGATAGAGAACGGGACGCATCTCGATCATCCGATCGCGTCGTCATTCATCGCCGCCGAGATGGCCGCGATCGTGTTCCAGTTGCGCGTCGTCACCGGCACGCCGAAGATGCGATCGAGGGTGCTCAGGTGACCGATCGCTTTCATGTGTCGCCTGTACACGCCGACGACGATGCGGCCGTCGAGCGCGAGGACCCTCAGCATCCACGGACCACGCGCCGGCAGGGTCATCGGCAGCCCCGGCGTCGAACGCGGCCGTCTGGACAGCACGCTGGCGAAACGGACGAGGTCCGCTCGCGCCGGATGATCGGCGAAGTAATCGCGGGACATCAGCCCGGCGATCTCGCGGCCCGAACAGATCATGATGTCGGCCTCGAACGGCAGCCGCCGCGCGATTTCCGCGCGCAGCCGGGCGCGGCCGATCGCCTCCCGGATCACGAACGTCCCCGCCGCACCGATGTTGACGGCGCCCAGGTGCCGCAGCTGCCGCGCGAGCACCGCCGGTCGAAACGTCCTGTGACCGCCGACGTTCACGCCCCTGAGAAGAACGACGGTTCCCCTGGTCATTGTGCGTTCTCCCGGTCATCCACAAGGAGCCTCAGCGCGCGCGGCGGGCGGCCTCGATGACGGCATCACGATTGCCCTGTTCCCACAGCTGGTGGGCGGCGTCGTCCGAATAGCCGCCGATCCGCGCGAGAATCATGAACGCGGGGAGCGCGTGCCCGGCGTTCTTCCAGCGCGCGATCTCGACGAGCGGTCCGAGCGCCGATGCTCGCAGCTCGGCCAGCACCTTCGGATCCCTGGCCGACGAGAGCGCCATGAGCGCAAGCGACGCCTTGTTGCGGTCGGTCCACACCGGCGAACTGAGGAACTGGACAAACGGAGCGGCAGGAACACGCACGCCCGGTCCGGTCGAGCTCGATGACGCGTCCGCGAACACCATCAGCGCCCGCATCGCGTTGTTGCGCACGTTGTCGATCGGATCGCTCATCGCTCTCACGAGATCATCCACGACCGCCTGCTCATTCGGCGCATAGCCCAGAACCTGTGCGGCCAGGGCGCGCTGGCCGGCATCTGACGAGTCCTTCAGAACAAGCCGCAGGCGCGGCAGGTCGCGCTTGGCGAATCCGAGGAACCGCTCCTGAACGGCGCGGGTGGCCGGGTCGTGCGCCAGCGAATGTCCTTGAGACCGATCCTCACCGGTGTCGCCGCGCTCGACCGCGGCCATGAACACCCTCGAGAACTCGTCTCCGGCCGCCACGATGTCCGCCGGCAACCGGATCGCGCCGTCCGGCGCCCGTCGAAAATGCAACGCCGGCGCGCCGCGCTCCTGAATGCCCACGTACACGATGAGCCGGCCTGCGTCGCAGCAGACGACATTCACGCGCGCGCGCGCGACGCCCGGCAGTGTCGCCAGGCGTGCTTCTGAGGACGTGAACGCCGCAGGTCGCACCTCGTCTTCCAGGACCATGGAGTCGCCAACTTTGAATGTCAGCGCCGCGCGCGCCTGGTCTGGCGAGACCGTAATCAGCCCGTAGAAGTCGATGATGCCGATCTGGAACGTCTGCCGCGCCGCCGCGGCGTCGGCCAGGCTCAGTGCCGCGGCGATCGCCAGACCGATCACACTTCTCTTCCCTCGTATTGGCCCGGATGTCTTCATGTTCTCTTTTCGAAAACGAACTTCATCGGCTGCATCGCAGCCCTCCATGATGGTGCCCTCGCCTGTCGAAGGCAACACCGCCAGGGTAGTCGCGACGCTCCGCCTCGTCTGGAACCTAGGTCGCTTAGCGCCTGGCCGCGGGCGCGCGCGAGGGCTCAGGCCACGACCGGTCCTCGCACCTCGTAACGAAGCTCGACGATGCCGCTCACGTAGGCTGTGACCTCCGCCAGGTGGAGGGCGACGTCTCTGTCGAGCGTCCCGAAGAACGGAATCCCGTCGCCAATCACGATCGGCACGATCGAATAGCGCACTTCGTCGGCCAGGCCGAGACGAAGGCATTCGCCGGAGACGGCACCGCCTCCAACGAACCAGATGGTGCGGAATCTGGGCCGCAAGCGCCCATTCACGAACTCGGCAAGATCGCCGGCGTGGAACTCGACGGTGTCCCGGGTCCGCGGCAGGTCGCGACGGGTGAGGACGAAGGTGGGGGTATCGCCGTACGACCACCCCAACCCCTTGGCCTCGAAGCCCAATGCGGTCTCGTACGTCCGCGATCCCATGACGTAGCAGTCAATCGTCTTGAGAAACGCCGCGACGGATCCCGCGTCCATGGTGGCGCCGCCCGCGAATTCGTCCGAGGTCTCGAGCCAGTCGACGCTCCCGTCCTTTCGCGCGATGAAGCCGTCGAGGCTCGCCGCCATGTGGATCGTCACGCGGGAATCCGTGGGGGTCATTGTGCTCGTTTCTCCCCTCCGCGTCAGGGCACGCGAACGAAACGCATCGTCTTCCCGCCTTGCGCGAACGTCAGCGCCGTCATCGGACCGGCGCCGCCTTCGAACACGACGGCGGCCTGTTCCGGCATCATCGGTGTGAACGTCCGTTCGCCGGTCGGTTTCAGGAACACGCCAGACGCGTCATCTGGAAACGCCAGCAGCCGGCCCTCGTGAATCGTGATCAGCACGACGGACCCGGCGGCGCTCGTGTACCGGCCCGCGTAAGGCTGAAGGCGCTCGGCGGCGGCGGCCGGCCAGGGCGTCAACACCTCGGCTGGAATCTCCTGACCGAACGTGATCCAGAAACCATTGAGGTCGCGGACGATGACCTCACGCATGCCGTAGAACATGTTGTGCGGACCCGCGACGATCTCGACGCGATCTTTGATTCGACCGTAGAGGTCGTCGACGCCGGAGGTATACACGTAGAGATCGACATCGCGACGGTGATGAGCGCTGAGCCTCCCGCCCGAGCTGAACATCACCTCCCCCGCACCGAAAGACACGATCGCGAAACTCAACCCACCGCGATGGTCGTCGTAGCTCACCGTGGCATCGAAGCCAATGTCGCGGTACCAGTCGAGGGTCCGACGCACATCCGGTACGTGCAGCATCGGGACGACTTTCTTCTGCATGGT
>DATIWF010000092.1:0-7059 GCA_035519535.1 Vicinamibacterales bacterium | reverse complement strand
CCTCCGTCCCCTTTTGGCCGAATCTGTGGAAAAAAGCCCCGTCCCCTCCAACACACGCCGGGCGCGGGCGACGATCGGGGCGTCGACCATCCGATCGTCGAGCCGAAACGCGCCGTCGCCCCGGGCGCGGGCCGACGCGTCGGCGTCGACGATCCGCCTCGCGGCGGCGACTTCCTCCGCGGACGGCGTGAACACCTCGTTGATGACCGCGACCTGGTCGGGATGAATCGCCATCTTGCCGCGGAAGCCGAGCGCGCGGGCGCGCGCGGCGTCCGCGCGCAACCGGTCCGCGGCCTTGAGGTCGACGAACACCGCATCCACGGCGTCCGCGCCGATCGTCGCCGCCGCCAGCACGACCTGCGACCGCGCCAGCAGAATCTCCTCGCCGGCGAGCGTGCGTGGAATGCCAAGTTCCGCGGTGAGGTCCTCGGCGCCAAACAGCAGCGCCGGCACCTCGGCGTGGGCGCCAGCAATCGCCGCCGCCGCGAGAATCCCACGGGACGTCTCGAGCAGCGGAATCACGCGGCGTGACGGCCATGCCGCCGCGACGCGCTCGACGTCGCGCGCCGACTCCGTCTTGGGCAGCACGACCGCATCGGCGACGTCGGCGATACGCGGAAGCCAGGCAAGGTCGGCGTCGATCCACGCGGATCGGACACCGTTCACTCGAACGAAGCGCGCCGTCGGTCCGGCCGGCGGGTTCGCGCCGAGCCATTCCGCAACGATCCGCCGGGCGCCGTCCTTCCGCGCCGCTTCGACGCCGTCCTCGAGGTCGAAGACGACGGCGTCCGCGCCGGCGGCCAGCGCTTTCCCGAACCGATCGGCGCGGGTGCCGGGGACGAACAGGACGGATCGCAGGATCGGCGCCACGGCGACATTGTCATCGATCCATGGCAGCCGTTGGTAGCGACCCTCGGCTCAGGGCAGAAACTGCCGAAGGCTCTCGCGACGAAATGCTACCGTATCGGCCATGCGCCACCGCCCGGTTCTTGGTTGCCTCGCCGCGCTCATCGTCTCCGCAACCCCGCTCGCCGGCCGTCGGCAGGCACCGGCTGTCGCCACGGTCCACGGCGCGTTCACGATTCACATGATCCTTCACGCGATCGGCGAGGAGCAGTACGACATCGCGACCAGCGCCGACGGCACGCGGACGCTCTCGACCACGTTCGGCTACAGCGATCGCGGCCGGCAGACGAACATCAGTGCGACGCTGACCGTCACGCCGGACGACCGTCCGATCCATCTCGACGTCAAGGGCTCGCAGCCGGCGACCGTGACGGCCAGCGGCGCGATGACCGTCATCGACATCAAAGGCGTGACGCGAACGACGCCGACGCCAGCCGCGTCGGCGTTCGTGATCGGGCAGACGCCGTTCGCCCTGCAGATGATGATGATGCGCGCGTGGCACGCGCGCGGTGAGCCGAAGCAGCTGCCGCTCGTGAGCCTCAACGCCGGGGCCGAGCCGCTCGAGATCGTGCGCGTGGGCCGCGACGCGATCACGGTCGGCGGCCGCACGGTGACGCTCGATCGCTACACCGTCAACCACCTGATGTTCGGCCGCGAGATCCTCTGGATGACGGCCGACTGGGACCTGGCGGCCGCGATGACGTTCGCCGGCGGCCTGCCGCTCGAAGCGGTCCGCACGGAATTCGAGCCGCAGCTCGCCGGGCTCTACCGTGCGGGCGTCGCGCAGGAACTGCGCGATCTTGCAGACATCGGTCGCGAGGTGCCGCCGCAGCACTCGGGCACGTACGCCATCGCCGGCGCGACGCTCATCGATGCCACGGGCAAGCCGCCCGTCCCCGACGCCGTCGTGATCGTCCGCAACAACCGGATCGCCGCGGCCGGGCCGCGCGCCCGCACGCCCATTCCGGCCGGCATGACGACGATCGAGGCGCCGCATCAGACGCTGCTGCCTGGATTGTGGGAGATGCACACGCACGCGTCCGGCGTGGAGTTCGGGCCGGCGCATCTGGCGGCAGGCATCACGACCGCGCGCGACTGCGGCGGCGAGTTCGACTTTCTCGTGGCCGTGCGCGACGCCATCAGGAACGAGCACGCCGTCGGCCCACGCATGCTGCTCGCCGGCCTCATCGACGCCGGGGGCGCGCGCGCGTTCGGCCACGTCACGGCCGAAACGCCCGACGAAGGCCGCGCCGCGGTCGCGCGCTATCACGCCGCCGGCTTCGAGCAGATCAAGCTCTACACGTACCTGACGCCGGACGTCGTCAAGGCCATCGCCGACGAAGCGCATCGACTTGGCATGACGGTCACCGGACACGTGCCGATGGCGCTCACGACGAAGGCCGGAATCGAGGCCGGCATGGATCAGATCAACCATCTCAACTACGTCACGAGCATGCTGCGGGCGCCGGGAACCACGGGCGCACCTGATCTCCAGTCGGACGCGGCGAAGCAGGCCATCCAGTTCCTGCTGGACCACCACACGGTCGTCGATCCGACGGCAAGCTGGGGCGAGATGGGAAGCCACTCGAAGGAGGTGCCGCTCGAGTCGTTCGAGCCGGGCATCCTCGGCGCGCCGGCGATTCTCGACGCGAAGTTCCGCGGCATGGAGAGCAACGCCACGGCCGAGCAGATGCACGCGCGGATGGCGCAGACGGAAGCTGTCATCATCGCGCTCTATCGCGCCGGCGTGCCGATTGTCCCCGGATCCGATACCGGCCTCGTGGCCTACGGCCTCCATCGCGAGCTCGAGCTCTACGTGGAGGCCGGCATGACCCCGCTCGAGGCCATCCAGACGGCCACCATCGTCCCGGCACGGGCGATGGGGCTCGATCGCGACTCAGGCACCGTCGAGGCGGGCAAGCGCGCCGATCTGATTCTGGTCGCGGGCAACCCGCTCGAAGATATCAAGGCGCTGCGCCAGGTGTCGCGCGTGGTTGCCGACGGTCGCATGTACGACGCGAGCGCCCTCTGGCGCAGCGTCGGCTTCAAGCCGACCGCTCGTTGACGCGGTTTATCGCCCGATCGCGCCGGCGTCGGCCGCGAGGCGAGGATCGCGGCGGACTTTTCATCCGCGCTCGAGAATTCCCGGCCGTCCGGCTGGCGCCCGCTTGAAAACCGTGCGGAACCGGTGGTCCGCGACCTCTTGGCGCGAGGCACGGCGGTTGCAGGTACAAGACTGCCGGAGGCGGTTATGACGAAATGCGCCGTCTGCGATAAACCTCTCAAGAAGGCTGAAGCACCGTCGAAGACCACGCATCTGGGCGTGGAGTACTACTTCTGCAGCGAGCCCTGCGAGAAGAAGTTCGAAACGCACCGGCCGGCGTACATTCACAAGCACGTGAAGACGGCCTGACGGGGTCGGCTAGAGAAGCGGCAGCGTGATCAGGATGCCGGGCAGGCAAGCCGCAGTCCACGCTGCCGCGACTCGAGCCGCGTCGCGAAGCGAGCGGTGCCGGAGAAGCTGCCAGAGCACGCCCGGCAGTCCGAACGCGGCGAGCGGGGTCAAGGCGAGCACGGACGGCTCGACTCCGTGACCGCCGACCCGCAGTGCCGCGCCCAGCGTCCACGCCATCAGAAGACCCACCGCCGAGGCGGCGACACCGTTGGCGGCGAGCCGCGGCACACGCACGCGCCTGACGCGGCCGTAGAGCCAGCCGGCGGCGATCGCGCCGCCCGCGATGTACAGGACAGCCCGCCAAATCACCGGCCTGAAGAGCCTCATGAGATCGATCGACTCCGCGTCCTCGCGCGCGTTCGCCTCGCGGACCGCGGTCATCGCCGCGGCCATCGATTGAAATCGCGCCAGAAGATCCGTCGACATCCCGGGCACCCGAGCGACGTCGTCGAGCGACGAGTACGGCGCACGCCGCTGAATCGCGCGCGCGAGCGCCGGTGACATTCCGTCGACTGTCAGGAGGTCAACGAGCGAGGCCGCGTTCAGGTCGAACGTGTGGATTCGCGGCACCGCCCGATACTGGTCGAACAGCGTGGTCCCGGTGGCGAACCGATCGTTCGCGAGCCAGATCTCCGCAGCGTCGGGCAGCGGCCACGCGAAGCCGAGGCGTTGCAAGAGACTGGCGGCGGCGCCGGCTTCGGCCGGGAACATCTCGACATAAGCCCGGATGAGCGAGGCGGCGTCGTGAGGCTGCTTGTCGGCAAGAACCGCGAAGAGCTTGAGGTACGCGTGCTCGATCGGCGAGGCCTCATCGGCGGAGAGACCGAAGCGGTCGTAGAAGGCCGCGTCCGCGGGCTGCTGCATGACCGGATCCATGACCCAGCGCGAAAAGAGCGCGGCGATCGCGCCCTCGGTCGTGAGAAGACGGGCGTTGGGTTTGAACGCCGCGGCGGCCGAACCCGGCAGGATGTTCTCGAGCAGGTAGGCCGGATACCGATCGGCCCGATCGAGCAGATCCGCCGGAAGCTCCGCGTCGTGCGCGAACGCGTTCGCTTTCACGGCGTGATATCGCAACACCTGCTCGGCCGGGCTGAACCACAGCATGAAGGCGAGGCGCGCCGGCGGCGCAAGCGACCAGCGCGCGTCGAGTGCACGTTCGTAGCGGGCGAGTCTGTCCGCGGTGAAGGACGCCTGCGCCTCATCGCCCCCGAGCGCGTGTGTCGCCGGCATCGCGTCGGGATCGTCGACGGCCAGCACCTGCACGTGCTCGGCAAAGCCCTCGTCGAAGGCCGTGATGCGATCCGTGCGCACGCCGATGGCATGCACCTGATTGGCGCCCCCGGCGCCGGGGGGCGGCGGCTTGGCCAGCTGGCGCACGATCACGTGCGTCAGCTCGTGCGGGAAGATCTGGTCCATCGCGCCAAACTGTCCGGAGAGCGCCTGGCGCTGGTGGAGGTCCACATAGCCGACGTTCGCTTTGCGCTGGCCGTCGAGCCAGAAACCGAAGCGCGGAAATCCGCCTTGCGTCGTGGAGAGCAGGAGGTACGCGGGCTCGATTGTCGTGCCATCCCGCCGCGCCAGCAGCTGCTGCTCCCAGCGATACAACTGCAGCAGGCGTCCCGAAAAGCCCCTCGACAGCACGGTGACGTACGCCGCCTCGTCCGGATGCCGGCGGTAGACGGGCAGGCCGTCGCGCGTCTCGCCCGTGGGCATGAGGACGACGAGCAAGGGGACGGCGGCGAGTGGTGACATCGCGCTGGGTCTTTCGACGCGCGATGAGCGTACCAGGTTCAGTCGAGCCGCCGCGAGCGCGGGCAGTGCGCGCGCGGCCCGCTCGCCCCGGAGTGGGCAGACCGCTGCGATTGCATCGAACGAACCGCGCGCACATCGTCGTAGGCGGAAAGTGATGAAAATCTTTCACGCGAGAAATCGCGGCCGCCGCGCGACAGCGCTGTAAAATCACTGCACGTCCCCCGGGAAGTGGCTTGGTCAGGTGGCTCCAGGACAACAACTGCAGGAAGAACGGGCGCTCAGCCCGACCGCATTCACGCGCCTGCTCGCGTGGCTGGACGACGGGAACGATTCGGAGGGCGAAACCTATCTCGAGATGCGCCGGCGGCTGGTCGCGTACTTCGATCGCCGGAACCGGCTCGCCGTGGATGAGCTGGCGGACGAGACGCTCAACCGCGTGGCGCGGACGCTCGAAACCGACGGCGTCATCGCGACAACCCCGCCCGCGCGTTACTGCTACGTCGTCGCGCGATTCGTACTGCTCGAGGACATCCGCCGCGAGCGCGTCACGGGCCGCGGCGGCGAGCGGGATCTCGCTGCGCTTGGCGATCCCACGAGTCTGGCGGCGGTCGAGTCCACCGCCCTTCGAGAGGAGCGGTTCCAGTGCCTCGACCGCTGCCTGCAGGAGCTGAGGCCGGACCAGCGAGAGCTCGTGATTGAGTACTATCGCGACAGCGGCCGGCAGAAGATCGAGCGGCGGCAGGCCCTCGCCCGGCAGCTGGGCATCACGATGAACGCGCTGGCGATCCGGGCCAGCCGCATCCGGGCGGCCCTCGAGGCGTGCGTCACGGCTTGCCGGGGGGAACGGTAGGCCTCGGACAGGTTTCGGGACGTACGGTCCTATCCCCGTGGACCGTTCCGCCGTGAGGACCCAGTCATGGCCGTGCCGACCGACCCCCAATCGCACGACGCGCAGCTCCAGGACTATCTGCTCGGACGCCTCGCGGACGCCGAGGCCGCACGCCTCGACGAGCTGAGCATCAGCGACGAGGAGTTTGCGAGCCGCCTTCGCGCGGCGGAACACGACCTCGTCGACGCCTACGTTCGCGGCGAGCTCGCCGGCAAGATGCTCGACGACTTCCAAACGCACTACCTCGCGTCGCCGAGGCGGCGCGAGAAGGTGGCGCTTGCCCGCGGGTTCAGCCGGGCGGTCGATCGCGTTCCAGAAGGTGGGGAACGGCACAGGATGCCGGAGGGTGCCCTGGGGATTCCCGGCGGCTTCCCGGGGCTGGCCTCGCGGTTCACGCGAGGTTTCTGGAGCTTCGCCGAGGATCGCGCGCCGCGTTAGGATTGGGCCCGGCGCCATGTCCTTCCACGCGTCGGTCCAGCGGCTTGCGCTTGCCGTCATCGTGATGGCGGGCGTGGGGCTCGTCGGCCAGGGGCGGACCAGGGCGGCGACCTACGACGTTCACGCCATCCGGTTCGCCGACGTGTCCTATCCGGTGTCGAGCCTCGTCGCCGGTGCGGAGCGCGGGCGGTCGATCGATCTCGCGTTCACGTTCTGGGTCCTGCGCGATCCGCCGGGCGGGCGCGTCGTCCTCGTGGACGCCGGCTTCTATCGCGACAAGTTCCTCCGGCAATGGCACCCGAACCAGTTCGTCCGGCCGAGCGATGCGCTGGCCGACGGGCTTGGCGTGGCCCCTGACGCCGTGACCGACATCATCGTGTCCCACTCCCACTGGGATCACGCGGACGGCGTCGATCTGTTTCCGCGCGCGACGGTCTGGATCCAGAAGGAGGAATATGAGTACTACGTCGGCGCCGGCGGCGAGGTGCTGCATCGCGGCGGCGTGGATGTCGAGGACGCGAAGATGCTTGCCGCGCTCAACGCCGCCGGACGGGTCGAGCTCGTGGATGGCGACGACCGCGAGATCCTCCCAGGCATCCGCGTGTACACGGGCGGCAAG
>DATIWF010000091.1:0-4969 GCA_035519535.1 Vicinamibacterales bacterium | reverse complement strand
GCTGACGGCGACGTATCAGACGGTGCGCAAGTCGTGGGAAGCGAAGACGGACGGCACGTATTTCGTGTCGAACAAGCTCGGCGGCGACCACAGCCTGAAGTTCGGCGTGGGCTGGCGGCGCAATCCGATCTCGACGTTCTCGCACTACAGCGGCGGCGCGCGGGCGACGATCCAGTGCGTCGGCAACAGCTCGGCCAACTGCGGCGGCGCGTACGGGCCGGCGGGCCAGGCGGCCCCGGGCTATGTCGCGCGGACCGCGGTGCTCTACCGCGACCAGCTGCTGAACAACGACTGGTGGACGTACAACGGCTACATCCAGGACGGCTACAGCCGCGGCCGGCTGCGCCTGCAGGGCGGCGTGCGGTACGACTGGCAGACGTCGAAGTATCTGGGCGGGTGCGTGGCGAACAACCCGATCCGGCCGGACCTCTTGCCGAGCCAGTGCGAAGCGGCGACGGATCAGTCGACGGTGCTCGACCCGAACACCGGGTTGCCGATCCTCGGATCGGACGGGCAGCCGATCAAGGAACAGCTGCCGTCGTTCAGCGTGTGGGCGCCGCGCGTGTCGGCGACCTACGACCTGATGGGCAACGGCAAGACGTCCATCCACGCGAGCTATTCGCTCTACTACCAGACGAAGATCACGCTCGCGAATTCGTTGGGCGGCCTGTTCATCCAGCCCGCGCTGACGTGGGGACCGAACCAGGGCAGCGGCCTCTGCAGCACCACCGCGGGCGCCCCGTGCTGGCAGGACACGAACGTCGATCAGTTCATTCAAGCCAATGAGCTCATCGGCACGCCAACGACCAACGCGACCGGGTTCGATCCGGCCACCGGCATCATCACGCCGGGCGGCAACGCCGTGAGCAAGGACGCGAAACTGGCGCGGACGCGCGAGTTCATCACGGGCGTGCAGCATGAGCTGATCCCGAACCTCGCGATTGGCGTCGACTACGTGTACCGCAAGTACGACCAGGGCACGGCGTCCTACCTGGCCGGGTATCAGCCGGGGTCGTCGCAGTTCCCGCTGTCGCAGATCTACGTCGGGCCGCAGTACTACACGGATCCGGTCACGGGCATCGTCGCGCCGTACTACCAGATCTGCCAGGGCTGCATCCGGCCGCCAACGAGCACGCGCAGCGTGACGATCACGAACCTGTCCTACAACACGTACCAGGCGGTGATCCCGACGTTGAACAAGCGGTTCAGCAACCGGTGGCAGATGAACGCGTCGGCCACGCTCCAGACGAACCCGGGCTACAACGTGCTCGGCTCGTACACGAACCCGACCGGCGTGCAGTTCACTGACGGGTACAGCTCGATCGCGCGGTACCTCATCAAGGTGAGCGGCACGTATGCGCTGCCGTATGGGGTGAACTTCTCGGGGAACCTCAACGTCATCGATGGCGCGAACCGCACGGTCACCGTCAACGGGCCGGCGACGGCCTACGGCGGCGTCAGCGCGACGACCGGCGCAAACACGACCATCTCGTTCGGCAACAACCCGCAGCTGACGTTCCAGCCGACCGGGTCGACGAGGTTCCAGCCGACGAAACTGCTCGACCTGGGCGCGCAGAAGGTGTTCACGTTCCGGGGCGGGAAGAACCGCGTGAAGGTGATGTTCGACGCGTTCAACATCTTCAACATCAACACGATCACGTCGTTCTCGAGCAACAGCTTGTCGAGCGCGAACTACAACGCACCGACGGCCATCGTGCCGCCGCGCGTCTTCCGCATCGGCGCGCAGCTCGTGTTCTAAGCGCGATTCGCGGCGGCGGGTCACCGCCGACGGCACACACACGGACCCGGGCTCGCGCCCGGGTCCGTTTTTTTTGGCCCGCGTCCTTCTGTTAGGCTGTCCCAGGTGGCGAAGCGTTCCACGAACAAAACGCGCGAGCGGCCGGCGCCGCCGCCTGATGCGGCCCCGCCGGGACGACGCGCGGCGGCCATTGCGCTGACGGTGTTCGTGCTCGTGTTCGTGGGGCTCGCGCTCGCCAGCTACACGCAGAAGTCCGCGGTCTGGGACGAGCCGATTCACGTGACCGACGGGTACGTCTCGCTCGCGCAGCACGACTATCGCGTCGATCCCGAACACCCGCCGTTTCTACGCATGTGGGCGGCGCTCCCGCTCCTCGCGCTCGGCACCGACCCGCTTGACCTCGCCATCATCGACCGCACCGCGCCCACGGCCTGGGCCCGTACGCTGTTCGGAGTCTGCGAGCGGTTTCTGTACGGCGACAATGACGCCGAAAAGCTGCTCTACGCCGCTCGGTTCATGATCGTTCTGCTTGGCGCCGGCCAGGGCGTGCTGCTGTTCCTCTGGGCGAGAGAGTGGCTGGGCTTCTGGCCCGCGGCCGTCGCCCTGATGGGCTACACGGTTGAGCCCAATATCGCGGCCCATTCGACGCTCGTGACGACCGATCTCGGCTTCAGCTGCTTCATGTTCGCCACCGTGTACTTCCTGTGGCGCACCGCCCGATCGCCGCGTTGGGGCAACATCGCCGCGCTCGTCGCCGCGTTCGTCCTCGCTGTCGTCTCGAAGTATTCCGCCGTCGTGCTCATTCCCATCGTCGTCCTGCTGACCGTGTTTGCGGCGGTCACACGAACAGGCCTGACGCCGCTCAAAGCCGCCGGGCTGCTGGTGATGCTGGCCGCGGCCGCCTGGGTGGGGATCTGGGCGTCCTACGGATTCCGCTACGCGCCCGGCGCGTCGCCCACGTGGCTGTACGACTTTCAATCGGACCCGCTGGTTCAGGCGAAAGTCCCCGGCCTCGCGCACATCGTGACGTGGATCGACCGCCATCATCTGTTTCCCAACGCCTTCAGTCAGGGGTTCCTGTTCGGCCAAGCCAAGGTCGAGGCGCGCAGCGCGTTCCTGGCCGGCGAGATCAGCAACGTGGGCTGGTGGTACTACTTTCCAGTCGCGTTCGCCATCAAGACGCCGGTGGCGCTGATGGCGCTGATGGCCGGCGGGCTCGGCGTGGCCGTCGCACGCTGGCGGCGATTCGGGATCGACACCGTGGTGTTCGTCGTCGTGCCCATCGCCGTGTACCTCGCGTTCGCGATGGCGTCGAAGCTGAACATCGGCCTCCGGCACATCCTGCCGATCTATCCCTTCGCGCTGATGCTCGCGGCCGCGGCCGCGAGCGCGCTGCTCGGCATGCGGCGTCGAACGGGCGCGGTCGTGCTCGCGGCGCTCGTCGCGCTTGCGGCGATCGAATTTGGCCGCACCTATCCCGATAACCTGGCGTTCTTCAACGTGCTGGTCGGCGGCCCGGACCACGGCTCCGAGTACCTCGTGGATTCGAACCTCGACTGGGGCCAGGACCTGAAGCCGCTGAAGCAGTGGATGGACGCCAATCACGTCGCGCACATCAACCTGGCGTACTTCGGCACTGCGTATCCGCCGTACTACAAGATCGACGCCACGCTGCTGCCCGGGTCGGAGTATTTCGAGCCCGGTCCGAACGTGCAGCTTCCCGGCTACGTTGCGATCAGCGCGACCGTGCTGCGCGGCGTCTACCTGGACGCCACAGCGAAGGCGTTTTACCGTCCTTTCCTGCACATGACCCCTGTGGCCAGCATCGGCCATTCGATCTTCGTCTATTGGGTCGATCGACCGTGGTGGTAGGCCGGCGGCGATGAGTGCCCGCAAGTCCCGGCGGCCGCGTTCCGTCCCCGCGGCCGCGCCTCCGTCCGCCCGCCCGCCATGGCTCCTGTTCGCGTTGTTGCTCGCCGCAACGCTCGTTGCGTACGCCCCGGCGTGGCACGGCGGCATGATTTGGGACGACGACGCGCACATCACACGGCTGGATCTGCGATCCGTTCAGGGCTTGTGGCGCATCTGGTTCGAGGTGGGCGCCACGCAGCAGTACTACCCGGTCGCCCATTCGGCGTTCTGGGTCTTTCATCGGCTCTGGGGCGACGACCCGCTCGGCTACCACCTTGTGAACATCGCGCTGCATGCGTGCTCGGCGGGCCTCGTCCTGGTGATCCTGCGGCGGCTGGCGGTGCCGGGCGCGTGGCTCGCCGCCGTCGTGTTCGCGCTGCATCCGGTGCAGGTCGAGTCGGTCGCGTGGATGACCGAACTCAAGAACACGCTCTCCGGCGCGCTCTATCTCGGTGCGTGTCTCGCCTATCTGCGGTTCGACGCCGTACGATCGCGGCGGGCGTATGCGCTGGCGGCCGTGCTGTTCGTGCTGGCGCTGCTGTCGAAGACCGTCACCGCGACGCTGCCCGCCGCCTTGCTCGTCGTGTTCTGGTGGCGGCGCGGCACGCTGCGATGGCGCGAGGACGTGTGGCCGCTGGTGCCGTTCTTTGCCATCGGCCTCGCGAGCGGCCTGCTCACCGCCTGGGTCGAGCGCACGCAGATCGGCGCCGTGGGCGCCGCGTTTCAGCTGACGCTCGTCGACCGATGTCTGATTGCCGGCCGTGCGTTCTGGTTCTATCTGGCGAAGCTCGCGTGGCCCGCGGATCTGATCTTCATCTACCCGCGCTGGCACGTGAGCGCGGCGGTCTGGTGGCAGTTCCTGTACCCGGCGGCGGCGCTGGCGCTGCTGGCCGCGCTGTGGTGGTATCGCACGCGGTCGCGCGCGCCGCTCGCGGCGATGCTGTTCTTCGGAGGCACGCTCTTCCCCGCGCTCGGGTTCGTGAACGTCTATCCCTTCGTGTATTCGTTCGTCGCGGATCACTTCCAGTACCTCGCATGTCTCGGGCCCATCGCGCTCGCCGCCGGAGGCGTGGCAACGCTCGCGGGCCGCTGGCGGCCCGCGCTTGCTGCCGCCAGCCCGCCGCCCGCGGCGCTCGCCGGCGCGCTCGCGCTGGCGCTGCCGCTCGGCGTCCTGACCTGGAATCAATGCCGGCAGTACGCCGACGCGGAGACGCTCTATCGCACGACCCTCGCGCGCAATCCGGAGTGCTGGATGGCGCACGTCAACCTCGGCAAGGTGCTGCAGGAACGGGCACGCGC
>DATIWF010000090.1:0-58416 GCA_035519535.1 Vicinamibacterales bacterium | reverse complement strand
CGCAGACGGCGCCGCCAGCGCCCACCGCCGTCCTGCGCCCGCTCGATCCGGAGGTCCACGCGGACGGGACGGTGATCTTCAGGTTGCAGGCGCCGCAGGCGGCGCGTGTGTCGGTCTACGTGGACACGATGACCCCCGCCTCGGCCGTGCCGCTGACGAAGGATGCGCGCGGCGTCTGGTCGGGGCCGCTCGGGCCGCTCGCCGCCGACATCTACACGTACGCGTTCGTCGTGGACGGCGCGTCGATCAACGCCGGTCTCATCGAGGTCGTCGGCCGCGCGCCGGAGGCCTGGCACCCGCGCGATGTCCCCCACGGCACCGTCCATGTGCAGTGGTACGACTCGAAGACGCTGAACATGCTGCGCAGCGTGTACGTCTACACGCCGCCGGGCTACGAGCGAGCGAACACGACATACCCGACGCTGTACCTCCTGCACGGCAGCGGCGGGGCGGAGGACGTGTGGATCTCGATCGGCGCGGCCAACGTGATCCTCGACAACCTGATCGCCGACGGCAAGGCGAAGCCGATGGTCGTCGTCATGCCGTTCGGCCATCCCGAGCCGAGCCCGCAGGTCGGGCGGCCCGCCACGTTCACGGCGCGCGACAACAACGCGTTCGCGCGCGACCTCCTCGACGACGTCATGCCGCTCGTGCAGCGGACGTACCGCGTGTCCTCGCAGGCCGACCAGCGGGCGATCGCCGGCTTCTCGATGGGCGGCGGGCAGTCGCTCGCGATTGGCCTCGGCCGGCTGGATCTGTTTCATGTGATCGCATCATTCAGCGGCGCGATCGCGACCGGCGGCGGTGATGCGACGCCCGGGACGATTGACGCGCAGTACGGTCCGGTCCTCGACGAGGCGGTCGCGAACAACGCGCTCGCTCTGGTCTGGCTCGCCTGCGGCACGGACGAAAGCCGCATCGTCGCCGCGAACAAGGCGCTCGCGGAGGTGCTCGGCAACCATGGCGTGAAGCACGCCAACACGACCGTGCCCGGCGGCCACACGTGGCACGTGTGGCGCCGGAATCTGCGCGATTTCGTGCCGCTCCTGTTTCAGAAGTAGCGCCGTGCCGCTTCACACCCTGTTCGCCTTCACGGCCACGGAAATCGCGCTCTGCGTCACGCCCGGGCCAGCCGTGCTCTGTGTCATTTCGCAGGCGCTGTCGCGCGGCGCCCGGGCCGGCCTTGCCGCGAGCCTCGGTATCCTGGCCGCGAACGCGGTCTACTTTGCGCTGTCCGCCACCGGCATCGGCGCGCTGCTGGCCGGCTCGTGGACGGCCTTTTCGGTCATCAAGTGGGCGGGCGCTGTGTACCTGATCTGGATGGGCGCGCGCATGATCTTCGCGGGCGTCGAGGCCGTCCGACCCGGCGAAGCCCGCGTTGATCAGCACCATGGCGCGTTCGTCATCGGCGCGCTGACGCAGTTCGCCAACCCGAAGGCGCTCGTCTTCTTCACCGCGATTCTTCCGCAGTTCATCGACCCGGCGCTGCCGGTCGTGCGCCAGATCGTGATCCTCGGTGTGATTTCGGTCGTCGTCGAGCTCGTGGTGCTCTGCAGCTACGTCGCGGCCTGTCACGCGGCGCGCGGCCTCGTTCGCCAGCCGAGGTTCGTGGGCCGCCTGCGGCGCGTGGGCGGCGCGTTTCTTGTTGGCGCGGGCGCCAGGCTCGCGATCATCCGGCAGTTGTGATGTCCATGATGAGGCCGGTGCTCGAGGCGCGGCTTGTTGACATCACGACCCTCGCCGTGGACGCGATCGTCAACGCGGCGAACACCGAGCTCGCACCTGGCGGCGGCGTCTGCGGAGCGATTCATCGCGCCGCCGGTCCGGAGCTCGGGGCCGCGTGCGCGCGGCTCGGCCACTGTCCGACCGGCCAGGCGCGTATGACGCCGGGCTTCAGACTGCCGGCGCGGTTCGTCATCCACGCCGTCGGGCCCGTCTGGGAGGGTGGCCACGCCGGCGAAGCGGCGCTTCTCGCATCGGCGTACCGCGCGTCGCTCGATCTGGCGCGAGGTGCGGGCCTCTCGAGCATTGCCTTTCCCGCCATCAGCACCGGCATCTACGGATATCCGCTCGAGGCCGCCACGAAGATCGCGGAGCGCACGGTGCGAGAGGAGATGGCGCAACCCGGATCGATTGCACGCGTGATCTTCGCCTGCTTCAGCGATCGGGCTCTCGCAGCCTACGCGGCGGCCGGAGTGTCCGCGTGATCCACCTCTGGACCATCGGCCACTCGACGCGGACCATCGAGGACTTCATCGCGCTGCTGACGGAGTACGGCATTGAATCGCTCGCCGACGTGCGCCAGTTTCCGGGATCGCGTCGGTACCCGCAGTTCGGTCAGCGTGCGCTCGATGAGTCGCTGTCGCGCGCCGGCATCGCGTATGAGCATGTTCCTGAGCTCGGCGGGCGCCGCCGGCCACGGCCAGACTCCCCGAACACCGCGTGGCGCCACGAGGCGTTCCGCGGCTACGCCGACTACATGATGACGGACCAGTTTCGCGCTGGGGTGGTGCGCCTTCTCGATCTGGCGCGGCGACGGCGGACGGCGTTCATGTGCGCCGAGGCCGTGTGGTGGCAGTGTCATCGCGGCCTGATCGCCGACTACCTCAAGGCCGCGGGGCACGACGTCGTCCATATCCTCGGTCCGGGCAAGACCGAGGCGCATCCGTTCACCTCGGCTGCGCGCATCGTTGACGGCGCGCTCTCGTACGCGGCGCCTGCCGACCTCCTGGACTCCTGACGTGTCGCTGCCTCTCCGGAGCCGGTCATTCGTCGCCAGCCGTCATCCGACACGCCGTCGTCGTTGATGGCGTCGCTGAAAGAGCGTAGACTCCGCTCTCGCCCCCCGGGGAGTCCTCATGATCAGCGGCGCACACACCATCATCTACAGCGCGGACGCGGACGCGGACCGCGCGTTCTTCCGCGACATCCTCGGACTGGCGCACGTGGACGTCGGCGACGGCTGGCTCATCTTCGGCCTCCCGCCCGCGGAAGTCGCGATTCATCCGTCGGACGAGAACGACGAGCACGAGCTCTATCTCATGTGCGACGACGTCGAGGCGTTCGTCGCGGCGATGAAGGCGCAGAACATCGCCTGCGGTCCGGTGCAGAATCAAGGCTGGGGCCTGCTCACGGAAGTCACGCTGCCGGGCGGCGGAAAAGTCGGCGTATATCAACCACGGCATGCGCGGCCGGCCTCGTCGAAGGCGCCGCGGCGCGCGCGACGGAGGGCGACACGCGCCGCAAAGCCGAAAGCCCGGCCGCGCCGGCGCGCGAAGGCACGCTGATGGCGGCGCCCTCCACACTGAACGCCGCGTGGCACCGCGCGCATCGGATGCCGAAGAACGCCACGCTGGATCAGCGCGTGCGATGGCACGCCGCCCACGCCCGGCACTGCGGCTGCCGCGATCTCTCGCCCGCCATGGCGGCCGAGATCAGACGACGCGGGATCGCCGTGGGCAAGCGACCGCACCGCTCCCGGCCGTAG
The DNA here is from genome assembly GCA_035519535.1 of Vicinamibacterales bacterium. GTDB lineage: Bacteria > Acidobacteriota > Vicinamibacteria > Vicinamibacterales > SCN-69-37 > DATEGZ01. The sequence goes on along the minus strand of DATIWF010000090.1, from coordinate 54,929 downwards.
ACTGAAGGCGACCTGTCGCACATGGCGCTTCCGAGCGAGCGTGCGCGCGCGACCTGGCGCGGTGCCGCCACCCTGCGTCTGATCGCGATCTTCGAAGCCGCCAAGGGCATCGTCGTCCTGGCCGCAGGTTCCGGGTTGCTGCTGCTCGTGCATCGCGATCTGCAGAGCCTCGCGGATCGGATCGTGAGGCACTTTCATCTCAATCCCGCCAGCCGCGAATCGAGGATTCTCTACCGCGCGCTCACACAAGCGACGCCGGGCCAACTGAAGTGGCTGGCGGCCGCGGCCGTCGCGTACGCTGTGTTTCGGTTTGCGGAGGCATGGGGCCTCTGGCGGGCGCGCCGGTGGGCCGAGTGGCTGGGCGCGGTGACCGGCCTCTTCTACGTGCCGTTCGAGATCTTCTCGTTCATCCGGCAGCCCCGGCCCGTGCCGGTCGTGGCGCTGGCGATCAACCTGGCGATCGTCTTCGTGCTGGCGAGGAGGCTGCAGCTCGCCGACGGCACGAAACCGATGCCGTGAGCAGGAGGTCCGTATGAGCGCTGAGCTCAATCGGCGCACGTTCCTCGCGAGCCTGGGCGCCATGGCGGCCGCGGGCACATTCCGCCGGCCGCTGGACCAGCCGAGAGCCGGCACGCGCCTCGTCCTGCTCGGCACGGGCGGGGGGCCGAGACCTCGGCCGAGCCGCGCGGCGTCCTCGCAGGTCGTCATCGCCAACGATCGGCTCTATGTGGTCGACTGCGGGGACGGCGTCGCCAGGCAGCTCGCGCTCGCGGGCGCCGCGTTTCCGGCGCTCGCGCACGTGTTCCTGACGCATCATCACTCGGACCACAACGCCGACTACGGCAACCTGCTCCTCCTGGCGTGGGCCGCGGGTCTCGCGCGCCGCGTGGACACCTACGGGCCGCCGCCAATCGATCGGATCACGACGCTGTTTCTCGAGATGAGCTCGACCGACATCGAGACGCGCATCGCCGACGAGGGCCGGGTGCCGCTCGCGTCGCTCATCCACGTTCACGAGCTCACGAAGCCAGGTGTCGTGCTGCAGGACGATGCGGTGAAGGTGACGTGCGCGCTGGTCGATCACCCGTCGATCAAGACGGCGTTCGCGTACCGCTTCGACGCGGCCGATCGCAGCATCGTGATCTCGGGCGACACGAATCGATCGGCGAATCTCGTGGCGCTGGCGCGCGGCGCCGACGTGCTCGTGCACGAGGCCATCTATCTGCCGGCCGTCGATCGCCTGGTCGCGCGCGTCCCGAACGCCCTGACCCTGAAACAGCACTTGATCGCGGGTCACACCGCCGTCGAGGATGCGGCGCGCGTCGCCGCCGAGGCCGGCGTGAAGACGCTGGTCCTGTCGCACCTCGTGCCGGCCGACGATCCGCAGGTCACCGATGAGGTGTGGATCCGGGCCGCGCGGCCGCTCTTCGGCGGCGAGATCGTCGTCGCGCGCGATCTCATGGAGGTATGATGCCGGCGATGTCACTGCGACCGACGACGCTCACACTTGTCCTGGTCATCGCGCTCGCGTCCTGCGGGCCCGGTCAGTCGGACACCCGCGACTATCCGGCGCCGCCGGCTGGCTCGTACGACACGGCCACCATGCAGCTCACGGCGCTCGGCGAGTCGCGATCGGTCACGGGCGCCGGGGTCTCGGCCGAGTTCTTCCCCGCGGCTCGGGTGCAGCCGATGCTCGGCCGGTTGTTCGTACCCGAGGAGTTCACGCAGGTCGGGACCCCCGTCGTCATCCTCCACCATGATCTGTGGCAGAAGGTCTTCGGTGGATCGCCGCAGATCATCGGGCGCACTGTGTCCATCGACGGCCGGCCGAGGACCATCGTCGGCATCATGCCGGTGGGGTTTTCGCTGCCGAAAGGCGCGGAGCTCTGGATCCCGAAGTAGCGGCGCGCTACTTGTCCTTCGGGGTTTTCGTCTTGCGCTCGGCGACGAGCTTGTCGAACTCCGCCTGATCGAGATACGTCACGTCCACCCACGCGTGGGCCATCTCGTCCACGGTGCGGTCGCCCCAGCCGACCCACTGGCGCGGATCGGGGTTGTTCGGATTGGCGGCGGTGTTGTCGTGCCACGCGGTAAAGGCCAGCACGGTGCCCTTCGGCAGGAGCGGCGCGGCGTCGTCGGCGTAGATGTAGTTCACGTGCCAGCGCCACTGGAAGTTGCTGACGAGGCTCAGCAGCTCGCGCTTGCCGTCGGGATAGATTGCCTCCATCGACATCGCCTTGCCGCGCATGTGCATGTGCGGCTGGAAGTTCTCGATCCGCGCGGGCGCCGGCATGACGTAGTAGTTCTGCGTCATCGCCGTGGAGTTCGGCGGGATGTCGAGGTCCTCGCCGCGGCTCACGTCGAACATCCGGAGGATCGTCCGGTGCGCCGGCACCGTGCCCTTCGGGTAGAAGTAGACGGCGAGCTGGACCTGGCTGTCCGCCACCTCTTCGCCCACGGCGTACATGTGGATCTCCCAGTGGATCTTCGAGCCCGGCAGCATCAGCTTGCCGGCGTCCGCGTTGTAGATCTCGCCGGTCTTGCCGACGGCCCATTCCATGAAGAGGCCGGCCGTCATCTGCATGTCGTGCATGCTCGACGCGAGGCCCGTGATCCCGCCCTCCTCGTGCTGCTCGAGCATCGTGAGGACGTGGTGGACGATGCGGCGGTCCGAGACGCGCTTGGGACGGATCTCGATCGCGCGCACCCAGCGCGGCTCGGTCAGCCCCGTGTCGGTCACGGGCCGGAACCATTTGTCCTGCGTGTGCGCGGCGAGCGTGTAGGGCGGCGACGTCAGGACGAGGTCGGGCTCGCCGTAGACCTTCGCGAACTGCCAGCCGCCCTGATCGGGGAAGGTCACCGGCGGCGGCAGATCCTTCGGATCGCCCATCGGCGCGCCGTCGTCCACCCAGCGAGAAATCGTCGCGATCTCGGCGTCGCTCAGGCTGCGATCGTTCTTGAAGTGCTGGATGCCGACCGTCTTGTCGATGTACCACGGCGGCATCAGGCGCTGCGTGACTTTCGTCTTGATCCGCCGCGCGTACGCCTTCGCGTCGTCGTACGTGAGCAGGGACATCGGGGCGATGGAGTTGGGCTGATGGCACACCTGGCATTTCTGCTGCAGGATCGGCGCGACGTCCTTGGCAAACGTCACAGTGCCCGCGCTCTGCCTGGCGTCGACGGGTCGATCGAGCAGTCCGGCGATCGCCACGATCCCTGCGACGCCCGCGCCCACGGCCCACGACCAGCGGTTGCCTCGGCTCGTTGTCATGGCAGTCATCCTCACCTAACGGCTGACGGTGACTTTCAGGAATCCGTTCGTCCAACAGCACTGCGCGTGTCCGGCGCCGGCGAGGCCTGACGCGTCGTTCGCGCGCACGCGCACGAGGTAGTCGCCGGGCTCGCTGAACGTCGCGTTGGTCGTGGCCGATCCGCCGGTCGCGGGCACGCGCGCCGTCGGCGGCCCGAACGCGACCGTGCCGGGACCCTGGTGCTTGAACCACGTCAACGTCACGGGCACCGACCCGCGGCCCGCGCTGGCGACGCTGCCCGCCGCCTTGCCGTCGTCTTTCGCCCACACGGTGAGCACGACCGGACGGCCGGCCGCGGCCGCGACCGGACCCGCAGTGAGGCCAAACGGGCCGGCGCCTTCGGGTCCGTCGGCCGCAAACCTGAGCACAGGCGGCGTGTTGCCGGACCCGGCCTCGCCCTCGAGCGCGTCGATCTGCCAGTTGGGATGCAGGCTGCCGGGGATCGCGAACGTCTGGCCGCGGACCTTGAGCGTCCAGGTCACTTCTTTCTTGCCGAAATCGGCGGGCACCTTGACCGCGAACACGCCCCAGTTGCGCCGCGGCTCGAAGTGCGTCGGCTGGCCCTGATTGCGATCGCCCGGCTCGATGAAGTTGTCGGGGCCGATCGGAATCTCGAGCGTCTCTTCCGAATTGCGGTTGAAATAGCCGAACGAGATGCTGAACGTGCCGTCCTGGTTCGGGTACCAGCCCTCGAAGACGGGCGTCACGATGGAACCGGATTTCGGAGTGGGGGAGAGCGGCAGCTGCCGGCCCGTCAGGTGCAACTCGGCCGCGAGCATGAACGCCAGACCCGCGGCGACCACGATCAGGCGCTGCCTGTGCATGTCACTCCTGGAATTCGCGAACGGTGTGGGTAGGCTACCATGCTTCCCGGCCGGCATAGAATCCACGACGATGCCGTCCGCGTGGACCATCCGGCCCCTGGCCGAGGCGTTACTTCTTCGCCGGCGCGAGGCGCTTGAGCTCCTCGGACCAGTTGAGCACGACGTGGATGTCCGTAATCGGCGCGTCGTTCTGTCCGACGACCTGGAGCATCAGGAAGCGCTGTCCATCAGGAGAGACGTCGTAGTTGGCGCGGACGTAGTTGGTTTGCACCGGCTGGTAGCCTCCGGCCCCTTGAAAGAGCCGGCGCGGCTTGCCCTGGGCGAAGCTCGGCTGCGCCATCAGATCGACGGCCATCATGTCGTCGCCGTTGCGATAGAAAAGCTCGAGCGGCTGCTTGCCGAGGTCGGGATTCCACACGGGTTCGTTCCCGCCATCGATGGACACCTGGTGCTTGTCGCCCGGGCCGGGATATGCCTGCACGTAGATCTGGCGATGGCCCGAGGCGTCGCTGGCTGCGTAGGCGATCCAGCGGCCATCCGGCGAGAACGTAGGGCCGGCATCCGCATCCGCGATCGGGATCGCAAAAAGACGCCGCGCGTCACCTGCGCCGCTGGCTGCCCGGTGCGCCGGAGTAACCCACAACTCGCTTTCGGCCGTGCTGCTGCCCTTGACCACTGCGAGCCAGCCATCAGGGGTAAATGAGTACGGCATGTCGAGGAGCCCTGGATCGCTGCCCAGCAGTTCCGGCTTGCCGCTTCCGTCGGCCGCTTGGATCGACAGCTGCCACGTGTGGTTTCTCAGCGTCATGAACACGAGCTGCCGGCCGTCGCGCGTCCAGACGGCGTGCTGATTGCGATCGCCGAACGTGAACGGCGTGAAGTTGCGCGTGGCCACGTCGTACATCCACACCTGGCCGTTCAAGTCCATCGCGATGCGGCTGCCACGGACGGGCTCGAGACGAGGCTGGTAGTAGCCATCCTCGCGATCGTCGATGGTCTGTGCCGTCCCGTTCCGGCTGACCCACACCAGGCGTCCTTTTTTCATCTGGGGCTTGCCTGCGACATACGCGAGCGATCCCGTGGTTGATACGGTGTACTGCAGGACGTCGGGCAGCACTTGGACTGAATCGCCGGTGATCTGTCCCTGAGCCAGGTCGAACGGCACGGCCATCAGACTCGTGCCTTGTCGGTACGTGATGTGTCCGGAAGCCACGTAGCTCGGCGGGAACGTCCCGGCTTCAGCTACGATGGCGTGACGGGCGCGTCCCGCCGAGTCCTGTACCGCGATCTCGCCTGACGGAACGCCGGATGCGCCGAAGATCAGCGCCTGACCGCCGGGCAGGAAGCTCGGCCAGCCGTGGCCGCTCTCCTGGCCCGCGAGAGGTGTAAGCGCCTGTGGCGTGCCGCCCGGGTTATCTGAAATCTGGTAGAGCGCCGAATACAAGGGCGCGTACACGATCGTGTGGCGGTCGGACCAGCTGCCGCCAAATGCGCTGGTGACGACGGTCAAGGTGGCGACCGGGCCGCCTTGCACCGGCACTTTCTTCAGCTTGCCGTCCGCGAAGAACGCCAGCCATTGCCCGTCCGGAGAGAAGAACGGCATCGCGGCACCTTCGGTGCCCGGCACCGGTCGGGTCGCTCCGCTGTCCATCGCCCTGACGAAAATCTGCTTTCCGACACCAGCTCCCGTAGTGGCCACGTACGCGAGCTGATTGCCATCCGCAGAGAAAGCCAGCGTGCCGCGGTCCAGGCTCGCGAGCTGCTGGCCGGCCACGAGCGTGATCGTGAACGATCGAATAGGTGGCCGTACCGTGGCTCTGGGTGCGAGCATCCATCCCGCGAGACCGGCGCCAGCCGCGATGAGTGCCGCGGCGATCAGCTCGAACGACACCCGTCGCGATCGGCGATTTCCTGAAACCTGGGCAGCGGCTGGCGTCGTGCCCGTCTGCACCTCTTCGATCGCGACGCGCGCATCGCCGATCGCCTGCAGGCGCTGCCGCGGGTCCTTCTTCAGACAACGGCGCAGCAACGCCTGAATGTCGGGCGGCGTGGTCGCAGGAAGGCGTGACCAGTCCGGCTCTCCCCGCATGACTGCGGCCAGGGTGTCGGTCACTGTCTCGCCGCGAAACGCTCGCACTCCCGATAACATCTCGTAGAGCACACAGCCAAACGCCCAGACGTCGGCCCGGCGATCGACGGCCTTGCCTGCGGCCTGCTCCGGGGACATGTACGACGGCGTGCCGAGCACGACGCCGGCTTCGGTGGCCGGCACGCCGATCGTCGAGGCGTCGGCCTGGTCCGCGGCCGTGCCCGTCTCCAGCGCCTTCGCCAGGCCGAAATCGAGAATCTTGACCGTGCCATTGTTCGCGACCTTCACGTTGGCGGGTTTGAGGTCGCGATGAATGATGCCGCGCTCGTGCGCGTACTCGAGGGCCTCGGCCATCTGTTCAGCAATGCCGAGCGCGTCCTCCCAGGGCACCGGTCCTTGCCGCAGTCGATCGGCGAGCGTCGGGCCATCGACGAGCTCCATTATCAGCGCGGGCGCGCCTCCGAAGTCGTCGAGACCGTGAATCCCGGCGATGTTGGGGTGACTCAGCGATGCGAGGATTCGAGCTTCGCGCTGCACGCGTGCCAGCCGGTCGGGATCGTCCGTGAAGCCCGGTGGGACGATCTTGATCGCGACATCTCGTGTCAGCTTCGCATCGTGGGCCCGGTAGACTTCGCCCATGCCGCCCACGCCGATCCGACCGACGATCGTGTAGGGTCCCAGCTTCGCGCCGCTCTGGAGTGGACGGTTCGCGCTCATCGCTCAGTCGGACGCACTCTTATACACCGAACGCCGAGCCCATTCCGAGGACGGTGAGGCGGAGACGGCCGCGAGTACGAACGCCAGACCGGCCGGCATAGAATCCACGACGATGCCGTCCGCCTGGACCATCCGGCCGCTCTCCGGCGCCGGGGAAGCGCACGAGTGCGCGAGGCTGATGGCCGCCTCCGAGCCGTGGATCACGCTCGGCCGCACAGTGGACTCCTCGCTTGCCGTCCTCACCGATCCGCGCAAGGAGGTGCACGTGGCGACCGACGCGCAGGGTGTCGCCGCCTTCATCATCCTCGATCTCCACGGGCCGTTTCCCGGCTACATCCAGACGGTGTACGTGCGGCCGGACTGCCGCGGGCGCGGACTGGGCACGGAGATCGTCCGATTCGCCGAGGAACGGATCTTCCGCGACAGTCCCAACGTCTTCCTCTGCGTGTCGTCGTTCAATCCCGAGGCGCGCCGGCTGTACGACCGGCTGGGCTACGAGCTCGTCGGCGTGCTTCGCGCGTACGTCGTGCCCGAGCACGACGAGCTCCTGATGCGCAAATCGCGCGCTTCCTGGACGGAATTCCGCGCCTCGCGGCGCGCCACCTGACATGTCCTCGGCCTTTGACGACGCCTGCGCGCTCGTGGAGCGCGTGCTGCAGGGCGACGCCCGCCGTCAGATCGTTGCCGACGCGGCCAGCTCGGGCGACGCCGGTCGCGCGATCGCGCAGCTTCGCGAGTGGATGCGCGCGGACGCGTGGATCCTCGGATCCGCGCGCGTCGATCTGGCCGGCGCGGTCGCCGCGCTCGATCGTCACGCGCGCGCCGACGGTTTCCACGCCATTCACGACTGGGACGGCAAGGCGGAGCGCGTCAACCAGGACACGATTGCCATCGAGGTCGCGAGCTACATCCTCGGGGAGCGCGGCACCGGGCCGGCCGATCCTCTCGGGCTCGCGATCCTGCTCGACTACTACATCCTGTACGTGCTCGCGCTCTTGTCGCTGAACGTCTGGGCCGGCGATGACGGCGCGGCGGACGCGCGGCTCGACCGGCTCGATCACCTGCTTGGCGACCTGCAGGGCCCGGACGGCAGCGGCCAGCCCTTCGCCGCCGACGCCGCGACGCTGATGCTGCTCGGCACGAGCCACTACGAATCAGACGACGGCGCGTACGACCGGATGCTGGCGCGGGCGCGCACGCTCGGGCCGCGCCAGCGCCTGCGCCTCGCGCACATCCACGCCGTCTGCCTGGGCGGCCACCTGCGGTTCGGCATCGAGGCGACGTACGGTCAGGACTACGGGCTCATGCGCGACGACAACGGCGTGGACTATCGCTGGCTCGGGTTCGCGCTGTCCACGCTGATGGGGGAATACGTCGCCGCCGGCTCGGCCGGGACGGATCGCGAGCCGCTCGTCGAGGCGCTGATTGGCGGACTCACCGCCGATGCGGCGGCTTTCCTCGGCAGCCGGCCGCTGCCGTCGCTCGCGACCATGTCGAGCGAGGTTGCCGAGTTCCGCGATCGCGTGCGCGATCGCCGGGACGAGGTCGTCGAGGCGTTCGAGCGCCATCGGCCGCGCGATGATATCTATTCGCCGATCGCGCTGTTTTTCAACTTCTCGCAGAACGTGCTCAAGGGCGAGGTCGTGGATGCGATCCTGTGGGGCGAGCCCTGGCCGCTGACGCTCAACGACCTGTTGTCGGGGCTGGACTCGCCGGCGCGGAGCAGCGCGCGCGTCAAGCTCGCGACCACGCTGATGGACTACGCGCGCCGCAGCCCCGATCGGATTCGGGGCCGGCCGATGCCCGCGATTGTCTATGATTTCCGGGCGGGCCGCCGGGCGTTTTCGGCGGCGATGCGCGCGGTCAGGGACCTGTGAGCGATGGAGGCAGAACCATGACGTGCTCTCGACTCGGTGCCGTCGGACTGCTGGCGATTGCCGTTGGATTTGGCCCGGGCGCGCCGCGGCCGACGCACGCGCAGGCGGCCGCCGGCCCGTTCTTCGACGAAGCGATCGCGCCGGGCGAGAACTTCGACAAAGCGGAATTCCGGATGTGGACGCCTCCGGCGATCCCGTCCGTTGACGCCGTGCTCGTCCTCGTACCCGGATCGAACGGCGATGGCCGATCGATGGCCGAGGACAAGTTCTGGCAGGACTTCGCGGCGGCGCACAAGCTCGCGATCGTCGCGTGCCGGCTGACCGACAAGCCGCACGACCAGTCGTTCCTCGAGTACTACGTGAACGTCGCGCAGGGCAGCGGCCAGGCGCTCCTTGACGTGCTCGGCGCCTTTGCCCGGCGGAGCAACCATCCCGAGCTTTCAACCGCGCCGCTGCTCCTCTGGGGCATGTCGGCGGGCGGCGAGTTCGACTACGAGTTCGCGGCCTGGAAACCCGAGCGCGTGATCGCCTTCGTCGTCAACAAGGGCGGCATTTACTACACCGCGCTTGCGTCCAGAGCGGCGCGGAGCGTGCCCGCGATGTTGTTCACCGGCGAGAAGGATCTCGAGACGCGCATCGCGACCATCACGGGACTCTTCGCCGTCAACCGCCGGGCGGGCGCGCTGTGGGCGCTTGCGCAGGAACCAGGCGCCGCCCACGTCGTCGGCCGCTCGCGCGACATGGGCGCGATGTTCTTCGAGGACGTGCTGCCGCTGCGCCTTGGCGGACCGGGCGGGACGCTGCGGCCAATCGCCGAGAAGGACGGGTTCGTGGGCGATCTCAAGAGCCTGTCGTTTCAGCCGGCCGCGACCGCCAGCCCGAACAACGTGCTGACGGTCTGGCTGCCGACCGAGCGCGTCGCGCACGGCTGGCAGGCGGTGGTGACGGGGAAGCCGTTTTGACAAGAGACCACGAAATCACGCGCTTCGTCCCCGGCGCCTTGGGGCGTCCGCACGTTGTGTTACAACCTGCCAGAGTTCCGGCCATGTTGCCGCGTGCGCGATCCCCGCGCGCAAGGCCTCGCGCGTGGACCCCCTGATCGCCCTGCGGACGGAGTAGTGCAGAGCCTCGCTGCTGTCGTGCTCGACATGGACGGGCTGCTGATCGACACCGAGCCCTTGTACAAGGAGTCCTGGCAGCTCACGGCGCGCGAGCTCGGGTTCGATCTGACGGACCGCTTCTACGAGACGCTCGTCGGACGGAACAACCCCGAGAGCGAGGCGGCCATCGCCTGCGAGCTGGGCAGCGCGTTTCCGATCGACACGTTTCGCGCGCGCTGGCCCGCGGTGTGGCGCGAGCGGGCGGCGCGCGACGGCCTGCCGGTGAAACCCGGCGCGACCGAGCTGCTGGACTTTCTGAACGCCCGGCGGGTGCCGGTGGCGCTCGCGACGTCGAGCGATCGCGAGTTCACGCAGTTCACGCTGGTGGCGGCCGGGCTCGCGGATCGACTGCTCCTGCGCGTCACCGGGGAGGAAGTGGCGCGCGGCAAGCCCGCCCCCGACATCTATCGCGAGGCCGCGCGGAGGCTCGGCGTACCCGGATCGTCGTGCGTGGCCTGCGAGGACTCCGAGGCTGGCACGCTGTCGGCATCGGGCGCCGGCATGCGGGTGCTGCTCGTGCCCGACATTCAGCCGCCGTCGCCGGCGGCCGTGCGGACCGCCGCGGCCGTGCTGTCGTCGCTCCACGAGGCTGTGCCAGTCCTCGCGCGCTGGCTCGACGAAAGCGGAGACTGACTGCCCAGGCGATCCGGCCGTGTCGGGGATCGGCTCCGCCGGGTCCCTATCCTCTCCCGTCGCCGTTCGCCCGGGTGCCCGGCGGCAGGAAGTGATGGGGGCTCTTGCCGGTGTAGAACCGGCACTGCTTGATGAAGCTCGTCCGGTTGTGGAGGCCCACCTCGTGCAGGACGGCTTCAATCTTCTCGCCGCGTTCGATCGCCTGCACGGCGTAGGTCACACGCGCGTGGGCGCGCACCCGGCGGAAGTTCGTGCCCAGGTCCTGGCGCAGGGCCCGCCGGAGCTGCGACGGCGTCCGGTCCATCGCCCGCGATACCTGCGTCATCGTCAGGCTCTGCCGGTCCTCGATCAGCCGCCAGAGCAGGCGCTGCAGGTCTTCCAGCAACAACGGTTGTGACATCGGCCCCGATATATGACGACCGCCGCGGCCTGGTCGTCGCTTCAGGCGCCAAAAACTTCGTGCAATTGCTCAGTCAGCGCACCCGAATCCTCGCGGTCGTCATTTCTTTTCCGGGAACAGCGTGACCTGGACGTAGTTGCCGGTGTTGAGGTAGGTGTGCGCGGCGTCCTGAATCATCGCGGCCGTCAGTCCGTCGTAGAACGAGGGCAGGTTGAAGAACTCCGACAGGTCGTCGTTGAACTCGTACCGCGCGGAGATGTTGTTCAGCAGGTAGCCGTTCTGCTTGCTGCTGGTCTCGAACTCGCGCAGCAGGCCCGCCTTGACCTCGCGGAGCTGGGCGTCGGAGACGCCGCGCGTCTTCATGGCGTCGACCTCCTCGAAGACCCGCTTGACGAGGTCATTCGTCCGATCGGGGTCGCAGCCGAACTCGATCACGACGGCGAACTGCTCGATCGGGATCTTGGAGTACGTGGCGTTGGTGCTGACGCTGTACGTGCCGCCAAGCTCCTCGCGGAGCGCCTCGCGCAGCCGGCCCTCGAGCACGAGCGTCATCGCGCGAATCGCCACGCGATGGAGCTGGTCGTACTTGAACGGCCCGGTGAAGACGATCGCCGCTTCGCTCTTGGGCTCGATGCCTTTCTCCACGCGCCGCTCGACCACGCCGGCCGGGGCTCGGACGCCGACGTCCTTCCACGTCTCCTGACGGTGCAGCGCCGGCAACCCGCCGAGGTACCGCTCGACAAGCGGCTTCATCACGGCCAGATCCATGCTGCCGACGAAGACGAACGTGAAGCCGCTCGCGTCCGCGAAACGGTTCTTGTAGAAGGCCATCGACTTCTCGAGGCTCATCTCCGCGATGCGGTCCGCGGTCATCGGCCGCGTGCGGAAGTGGTCCTGCGTCAGCGCCGAGCTCAGCATCTGGCTGAACGCGAAGGCCGGCAGCGCCTGCTGGTTCGCGATGAGCGCCTTCATCTGCGACGTGAGCACGCTGAACGCCGCCGGGTCGGCGCGAGGCGCCGTGAAGGTCAGGTAGATCAGCTGAAAGAGCGTTTCGAGGTCCTTGGGGGATGCGCCACCCGTGAGCCCCTCTTCGGTGTCGCCGATGGTCGGTCGGACCGCCGCGACTTTGCCCGTCAGCTGCTTCCGGAGATCGACCGCGCTGAATCTCCCCAGCCCGCCGGCGCCGACCGCCGCTGTGGCCGTCTGCGCGGCGATGAAGTCCTGGTCGGGTGCGAGCGACGTCCCGCCCGCGCTGAACGCGCGGAACAGCAGCTCGTCGTCCTTGAACGTCGTGGGCTTCAGGACGACCTTGACGCCGTTCGACAGCTCCCACTCGGTGATGCCGTACGGGTCGCGGGTCGTCGTGCGCACGACCGATCCTGGCGCGGGCGGCGCCTCGACGAGCGGCGCGGTGGTCACCGTGTCCACATACGCCTTCAGCTCGCGTGACGACGCGGCCTTGATGACGGCGGCGAGCTTCGCGGCGTCGGGCACCGCGAGGCCCGGCTTGTCCGGCGCGTTGACGAGCACCACGCGGTTGCGATCGGCGGCCCAGCTCTTGGCGACGCGATTCACTTCGTCGAGCGTGATCTCCGGGAGGAACCGCATGTTCAGCGCGGCTTCATAGATGATGCCGGGGATTGGCTCCCGGGTCGTGAAGTTGCGGACGAACTCGGCCGCCAGCTCCGCGGATTCCTGGTTGTCCTTTTCCGCGACCGAGCGCTCGAACGCCCGTTCGGTCGCCTGCTTGAGGCGCGCCAGCTCGGTCGCCGTGAAGCCCGACTGCGCGACGCGCGCCGTTTCGGCGAAGAGCGCGTCGAGGCCGCGCTCGATGCCGTCCTCGCGGACGAGCGCGGTGAGCGTGGAGGCGCCGCGCGTCCGGACGAGCAGGCTGCTGCCCGCGCCGGCGCCGATGAACGGGGCGTTCGGCTTCTGCGCGAGCTCCGACAGCCGCGCCGACAGCATCGCGTAGTACATCCGCTCGACCATCTCCTGCCGGTACGCGCCGATCGTCGTCTGGTCGGGCGCAGGCCGCAGGTCGTACACGCGCACGCTGGTCGTCGTCGCTTCCTTGTCGGTGGCGATGGTGTAGAGCGTGCCGGCGTGGTCGGGCACCGTGTAGACCGGCCGCGGCTTCGGCGAGGCCGCGGCGGGAATCGACGCGAAGTGCTTGCGGATGAGCGGCTCGACCGTCGCCTTGTCGAAGTCGCCGACGGCGATGACGGCCATCAGGTCCGGCCGGTACCAGTCGGTGTAGAACTTCTTGAGCAGCGCCGGATTGAAATTCTGGATGACGTCCATGCTGCCGATCGGCACGCGATCGGCGTAGCGGGAGCCGGCGAGCAGCACCGGCAGCTGCTTGTCGCTCATCCGCGCGGCCGCGCCGCGCCCGCGCCGCCACTCCTCGGTGATGACGCCGCGCTCCTTGTCGATCATCGCGGGATCGAAGAGCACGTTGTGCGCCCAGTCCTCGAGGACCAGCAGGGCGCGATCCATGATGTCCGGCCGGTCCGTCGGGATCGTCAGCTGGTAGACCGTCTCGTCGAAGCTCGTGAACGCGTTGATGCTCGGGCCGAACTGCATCCCGATCGCCTGCATGAACGCGATGATCTGCTGCTTCGGGTAGTGCGTCGTGCCGTTGAACGCCATGTGCTCGACGAAGTGCGCGAGCCCGCGCTGGTTGTCGTCCTCGAGCACCGACCCGGCGTTCACGACGAGCCGCAGCTCGGCGCGATGCTCGGGCTTGTGGTTGACGCGGACGTAGTAGCGCAGGCCGTTCGGGAAGCGGCCGACCGTAATCTGCGGATCGACCGGCACCGCTTGAGCGAGCGATGCCGTGCGCGCGGAGGCGGCCGGCGCCGAGGCCTGACGAGCCGTCGCGACCGCCGCGGCCGTCGCACAGACGAGCGCGAGCGCCAGTACTTGACTCCGGGTCCGCAATGTCATCAACGTGTCCTTGATATCCGGCTCGTGGGGTCGGAAACTTCGATTATCGGGTCCGGCGGCGAAGGTGGTCAAGGAAATGGTCCGTATCCTTTTCGCACTCGCGTGTGTCGCATTCGCGCCCGCGGCCGCGGCGGCCGCCGATGGGTATTTCGACGCGAGCGGCGTGAAGCTGCACTACGTCACGCTCGGCACGGGCGAGCCCGTCGTCCTGATCCACGGGCTGTATTCGAGCGAGAAGATGAACTGGGAGCTGCCGGGCATCGTCAAGCGGCTCGCGACGCGCTACGAAGTCATCGCGCTCGACATGCCCGGGCACGGCCTGTCGGACAAGCCCGACCAGGCCGACGCGTACGGACTCGCGATGGTCGAGGACGTCGTGCGGCTGCTCGACCATCTGAAGATCAGGAAGGCGCACGTCGTGGGCTATTCGATGGGCGGGATGATCGTCATGAAGCTGCTCGCGACGCATCCCGATCGCGTCGCCTCGGCGTTGGTCGGCGGGATGGGCTGGATGCGCGAAGGCACGGAGCTCGCCGATTTCTGGGAGCGCATGCAGAATGGCGGGCGCGGGCAGACACCGGCCGTGTGCGCGCAGAATCTCGGGAAGCTGTCGCTCTCCGCCGAAGAGCTCAAGTCGATCCGCGTTCCGACGCTGATTGTCGTGGGGGAGTTCGATCCCGTCCGACAGCTCTACGTCGAGCCGCTGAAGAAAGCGCGCCCGGACCTGCCGATCTCCGTGGTGTCGAACACCGGTCACATGGACACGGTGATGTCGCTGGCCTTCAAGGACGCGATCGAGAAATGGCTGCGACAGGCGCCGTCTAGTCGACGCCCTTCCACATGGTGGTGAGCCGCGTGCGGTTGGCGCGAAGCGCCGTTCGGCCGGCCGCGAGGACGCGGAAGTACTTGCGCGCGCGCCCGCCGCGCTCGGGCGTCGGATCCCCCAGCGCGTAGGCGACGAAGCCCTTCACTTCCAGCCGATCGAGCGCCGAGTACACGGCACCGTACGAGATCTCGCGGCCCGTGGACCGCTCGATCTCTTCGCGCACCTCCATGCCGTACGCACGATTGCCGAGCCGGAGGATTGCCAGCAGCACCATCGTCTCGAACGACCCCATCCGGCCGATCTCCTAGTCTGCCCGCAGGGCGACGACCGGCGGCACGCGCGCGGCCCGGCGCGCGGGGAGCGCGGCGGCCGCGACGGCGACGGCCGCCAGCGCCACAGCACCGCCGGCCATGGTCCACCCGTCGAGCGGCGCGATGCCGTAGAGGAGCGTCGCGAGCAGGGAGGTCGTCGCCCACACGCCGGCCAGTCCAATGACGACGCCGATCGCGGCCAGTCGCGCCCCGCGCCCCACGACCAGTCCGACGATGCCGGCGGCCGACGCGCCGAGCGCGGCGCGAATCCCCAGCTCGCGCCGGCGCCGTGCCACGTAGTACGAGATCGTCCCGTACACGCCGGCGCCGGCCAGCAGCAGCGCGGCCACGGCAAAGAAACCGATGAGCATCGTGTAGAAACGCCGCTGCGAGAACGCGCGATCGATCCGATCCGTCATCGTGCGAATGTCCGAGGGTGGCTGCGTGCGGTCGACCGATAGCACCGCCGCGCGGACCGGCTGCGCCAGTGTCTCCGGGTTGCCCGTCGTGCGAACCACCAGGTAGCCGCTGGTGGTCCAGCCGTTGCTGATCGTGAAATACGCTTGACTCACCGGCGGACGCTCCGGCCCCCATTGCCGGATGTCATCGACCACGCCGACGACGGTGGCCCATTGCGGTTGACTGTCGCTGAAGCTGAAGCGCTGACCGAGCGGATCGGCATCTGGCCACCCTTCCCGCGCGAAGTGCCGGTTGATGACGACGTTCAGCACGCCGTTGGCGTCGTCGGACGGCTGGAGATCGCGCCCGCGCAGCAGCGTGATGCCCATCGCGCCGAAGTAGTCGCCGGTCACGCTCGTCACCTCGACGAGCGGGCCGCGGTCTGCGCTCGAACGCGGCGGCCGGCCCTCGATGAGCACGTTGCCGTTGGTGCCTCCGGAAAGGGGCAGCCGGCTGATCGTGCCGGCGGAGTCGACGCCCGGCACCGCGCGCACGCGCGCGAGCAGCTCGTCATAGTACGCGCGCACCGCGCCGGCATCCTTGTACCGATCACCGGACGGTTTGACCGACATCGTCAGCACCCCGGCCGCGCTGTAGCCGGGCGCCTCGCTGCGGACGAGCACGTAGCTCCGGACCAGCAGCGCCGCGCCGTTTGCCAGCACGAGCCCGAGCGCGATCTGGCCGACGATGAACGCGTCGCGCAGGCGCTCCTTGCGCGGCGTCAGATCGCCGGCGCCGCGGGTGCCGAGGCCGCCGGCGGGACGGCTCCGCGATGCGGCGACCGCCGGCAGGACGCCAAAGGCCAGCGCGGTCACCGCGGCCACGCCGAGCGCAAAGGCGAGGACCCAGCCGTCGACGTGCGCCTCGTCGACCCTCGGGAACGTCGAGGGCAGAAGCGCGCGGAGTCCGTCCACAGCGAGGAACGAGATCGCCATGCCGGCAACGCCGCCGACCGCCGCGATGATCAGGCTCTCGGCGAGGAGCAGGCGGACGAGCGCCGCGCGCGTGGCGCCAAGCGCGGTCCGCACGGCCAGCTCGGTTTCGCGCGCCGTCGCCCGCGCGAGCTGCAGTCCGGCGATGTTGCCGCACGCGATGAGGAGCACGAGGCCCGCGGCGCCGAGGATCAGGACCAGCTCCTGCCCCATGTTGCCGAACATGTAGTCGTGCGCGGTGAAGACTTTGACGGTCCGGTCCGCATTGGTCTGCGGATACTCGCTGGCGAGGTCGCGCATGATGCGGTCCATGTCGCCCTGCGCCATCTGGAGCGTCGCGCCTGGCTGGAGCTGCGCCACGACCGGATAGCTATGGTTTCCGCGGTTGCCGGCGAGCCACGTGTTCTTGAACGGCGTGTACAACTGGTGGTGGAGCGTGCCCGACCACGGCGACGGCACATCGAAATGCTCGGGCATGACGCCGACGATCGTGTAGGGCGACTCATCGATTTGGAGCGTCGCGCCGATCACGTCCGTGCGCCCGCCGAAGCGGCGCTGCCAGAGGCTGTAGCTCAGGATCACGACCGACGCATCGGCCTGATCGGCCGGCGTGAAGGTGCGGCCGAGAGCCGGGCTGACCCTGAGGAAGCTGAAGAGGCTGGCCGAGGCGGCCGTGGCGTAGACGCGTTCGGCTTCGCCGCCGCCGGTCAGCGTCACGCTGGCGGGATTGATGACGCCGATGCCGGAGAACGCCCGCTGCCGCGCCGCCCAGTCGGTGTAATCCGGGCCCGACGCGGGCCCGCAGCAGCCGAAGCTGGCCTGCTCCATCACGAACACCAGCCGATTGGACTCGGGCAGCGGAATGGGATCGAGAAAGACGGCGCGGTAGACGCTGAAGAGCGCGGTGTTCGCGCCGATGCCGAGGGCGAGCGCCACCAGCGCCATCGCCGCGAACGCCGGCTGGCGGGCGAGCGTCCGCAGCGCCAGCTTGACGTCGTTGATCCACAGGCCAGTCATCCGGGTTCCTTCCTCTCGTCGGTGCCGGTGCGGCCGTGCGGGCCCCAGCGCCCGGACGACCGCCGGCGGAATCGACCGCAGCACCTGGCCGCGATACCAGCGCCGCGCGGCCTCAGGTCCCAGGCGCCCGGTTCTGATGGCCAGTTCTTCCGCGGCATCGCCCACGGCGGCGTCGCGCTGTTCGGGCGGCAGCAGCCGGCGGAACAGCCATTCCCAGCGGGGCGGCGGCGTGATCATCGCGGAACGGTCGGCGCCGCGTGATTTCCAATACATTGCATTGTAAATTCCGCTCCCCGTGCCCCCGTCACCCTTTGACGGGGCACTGGACGGCCGGGTTGCCGGCGTGCCGGCGATTGGGCGCCGAGGCGAACATCGAAGCCCGGCGCCGCGTTGCAGAGTGTTGATACGGTGTTTACGGACGATTGACGCCGCTCGGGTAGGGTTCACAGTCCTGGAGGCGTCAGTGAAAATTCATCGTCTGCTGTCACAACCGCGCGTCCTCGCGCTCCCGGCGCTCGCCGTACTGCTGTCGGTCGCGCTGTCAACCACCACGACCTCTCAAGTGATCCGATCGTTCGGCGACGGCCATGACGATCGCGACGAGCGGGCGAACGACGCCTACGCGATCGGGCTCTGGGGCGACCTGCCGTACTCGACGATTCAGGAGACCGTGGGCCTGCCGAACCTGTTCGACGACATGAACCGCCAGCGCCTCGCCTTCACCGTGCACGACGGCGACCTGAAGACGGGCAACGGGGCGCCGGTCTGCAGCGACGACCTTTACGTCCGCGCGACCGGCTGGTTCAACTCCCTCGAGGCGCCGGCGGCGTTCACGCCCGGCGACAACGACTGGACCGACTGCGACCGTCCCAACAACGGCTCGTTCAGGTCGCTCGAGCGCCTCTCGCACGAACGTCAGGTCTTCTTCAGCACGCCGCGCACGCTGGGGCAGCACACGCTCCTGCAGACGGTGCAGACGACGCCGACGTGCTGGGGCGAGCGGAACGACGCCAGCCACACCCGGTTTCTGGAGCCCTGCGTGGAGAATCGCCGCTGGACGTACGGACGCGTGACGTACGCCACGCTGAACATCCAGGGAACCTGCAATAACCTCTGTGGCGACGGCGCCGACCCACAGGAATTCGGGCGCCGCAACACCGCCGTGATCGCCTGGATGCGAGAGACGTTCGCGGAGGCGAAGGCCAGGGGATCGGCCGCCGTCATGCTGATCAGCCAGGCCGACCCGGGATTCGACCTGACCGACGCGACCCGCACCCTCATCCGCGATCCCAAGACGCTCGTCCAGGATCCGTCCATCACGGACCCCGACGGCTATTTCGAGTTCCTGTCGGATCTGCGCGACGAGGTCATCGCCTTCCGCCGGCCGGTTGCGTACGTGCACGGCGACTCGCACTACTTCCGCGTGGATCGGCCGTTCCTGAACGCGGCGGGCGTGCGGCTCGAGAACTTCACGCGCGTCGAGACCTTCGGCGACAACGCGAGCAACACGACGCTCACCAACGACGTGCAGTGGCTCAAGGTGCTCGTCGATCCGAGGAGCCGCGAGGTGTTCGCCTACCAGGCGCAGATCGTTCCGGCGAACCGCGTCGCCGTGCCCGCGCCCAGGTAGCGGGGACGTTCGGCCGACCAGGAACCTGACGTCCGTCCGTGACCGGCGGCTTCGCGCGCTGCGCGGGGCCGCCGGCGACGCGTGGTCTCGCCTGTGCGATACTCGGCAGCCATGCGCCCAAGGCCACGTCCATGCCGCTAGAGCCCGGCGCGCGCCTTGGCTCGTACGAAGTCGTCGGCGTCCTCGCACGGGAAGTCGCTGATCCTGAATCTGCAGAGAAGCGAAGCCGACATCTGGCTGGCGCAGGCTCGGTGATCGTGAATCGCCTCGTGTTCACGGCTGCACGCGCAGGACGTGGACGCGATCGGCATCCGAGTACGCGACGTACGCGTCGGTGAGGAACGCAACGCGGCTGCGTGTGTAGCGCGGCAGATACGTCCGAAACACCTCGCGATGGTCGCGCAGTCGCACGATGGCCACCGCGTCCGACAGCGACAGCAAGCGGCCGTGCTGCGTCTCGAGGCTTACGGCGGCGAACGCGCCGGAGGGATCAACGGCGGCGTGCTGGATCTGGCGCAGCCGTTCGAAGGCGATCGTGTCGCGGCCGGACGGCCCCGACCATCCGAGGCGGTACGGGCCGCTGTCGCGCACGGCGTCCCACGCGAACGAGCGGTCGGCGACGCGCACGAAGGTCTCCGGCTGCGCCGCGACCCCCTCGACGTGCTCGCGCCAGCGGATGCCGCCGTCGAAGCCGACCCGCATGAACTCGGCCAGACCGCGCGCGATCGTGACTTCACGCGCCGTCGCATCGAGCTGCAGGAGCTGATACGCGTCGGGTTCGAGCCTTGGAATCGTGATCGACGTCTCCGCGCTGCCGTCGGGTGGCCGCATCACGACCTCGACACGAAATGCCTCGCGCGTGCCGAGGCGGGGCCACGCCACCCACCGGCCGTCATCGGACAGGATGGGCGAGTACGAACTCGCGGGATCGGGAAGAAACGCGAGTCGCGCCGGGACGTCGTCGGGCCCGCCGGCGTGCCACCAGGAGCGATCGGCTCGGCCGGGCGGCGACGTGGTGAAGAGCCGGGCGCCGCCGGGCAGCAGAAAGACATCGCCAAGGCCGATCCGCTCCGGCACGTCCGCGAGCGGCGTCACGCGGCAGCCGGGCATCGCCAGGAGCGCGTACCGGTTGGCGGTGGCCTGATAGATGAGGGCCTGGCCGGCGCGGGCGAGGGCGTTGTCAACTGGCGCGCGCGGTGCCACGAGCGTGGCCTCGGCGACGCCGCACGCTTCGGCGAGATCGGTTCTTGCGGATGGGCCGCAGCCGGCCATGGCCGCGGCGACGACGAGCACCGGCACGACGAGCGCGCGTGAACGCACCGGGCAACACTACCGTAGAATCCGCGTCCCCGGCGCCACGACTGCCCGGCGCATTTCGCGCGGCAGCCCTCTTTACGCTTGGCGCTTGCGGGCGACGTATCGAACGCCGGGCACCTGTTCGAAGTCGGCGTCCTGCGTCCAGAACGTCGCGTCCAGCGCGCGGGCGGTCGCCAGCGTCCGGCACGCCACCTCCTGCCCGCGATAGGACGTGTAAAATACGGGCCCGGTAGGCAAGTTCCTCGTCCTGGAGATCTCCATGTTCCGCCACAAGTTCGTGTTCGTCGCCTGCACGGCGCTCGGCTTCGTCGCCCTTCACGCCCAGACCCCCGCGCGCCCGCCCGCCGCGATGATGGCGAGCGTCGATCCGGGGCTCTTCAAGGGCCTGCAGTACCGCCTGGTCGGGCCCTCGCGCGGCGGCCGCGTGACCACCGTCACGGGCGTGCCCTCGCAGCCGCGCACCTTCTATATGGGCGTCGCGAGCGGCGGATTGTTCCGCACGACCGACGCCGGCGCGACCTGGGTGCCGATCACGGACGGCAAGGTGCCTGTCGGGTCGACGGGATCGGTCGCCGTCGCGGATTCCGACCCGAACGTCATCTACCTCGGCACGGGATCGGACGACGTGCGCAGCAACGTCTCGACCGGGCGCGGGATCTACAGGACCGCCGACGGGGGCGCGACGTGGAAGTTCCTCGGCCTCTACAACGCCGGCCAGATCGGTGGCGTGCGGATCCACCCGACCGATCCGAACACGGTGTGGGTCGCCGCGCAGGGCGACGCGTTCAAGGCGAACAGCGAGCGCGGCGTTTTCAAGACGACCGACGGCGGCGCGACGTGGAAGAAGGTGCTCTTCGTCTCCGACCAGATCGGCGCGATGGACGTCGAGCTCCAGCCGGGCAACCCGAGCGTCGTCTATGCCTGGATGTCGCGGCTCGAGCGCAAGCCGTGGACGATCATCAGCGGCGGCCCGGCGAAGGACGGCGCGGGTTTCTACAAGTCGACCGACGGCGGCGATCACTTCACGAAGATCACCGCGGGCCTGCCCGGCGAGCTCGTCGGCAAGGCGAATATCGGCGTGAGCGCGGCCGACGCGAAGCGCGTGTACGCCTTCATCGAAGCGAAGCCGGGCGCGGGCCTCTATCGATCGGACGATGCCGGCCAGACGTTTGCGTTCGTGGACTCGAAGCCGGCGCAGACGGCCGCGCAGATGATCTATCGCCCGTTCTACTACGACACGCTCGGCGTCGATCCGACCAACGCCGACGTCGTCTACACCGGCGCGGAGGGGTTCTGGAAGTCCACGGACGGCGGCAAGAACTTCGCGCCGCTTCGCACGCCGCACGGCGACAATCACGACATCTGGATCAGTCCGAAGGACGGCAACGTCATGATCCAGTCGAACGACGGCGGCGCCAACGTCTCGACGGACGGCGGCCGTACGTGGTCGACGCTCATGAACCAGCCGACGGGGGAGTTCTACGGCGTGTGGCTCGACGAGGAATTCCCGTACAAGCTTTACGGCCCGCAGCAGGACGACAACACGGTCATCATCGCGAGCAATGCCAATCCGTACGACCTCACGGCTTGGCGCGCGGGTCCGGGCTGCGAGACCGGGCCGATCATGCCATTTCCCGGCAACCCGCAGATTGTGTACGGGTCGTGCAAGGGCCAGTACGGCGTGATGGATCTCGCGACCGGCCAGGAGAAGAACTACTGGGTCGGCGCGCAGTCGCTCTACGGCAATCCGGCGAGCGACTTGATCTACCGCTTCCAGCGCGTCTCGCCGATGGCGACGTCGCCGCACGATCCGAACGTCCTCTACTACGGGTCGCAGTACCTCCACCGCACGCGCGACAAGGGCGTGACGTGGGAGAAGATCTCGCCGGACCTCACCGCGCACCCTGCGTGCTGCCAGGGCGTGAGCGGCGAGCCGATCACGCGCGACGTCACGGGCGAGGAGTTTTACAGCACGCTCTACGCGATCGCCGAGTCGCCGCTCGAGAAAGGCGTCATCTGGACGGGCTCGAACGACGGGCCGTTCTTCGTCACGCGGGACGACGGCAAGACGTGGACGAACGTGACGCCGAAGGACCTGCCCGAGGGCGGACGCGTGCAGTACATCGATGCGTCGCCGATTCGAAAGGGCTCGGCGTACTACGCCGTCTATCGCTATCTGCTCGGCGACTACAAGCCGTATCTCTATCGGACGGACGACTACGGCAAGACATGGACGCTCCTCACCGACGGCAAGAACGGCATCCCCGCGGACTGGCCGACGCGCGTCGTGCGTGAGGATCCGAACCGCGAAGGTCTGCTCTACGCCGGCACGGAGTTCGGCATGTTCATCTCGTACGACAACGGCGCGCACTGGCAGTCGTTCCAGCTCAACTTGCCGACGACGCCGATCACGGACATCAAGATCCACCACAAGGATCTCGTCGTCTCGACGCAGGGCCGCGCGTTCTGGATCCTCGACAACATCTCGGCCGTCGAGCAGATGACGCCGCAGGTGACGCCGACGGCGGTGCATCTCTTCAAGCCGCGCGACGGGTATCGCACGCGCGTGAGCCCGAACCTGCTCGGACCGACCGTCGAGTATTTCCTGCCGACCGCGCCGTCGGGCCGCGTGACGCTCGACATCCTCGATGCCAAGGGCGTCGTCGTGAACTCGTACAACTCCGACGCGCCGGTGGGCGGCGGCGGACGCGGGGGACGCGGCGGGCGGGGTGGCGGCGGCGGTGGCGCGGGCGCCGACGTGGGCGCGGGCGCCGGAGCGGGCGGCGACGTCCAGGCGGAAGTCGGCGCCGGCGGCGGCGGGTTCGGTCGCGGGGGCGGCGGCGTGGCGACCCGCGTGACGAAAAACGCGGGCATGAACCGCGCGGTGTGGGACGTGCGCGCGCAGAGCGGCTTGACGATGCCGCCGGGCCAGTACCAGGCGCGGCTGACGGTCGAGGGCTCGCCGGCGCAGACGCAGCCGCTGACGGTCCTCATTGATCCGCGGATCGCCGCCGAGGGCGTGACGCCCGCGGATCTCGTCGAGCAGTACGAACACAACCTCAAGATGCGCGCGCTCCAGGCCGACGTGCAGCAGACGCTGGCACGCGTGAACGCCGCGCGGAGCGCCGTGCAGAACGACGCGGCCAAGGCCGCGGCGCTCGAGGCGATTCGACTGAAGATCATCGCCACGCCCGAAGGCGTCCGCTACAACAAGCCGGGCCTCCAGGAACACGTGAACTATCTCGCCGGCATGACGTCCAATGTCGATCAGAAGATCGGTCGCGACGCCATCGAGCGCTACAACACGCTGAGGAAAGAGCTGGACGACATCCGTGCGCAACTCGACAAGCTGCTGGGACCAGGCTCAGTCTGAGCTTTGGACTTCTGGCTTCGGACTTCTGACTTGTCAGAGGTGGTCCAATGAGCTACCGCAAAGTTTCGGGTATCGTGTTCGGCGTCGTCGCGATCGCGCACGGGTTGCGCGCGGCGCTCGGCGGCTCGCTGATCGTGGGTGGATTCAACGTGCCGGTCTGGATGTCGGGCGTGGCCGCGCTCGGGGCCGGCGTGCTCTGCCTCTGGGCGTTCATCGGCCACAAGCCGTAGAGGGCACGTGACGCGCTGGCTCGCCGGCGTCGTCGTCGCGACGATCGCGGTCGCCGCGGCTGCGCCGTTGCCGGGCCGGCAGCGCGGCGGCGGCCCGCCGGTCCCCGCGCAACCTCCGGGTCCGCCTCCCACCGGCACGGGTCTCATCGTCGGCCAGATCGTGGACGCGGCGACGAACACGCCGATCGCGGGCGCGGTCGCGACGATCAACACGGGCCGGGGTGGCGGTCCCCCGGGCGCCGCGTCTCCGCCAGCGCGTCTCGTCACCGGTCCTGACGGACGCTTCGTGCTCCACGACCTGCCGAAAGGCAGCTTCAACGTCAGCGCCACCGCGGACGGCTACATCGACGGCAGTGCCGGACAGACGCGTCCGAACGGTCCGTCGCAGGCGATCGATCTTGGGGACGGCGAGCATCTCACGGACGTCAAGGTGCGATTGTGGCGGTCCGCGGTCCTGACCGGCACGGTGATTGACGACGCCGGTGAGCCCGCCGTGGCGACGCCGGTACGCGCCTATCGGAAGACGGCCGTCGCGGGCCGCGTGCGATACAACGGCATCGGCTACGCCACAACCGACGATCGCGGCGTCTACCGGATATCCGATCTCACGCCCGGCGACTACATCGTCGCCGTTCCTCAGACTCACCAGACGGTGCCAGCCACGATCCTCGACACCGCGCTCCAGGGGGTGGCGTCCGGCACGCCGATGGGCGGCGCGCTCATCGACCTGATGACGACGGGCGGCGGCGCGCCGAGCCCGATGGGCGGCAACGGCGTGCGGATCGGCGATCTGCTGCTCTCGTCGCAGAGCGGCGCCTCCGCGCCAGCCAGCGACGGCCGCGTGTTCGCGTTTCAGTCCGCGTTCTTCGCCGCGGCGTCGTCGGTGTCGCAGGCGACGGCGGTGACGGTGCGGTCCGGCGAGGAGCGCGCTGGCGTCGACCTGCAGCTGCGGCTGGCACCCACGTCGCGGGTGTCCGGGGTCGTCACCGCGCCGATTGGGCCGATCGGATCGGTGACGGTTCGTCTGATGCCGGCGTCGAGCGACGACGGCGATCTTGGCATCGACACGGCGACGGCCGTTACGCGCGTCGACGGCAGCTTCACCTTTCTCGGCGTGCCGCCCGGGCAGTTCATCGCGAAAGTGATCAAGAATCCGAGACCGGCGGTGCCGCCCGAGCTTGCGTCGAACCCGATGGTTCTGATGGCGCTCGGCGGCGCGGGCGGGCCCGACGCGCTGTTCGGCGAGCTGCCGATTACGGTGACGGGCGCCGACGTCGATGGCCTGACGATCCCGCTGGCGCCGGGCGCGAAGCTCAGCGGCCGCATCGTGTTCGACGGCGCGTCGCCGCCGCCTCAGCCGCAGCAGATGCGATCGATCATGGTGACGCTGCAGGCGTCGAGTCTCACGGGCGGCTTCTCGCCGTACGCCGGAGCCCGGCCGCCCGATGCGAACGGACAATTCACGACGGCACCCTATCCCCCGGGCAGGTATCTCGTGAACACCTTGACGACGATTGGCAACTGGACGGTACGCTCGATCGTCGCGGGCGGCCGCGATGTGACCGCGGAGCCGATAGACCTCCGCGAGAATGACATCACTGATGCCGTCGTGATGTACACAGACAGGAGCGCGCAGCTCTCCGGCAACGTGCGCGTGCCGGGAGGCGCCGCGCCGGCTCCTGGCGCGACGGTCTTTCTCTTCCCCGCGGATTTCCGCGCGAAGATCGCGAACGCCGATGGCCGCCGGTTCCGCAACGCTTCGGTCACGAAGACGGGCGCGTACACGTTCAACAACGTGCCGGCGGGCGAGTACGTCGTCGCGGTGCTCGACGGCGACGACGTACCGGAGAATCGCGATGCGGCGCTGTTCGAAGCGCTGTCGCGCGCGGGCACGCACCTGACGATCATCGAGGGCGAGAAGAAGACGCAGGACCTCGTCCCGGTGAAGGTGGGCCGATGAAGCTCCTGGCGGCCGGCGTGTTCGCTATCGCGATCTGCTGCCTCGTCTCGGGGCAGACGGCAGACGGCAGACGGCAGAATGCGGGAGCCGGGAGCGGTGTCATCGCCGGTGTGGTCGTGACCGACGACGCGACCCCGCGCCCGATCCGTCGCGCGTCGGTGATGCTCTCGTCCGGGGAGCTGCGCTTTCCGCAGACCGTCGTGACGGACGATCAAGGCCGATTCGCGTTCGTGAATCTGGCGGCGGGCAACTACACGATGGTCGCCACGAAGGCGAGTTACGTCACGACCGTGTACGGCTCGAAGCGAGCGGGCCGTGGTCCCGGCGTGCCGATCGCGGTGCTCGACGGCCAGCAGGTCACGGACGTCACGCTGAAGATGATGCGCGGCGGCGTGATCACCGGCGTCGTGCGCGGACAGAGCGGGCAGCCGGCGAGGGGCCTTACGGTGCAGGTGTATCAGGTGGACGGCGCGGGCCCTGCGCGGCACGTGACGCCGACGATATCGGACCTGACCACCGACGACCGCGGGATGTACCGGAAGTACGGCCTCGCGCCCGGCGACTACATCGTCGAGGTCATCCCCACGAATCAAGGAGGCGAAGCGCGCCTCGTCACGCCCGCTGAGCTGCATTGGGCCGACCAGGTGGCGCTCGCGCGGGGCGGGGGCGCGGCCGGGATGACCGCACTTCCGCAGGCGCCGGCGCTCGGGCAAACGGTGTCGTACGCGCCGATCTACTACCCGGGGACGCCGGACGCCGCATCGGCGGCTGCGATCACCATCGCGCCCGGCGAGGAGCGCACGGGCGTCGACCTCAGCATCGCGCTCGTACCGACCGCGCACGTTGCCGGCGCGGTCTTCGATCCGGATGGCCGGCCGCTTCAGGGCGCGGTGATCACCATGGCGCCCGTGGGCGCGTCATCTGATTTCATCACGATGATTACGAATTCCTACCGATCCGGGACGCGCTCGGCGGCCGACGGAGCCTTCTCCCTGACCAATGTCGCGCCCGGGCAGTACACGATCACGGCGCGCGCGTCCCCGGGTGCCGCCAACGGCGGCCGAGGAGGCGTCCCGCCGGCCCTCGCGGCGGCGCAGCTGCTGGGCGGTGGTGGCGGCACCGCCTGGTGGGCCAGCGTCGATGTGGCCGTGGCGGGGCGCGACGTGCCCGACGTCGTGCTGCGGCTGCAGCCGGGCCTCACGATCGCCGGCAGGATCGAGCTCGACGCGTCGCCGGCCCAGCCGCCCGACGTCACGAAGATGCGCCTCTCGCTGACGCCGCCGCCGTCCGGCTCGTCGCCGTTCGAGCTGGCGGCGACGATGCTGATTGGCGGGACGCAGGCGAGCATCGCGGCGGACGGCACCTTCGCGTTCAAAGGCGTCATGCCGGGCAAGTACCGCATGAGCGTGAGCGGCATGGGGATCCTGATGGGGCAGACGGTGACGCCGTCCGGCTGGACGCTGAAGTCGGCGATGCTCAACGGACGCGACATCGCGGACGCGCCGGTCGAGATCAAACCGACGGAGGATCTCTCCGGCGTGGTGGTCACGCTGACCGATCGCCCGACGGAGCTGTCCGGCGTCGTCACGGACCGC
Source organism: Vicinamibacterales bacterium (assembly GCA_035519535.1). Lineage (GTDB taxonomy): Bacteria > Acidobacteriota > Vicinamibacteria > Vicinamibacterales > SCN-69-37 > DATEGZ01. The sequence continues at coordinate 27,322 of DATIWF010000090.1, read as the reverse complement.
ATCGGCCGTCCGGCGCCCGGGTTTCCAATCGTCGTGTTTTCGACCGACCGTGCGTACTGGACGGTCGGATCGAGGCGCGTTCAGCTGGCGCGTCCGTCGAGCGACGGAAAGTACAAGCTCACGGGCCTGCCGGCGGGCGAGTACTACGTGTGCGCGTTGACCGACCTGGAGCAGTCGCAGCTGTACGATCCGGCGTTCCTGGACGCGCTCGTCGGCGGATCGTTCAAGATCGCGCTCGCCGACGGCGAGAAGAAGACGCAGGACCTGAAGCTGGCGGGTGGATCGTGAGGCGGGGCCTCGCGGTCGCGTTCTGCGCGACGGTCGCGGTCGTTCAGCCGCGCGCGGGCGTGCAGTCCGCGACCCCCGCGACCTACGGCTACGAGATCGTCCACACCTTCCCGCACGATCCCGGCGCGTTCACGCAGGGCCTGATCTTTCTCGACGGCGTGCTCTACGAGAGCACGGGACTCAACGGTAAATCCAGCCTGCGCAAAGTGAAGCTGGAGACCGGCGAAGTCCTGCAGAGACGCGACGTCGAGGAGAAGTATTTTGCCGAGGGCCTGACCGAGTGGCGCGGGACGCTGATCCAGCTCACGTGGCAGGCGGGCGTCGGCTTCGTGTACGACCTCGCGTCGTTCGCGCCGAGGCGGACGTTCGCGTTTGCCGGCGAGGGCTGGGGCCTGACGCATGACCGCACGCGGCTCGTCATGAGCGACGGCACCGCGAGCCTGCGCTTCCTCGATCCGTCGACGCTGTTGGAAACGGGCCGCCTGATGGTCGCCGACCGGGGCCAGCCGGTCGTGCGGCTCAATGAGCTGGAATTCATCAAGGGCGAAATCTACGCCAACGTCTGGGGCACCGACTCGATCGTGCGCATCGCGCCGGCGTCGGGGCAGGTCACGGGGTGGATCAACCTGGCCGGGCTGCTGCCGGCGGCGGACCGCACGCCGTCGACGGACGTGCTCAACGGCATTGCGTACGACGCGGCGAGGGATCGCCTCTTCGTGACGGGCAAGCAGTGGCCGAAGCTGTTCGAAATCCGCCTGGTGCGGCGATAAGGGCCTTTACCACGAAGGACACGAAGGCTCTTTCTTCATGATCCTCGTGCGGTTCATGGTGAAATCTCCCTCCACATGACCGCGCTGACCCGCCGCTTCGGCCTTCTCGAAGCCACCGCGCTCAACATGATCAACATGATCGGGATCGGCCCGTTCATCACGATCCCGCTGCTCATGACCGCGCTCGGCGGACCGCAGGCAATGCTCGGCTGGATCGTCGCGCTTGTGATCGTGCTTGCCGACGGGCTGGTGTGGAGCGAGCTGGGCGCCGCGCTGCCCGGGTCCGGCGGGTCGTTCGGCTACCTGCGCGAGGCCTTCGGGCCGCAGACGTTCGGCCGCTTGATGGCGTTTCTGTTCGTCTGGCAGTTCGTCCTGAGCGGCCCGCTCGAGATCGCCTCGGGCTACATCGGCTTCGCGAAGTACCTCTCGTACCTCTGGACCGGCCTCACGCCGCTGAAGCTCCTGCTCATCGCCGGCGCCGTCGGCGCCGTGAACGTCGTCCTGCTTTACCGCCGCATTACGTTCGTCGCAAAGCTGACCGTCGGGCTGTGGATCGGCGTGCTCGTGGCGACGATCACGGTCATGGTCACCGGCGTGACGCACTTCGATCGAGGCGTCGCCTTCGACTTTCCGCCGGGCGCGTTCGGCTTTTCGCTCGGCTTCCTGTTCGGCCTCGGCGCCGCGTCGCGCATCGGCGTGTACGACTACCTCGGGTACTACAACGTCTGCTACATCGGCGACGAGGTCAAGGATCCCGGCCGGGTCATTCCCCGGTCGATCCTTTTCAGCACGATTGCCGTGGCGGTGATCTATTTGACGATGAACGTGTCGATCATCGGCGTGGTGCCGTGGCGTGAGTTCGTGCCAGCCGACGCGCGCCCGGGATCGGATTTCGTCGTCTCGCTGTTCATGGAACGGACCTGGGGCGCGGGCGTGGCGCGCGCGTTCACCGTGCTCGTGCTGTGGACCGCGTTCGCCTCGGTGTTCGCCCTGCTCCTCGGCTACTCGCGCATTCCCTACGCCGCAGCCCGCGATGGCTACTTCTTCCGGGCGTTCGCCCGCCTGCACCCGGTCGACGGGTTTCCCTACGTCTCCCTCCTGGTGCTCGGCGCGCTCTCCATTCTCGCCAGCGCCCTGTCGCTCGGCACGGTCATCGACGCCCTGATCGCCACGCGGATCCTGGTCCAGTTCGTCGGCCAGGTGGGTGCCCTCGTGCTGCTGCGGCGCCGCCGGCCGGACCTGCCCCGGCCGTACCGGATGTGGCTGTACCCGCTGCCCGCGCTCATCGCCCTGGCCGGCTGGATCTTCGTCTTCGCGACGACGGGCGGCGCGATCGTCGCGTTCAGCCTGGGCCTGCTGGCGATCGGCGTCGCGTGTTTTCTGCTATGGTCACGGCACCTCCGGCAGTGGCCCTTCGCCGGCACGCCCGCATGATGCACCGGATCGCCTGCGCGACCGCGGCCCTCGTTGCGCTCGTCGTGTCCTCGGCAGACGCGCAGCCGGCGCCCGCGCTGACCCTCGCCGACGGCTGGCAGATTCAATCGTCCGCCGTCGTTCACGAAGCCGGCGAGATGATCTCGACGCCGTCCTTCCGCGCGACCGGCTGGTATGGGACGACGGTGCCGGCGACGGTGCTGGCGGCGCTCGTCGCGAACAAGGTGTACCCGGACCCGTACTTCGGAATGAACCTGCGGTCGATTCCCGGCACGTCGTATCCGATCGGCCGGAACTTCTCCGCGCTGCCGATGCCAGACGACAGTCCGTTCCGGGTGTCGTGGTGGTATCGCGTCGAGTTCCGCGTTCAGACGCCCGGTCCGCACGCCGCCCTCCACTTCGACGGCCTCAACTACCGCGCGAACATCTGGCTGAACGGGCGGCAGATTGGTCGAGCCGCGGACGTGGCCGGCATGTACCGCGTGTTCGAGTTCGACGTCACCGGGACGATTCGATCGGGCGCGAACGTCCTTGCGGTCGAAGTCTTTCCTCCCCAGCCGAGCGACCTCGCGTGGACCTGGGTGGACTGGAATCCGGCGCCGCCGGACAAGAACATGGGCGTCTGGCGGCCGGTGCGCGTGACGACGAGCGGCGACGTGACCATTCGGCGCCCGCACGTCGTCTCGACCGTGTCGGGAACGCGCAGCGCCGATCTGACCGTCTCGGCCGAGCTCACGAACCTGACGGCCGCCTCACGGCCGGCCACGCTGACCGGTCATATCGGGTCGATCGCGTTCAGCCAGCGCGTCGACCTCGCGCCGCACGAGACGCGCGTCGTCGCGTTCTCGCCCGCGGTGTTTTCCGGCCTCCACGTCGTCGGTCCGCGGCTCTGGTGGCCTGCGCAGATGGGCGCGCCCGACCGGTACGACCTCGCCCTCGACGCGCAGGTCGGGGGCGTCGTGTCGGATCGCGCGGGTCTCAGGTTCGGCATCCGCGAGATCACGTCCGAGCTCACGCCAAGCGGCGGCCGGCTCTTCAAGATCAACGGCCGGCCGATCCTCATTCGCGGCGGCGGCTGGGCGCCGGACATGCTTCTGCGGCCGATGCCCGCGCGGCAGGAGGCCGAGCTCCGCTACGTCCGCGACATGGGCCTCAACACGATTCGCCTCGAGGGCAAGCTCGAGGACGAGCACTTCTTCGACCTCGCCGACGAGTACGGCATCCTCGTGCTCGCGGGGTGGTGCTGCTGCGATCGCTGGGAGCAGTGGGCGCAGTGGACCGACGACACGCACGCGATTGCCGCCGCGTCGCAGCACGATCAGATCTGCCGCCTGCGCAGCCATCCGAGCGTGCTCGCGTGGATGAACGGCAGCGACAACCCGCCGCCGGCCGACGTCGAGCGCGTGTACGTGGACATTCTCAAGAAGCTCGATTGGCCGAATCCGTACGTCTCGTCCGCAACCGCGAAGAAGACGGCTGTCACCGGCGACACCGGGGTGAAGATGAACGGGCCGTACGACTGGGTGCCGCCGAACTATTGGCTCGAGGACGACTCGCACGGCGGCGCGTACGGTTTCGCGACGGAAATCAGTCCCGGCGCCGCGGTCCCGCCCGTCGAGTCGTTGCGCCGCATGCTGCCGGGCGACCACCTCTGGCCGATCGACGACGTGTGGAACTTCCATGCGGGTGGCGGGCAATTCCGGACGATCCAGACGTTCACCGACGCGATGACCAGGCGGTACGGCGCGGCGTCGAGCCTCGACGACTACGCGGCGAAGGCGCAGCTCATGGCGTACGAGGGCGAGCGCGCGATGTTCGAAGCCTACGCGCGCAACAAGTACACGGCCACGGGGGTCATCCAGTGGATGCTCAACAACGCGTGGCCGTCGATGATCTGGCACCTCTACGACTACTACCTCCGGCCGGGCGGCGGGTACTTCGGCACGAAGAAGGCGTGCGAGCCCGTTCACGTCCAGTACTCCTACGACGATCGCTCCATCGTCGTCGTCAACAACACGGCGGCGCGCGTCACGGCCACGGCCGTCGTCAACGTGCTGAACCTGGACGGCTCCGTGCAGTTCTCGCGATCGCTGCCGGTCGAGGCCGGGCCCGACGCCGTGGTCCGGGCGGTCGTTCTGCCGGACATCGCGACCGTCTCGGAGGTTCATTTTCTGGATCTGCGTCTCAACACGCCGGCGGGCCAGCCGCTCAGCACGAACTTCTACTGGCTGCCCGTCAGGATGGACGAGCTCGACTGGTCGAAGTCCACGTGGTACGGCACGCCGGTGAAAAGTTACGCCGATTTGACGAGGCTCAAGAACCTGCCGGCGACCAAGCTGGCGTGGACCGTTGCGTACCAGCGGCGCGGCGCCGAGGGGGAGGCGCGCGTCACGCTGACCAACTCGGGTTCAGCGGTGGCCCTTTTCGTCCGCCTGCAGGTCACCAAGGGCGTTCGGGGTGAGGAAGTGCTGCCCGTTCTGTGGCAGGACAACTACGTCAGCCTGCTTCCGGGCGAGCGTCGCGAAATCAGCGCGACGTACCGGATCGCCGATCTTGCCGGCGCCCAGCCCGCTGTTACGGTCACAGGCTGGAATGTTCGTTAGCATCCCTCTGCCTTCTGCCTTCTGCCTTTGCCCTCTGCCTTCTGTTAGCATGCACCACGCTTTCCGCAGGCTCGTGTCGTTTTCAGGTCGGGGAGGTGCCGCATGGTGCCCGTGACGTCGCTCTGGTTGCCGGTCGTCCTGTCCGCAGTGATCGTGTTCATCGCCAGTTCCGTGATTCACATGGTGCTCGGGTACCACAAGAATGATCTGCTGGCCGTGCCGAAGGAGGACGAGGTCATGGCCGCCCTGCGGCCGTTCAACCTGCCGCCCGGCGACTACGCGATCCCGAAGCCGGCGTCGATGAAGGAGATGGGCAGTCCGGCGTTCCTCGACAAGCTCAAGCGCGGACCCGTCGTGCTGATGAACGTCGGCACGCCCGGGCCGCCGACGATGAACAAGGCGCTCGTGAACTGGTTCATCTACATCCTGGTGATCAGTGTCTTCTCGGCGTACGTCGGGAGCCGGGCGGTCACGTCGTCGGCGGACTACCTCTCGGTGTTCCGCTTCGTGGGCACGACGGCGTTCATGGGTTACGCCATGGCGCTGCCGCAGTTCTCGATCTGGTACCGGCGTAACTGGGGCACGACGCTGCTGTCGATGTTCGACGGGTTGCTGTACGCGTGCCTGACGGCCGGGACATTCGGATGGCTGTGGCCGAGATAGGAAGGCAGAAGGCAGAAGGCAGAGGGCAGAAGGCGGGCAGAGGAAGAGAGGACGCACAGAGAGTCGATGCGATTTCTGCTGATCGTGACTGAGGTCGAGGACGACTGGGAGCACGCGCCGCCCGGCAAGAGCGAGCGCGTGCGGGAGCAGTACGAGTCCGTCGAGAAAGATCTCCTCGCCCGCGGCAAACTCATCGATTCCGTGCAGCTCAGCCCTCGCCGCGAGGCCCGGACGCTCCGCAATCTCTCGCCCGATGAGCGCATTCTCGTCCACGGCCCGTTCGTCGACGCTCGTGAGTCGATGAGTGGGTACTACCTGATCGACTGTCACTCGATGGACGAGGCGATCGAATGGGCGAAGCGCCTGCCCAACTTCGGGCACGGGTCCGTGGAGGTTCGGCCGATCGTCGAGAACCACACGGCCGCGGACTATTGATGATTGGGGATCGGTGATTGGTGATTGCACTGGGCGAGTGATGATCGAGTGATTGTAATGCGCGATTGGCGATTGCATGGTGCGATCGGGTGATTGCATTGGGCGATCGGGCGATTGCACGGTGCGATCGGGTGATTGCGTTGGGCGATCGGGCGATTGCCCAATCACCCATGCAATCGCCCAATCGCCCATCGCCCAATGCAATCACCAATCAGCGATCTCCGATCGCCGATGGGAACGGGGCTTATAATCCCCCCGGTCCCTTCCCCGGAGGACGTATGAAGCCCCGTTCCTGGTCACGGCGCGTCGCGCTCGTGTTCGTTCTGGCCCTGTTTCCCGCGGCCCTGCTCGTCGCCCAGCGAGTGGCCACGGCGCCGCCGCCGGCCGCCAAGGCCGCCGCCACGCCGTCCTGGGCTGACGAGGTCATCAAGGCCGAGGGCTATCAGACGCCCCCGAAGGAGCTCGCGGACGCCGTGCTGGCGCCGCGCTACACGAACGTCACCCTGTCGAACGTGAGCCCCGACAAACAGTGGTTCCTCGACGAGATCGGCGACGGTCCCGTGCCGATGAAGACCTTCGCGAAGCCGTTCCACGAGCTGGGCGGCGTCTTCATCGACTTCAAGGCGAGTCGCGCGCGCTCGTTCACGATCCAGAACAACGCCGGTCTCCAGATCATCTCGGCGGCCGACGGCACGCGCAGGAAAATCCAGGTGCCGTCGGGCCTGCGCGTTCGCGGCGCCGTGTGGTCGCCCGACAGCAAGAGCGTCGCTTACTTCGGTCTCTCCGAGGACGCGACGCACATCTATCTGGCCGACGTCGCGACCGGCCAGTCGCGGCAGTTGACGACGACGCCGGTGCTCGCGACGCTGGTGTCGAATTTCGATTTCACCTCTGACGGCAAGCAGATCGCCGTCGTGCTCGTGCCCGACAACCGGCCGCCGATGCCGCCGGCCGAGGTGGAGATCCCGACGGGACCGGAAGTGAAGGTCGCGCTCGGCGGGCGCAGCAGCCTGCGGACGTTCCCGAGCCTGATGCACACGTCGCACGACTTCGCGCTGCTCGAGTGGCACGCCACCGGGCAGGTCGCGCTCGTCGACACGCAGACGCGCGCGATCAGGAAGATCGGCCAGCCCGCCATGATCCGGGCCATCGACGTCTCGCCGAATGGTCAGTACCTGCGCGTGACCCGCATGACGAAGCCGTTTTCCTACATCGTGCCCGTCAGCAGCTTCGGCCAGATCGAGGAAGTGTGGGACACGGCCGGCAAGCCGCTGGCCAAGCTCAGCGAGCGCCCGATCAATCTCGGCGCGATTCCCGACAATCCCGATCCGACCGATCCCAACGCGCCGCCGCAGGGGGGCGGCGGGTTCGGTCGGGGCGGCGCCAATCAGAACGGCAAGCGTGAGATGGCGTGGGCCGCCGACGGCCAGGGCCTGACCTACGTCGAGCAGGAGCCGGCGCCGGCGAATGCCAGCGCGGGAGGCGCCGGAGCGAATGCGGCGGCCGGCGGCGGACGCGCGGCGGGGGGCGGCGCGGGCGGCCGGGGCGCGCGTGGCGCGGGCGGCCAGCAGGGCCCGCCTCGGCCCGATCGGCTGATGCGCTGGCTGCCGCCGTTCGACGCGACGAGCGCCAAGCTGATCTACGAGAACACCACCCGCATGAACAGCGTGCGCTTCTCGCCGGACATGCAGACGATCTTCTTCAGCGAGACCACCGGCCCGTCGACGATCGACTACGCCGTGTATCTGAACGACCCGTCGCAAAAGTTCGCGGTCATGCACTGCGCGGCGGCGGACTTCTTCGCGAATCCCGGCGCGCTCGTCGGCACGCGCGCGGGCGGCGGCGGGCGCGGCGGGTTCGGCGGCGGCGGAGGCGGCGGCGGGCGCGGCGGCGGCGGAGGCTGCAGCACCGGCTCGGGGCCCGTGCTGATCTCCGCCGACGGTACGAGCGTGTTCTACCAGGGCACGATCTACGACAAGAACGCCGAGGCCGTCGGGCCCAAGACGTTCATCGACCGCGTCGTGATCAGGACGGGTCAGCGGACGCGCATCTACGAGAGCGAGAACAAGGACGTCTTCGAGCGCGTGTCGACGATCATCGATCCGGACGTCAAGCGCTTCGTCGTCCAGCGCGAGAGCCCGAAGACGCCTCCGCAGAACATCCTCGCGGAGGATACGCGGCGCAAGCAGCTCACCAACAACGAGGACATCGCGCCCGATCTCACGAACGCCCCGAGGCAGACGGTCGTCGTCACGCGACCCGACGGGTTCCAGTTCCAGTTGAGCGTCATGTCGCCGCCGAATCTGCCGCCGGGGACGAAGCCGCCGGCGATCTTCTGGATCTACCCGTCGGAGTACGAGAACCAGGAGGGCTACGACCAGCCGGACCGCTCGTACAACAAGAACGCGTATCCGAACTTCGGCACGCGATCGATGCAGTTCTTCGTGCGGCAGGGCTACGCCGTCATCACCGACACGACCGGGCGCAGCGGGACGGCCGGCATGCCGGTCGTCGGCCCGCAGGGCCAGCAGAACAACAACTACGTGAACGACCTCAGGAACGACCTGGCGGCCGCGATCGACGAGCTGGACAAGCGGGGCCTGGTGGACCGCACGCGGCTCGCGATCGGCGGCCACAGCTACGGCGCGTTCTCGACGGTGAACGCGATGGTCAACACGCCGTTTTTCAAGGCCGGCATCGCGGGCGACGGCGCGTACAACCGCACGCTCACGCCGTTCGGCTTCCAGAACGAACGCCGCACGCTGTGGGAGGCGCCGAACGTGTACCTGCAGATGTCGCCGTTCCTGTACGCGAACAACCTCACGGGCGCGCTGCTCATGTATCACGGCCTCGCCGATCAGAACGTCGGCACCGATCCGATCAACTCCGAGCGGCTCTTCCAGGCGCTCAACGAGCTCGGCAAGACGACGGCGATGTACCGCTATCCGCTCGAGGACCACGGCCCGGCCGCGCGCGAGACGCTGCTCGACCTGTGGGCGCGCTGGGGCGCGTGGCTGGACAAGTACGTCAAGAACCCGCAGCCGGTCGTCGTGAAGCCGGCGCCCGCGAATGGACGCGGGGGCGGGCGGTAAAAGGCAGAAGGCAGAAGGCAGAAGGCAGAAGGCAGAAGGCAGAAGGCAGAAGGCAGAAGGCAGAAGGTTCCGACGCCTAAATTAGAACAACCGCACCCGCACCGGCTCGACCGGCGCGATCGCGTCCTCGATCCTCAGGCGCACGTGCCTGATCGTGCGTGGCGCCGCGAGCCGATCGAGCTTGCGATACCCAATCGTCGTGCCGTGGCTGAGCGTGCGCCACTCGCCCGTCCCGCCGATGCCCTCGAGCGTGTAGCGCGCCACGACCTGGCCCTTCGTGACGTCCTCGCTGAGATCGACGACGGACACCGGGACGTCGCGACGGAGATCGATCTCCGAGATCGCCGTGTGGCCGCCCGTGCGTTGCCAGCGGACGGATCGCCCGGCCGCGAGGTCGTGCGGGAAGAGGCGCGAGAGCTCCGCGTGCATGCTGCTGAGCCGCGAGACGTCCGTCGGGTGCAGCACGCCGTCGCGCGTCGGCGGCACGTTCAAGAGCAGCTTCGAGTTTCGCCCGACCGAGGTGAAGTAGATCGACACGAGGTCGTCCACCGACTTGACCCTCGCGTCCTCGGCCGGGTGATGGAACCAGCCCGGCCGGATCGAGACGTCGGTCTCGCCCGGGCGCCACGCGGTGCCCGCCGGATCGCCCTGCTGCAGCATGCGCGTCACGGCCGAGCCCGTGGCGCCGGGAAACGCCACGACCATGGGATCGACCGTTGACCAGTTCGTCTCGCCGGCGGCGCCCCGCTCGTTGCCGATCCAGCGGACGTCCGGCCCGGCGTCCGAGAACATGACGGCCTGCGGCTGCAGCTTGCGCACGAGTGCCCAGTACCGGTCCCAGTCGTACCGCTGCTTCTTGCCGTTCGGCCCTTCGCCGTTCGCGCCGTCGAACCACACCTCGTGGATCGTGCCGTACCGCGTGAGCAGCTCCGTGAGCTGGTCGCAGTAGAGGTCGTCGTAGCGGGGCGAATCGCCGTAGCGCGGCTCGTGTCGATCCCACGGCGACAGGTACAGGCCGGCCTTCAGCCCCTCCGCGCGGCACGCGTTCGTGAACTCCGAGACGACGTCGCCGCGGCCGCTGCGCCATGGACTCGACGCCACCGAGTGCGTTGTCGTCTTCGTCGGCCACAGGCAGAAGCCGTCGTGGTGCTTGGCCGTGAGGATCATCGCGCGGAACCCGGCGGCCCTGGCCGCGCGCGCCCACTGTCGCGCGTCGAGCCGCGCGGGCGCGAAGATCGTCGGGTCCTCGCGGCCGTCGCCCCACTCGCGATCGGTGAACGTGTTGACGCCGAAGTGGAGGAAGAGCGCGAGTTCGTCCTCCTGCCACGCGAGTTGCGCCTTGGTGGGCACCGGGCGGGACGTCGTCTGGCCGGCGAGCGTGCGCCACGGCGCGACCGCCGCGATTGTCGAGAGCGCGAGGAACTCGCGCCGGGTGACGGTCGGGACCTGCGCGCCCATCGAAAGATCACTACGATAGGGGCAATGGCGCCTCGAGGCAACGGGATGGCCGGGCAATGATTGCCCGGCGCATCATCGGGTTCCTGCTCGTCGCCGAGGGTGTCTCGACCGCGCTCTGGGTCGCGCGGCTCCTGCCGACGCTCGGCTGGCGCGATCGCTCGACCGTGGCGCTGATCGCCGCGCGCGGTCTCGTGGGCGCGATGCAGCTCACGAGCGGCTGGTGGGTGTCGAGCCGCCGCAGAACGGGCATTCCGCTCGCGCGGCTGGCGCTCCTGTGTTCCGCGGCGCTGACGACGCTCGAACTTGGCGGGCGTCTGGCGCCGTCGGACTTCGATCCGACATATCGCTGGCCGATCGTCTTCGCGTATTGGATCTATGCGCTCGGCGCGGCCGCATTTCTCTCGAGGTCCGCGAATGCGGAACCCCAAGGTACCGTCCCGGAATCCCAAGGCACCGCCCCGGAACCCGAGGAACCGCCCCGGAACCCCGCGGAACCTCCCGGGGACCTCGAGGAATCCCGATCACCTGACGCGCAGCACGACTTTTCCGACGACCTCCCCGGACTCCAGCTTCGCGTGCGCGATCGCGGCATCCGCCAGCGGGAGGATGGTGTCCACGACCGGCCGGACGCGGCCCGATTCGATGAGGGGCCAGACCTCGCGCTCGAGCGCCAGCGCGATCGCGCCCTTTTCCGCGGGCGTGCGGATGCGGAGGGTCGAGCCCGTCAGCGTGAGGCGCTTGAGCATGATCGTCCGCAGCGAGATTTCGGCGGTTGATCCGCCCATGACGCCGATTTGCACGAGCCGGCCGTCGCGCGCGAGGCAGGAGAGATTGCGATCGGCGTAGGCGCCGCCGATGATGTCGAGGATCACATCGACGCCGCGCCCGCCGGTCGCCGCCTTGGCGGCGTCGACGAAGTCCTGCGATCGGTGGTTGATCGCGCGGGTGGCGCCCAGCCGTTCCGCGGCCTGGCATTTCGCGTCCGAGCCGGCGGTCGCGAGCACGCGCGCGCCGCGGGCGACCGCCAGCTGAATCGCGGTGGATCCGATGCCGCTCGTACCGCCGTGGACCAGCAGCCATTCGCCGGCGGCGAGCCGTCCGCGCTCGAAGACGTTCGTCCACACGGTGAAGAATGTCTCGGGCACGGCGGCGGCGTCGGTCATCGTCAGCCCGCGCGGAATCGGCAGGCACTGCACGCCTGGCGCGACGCACTGTTCCGCGTAGGCTCCGCCGGCGAGCAGCGCGCACACCTCATCGCCCGCGCGCCACGTTCGCCCCGATGCCGACTGCGGCTCGCCGCCAGGTCCCGGCGGCCCGACCATGGCGATCGTGCCGGCGACCTCCAGCCCCGGAATGTCCGTCGTGCCCGGCGGCGGCGGATAGCGCCCCTCGCGTTGCATGAGGTCGGGGCGATTCACGCCCGCGGCTGCCACGTCGATGAGCACGTCGCCGGGACCGGGCGTCGGCGCCGGCCGATCGGCGAGCTGCAGCACGTCAGGCGGGCCGGGGCGCGAAATCTCGATGGCCTTCATGCGTTATGGTGTCGAGCGGTGAAGATGGTCATCCCCGGCGGGTCCGGCCACGTCGGCGCGCTGCTGACGCGGGCGTTCGTCCGGGACGGGCACGACGTGGTCATTCTAAGCCGCCGGACCGTGACCTCGCCGGTGCGCGTCGTCGTGTGGGATGGGGTCACGGCCGGCGCGTGGACGCGCGAGCTCGACGATGCGGACGTCGTGATCAATCTCGCTGGACGCAGCGTGGATTGTCGCTACACGCCGGCAAATCAGCGGGCGATCCTGGACTCCCGCATCCTGTCCACGCGCGTGCTCGGCGACGCCATCGCGGCCGCGCGGCGTCCGCCCGCCGTGTGGCTGCAGGCGAGCACGGCCACGATCTACGCGCATCGGTACGACGCCGCGAACGACGAAGCCTCGGGCACGCTCGGTGGATCCGAGCCGGCCGCGCCGGACACCTGGCGCTTCAGCATCGACGTCGCGACGACGTGGGAGCGGGCGTTCGAGGAGGCGGCGGCGCCGGCGACGCGCAAGGTCGCGATGCGCTCGGCGATCATCATGAGTCCCGACCGCGGCAGTGCCTTCGACATTCTGCTCGGGCTCGTGCGGCGCGGGCTGGGCGGCACGAGCGGCGACGGCCGCCAGTTCGTGTCGTGGGTGCACGGCGAGGACTTCGTCCGCGCGGTCCTGTGGCTGGTCGAGCACGCGGACGTCTCGGGCGTCGTGAACATCGCCTCGCCGAATCCGCTGCCGAACGCCGATTTCATGCGTGGACTGCGCGACGCCTGGGGCATTGCGATCGGTCTGCCGGCGCCGGCGTGGCTGCTGGAGATTGGGGCCTTCGTGTTGCGCACCGAAACCGAGCTTGTCCTCAAGAGCCGGCGCGTCGTCCCTGGCCGGCTCCTCAGCGCGGGATTCGAGTTCAGCTGGCCCGACTGGCCGGCGGCCGCGCGCGATCTCGTCGCGCGGTGGCGGGCGCAGCCGGCCGGCTGATAGCATCTCTCCGCCGTGACCGCCTTGACCGTGCCACTGATCTCGCGGCGTCGCGAACGCGCGCAGCTCGTGCAGAAGATCCAGCACGCCGTGCCGTCGCCCGTCCTCTTTGGCCGAGGGCAGGGCCCCGACGCCCAGCCAATCTGAATCATGCCCACACTCATCGCTCGACCAACGGTCATCAACGCCGCCGGCAACAAGCCGAAGAAGATCGAGGAGTTCGCGGGCCGCGTGAACTCCGGCCACGCGAACGTCAGCGTCGCGCACATGGTCTCGCCCGAGGGCTGGATTGAACCCGGCCAGCGCCCCGAGTTCGAGGAGATCACCGTCGTCCTCCGCGGCATGCTGCGCGTCGAGCACGCCGGCGGCGCGATCGACGTGCAGGCGGGCCAGGCGATCGTCTCGCATCCGGGCGAGTGGATTCGCTACAGCAGCCCGCAGCCCGGCGGCGCCGAGTACATCGCGGTCTGCCTCCCGGCGTTTTCGCCGGACACCGTGCATCGGGATTGAGGCAGAGGGCAGAGGGCAGAGGGCAGAGGGCAGAAGGCAGAAGGCCTCGGACTGAGGATGATGAATGTCGCTGGCAATTGAAACAACGGCTCTGCGAAAAGCCTTTGGCGATCTTGTTGCCGTCGATGGCATCGAGCTGGCGGTGCCGCGCGGAAGTTTCTACGGCTTTCTCGGACCGAACGGCGCGGGCAAGTCGACGACGATCAAATGCCTGACCGGGCTCATCCGGCCGACGTCGGGGTCGTACCGGATTCTCGATCTCGATCCGCTGACGCAGCCGGTCGAGGTCAAGCGCCGGACGGGCGTCGTGCCCGAGGACCTCGCGCTGTTCGATCGCCTGACCGGCGCCGAGACGCTGGCGTTCGTCGGCCAGGTGCACGGCCTCGACGCGAAGAGCGTGCGGGAGCGCTCGGCCGAGCTCCTGACGTTGATGGACCTGCAGCGCGCCAAGGACGATCTCGTCGCCGATTACTCGCACGGCATGCGCAAGAAGATCGCGCTTGCGACCGCGCTGCTGCCGGCGCCGCGCCTGTTGTTCCTCGACGAGCCGTTCGAGGGGATCGACGCCGTGGCGTCGCGTCAGATTCGCGATCTGCTCGCGCAGTTCGTCAGGACCGGCGGCACGGTGTTCCTGACGTCGCACATCCTCGAGATCGTCGATCGGCTGTGCGATCACATCGGCATCATCCACAAGGGCCGTCTCGTCGCGCAGGGCCCGATCGCCGACCTCCGCGGCGCGACGGGCATGGGGAAGACGCTCGAGGAGCGTTTTTTCGAGCTGGTCGGGGCCGAGCGCAGCGAGGCGCCAATGCTCGACTGGCTGTCGCGATGACGCTCCTCCGCACGCTGCGGGCGTTCATGTGGCTCCGCTGGCGGATGCTCGTCAACACGATCCGCGGCGGCGAGCGCAGAGACGTGCTCGAGCGCGTGTCGCGCACGCTCGCGGTCATGGCGCCGATCATCGCCACCGCGCTCTCGATCGGATCGGTCATCGGCGCGAGCATCCTCGGCTTCGTGGGCGGCCGCGCGGCGGCGACCGGGCTCGTCGCGCCGGCCACCGTGCTCTTCGTCGTGCGCATCGTGCTCGGCGTCGTGCTCGGCCTCCTCGTCGTCATGACCACGCTGGCGCCGATGCAGACGATGATGGCGAGCTACAGCCGGCTGCTGCTCCTCCCTATCCCGCGATCGACGCTGCACCTCGTCGAGGTGCTCGCCAATCTGACGGATCCGTGGATCGCCATCCTTGTGCCGGCTTTCACGACCTTCGCGATCGGTCTGGCCGCAGGCGGCCGCGTCGGGATGGCGATCGTCGCCGCGGTGGCGGGCGCCGGCATGGTGTTCGTGCTCGTGTCGCTCGGCGCGCTGGTGAGCTTCCTGTTGGGATGGCTCCTCAGAAGCCGTCGTCGCGGCGAGATGTTCACGCTCGTCTTCGTGCTCGCGCTGTCGGCGATGTCGATCCTGCCCGCGATCATCTCGTCGAAGCTCGACGACAGCCGGCGGGGCGAGCCGAAATCGGCGCGACGGCACGGCGTCTCCGTCGAGCAGTTCAACGCGACGCTGCCGGCGTGGACGCGCGCGCTGCCGTCGGAGCTGTACGGCGGGGCCGTCGGCGCCGCGGGCCAGAGGCGCCACGGCGCCGCGTGGGCAAGCGTGGCGATCCTGCTGCTCGAAGGCGCGATCCTCTTCGCCGCGTCGTCGGCCGTGCACGCGCGGCTCATCGGGTCGCTCGAGAACGAGCAGGAGCGCCATCGCCACGCGTCGAGCCTCATCGGCGCCTGGACGCTGCCGGTGCTGGGACCCGCGGCGTCGGCCGTCGCCATCGCGAGCCTTCGGGCGGCGGTCCGTTCCGTGCGCGGACGGCTGTCGATTCTGCTGCCGGGGCCGCTCGTGCTGGCGCTGGCGGTGCTGTTCCGGCGGATGCCGGAGGCGCCGCCGGGCTTCGCGACCATCGTCTCGCACGGCGAGCTGGTCTTTGGCGCGAGCGCGGTGCTCGCGCTGAACGCGCTGCAGCCGTTCACGATGAATCTGTTCGGGACCGATCGCGCCGGCCTCACGCTGATGTTTCTGTCGCCGGTGAGCGACCTGGATCTGGCGCGCGGCAAGGTGGCGGGGTGCGGACTCCTGTACGCCGGGTCGCTCGTTCTCTGCCTGGCGGCGTCGATCGTGATCTCGCCGTCGGGGGGCCTGCTGGCGTGGCTCTCCGTCGGCGTGGCGATCGCGGCGATCTACACGTGGCTCAGCCCGTTCGCCGTCTGGCTGTCGGCGCTCTTTCCGGTCGCCGCCGATCTCAGCAAGACCGGCAACCGCGGCAACGCGCACCCGGTCGCGGTCTTCGCGGGCCTCTTCCTCATCGTCGGGGCGACGGTCACGACGACCGTGCTCTTTCTGTCGGTTGAATTCTGGCTGCGTCAGCCGTGGCTCACACCGGTCGTCATGCTCGTCTGGCTGGGCGTCGCGCTGCTGATCTCGTGGCCGCTGCTCGGCCTCGCGTCACGCGCGATCGGTCCGCGGCGTGAGAACCTGGCGCTCTTGTCGAAATGATGAGATCGCCAATCCCTCAATGGCAATCGCCAATCACCAATCTCCAATCACCCGATGAACTTGTATCCCATCCCATGGACCGTGAGCAGGTACTGCGGATGCCTCGGGTTTGGCTCGATCTTCTGCCGCAGCCAG
Organism: Vicinamibacterales bacterium; assembly: GCA_035519535.1. GTDB lineage: Bacteria > Acidobacteriota > Vicinamibacteria > Vicinamibacterales > SCN-69-37 > DATEGZ01. The sequence goes on along the minus strand of DATIWF010000090.1, from coordinate 10,886 downwards.
GCGACGTGCACGTCGACCGTCCGCGTGGACGGCATCGAGTGATAGCCCCACACTTCGTTGAGCAGCTCGTCGCGCGTGAGCGTGGCCTCGCGATGCTCGATCAGGTACTTGAGCAGCAGGAATTCTCGGGCTGACAGCTCCACCGGCCGGCCGTTGCGCGTGACCTCGGCCTTCCGGAAGTCGACGTGGATGTCGCCGAAGCGGTACTGCGTGGCGCTCGCGGAGAGCGCGGCCGCAGCTCGCCGACGGAGCTGGACCTCGATCCGCGCCGTCAGCTCCATCATGTCGAACGGCTTCGTCAGGTAGTCGTCGGCGCCGAGCTTCAGGCCGAGCACCTTGTCCACGACCTGTCCGCGCGCGGTGAGCATGATCACGGGCGTCGTCACGCCGCGCTGCCGCAGGTCGCGACACACGTCGAAGCCGCTCGCGCCCGGCAGCATGACGTCGAGCAGGATCACGTCCCAGGGCTCGCGCGTGGCGCGTTCCAGACCGGAGGGCCCGTCCGACGCCGCCTGCACGTCGTAGCCCTCGCTTCGCAGCCGGTCGGTCAGCGTGATGACGAGCCCGGGCTCGTCCTCGACCAGCAGCACGCGTTTGGACAGCGACGCGGTCTCGGCCATCAGACCGCCGGCCCGCCGCTCTCGTGCGCGGGCTCGGAGAGCGGATCGGCGACGCGATCGGGGCGAGCGATGGGGAAGTGGAGCGTGAAGGTCGTGCCCCCGCCGGGTGCGGACGTCACCGTGACGCGCCCGCCGTGTGCTTCGGCGATGCGCTGCACGAGGCTGAGGCCCAGGCCGTTGCCGTGGATCTGCCGCTCGATCGCGTACCGGCCCCGGTAGAAGGGCTCGAAGATGTGCGCGAGGTCGTCTGGGTCGATCCCGCGTCCGCGGTCGCTCACCGAGATCGCCACTTCATCGGGCCCCGAGCCCCGCCCGCCGGCCGGCTGCGCCGACAGGCCAATCCAGCGACCGTCGGCGCCGTACTTCACCGCGTTGGTGACGAGATTCTGGAGCGCGCGGCGCAGCGCGCCCTCGTCGGCGGCAATGAGCGGCAGTTCGTCCGGCAGTTCGACGCTCATCTCGATGTGGTCGGCCTCGCACAGGACCGCGCACGACGCGGCGACGTCGCGCACGACGTCGTGCACGTCCACGGGCCGCGCCGCCGGTGCGCGGTTGCCCGAGAGCCCCGCGTACTCGAGCACCTGCTCGACCATGTCCGTGAGGCGGCGGCCCTCGGTCTCGATGAGATCGCCGTACTGCTTCGCCTGGTTCGTGTCGTGGACGACGCCGGCGGAGAGGTTCTGCGCCGCCGATCGAATCACCGTGAGCGGCGTGCGCAGCTCGTGCGTCACGGTCGCGACGAAATCCATCTGCTGCGCGGCCAGCCGCTGCCAGCGCTGCGCGTTGAGCACGATCAGCAGCACGCCGGCGCCGAGGACCGTGAGCATCCCGAAGCTCAACCACAGGTTGCGGCGGCGGGCGAGGTTGACGGCCGCGTCGAGCGAGCCGGCGGTGTGCTGCAGCCGCAGCTGCCAGGCATTGCCCATCGCGCTGACTTTCATGACGTCGTTCGTGGTGCCGCGCGACTCGACGAGGATCGAGAGGCTCGACCCGGCCACGGCACCGCCACGGTCGGCCGACACCTGCGGAGATGCGGACGGGCTGATCGGCATCGAGAACGCGCGGACCGACGGCGCAACCAGGATCCGTCCGGCGACCTGCGCCGCCAGATCCGGACGCAGGGAAAAGAGCGGCACGATCGCGTCCGCGCTCCGCGGCTCGATCACCGCGCCCTCCGGCAGACCGCGGGCATACACCTGATGCGGGGGGCTCGTCGTCTCGACGACCGCGAACCGATAGCTGTCCGCGTCGCGCTCGGGAAAGTAGCGCTCTGCCAGGGTCGCGAGCACGGTGTTTCGAAGGTACTCGCCGTCGAGCTCGGCGACCAGCACGGTCGAGCCGACCGAGAACGTCATCCGCTGCGTGTCGGGCTCGGACGACGACAAGGTCGGCAACAACACGATCAACGCCGGCACCGACGCGACGATCGGATCGCGGGCCGCGACCAAATGACGGAGCTGCTCGATCGCGGCCGCGGCGGCCGCGCCCCGGGTGAACGTTGTGACGGGCGAGGGAGGCGGTGGCGGAGGCACCGCCGCAGTCATCGTCGTGCTCTGCCGGAAGATCTCGTTGGAGCCGCGGGCATCGGCGAGCCGCTCGGTGACCGGCTTCAGCGCGTCGGGCCACGCGGCGGCGACGAACGTGTGCGTCTCCGGATCGTACCGCCGTGGCGCGCGATCCGGCGCGCGGCCGTCCGCGAGGTAGACCGCACGCAGCATGTCAGGGAAGCGTGCGGCGTCCCGCCACGCGTCGTAGCCCCGCCGGAACGCCGTGAGGTCGCCGCGGTCGATCGGACCGACGTCGACCTGCAGCGCCAGGTACAGACGAAGGATCTCGCGATCGAAATCGTCGGCGAACTCGGACGCGCGCTGCGCAAGCGACGCGTGCAGGCGCTCGCGCTCGGCCTCGCTCACCTGGCCGAGCCAGCGGTACTGCAGCGTCGCGAGCGTCGCGACGAGCAGGACAAGTGCGGCGGGCACGAGGAGCCGCAGCGCGAGCCGGTCGGAGCGCATGCGAAAAGTCTAGCACGCGGCGTCGAGGCGAGTGCGGCTGGAAGTGATTGAGCTGTAAGGTTTTACCTTCTTAACAATCTCTTTGCGAGAGCTTAACCACTCCCGTGCGACTTCTGCCGACGATGACTACGTCAAAGGCAAGCGTGCGCAACGCGACGTGATCACCGCGTCGCTGGGAGGAATCGTCATGAAGCGCGTCGTGAATTTCGTCGTCATCGCGGGGCTGGCTGCCGAAGCCCTCGTCCTCGGGCAGGGCGGCGACGCCGGCAAGGTGCTGGCCCAGGTGCGCGAGGCCCTGGGTGGAGACAAGAAGCTTGCGGCCGTGAAGACAGTCGCGGCGAGCGGCCGGTCGGTCAAGGTCAGCGGGGACACGAGCAGCGCGCCGGCCGATGTCGAGTTCGCCATGGAGCTGCCGGACAAGTACATGAAGAAAGAAGTGCTGGCGATGCTCGGCAACAACGCCATCACGCACACGAGCGGATTCAACGGCGACGACGTCATCTCGGCGACCGACACGCCGCCGAACCTCGGCGGCGGCCGCATGGTCATTCAGATGGGCCCCGGGGGGGCCGCGCCGGGCGTGCCGCCCACGCCCGAGCAGCAGGCCGCGATGCGCAAGGCCGCGCTCACGTCCGCGCACGAGGATTTCGCGCGGCTCACCCTTGGAATGTTCGCAGCGTCGTACCCCGCCTTTCCGCTTGAATTCAGCTACGCCGGCCAGGCCGAATCGCCCGATGGCAAAGCCGACGTGATCGGCGTCAAGGGGCCGGACGGCTTCGACGCCCGACTGTTCGTCGACAGCTCGACGCACCTGCCGCTGATGCTCACGTGGATGGCCAAGGAGCCGCTCGTCATTCGCAACACCTCGGGTCCCGGCCGCGCCGGCGGATCGGGAGGCGGCGGCGCGAGCGTCGTGCAGTTCGGCGGCGGCGCCGGTCAGCAGATGACGCCCGAGCAGCGCGACCAGATGATCAAGGACATGCAGGAGCGCATGAAACAGGCGGAAGCGAACCTGCGCACCGTCGAGTACCGCGTCTATTACAGCGACTACCAGGACGTCAGCGGCGTCAAGATGCCGTTCAAACTTCAGCGGTCGATCGACGGGAAACCCTCCGAGGAGATGACGCTCGAGAAGGTGAAGGTGAATCAGAAGATCGACCCGAAGAAGTTCGAGGTCGAGAAGTGAAGACCCTTGCCGGCGTCGTTGCGGTCCTGCTGACGGTCGGCGTCTCGGCCTTCGCCCAGACGCCGGCCGACACCGGGCGGCTGCTCGTGACGGTCGTCGATCAGACCGGCGGCGTGATTCCAAACGCCAAGGTGACGGTGACAGCCCAGGACGGCGCAGCGAACGGCCAGACGATCGCGCCGGCGATGACGTCGGGCGCGGGCATCGCGGCGGTCGAGAAACTGGCGCCGGGGCGCTACACGATTCAGGCCGAGTTCCCGGGCTTCGAGACCGCGACCGTTCGCGACGTCCGCGTGCGCACGGGCGACGTGAAGCGCACCGTGACGCTGCCGATCAAGAAAGTCGCCGAGGACGTCACGGTCGGGCGGGACAAGCAGTCGTCGGCGCTCGACCCGCAAGGCAATGCATTTTCGACCGTGCTGACGCGCGAGCAAATTGCGGCCCTGCCGGACGACCCGGACGAGATGGAACAGGCGCTCAAGGCGATGGCGCCTCCGGGCGCGCAGATTCGCGTGGACGGCTTCACCGGCGGCAAGCTGCCCCCGAAATCCCAGATCCGCTCCATCCGACTCCCGCGCATGGATCAGATCGCCGCCCAGAACCACGGCGGCCTGAACGGCCTGCTGTTCATCGACATCCTCACGCAGCCGGGCAACGGACCGCTGCGCGGATCGCTCGACTTCACCTTCCGGGACGACGCGCTGAACGCCAGGAATCCATTCACGCCGGTGAAGGGCGACGAAGGCCTGCGGCAGGGCGGGTTCTCGCTGAACGGCTCGATCGTGCCGAACAAGTCGTCGTTCTCGCTGCAGATCCAGGGCGCGAACCAGCACGACTCGACGAACCTGCTGGCGGCCCTGCCCGACGGCACCGTCGCGGCGCCGATCCGCCGGCCGATCGACCGATCGAACGTCTACGCGCGGTTCGACCAGGCGATCCGCAAGGACCACATGGCGCGATTCACGTTCACGCGCACGGGATCGACGTCGGAGAATCTGGGCGTGGGCGCCTACGACTTGCCGGAGCGCGCGTACAGCTCGACGTCCACGGACAGCCAGTTCCGCATGGTCGAGAACGGCCCCGTCGGACGGCGCTTCTTCAGCGAATCGCGCCTGCAGCTGCACTGGACGGACCTCTCGTCGGCGTCGGCCGTCGAGCTGCCCACGGTGCGGGTCCTGGACTCGTTCACCCGCGGCGGCGCGCAGCAGGCCGGCGGCCGCACGACGATCGAGTTCGAAGCGGCGAGCGACCTCGACTACGTGCGCGGGCGGCATTCCATGCGCACGGGCGTCCTCGTCGAGGGCGGGCGCTACCGCTCCGACGAGCGCGTCAATTACCTCGGCACGTACACGTTCACGAGCCTCGCGGCGTTCGATCTGGGCGTGCCGGCATCCTTCACGCGACGAATTGGCGATCCGACGATCGAGTACACGAATCTCCAGGCCGGCCTCTACGCGCAGGACGACTATCGGATCTTCAAGAGCCTGCTGCTGTCCTACGGACTGCGGTACGAAGCGCAGACGCTCATCGCCGACCCGCTGAACTTCTCCCCGCGCGTTACCGTGAGCTGGTCGCCGTTCAAGAGCGGCAGGACGACGTTCCGGGCCGGGTATGGACGCTTCACAGACTGGCTGGGGCTGAGCACGTACGAGCAGACGCTGCGTGTGGACGGCTTCCACCAGCAGGAAATCAATATCATCGACCCGAGCTATCCCAACCCCGGGATCGCCGGCACGACCCCGCCGACGAACCGCTATCTGCTCGACCCGTCGCTCGTCCTCCCGGAGAGCTGGCTCGCGAATGCCGGCGTGGATCAGACGATCGGCTCGCTGCGGTTGAGCGCCGCGTACGCGATGCGGCGCGGATCCAGTCTGCTGCGCGGCCGCAACCTGAACGCGCCGGTCGACGGCGTGCGTCCGGATCCAGATTTCAGCAACATCATCGACGTCCTTGGCGACGCCGCGCAGCGCGGGTGGTCGGCGATGTTCAGTGCGACGTTCATCAAGCTCAACTGGCACCAGACATTCCTCGCCGGAAGCTACGTCCTGTCGTCGCAGGAGACGAACACGACCGGCGCGTTCTCGCCGCCGCCCAACGGCGACGACCTCGGGTCGGAGTGGGGACCAATGGTGCCGCGCCACCGGGCGGCCGCGACAATCAGCACGCAGCCGATCCGCGACCTGACGATTGGCGCGAACTTCCGGGCGCAATCGGGCTCGCCCTACAACCTCACGACGGGCTTCGACACGAACAACGACGGCCTCTTCACCGACCGGCCCGTCGGCGTCGGCCGGAACACGCTCCTGACCGCGTCGCAGTGGGACCTGGGCCTGCGGGTGGCGTACGCGATCGGCTTTGGCCCCAAGCCGCCGGCCGCCGGCGGCGGAGGGCCGCAGGCCGTCGTGGTCACGATGGGCGGCGGCGGGATCTCAGGCGGCTTCTCCGGCGGGGGCGCCAACGACCACCGGTTCCGCGTCGAGTTGTACGCCTCCGCCCAGAACGTCACCAACCACAACAACTACGTGGGTTACAGCGGTGTGCTCACTTCGACGTTCTTCCGCCAGCCGACCAACGTGTTCAATCCGCGGAAGATCGAGCTCGGGCTGCGCTTCGGGTTTTGACGGCAACACTCATCCATTCGGTGTCTTATTATGTCTAAACATCGACTCAACAGTTCAGGGTGAAGGAGCGCTATGCGCGTTTTCGGGCACTGGGCGCTTGTCGTGTCTCTGGCTGCCAGTGTGCTCGCCGCCCAGGCTCAGAAGGCCGATCCGGCCAAAGCCGAGGAGATACTCGCGGCGGCCCGGAAGGCCCTCGGAGGGGACGCGCTCGCGGGTGTGAAGAGCGTCGTGATGACCGGGCAGACGCGCAAGCTCCAGGGGAACAACCTGGTGCCCGTCGAGTTCGAAATCGACATCGAGCTGCCCGACAGGTACGTCCGCAGGGACGAGATCCCGGCGCAGGAGAACGGGCCGACGTCGGCGGGGTTCAACGGCGCCGATCTCATCCAGCTGCCGGTGCCCGGGCCGCCGGTGGCGCCGCCGGCCCGGCCTGGGGGGCCTCCACCCCCGACGCCCGAGCAGCTCGCCGCCCAGCAGCAGGCGCAGCGTAAGGCGCGCGTCACCTCGCTCAAACAGGATTTCGTACGCTTCACGCTGGGGATGTTCGCGGGGTCGCCGAAGACGCTGCCGCTGACGTTCGCCTACGTCGGCCAGGCGGAGGCGCCGCAGGGCCGCGCGGACGTCATCGACGTCAAGGGCGAGGGCACGTTCGCGCTGCGTCTGTTCGTCAACAGCGAGACGCATCTGCCGATCATGGTGAGCTGGCAGCAGCCGCCTGCCGGCGTCGCGATGAAAGCGCCTGGAGCGCCCGCTCCGGAGAATCTGCCGCCCGGCACGGTCATCGTCGATGCGCCGCCGCCCCTGCCCGAGAGCGCGAGCCAGGCGGACAAGGACAAGTACACGAAGGACGTCGCGGATCTGCGGCGCCAGGCGATGGCGAAGACGATCGAATCGCGACTGTACTTCCAGGACTACCGCGACGTGGGCGGCCTGCAATGGCCGTTCAGGCTGCGTCGCGCCATCGGCCCGGACACCATTGAAGAGACGACGCTCGATCGCTATCGCGTCAACGCGAAGATTGACCCGAAGAAATTCGAGGTGGTGAAGTGATCAGACTCGAGGGGTTCCTCGCGTTCCGCCGGTTCTCCAGGATCCTGATCGTCGCCGCCCTGTCGCTTGCGATGACCGGGCAGGCGCTCGCGCAGGGGCGGCCGGACACGGGCAAACTGGCGGTGACCGTGGTCGATCAGACCGGCGGCGTGATTCCAAACGCCACGGTGACCGTCGCGGGTCTCGAGCCGGCCACGAGGGCGGCGGCGCGCAACCCGGCCAAGACCGACGAGAAGGGCGTCGTCACGTTCGACGCGATGCCGCTTGGGCGCTATTCGATCTCCGGGGAGTTTCCTGGTTTCGACGTCGGCCTGCTGAAAGACATCCGCGTGAAAGCCGGTGAGAACAAGCACGTGCTGATTCTGCCGCTCAAGACGCTGACCGACTCGGTGACGGTCGGCCGCGACCCGCAGGCGGCGGCCGCGGATCGCACGGCGACGTTCGGGACGGCACTGACGCGGGAGCAGATCGACGCGCTCTCGGACGATCCCGACGAGATGGCGCGCCAGCTCCAGGACATGGCCGGGCCGGACGCGGTGCTGCGCATCGACAGCTTCGAGGGCGGACGGCTCCCGCCCAAGGCGCAGATCAAATCGATCCACATCACGCGCGACGCGTTCGCGGCGGAAAACCACTACGCCGGCGGCATCTTCATCGACATCATCACGCAGCCGGGCATCGGGCCCATCCGCGGCGGCGCGAACGTGCGCTACCACGACAGCGCGTGGAACGGCATCAGCCCGCTGACGCCGACGACGAAGGCGCCCGCGTTCGACGGCTACTTCGGCGGCAACTTCGGGGGCACGCTCGTCAAGGACAAGAGCAATTTCTCGCTGAGCTACAGCGGCAACCGGTCGTACCTGCACCCCACGCTCAACGCGGCGCTGCCGGTCGGCACCGTGACGCGGGTGCTGAACCTGCAGCAGACCGACGACTACGGGTTCATGTACGGCCTGCTCGACTGGGCCCTGACGAAGGATCAGACGCTGCGTTTTTCGTACAGCGGCTCGACCTCGTCGAGCGACAACCAGGGCATCGGCAACTACGACCTGCCGGACCGCGCGTATTCGAGCGAGTCGCACAGCCGGTCGTTCCGGGTGCAGGAAGCCGGACCGCTGGCGCGGCGGTTCTTCATCAACACGCGCGGCTATTTCTCGGACAGCGGGTCGGACCAGCGGTCCGCCACGCAGGCGATGACGATTCGCGTCAACGATTCGTTCACGTCCGGCGGCGCGCAGGTGACGGGCGGGCGGCATTCGAAGGCGTTCAACATGCAGTCGGACCTCGACTACGTCCGCGGCCGCCATTCCCTCCGCACTGGCGTCGTCGTCGACGGCGGCTGGTTCAACTCGAACGACTTCTCGAACTACCTGGGCACGTACACGTTCGCGGGCCAGGCCGATTACGAGGCGGGTGTGCCGACGTCGTTCACGCGCCGCATCGGCGATCCCAACATCGATTACTTCAACGCGCAGGTGGGCATCTACATCCAGGACGATTTCCGCGTCCGTAAGAGCCTGACGATCAGTCCGGGCATGCGGTACGAGGTCCAGACGCACCTCAGCGACTACAACAACATCGGCCCGCGCATCGGCATCACCTGGGCGCCGTTCAGGAACGGGAAGACGAGCCTGCGCGTGAGCGCCGGGATCTTCTACGACTGGCTGGCGTCGGGGACGTACGAGCAGACACTGCGCGTGGACGGCTTTCGCCAGCGCGAGCTGAACATCCAGAACCCGAGCTACCCGGATCCCGGGCTCATCGGCACGGCGCCGCCGACCAATCGTTATCTGCTCTCGCCCGATCTGCGCGCGCCGAAGACGACGCGGGTGAGCGCGGGCATCGACCAGACGATCACGCCGCGTCTGCGCGTGAGTGCGACGTTCGCCGACATGCACGGGCACAATCTGTACCGCGCCTTCAATCAGAACGTGCCGACGAACGGCGTGCGCCCCGACCCGCAGTTCAGCAACGTCGTCGAGGTGGAGTCCGACGCGAGGTCGCGCCAGCAATCGCTCTCGGTCAACGGCAGCTTCAGTCTGGCGGCGCCGTCGCCCGCGCTCAATCAAAAGCGCTTCAACTGGCGCCGGACATCACTCAACGCCAACCTGGGGTTCTCGCGCTTCGAGAACGACACGGACGGGCCGTTTTCGATCCTGCCGTACAACACGACGGCGACCGAGTGGGGGCCGGCGCCGGGCGACGTCCGCCGCCGGCTGAACCTGGGCATCAACACGCAGATGCTCAAGAACTTCAGCTCGTACCTCACGTTCAGCACGTTCACGGGCCCGCCCTACTCGCTTCGCACGGGCTCCGACGACAACGGCGACCTGATCTTCAACGATCGACCGGCCGGCGTCGGGCGCAACACGCTTCGCCAGCCCGGGCAGTGGACCATCTCCGGCAACTTCAACTACTCGCTGTCGTTCGGCAAGAAGAAGATCACGTCGGGTCCGGGCATTTCGATCGTGTCCGGGGCCGGTGGCCTGACGGCGTCCACGACGGCGCCGAGCGAAATCAGCCGGTACCGCATGGGTATCGGCGTCTATGTCTACAACCTGACCAACCACGCGAATTACACGGGCTACAGCGGCGTGATGACGTCGCCGTTCTTCGGCCAGCCGCAGTCGGTGGCGGGCATGCGGCGCGTCGATCTGATGGTGAACTTCAGCTTCTGAGCCGTTTCGACGACACGCCGACGACCGCACCGCCGATCAGGAGCCCGGCGAGCGCGCCGGCGCCATACAACTGGGTGCGCGTGAAGCCGACGGGTCGCTCCGGAATGCGCGCGGAGTCGAGCACCGTGATGCGCTCGCCAATCTGGCGTCGCTCCAGGTCTACGGCGATTCTGGCATCCTGGCGCTTCGTGAGAAGGGACCGGTATGTGTCCTCGAGCACTTCGCGTTCGATCGCCTGGGATCGAAGCTCGCCTTTCGCGGCCGGATGCGCGCGCGCGTAGTCGTCGAGCCGCGTCCGCGCATCCTCAATCATGGCGTCGAGGAACTTGGCCGTGGCCTGCGTCAGATTCGCCTGATTCATCTCGCTGTCGGCGACAACGCAGGCGGCGAGCGCGGCGGCGACCCTCTGCGCGGTCCGCGGATCGTCAGCACGGAATCGCACGGTCACGGTCACGGCACCCGTTGATGCCGCCGCCGACGTCGCCTCGACCTGGACGTTCGACGCCATCCGCTCCAGGATCTCCTCGATCGGCCGCCGGCCAACGTCATTCGGGTAAAGCTTGTACTCGTTGATCAAGCGCTCGAGCCTCGTGCGGCTGAAGAGAGACGTCTTGATCTCGGCCAGCCGGCTGTCCAAGTGGACCGGGGAGATCTCATGGACGTACTCGGCTGGCACCTGCGCCGGCACGACCATCATCGTCGCCTGTGACTGATACGAC
>DATIWF010000089.1:0-21235 GCA_035519535.1 Vicinamibacterales bacterium | reverse complement strand
CGGGTACGTCAGGTGCCAGGAACGAACTGCCGCTCGCCAACTTTTCTCTTCTCTCGAAGATCTTTGGAAAAGAAGCCGATCTGAATGCAGGTTCCTCGGACCTGACGTACCTGACGTACCTCACGTACTCCGGAGCGGGGATCGGGTACGTCGGGTACGTCAGGTGCCAGGAACGAACTGCCGCTCGCCAACTTTTCTCTTCTCTCGAAGATCTTTGGAAAAGAAGCCGATCTGAATGCAGGTTCCTCGGACCCGACGTACCTCACGTACTCCGGAGCGGGGATCGGGTACGTCGGGTACGTCAGGTACGTCGGGTGCCAGGAACGAACTGCCGCTCGTCAACTTTTGCTCTTCTCTTGAAGATCTTTGGAAAAGAAGCCGATCTGAATGCAGGTTCCTCGGACCTGACGTACCCGACGTACCCGACGTACCCGGCGTACCCCGGCGAAGATCAGCTACGTCGGGTGCCAGGAACGAACTGGCGCGCGTCAACGTTTCTCGTCTCTCGAAGATCTTCGAAAAGAAGCCGATCTGAAGGCAGGTTCCTCGGACCCGACGTACCCGACGTACCCGGCGTACCCCGGCGTACCCCGGCGTACCCCGGCGAAGATCAGCTACGTCAGGTGCCAGGAACAAACTGGCGCTCGCCAACTTTTCTCGTCTCTCGAAGATCTTTGGAAAAGAAGCCGATCTGAATGCAGGTTCCTCGGACCCGACGTACCTGACGTACTCGACGTACCCGACGTACGACGTACCCGACCCAGCCTACCGACAGTACTCGTCGACGCGCGCCTTCGTCATCTCGAGCGCGCGGTCCGCGACCGCTGCCGCGACGGAGCCCGGTGCGAAGATCACGATGAGCGCGTGCGTCGTCGCCGTCGTCACCATGGTCCGCGCGGAATCGGAGGTCGGATTGCCGAACGGCCCGCGCGCGTCGGAGAGCGTCAGCCGCCCGGCCACGTGGACCTCGTCCTTGCGGATGCCGGGATAGGCCTCGCCCGGCTGACCGAGGCGCAGGGTCACCGCGCCCTCGAGGCGATCGGCGTCGTAGAGACCGAACGGAAGCTGGGATTCGAGCGAGCACCAATTGATGACGTCGACGAGGCTGTTGATGCGCGGCAGCTCGTCGCCCTTGCGCACGCGGCGCAGCAGCGCCTCGGACGACGGCCGCGTCTTGGTCGGGTCGATTCCCACGCGCTTGTACATCGTCCGCACGGCCGCCGTGACGTCGGCGGCCTCCGGCGCCTGGCGCATGGCCGCCGCGGCCGCCTTCAGGGGCTCATCGAGACGCGATTCGCGGTCCACGACGCGCACGCCCTGCACGGCCGCGAAGGCCGGCCGGACGACGGCGGCAACTTCCGCTGCGACGGTGATGGCCTCGAGTGTCATGCCGTTGTGCCTCCCGGCACGCCCGCGGCGACGATGCCGCGCACGCGCTCGGCCAGATCGCGCGCGTCCTTGCGCGAGAGGCCGCGCGTCGGAATCGCCCCGTGGATCTTCACTTCAACCGTGGCCGGACACACCATCAGCCGGCCTTTCGGCATCACGATGCGGCTGCCCACCACGCTCACGGGCACGATCGGCAGCCCGTGCTCGATGGCGAGCAGAAAGATCCCCGGTTTGAAGGGCCCCACCCGGCCGTCGCGGCTGCGCGAGCCCTCGGGGAACACGATCAGCGAGGCGGCCTGCCGCGTCATCCGCTCCATCCGCTTGAAGATTCCGGCGCCGGGATTCGATCGGTTGACGAGCACGTGGCCGGCCAGCCGCAGATGCCAGCCGATGAACGGCACGTAGCCGAGCGCGGCCTTCGCCATGATTCGAAGCTGCCGCGGCACGGCCGTGAACACGATCGGGATGTCGTAGATGCTCGAGTGGTTGGCGACGAACACCGCGCTCCGGTCGTCCGGCGGCAACTCGGCGCCGGTGCGGACGATCCGCACGCCGGACGTCCTGACGATGAGCCGGGCCCAGAGGCGCGCGCACCAGTGCGCGGCGTGGCCGCGGCGATCCACGAGCGTCGAGAGGAGCGACACGATGCCGCACGCGATCGTGTAGATCGCGATCACCGGAATCAGAAAGAAAACGGTCCGCCACCAGTGGAAGGGCGGCGGCCTCACGCCTGCGAGGGTTGCGCCGCCGAGCGCGGCGGCCGCCGGCCGGGATCGTCGCCGGGCGCGGTGGATTCGGAGTGGCGGCCGAAGATCATCCGACCCGCCGTCGTCTGGAGCACGCTCGTGACGACGATGTCGAGGTTGCGGCCGATCTTGCTGCGGGCGTTGTCCACGACCACCATCGTGCCGTCGTCGAGGTAGGCGACGCCCTGGTTGTACTCCTTGCCTTCTTTCGTGATGAACACGCTCATCTGCTCGCCCGGGAGCACGACGGGCTTCAGCGCGTTGGCCAGCTCGTTGATGTTGAGCACCTCGACGCCGCGCAGCTGCGCGACCTTGTTGAGGTTGAAGTCGTTGGTCACGATCCGGGCCGTGAGCGTCCGCGCCAGCTCGATGAGCTTCAGGTCCACTTCCTTGACGTGCGGGAAATCGACGTCGGAGATGACGACCTCGACGCCCGCCATCTTCTGGATGCGGTGCAGGATGTCCAGCCCGCGCCGCCCGCGGTTGCGCTTGAGCGGGTCGGACGAGTCGGCGACGAACTGCAGCTCCTTCAGCACGAACTGCGGCACGACGAGCGTGCCGTCGATGAAGCCGGTCTCGACGATGTCGGCCACGCGACCGTCGATGATCACGCTCGTGTCGAGCACCTTGTAGCGCTTCTGCGGTCCCGCGTCCTTGAAGAGCGAGACGAACTTGGCCGGCTCGAGCCACTCGCCCTTCCGCGCCCCGAGCACGACGCCCAGGTACGGCAGCACGACGAGAATCAGCATGTGGACGAACTTCACCTTGGTATTCGTCGTGTCCGTCCACGACAGGCCGAAATGGATGCTGTTGGCGATCCACAGGCCGATCGCGCCGCCGATGAGTCCGCCGAGCACGTTGGTCACGGCCGCGTCGCGCAGCCGGGCTTCGATCAGGACGATCAGGAGCCCCAGCGACAGACCGAGCGCCACGTTGAACGCGATGTGGCCGTCGATGGGCCGGATGAGCGTCGCGATATAGACGAAGGCCGCGACGAACACGACCCTGAGGAGCACGTAGCCGTGCATGGCGTCATTGTATCGTGGGCCGGCGGATCGGTTCACATCAGGGCATCGAGCGCCTCGCCCACGGTCCGCACGCCCACGAGCTGAACGCCCGGCGGCGCTTCGGCGGGCGGCACATTGCCATCGGGCAGGACGCAGCGCGTGAATCCGAGCTGCGCCGCCTCGCGGACGCGCAACGGCGCCTGCGCCGTCGCCCGCACTTCACCCGCGAGCCCGACCTCGCCGAACACGACGACGTCGGACGCGATCGCGCGGTTGCGCAGACTCGAGGCGACCGCGGCCACGACGGCGAGGTCGGCCGCGGGTTCGTCGATCGTCACGCCGCCCGCGACGTTCACGTACACATCGTCCGTCGAGAGGTTGAGGCCGGCGCGCTTGTCGAGGACGGCCAGGAGGAGCGCCAGCCGGTTGTGATCGAGCCCGCTGGCGGTGCGGCGCGCGTTCCCGAACGTCGCCGTGCCGACGAGCGCCTGCACCTCGACGAGAATCGGCCGCGAGCCCTCGACCGTACACAGCACCGATGACCCCGGGACGTTCTTGGGCCGCTCGGCCAGGAACAGCGCCGAGGGGTTGGCCACCGGCCGCAGGCCCGCGCCCGTCATCTCGAACACGCCCAGCTCGTTGGCCGCGCCGAACCGGTTCTTCACCGCGCGCACGACGCGGTGCGCATGCTGCTGTCCGCCCTCGAAGTACAGCACCGTATCCACGACGTGCTCGAGCACCTTGGGGCCGGCCAGGCTGCCGTCCTTCGTCACGTGGCCGACGAGAATCGTGGGCAGATTCCGGCCTTTCGCGCCAAACAGCAGATCGGTCGCGGCCTGCCGGACCTGGCCGACGCTGCCGGGCGCCGACGGCAGCTTCAGCGAGAAGACCGTCTGGATGGAATCGACGATCAGGAGCGCGGGCTTCAGCCGCGCGACTTCGTCCTGCAGCCGCTCGACGCAGGTCTCGGCGAGCAGGTACAGCGGCACGCGTCCGACGCCGAGCCGCTCACCGCGCAGTTTGATCTGGTGCTCGGACTCCTCGCCCGAGCAATAGAGCACGGGCCCGACGCTCGAGGCGAAGTGCGCGGCCGCCTGAAGCAGGAGCGTCGACTTGCCAATGCCCGGCTCGCCGCCAAGCAGGACCAGCGACCCCGGGACGAGTCCGCCGCCGAGCACGCGATCGAACTCGCTCACGCCCGTGCCGAGCCGCTCCGCGATGACCGTATCGACATCGGCATAGCGGTGCGCCTGCCCGCCGCCGAGCACCGGCGCCGCTCCGCGCGCGTCGGGCGCGACCCTCGGCGCAGCTTCTTCGACGAACGAGTTCCACGCGCCGCACTCGGGACATCGGCCGAGCCACTTGGGCGACTGCGCGCCGCACTGCTGGCAGGAGTAGATGGGTTTGGGAGGCTTCATCACTTAACTCAAAACTTGGAACTTAGAACTTAGAACTTGAAACTCAAAACTTCGAACCTAGAACTCCGAACTCCGAACTCGGAACTCGGAACTCGGAACTCGGAACTCGGAGAACATGACAACAGCATGGCACTCTGATTGCAGTCCTGCCAGCATCATGCCAGCTCCAGTTCAAGACTACGCGTCACGGTCGTTTGCGTTCGCTTGCGAGATCGTGCGGTTGTATCGCGCGATCGAACATCACGTGCCCGGATCGATCGCGAGACAAGTCCTTCGCGCTGGAACGTCAATCGGCGCCAACCTCGAAGAAGCGAAATCTGCCCACAGCCGCAAGGATCTCGCGGCGAAATTCACGATCGCGCTGCGCGAAGCACGGGAGACCGCTTATTGGCTCAGACTGCTCGCCGCGACTTCCCTCACCCCGGAGCACGAAGTCGCCGCGCCCCTCACCGAACCCAACGAGCTCGTCGCCATCCTGACCTCGTCGGTGAAACGCCTCCGGACTGGGTGAGGGGCGGGAACCCGGTGCCCCAATCAGCCTTCGTCCGGGTAGTGCAAACCCGTTCCCGGCAGCATGCCGTGTCGCGCGGCATCATTGCCTGGCGGCATCGCCCGGTCCTCAATCGTAGTTCGACGTTCCAGGCTCCAAGTTCCAAGTTCTGAGTTCCAAGTTCTAAGTTCTAAGTTCTAAGTTGATCCGTATCTCCTCTCAATCCTCGCTCCCAGCCGGCACACGACCTCCCACGGAATCGTTCCGATTGTCCCTGCCACTTCCCTCGCGGAGATCTCCTGATCACCCTGGCGGCCGATGAGCACGACCTCATCGCCCGGCGAGACGTCGAGGCCGGTGACGTCGATCGAGATCATGTCCATCGACACGGCGCCCACGATCGGCACGCGGTGCTCGCGGACGAGGACCGAGCCGCGCCCGCCGAGGCGGGTGTCGAGCCCATCCGCGTAGCCGGCCGGCACGATCGCAATCGTCCGAGGGCTGTCGGCTGTCCAGCGCAGACCGTAGCCGATCGCCTCGCCCGTGCGGATGCCCTTCACCGCCACGATACGGCTCGTGAGTGACAGGGCAGGTCCCAGGGCGAGATCGGCGGCGGCGAGCGGCGGCGGCACGATGCCGTAGAGAAGCAGGCCCGGGCGCACCCAGTCGTACCACGTCCGGCGATCGCGGAGGAGCGCCGCCGAGTTGGCGGCGTGGCGCTTGACGCCGCGCAGGCCCTGGGCGGCGAGCGCCGCGGCCGCGCGGTCGAAACGCGCGCGCTGCTCGTCGAGAAACGCCGACTCGGGTTGATCGGCGGTGGCGAAGTGCGTGTAGACCGCGTCGAACTCGAGGTGCGGGCTCGCCAGCACGTCCGCCATCGTGCGCCGCAGGTTGTCGTGGCGGAAACCGAGCCGGTTCATACCCGTGTCGACCTTGAGATGGCACGCGAGGCGCGTGCCGTGGCGCGCCGCCGCGGCCTCGAGCGCGCGCGCGGCGCCGGGCGTCGAGACCGTCGGCGTGAGCCGGTGCGCGAAGACCCCGGCCAGATCGCTGACGCTGAGGGCGCCAAACACGAGGATCGGGATCGTCACGCCGGCCTCGCGCAGGAGAATGCCCTCTTCGATGTCGGCGCAGGCGAGCATCGCTGCGCCCGCGCCTTCGAGCGCCACGCCGACGCGCGCGGCGCCGTGGCCGTACGCGTTCGCCTTCACGACCGCGATGATCTTCGGCGTGCCGGAGGCGTGCCGACGAGGGTCCCCCGGGGGGCCGGGGGGTTCGGCGTCGCGCTGCAGGAGGCGGTGAATCGCGCGACAGTTGGCCTGAATGGCGTCGAGGCTGACGGTGGCCACCGTCGGCCGAATCACAGATCCGACCCCTCGCTCTCGAAGCGCGCGCCCCGCGCGAGGTTTTCGAACCGCGTGAACTGCTTGAGAAACGCCAGCCGCACCGTGCCCGTCGGGCCGTTGCGCTGCTTGCCGATGATGATCTCGGCGATGCCCTCGGCCTCGGGCCGCGGCTCGGCATCCGACGCGTACATCTCCTCGCGGAAGATGAAGAGGACGACGTCGGCGTCCTGCTCGAGGGCGCCCGACTCGCGCAGGTCCGACAGCTGCGGGCGATGGTCGCCGCGCGCTTCCGGCGCGCGGCTGAGCTGGCTCAGCGCGAGGATCGGCACCTCGAGCTCTTTGGCGAGAATCTTGAGGGCGCGCGAGATCGACGCGAGCTCCTGCTGCCGGTTCTCGAACCGCCCGCGGCCCTGCATGAGCTGGAGGTAGTCCACGACCAGCAGGTCGAGGCCGTGCTCCAGCTTGAGGCGGCGCGCCTTGGCCCGCATCTCGAGGATGCCGAGCGCCGGCGAGTCGTCGATGAAGACCTTGGCCTCGTGCAGCCGGCCGAAGGCGTCGACGAGCCTTGCGTAGTCCTGCTCGCCCAGATAGCCGCCGCGGAAGCGGTGCGCGTCCACGCGCGCCTCCGACGTGAGCATGCGCATGAACAGCTGCTCTTTCGCCATCTCCAGGCTGAAGATGCCGACGGTCTTCGCCGCCTCGGTCCCGCAATGGAGCGCGACATTGAGCACGAAGCTCGTCTTGCCCATCGACGGCCGCGCCGCGACGATCACGAGGTCCGATTTCTGGAAGCCCGACGTGAGCGCGTCGAGATCGACGAAGCCGCTCGGCACGCCCGTGACGAGGCCGCGGTGCTGCTGGAGCTGCTCGATGAGCTGGTAGCCCGACGCGACGAGCTCGCCGACGGGCACGAAGCCCGCGCGCAGCCGGTGCTCGGCGATCTGGAAGATCGATCGCTCGGCCTCGTCGAGCAGGTCGTCGGCGTCCTCCTCGGCGTCGTACGCGCGCGTCAGCACGTCGTTCGCCGACTGGATGAGCCGCCGCAGCGTCGAGCGTTCCTTGACGATCTTCGCGTAGTACTCGACGTTGGCCGAGCGCGGGACGCCGTCGGTGAGCGAGGCGATGTAGGCCGGGCCGCCGACCTCCTCGAGCTCGTTCGATCGCGCCAGCTCGTCCTTGAGCGTGACGAGATCGACCGGCTCGCGCCGGTCGGTCAGCGCGACCATCTTGTCGAAGATGCGCCGGTGCGCGTCGCGGAAGAAATCCGTCGAGTCGACGACCTCGGCGGCCTGGTTGAACGCGTGGTTGTTGATGAGGATCGCCCCCAGCACGCACTTCTCGGCTTCCAGATTGTGCGGAAGGGTGCGATCCATGGCGTCAGGCCCCCGCGACCACCTTCACCTTCACCGGCACCGTGACTTCGCGGTGCAGCTTCACCGGCACCTCGTGCTCGCCGAGCATCTTGAGCGGCTCGGCCAGCTGGATCTTGCGCCGGTCCACCGCGATGTTCTGCGCGGCCAGCGCGTCGGCGATGTCGGCCGACGTCACCGATCCGTACAGCGTGTCGTTCTCGCCCACCCGGCGGGCGATCGACACCTCGGCGGTGGCGATGCGCGCGGCCAGCGCCTGCGCCTCGGTCACCTCGAGCGCCTCGCGCGCCTCGGCTTTCGCGCGTTCGCGCTCGATCTGCCGCTTGTTCTCCGCGGTGACGGCCAGCGCCAGCTTGCGCGGAAACAGGAAGTTCCGCGCGTACCCGTCGGCGACCTTGACGATCTCGCCGCGCCGCCCGAGGTGCTCGACGTGCTCCTTGAGAATCACTTCAATCGACATAAGGATGCTCAGTCTGTGACGTACGGGACCAGCGCGATCTGCCGCGCGCGCTTGATGGCCGTCTGCAGCGCGCGCTGGTGCGTCGCGCAGACGCCCGAGATCCGCCGCGGCTGGATCTTGCCGCGCTCCGGAATGAAGGGCGCCAGCAGCTTGACGTCCTTGTAGCTGATGTAGTCGATCTTCTCGACGCAGAACTTGCACACGCGCCGGCGCCGGAAGAACGTGCGGCGCCCGCCGGCCTTCTCGCCGGCCGCGCCCTTGCTGCCGCCCCCGCCGCGTCCGCCGCGGCCCTCTCGATCGAAGTCGCTCATCGCTCTCCTCGCTCTCCCCCGCGGAACATGTCGCCGGCGTCCAAATCGTCATCCTCTTCCCGCCGGCGATGGAGCTCCGTCTCCGTCGGCTCGGGCGGCAGCCCGCGGCGCACGCGCCGGGCCGCCATCGCGGTCTTGCGCCGGGTGCGCGCGCGCTCGGCCATCGCCAGGTCCTCGTCCACCCGGACGAGCATGTGCCGGACGACCTGGTCGACCACGCGCAGGCGGCGATCGAGCTCGGCCAGCATCGTGCCGGGCCCGTTGATGACTTCGAGGACGTACACGCCCTCGCGCTGATGATTGATCTCGTAGGCCAGCCTGCGGCGGCCCCAGTTCTCGGTCTTCTCGATGGTGCCCCCGAACCGATCGACGACGGCGACGACCTGCTGGTGCAGATCGGCGAGCGCCTCCTCGGTGATTTCGGGGGGCGTGATGTAGACGAGTTCGTACTGCCGGACGGTGCTCATGTGCCTCCTTCTGGACATCAGGCCGCCTTCCAGGGAAGGCGGCAAGGAGCGTCGTTACGTGTTGTCTTCCGCGCGATTGAACGTGTTCATCACACGCGCCAGGCCGTCAGTGACCCACAGCTCGACGGCGTCGGCCGCCCGGGCAATCGCGTCGGCCATCCCGGGCGCTTCGTCAGGCTCGAACCTGGCCAGAACATGATCCGCCAGATCGCGCCGCATGTCACCGCGGCCCACGCCCACGCGGAGCCGCGCATAGTCGATCGTGCCGAGCGCGTCGGCAATCGATCGTAACCCGTTGTGCCCGCCCTCCGAGCCCGTCGCCCGCGCGCGCAGCCGGCCCAACGGCAGGTTCACATCGTCGCAGACGATCAGCACGTCCGCGAGGTCGATCTTGAAGAACCGCATCAGCTCGCCCACCGCCGAGCCGCTCAGGTTCATGAACGTCAGCGGCTTGGCCAGGAGCACGTCGCCGTCGGCCCGCCGCCATCTCGTCTCGGCCGCCGCGCCGCGGAGCCTGACCGGCCAATCGAGACGGTGGCGCCTGGCGACGAGGTCCACCACCTCGAAGCCGACGTTATGCCGCGTCCCGACGTAGTCTTGGCCGGGGTTGCCGAGGCCGACGACGAGCTTCACGTTGACCGATCCCCTCGCATCGCCGTCAGCGTCGAACGCACCGAAGGGGGTCAGGCCTTCTGCCTTACTTCTCTTCCTCTTCCTCGGCCTTCTCGACCTTGCCCTTCTTGATCACCTCGGGTTCGGCCGGGACGGCCGGCGCGGCGGCGGCCGCGGCCGCGCCTTCAGCCGGCGCCGGCTCGGCTTCCGCCTTCGGCGCCACGACGTGGACGATCAGCATGTCGGCGTCGCTCACGGCCTTCCACGTGTCGCTGACGGCCAAATCGCGCACGCGCACGCCATCGTGGAGCATCAGACCGCTGATGTCCACCGTGACGTGCTCGGGGATGTTCGCCGGCAGGCATTCGACCAGGATCTCGCGGTGCACGAAATCGACGATGCCGCCCTCGTCCTTCACGCCCTTGGGCTCGCCGGTGAGGTGCACGGGCACGGTCACGCGGAGCACCTTGTCCATCGCGACGCGATAGAAGTCGGCGTGGAGCAGCGCGTGGCTGACCGGATCGATCTGATACTCCTTCACGAGGACGCGCGTGTCGCCCGACCCCTCGAACTTGAGGGCGATGAGCGTGTTCACGCCGGCATCCGAATGGAGGATGCCCGACAGCGCCTTGGGATCGACCGCGAGCGGCTCGGCCTTGCCGGCCTCGCCGCCGTAGAGCACGGCGGGGATGCGGCCGGCCCGCCGGAGCCGGCCGGCTTCGTTGCGGCCGAACTGATCGCGCTTCACAGCTTCGAGAACTGCTTCCATGGCTCCATTCCTTATCAGGCACTAGGCACTAGGCACTAGGCACCAGGCACTAGGCGTACCCCTCAAACAAACAGCTTCGATACCGACGTCTCTTCATGGATGCTCTTGATCGCCTGCGCCAGGAGGCGCGCGACCGAGAGCACCACGATCTTCTTCGAGGCCGCTTTCTCGCCGTTGGTCGGGATCGTGTTCGTCACGACCAGCCGGTCGATGGGCGCCGCCTCGATGCGCGCGATCGCGGGCCCCGAGAGCACGCCGTGCACGGCGCTCGCGAGGACGCGCGTCGCGCCGTTCTCCTGGAGCGCCTGCGCGGCCTTTTGAATCGTCCCCGCCGTGTCGATGATGTCGTCGGCAATGACGCACACGCGGCCCTGCACGTCGCCGATGACGTTCATGACCTCGGCCGAGCCGTCCTCGCTGCGGCGCTTGTCGATGATCGCGAGCTCGGCGTCGAGGCGTTTGGCGTAGGCGCGCGCGCGCTCGGCGCCGCCGGCGTCGGGCGACACGATCGTCACCGGTCCGAAGTTCTGCCGCGCCAGGTAATCAATGATGACCGGCGCGGCGAACAGGTGGTCGACCGGGATGTCGAAGAAGCCCTGGATCTGCGCCTTGTGCAGGTCCATCGTGAGCACGCGGTTGGTACCGGCCGCGCTCAGCAGGTTCGCGACGAGCTTGGCCGAAATCGGCACGCGCGGCTTGTCCTTGCGATCCTGCCGCGCGTAGCCATAGTACGGCAGCACCGCGGTGATGCGCGACGCCGACGACCGGCGGAACGCATCGATCATCACGCACATCTCGATCAGGTGCGCGTCGACCGGCGCGGAGGTCGGCTGGACGACGAAGACATCGGTGCCCCGGATGTTCTCGTCGATCTGAAACGACACTTCCGTGTCGGGAAAGCGGTGCAGCCGCGCGGCCCCGAGCGGCAGCCCGAGGTGCTCGGCAATCTCCCGCGCCAGCGACGGATGCGCGCTCCCCGAGAAGATCTTCAGCTGCCCATGACTCATGGAGATTCTGAAGCTGGTTGGGGCGGAAGGATTCGAACCTTCGAATACGGGATCCAAAGTCCCGCGCCTTACCGCTTGGCCACGCCCCAGCACGAGCGAAGCCCGACCCGCGCCCGACCCGCACGGCACGACGTCCGGGCCCGTCTGCAAACCCGGAAGTTTATCACAGGCCGTGGCGCCGGGCCGCTTCGCGCCGGGAGAGCGTCCGGGTCACGACCACGAGCCAATCGGGCCGGCGCAGGCGCCTCGCGGCGCGCGCGGCCTGGGTCTCGGTAAACAGGCCGAAAACCGCCGACCCGCTGCCCGTCATCGACGCGCCGAGCGCGCCCTGGCGGGTGAGCGCGTCCGCGATTTCCGTGATCGCCGCGTGGCGACGCGCGACCGGCGCCTGCAGATCGTTCAGGAGGGCGACCGGGCCGGCCGCCCACCCCAGGTCCACGTCGCGAGCGCGCGATGCGTCCTCGCTGAAGCCCGCCGCGCGGTCTTCGTCGAGCCAGCGGTAGGCGTCCGCCGTCGCGACGCCGAACGACGGCTTCACGATCACCGCGCTCAGCCGCGCCGCGTCGTCGACCGGGTACACCTCGTCGCCGCGGCCGGTGCCGAGCGCGGTGCCGCCCTGCAGGAAGAACGGCACATCGGCGCCGAGCTCCGCACCGAGCCGCGCCAGATCCCGGCGCGATCGCCGGCCCTCCCAGATCGTGTTGAGGCCGACGAGCGCGGCGGCGGCGTCGGCGCTGCCGCCGCCCAGTCCCGCGGCCGCCGGAATCTGCTTGACGAGCTTCACGTGCGCGTCGCGCGGACCGCCGTCGCGGCCGATCGCCCGCCACAACGAGGCCGCCGCGCGCCACACCAGATTCGTTTCGTCGGCGGGCACCCCCGGGCCGCCGCCGACGAGGACGAACGGCCCGCGCCTCGCGGTCACCGTGAGCGTGTCGGCCAGCGCGATCGACTGCAGGAGCGTCCGCACCTCGTGGAAGCCGTCGCTGCGGGCGGGCCCCACGTGCAGCGTGAGGTTGATCTTGGCGGACGGATGGAGGACGAGCGTTCGTGACATGACCGGCGCGTCACTTCTTCTCGCGCAGCGGCCCGGCCGCGCGCAATTCCTCGAGGCTCATCGGCGCCGCATCCGCGGCGGCGCTCACGACGAAGTCGCGCGCCGGATGCGTGACGTTGACCTCGATCTGCTCGATCGACATCGTGAGATCGACGGCCGGCGACCGCCCCGCCTCCGTCGTCACGCGGAGCACCCGGGGCCAGTCGCCCTGGAGGTCCTGATAGTCCACGATGAGCCCGCCGACCAGGCCGCGGGTGATGCGCCAGCGATCGGCCTGCCGCTCGACGAACACGCGCGCGTCGTCGGCGGTGATCTCCCCGAGCTTGCCGTACCGCAGGCTTCCGCTCATCGAGCGCGACTGCCCGACGCATCCCGACAGGATCGCCAGCAGCGCCCGCGGCGTCAGCCGGAGCCCGGTCACGGCCTCCACGATCTCGTCGGCGCGCGCCGTCAGCACGCGGCGGTCGCGCGGCAGCCACAGCGTCGCGCTCGACGCGGTGCCGCCAAGGATGAACACCGGCGGGCCAAACATCATCGGGACCGTCAGCGAGATCTGATCCCCGGCCGTGACGAGACCGATCATCGTGGCGTTCAGTCGATCGGGTCCGGCCCGGCCATGCACACGGATCGTGGCGGCGTACGTCGAGGCGCCGCGGCAGGCGCGCGCGGCCTCGGCCCACGCCTCGGCCGCGTCGGGAAACGGCTCGCCCGGTCCGCTTGGAGGAACGAACACGTGCGGCGCGCACGCACCCCACGCCAGCACCGACACCAGGACGAGCGCCAGGAGCGTACGGCGGGTCAGAACCGTCCTGCCAGCTCCCGCGCGCGGTCGCGCTTCTTCGTCACGGCGGCGACGTCGATGTCCTCGCGGTCGCCCGCCAGGGCCTTGTCGAATGCCGCAGCCGCGTCGCGGTACTGCTTGAGCTGAAAGTAGAGCTCGCCCAGATGATCCTGAATCACCGAGACGCGCGGGAGCGCGGCGGCTGCGCGCTCGAGCGGGTCGCGCGCCGCGTCGAGCTTGTCGAGCCTGAAGTACGCCCAGCCGAGGCTGTCGAGATACGACGGGTTGGCGGCGTCGATCGCGAGCGCGCGCTGGATCAGGTTGAGCGCCTCGGGCAGCTTGCGCCCGTGGTCGGCGAGCATGTAGCCCAGGTAGTTCAGCGCCGACGCGTTGGCCGGATCCTTCCCAATCACGCCGCGGAAAATCGCCTCGGCCTGATCGAGCTGGCCGGCGCGATCGTAGGCGGCGCCGAGCTCGAATTGGACGTCCGCGTCGTCGGGCACGCGGCGGCGTGCGGTTTCGAGCACCGACACCGCGCCGGCGCGATCGCCGGTTTGCTGAAGCGCGGCCGCCAGATCGGCGACGACGCGCCCGTACATGCCGTTGGTGACGTCTTCGTCGGTCGCCGAGGCGACGCGAGGCCGCAGCGTCGCCACGACCTGCGCGTAGTCGCCGCGGGCGGCATACGACTCGGCCAACGCCAGCGGTCCGCGCAGATCGTTCGGATCGAGGTCGGCGATGTGCCTGGCGGCGTCCTCGGCGCCGGCGGCATCCCCCAGGCGCCGTTCCACCTGCGACAGCAGGTACCACAGCGAGATGTCGCGCGGCGCCTGCCTCGTCAACTCCACGAGCCGCGCGCGACCGCCTTCAACATCGCCGGCGTTGACGAGCGCCGTCGCCTGCCGCAGCCGATAGGTGCCGTTGCGCGGATTGCCGGCCGCCAGGTCACCCCACGTCACGGCGGCGTCCTTCCAGCGACCGACTTTCTCGTAGAGCTCGCCGAGCCACGCGCGGGTTTGCGCCGGCACCTGACTCGTCGGATCGCCGACGAGATCCTCGAGCAGGCTCACAGCCTCGGCTGGACGGCTGCTGTCGTCGTACGCCTGCGCCAGCAGCATCACCGCCTCCGGATAGCCGGGCTGGCTGAGCAGGAACAGCTGCAGCGTCGTGATGCCCTTGGCGTAATCCTCGGTTTCCACGTACAGACGTCCGAGCGTCAGCTCGGACAACGGGTCCCGCATGTTCGGCGACACGACGCGCTCGAGGTGCGCGATGGCCTGCGTTCGGAGCAGCGCCGCTCCGGATTGCGTCGACGCCTGATCGGCAAGCGCCGCCTGAACGAGCCCGAGGATTCGATGGGCCTCACGGTCGGACGGATCGATCGCGAGCGCGGCTTGCGCTTCGCTGATCGACTCGTTGGCTTTGTTCTGGCGCGCGTAGAGACCGGCCAGCTCGGCGTGGATTTCCGCAGCCTTCGGCTCGAGCGTCAGCGCCTGGCGATACGTGGCGATCGCGTCGTCGACCTTGCCGGCTTCCTCGAGCGACCGCCCCTGGAGAAACAGGAAATAGGCCTGCCCGAGCGAGTCGCTCGGTGCGGGCGCCGCCTGTGTAGCGGGTGCCGCTTGGGCGGACAAACCCCATGCGAAGACGAGCACGGCCGGCGTCATAAGCAGACGGATCGATTATAGTCCCCTCATGGCCGTGGACCCCGCGCTGCTCGAAATCCTGGTGTGTCCCGAGTGCAAGGCCCCCGTCCGCCTCGTCAAAGACGGCACCGCGCTCAAGTGCGACAAGTGCCGGCGCGTGTATCCAATCAGGGATGACATTCCTGTGATGCTGCTCGACGAGGCCAAGGTCGAGGACTAGCCGATCGACGCGTGACCATCCTTCTCGTGCGGCTGCGCCTCATCGGCGACGTGGTCTTCACGACGCCGGCCATCCGAGCGCTCGCGCAGCAGTTTTCGGGCGCCCGGATCATCTACGTCGTTGAGGACGGCGCCTTCCCGGTCGTCGCCCACAGCCCCTACCTCGCCGAGGCCGTGAGCGTGCCGCACGTCCGGGGCTGGCGGCGGCTGCGGGACGATGCGAAGCTCGCGCGGCGACTGCGGGCGTTGGGCGTCGACCTGGCCATCGATTTCCATGGCGGCCCGCGCAGTGCCTGGCTCACGTGGGCCAGCCGCGCACCCAAGCGGGTGGGCTACGATGTGCAGGGCCGCACGTGGATGTACACCGACGTGGTGCACCGGCCCCGCGAGTTGCGGCCGCGACATTCGGTCGAGAACCAGTGGGACCTGCTGGCGGTCGTTCATCCGGCGCTCGCGCGGCCGGCCGATCCCGCCCGCGACCGGGTCGAGATGGCGGTCGATCCAGCGTGGCGGAGGGCGATCGATGGGCGGCTCGCCTCGTGGGGCGTGCCAGCCGACGCGCGCGTGATCGCGATTCACGTGAGCGCCGGCAATCCATTCCGGCGCTGGCCGGAACCGGCGTTTGCGGAGCTGGCGGGTCGGCTCGTCGCGGCCGACAGTCGTCGTTGGATCGTGCTCGCGGGGGGACCGTCGGATCGTGAGGCGACATCGCGGGTGCTGGCGTCGGCCCGGGCGGCGTCCGGGGCGGCGGCACCGCGCATCGTCGATGGTGAAGGGATGCCTCTGGGGGAGTTGCGCGCGCTGATGGATCGCGCGGCGTTGTTCATCGGCGGCGACAGCGGGCCCTTGCACGTGGCCTCCACGTCGGACGTGCCGATCGTCGGCCTGTACGGACCGACGCTCCCGGTGCGATCCGCGCCGTGGCGGCCGCGCACGCTGCCGACCGCGTCGGTGGACGCCGGCGAGCTGCCGTGCCGGCCGTGCGATCAGCGGGTGTGCGCGCCCGGCGACTTCCGGTGTCTCACGACCGTGACGGCCGAGGCCGTTCGCACCGCTGCGGAGCGTCTGCTGGAGGCCGCCCGATGAGCGCCTCCCTGCTCGAGCGGCTGGCGTTCGTCGCGCTCGCCGGATGCCTGGGCCTCATCCAGCTCACGATCGTCGGCGCGGAAATCCTGCTCGACATCGCCGGACTGCTCTGGCTCGTCATCGCGATTCGCGATCGGCGGCCGCCCGCCGTGCCGGCGTTTTTCTGGCCGCTCGTCGCCCTCGCGGCCTGGACGCTCGTGAGCTCGGCGTTCTCGATGGATCCGCTCGAGAGCTTCAAGCGCGATCGGCAGCTGCTGCTCTATCTGATTGTGCCGATTGCGATGCGGCTGGCGCGCGGCCGCCGGGCGATGGCGACGGCCGACACGATCATCACGCTCGGCGCGGCCGGCGCGCTCGTCGGCATCGTGCAGTACGCCGCGCTCGGCTACGACGTCCTCCAGCACCGGCCGCACGGGCTCCTCGGACACTACATGACGTACTCCGGGGTCCTGATGCTCGTGTTGTGCGTCGCGGCGGCGCAGCTCGTCTACCGCGAGCGGGGATGGATCTGGCCCGCGGTCGCCGTGCCCGCGCTCTTCGTCGCGCTCGTGACGACCTACTCGCGCAACGCGTGGGTCGGCACGCTGCTGGCGATTGGCGTGCTGCTGGTGCTGCGCCGGGCCTGGAAGCTGCTGATCGCGGTGCCCGTCTTCATCGCGATCCTCGCGGTCGTGGCGCCGTCGGGCATTCGTCATCGCGCGCTCTCGGCCTTCGACCTGAACGACGCGACCAACCGCGACCGCATCGCGATGTTGAAGTCGGGCAAAGCCATGATTGCGGACCATCCGTGGACCGGCGTCGGACCGAACATGGTGCCCAGGGCCTACATCGAGAAGTACAAGACGCCCGACGCGGTCGATCCCGTCGACAAGCCCGGCGACACGCGCGCGCACCTGCACAACGTCCCCGTGCAGCTGGCCGCCGAGCGCGGCCTGCCGGCGCTCGCGGCGTGGCTGTGGTTCATCGTGGTCGCCGTGCGCGATCTGCTGCGGGAGTTCCGACGCGGTCGTGCGCGCGCCCTCGCGGCCGGCGCGCTGGCGGCCGTCGCCGCCGCCCTGGCCGCCGGACTCTTCGAGCACAATTTCGGCGACTCGGAGTTTCTGATCCTGTTCCTCGGCATCCTCACGCTGCCGTTCGCCGCGGCCGCGCCCGACCCGGCGGACGCCCTGCCCGCCGAGGCGCCCGTCCCGGTGCCGGTGTCGCGGACTCACGCATGACCTCGCTCGCCCAGCTCGCCTCGAAGTGCGTGGGCCGACGCATCGCCGTCATCGGCGACGTGATGCTCGATCATTTCCTGTACGGCCGCGTCGACCGCATCTCCCCCGAGGCGCCGGTGCCCGTGGTGCGGTTCGATCGCGACGAGTACCGGCTGGGCGGCGCCGCGAACGTCGCGCGTAACGTCGCCGCGCTCGGCGGCCGCGTGTCGCTGGTCGGCCTGATTGGCGACGATGAGGCCGGCGTGCGCCTGATGAACGAGCTGGCCGCCGCGGGGATCGACGGGCGCGGACTCGTGCGCGACCCCGACCGGGCCACGACGCGCAAGCTTCGCGTCGTGACCTCGCGCAACCAGCAGGTCGCGCGGATCGACTACGAGCACGACGCGGAAGCGGGCGGCGCCGTGCTCGACGCGCTGCGGCGCCAGATCGCCGCCGCGGCCGAGGGCGCCGAGGCCGTCGTGCTGTCGGACTACCGGAAGGGCGTCGTGAACCCGGCGGTGATCGGCGCGGCCGTCGATGCCGCGCGGCGCGCCGGCCTTCCGCTGCTCGCCGATCCGAAGGTGCCGCAGGCCGAGCGCTATCGCGGCGCCACGCTCGTCACGCCCAACCACCACGAAGCCGAGCTGATGACGCAGACGTCCATCCGCACGCCGGGCGAAGCGCGGCGCGCGGCCGAGATGATCCACGAGCGGAGCGGCGCGAGCGTGCTCGTGACGTGGGGCGAGCTCGGGATGTGGCTGCTCGACGCGAGCCGGACACCGGCCGTGGAGGAACATCTGCCGGCGGCAGCGCGCGAAGTCGCCGACGTCACCGGCGCGGGCGACACGGTCATCGGCGTGCTCGCCATGGGGGTCGCGTCCGGCGCGCGGCTCATCGACGCCGCCCGTCTCGCCAACCTCGCGGCCGGCCTCGTCGTGGCGCGATTCGGGCCCGCGGCCGTCTCGGCCGCCGAGCTCTCGGCGGCGGCGGAGGCCGCCTCCCGCTGATGCGCGCGCGGCTGCTCTCGCCGCGCGAGGGCGTCGTCTGGGCCGGCTGCTTCGTCCTCGTCTCGGCGCTGCTCGTCGCCACGAAGTTCACCAGCACCGATCCCGACTCGTCGCTGTACGCCTCGATCTCCGGGCGGCTGAGCCAGGAACCCGCGTCGCGATGGATCGCGCCCGAGTGGTGGGGCTTCTGGCCCGAGGCCAACATGACCGGGCTCTTCCGCGAGCATCCGGCCGGCGTGTTTCTGCTGCCCGCGGCGCTCAGCCGGATCGGCATTCCAGGGGAGCAGGCCGCGTACATCGTCGGCATGGGCGCCGGGCTGGCGGCGGTGCTTCTGATCGGAGTACTGGTCGCCCGCCTCGCATCGCCCGGCGATGCCCGCGCGTCGCTCGTCCTGCTGCAGCTGATGCCGGTCGCGTTCCTGTTCCGGATCCGCGCCAACCATGAGTATCCGATGCTCGTCGCGCTGCTGGTGACGCTCGTCAGCCTGGAGCGAGCGCGTCGATCGTGGTGGTGGACGCTGGGCGTCGCCGCCGGACTGACGATCGGGCTGCTGGTCAAAGGCGTGTTCGTGGTCCTCGTGTGCCTCGCGGCCGGTCTGTGGATGGCGATCAACCCGACGCGCAGCGCGGGCACGACGGCGCGCCTCGTCGCGGTGTGCGTGATCGCCGGCGCGATCACGGTCGGCGTCGCGTGGTGGTACGACGCGGCGTACCTCCGCGTCACCGGCGAGACGTTCTGGGGACCGTACTGGCGGCGTCAGCTCGGTCCGGTCACGATCGCGACGCCGCTCGACAACGCGTCCACGCTCGCCGGCCACCTGGCCTTTTACGTGAGCCGGCTGCTGTGGTTTCCGGCGCCGTGGAGCCTGGCGCTCGTGGCGGCGCTATGGCGCCCGCCGGGCGTGCGGGCGGCCTGGGCCGCGCTCGCCGATCCGGCGCGGCGCGGGCTGGCGTTTGCGCTGGCGTTTGCCGCGCTGGCGATTCTCCTGCTCAGTCCGTCGAGCCGGTTCGCCGAGCGCTACGCGTTCTCCGCCGCGTACATGATCGGCGCGGCGGGCGCCGTCGTCGCGTACCGGACGTGGCCGAAGCTCACGCGCCTGGTGGATTCGCTCGATGCGCGCGTGCCGGCGCTGCCAGCGTCCCTGTGGCTCGCGCTGATGCTGCTGCGGCTGGTCCTCGGCCCCTGGCTGCCGCGCCTCACCTGACGCCGCATCTGTTCGTCACGAGCAGAGCGTCGGGCGGCGGCGTCCCGCGCGCGAGATCGGTCACCTTGGCGGTGTCGAAGACGAAAAGCGGATGGCGATCCGCGACGCAGGCCGCGGCCGTGCGCGCGTGCAGCTCGTCCCAGACCGGATCGTTCGTGACGATCCAGGACTCGTCCGGGCCGTCGAGCAGCGCCAGCGCCTCCTCGACCGAGGAGAGCTCGGGCACCGGACGATTCAAATAGAACGTCAGGCTCGGCAGGCTCATGCTGAGCGAGGCGACGCGCGCGCCGGGCGCCGCGCGCGCGGTCAGCGTCCGGACCAGCGGCGGGACGGGCTTGAACCGTTCGACGTCGGGCAGGATGCGGCTCACGAAGAGATAGTTGAACGCGATGAAACCGGCGGCCAGCGCGGCGACGGCGGCGGGCCGCCGGCCGAGCGCCCACAGCGCGAACGCGGCGAGCCCTGTCACTCCGAGGACAACGGCCGCCGGCACCGCTTCCTGCACGGCGTAGATGCCGCCACGGAACAGCGACCCGATCCCGAACGCCAGCGCCACGCAGACCGCGGAGATGGCGAGGAAGATCCCGGCGGTCGCGCGTCGCGGGGCCCCGGCGCCGGACAGCAGATCGGCGACGAGCGCAGCGACGGCCGGGGCCACCGGAAGGATGTACAGATCCTCTTTCGTCTGAGACAGCGAGA
The DNA here is from genome assembly GCA_035519535.1 of Vicinamibacterales bacterium. Lineage (GTDB taxonomy): Bacteria > Acidobacteriota > Vicinamibacteria > Vicinamibacterales > SCN-69-37 > DATEGZ01. The sequence goes on along the minus strand of DATIWF010000089.1, from coordinate 950 downwards.
AGAACACGACGATCGTGACGATCCAGATCCAGAGCAGGCGCCGGATCGACGCGTGCGGCGCGGGCTCGTCCGGCGCGCGCGGCTTCCAGGCCGTCGCGAGCGGGATGAGCACGAGCGGCGCCCACGGAAAGAGATCGGTCAGCAGGACGGGACCGTAGAACCAGGCGTCGCGGCCAGCGGGCGTCATGGCGGTCGAGAAGCGCTCGAGATTCTCGCCCAGGATGAACTGCGTGATGTAGGTCCAGCCGTGCTGCGCGTAGACGGCCGCGTACCACGGCACGACGATCGCCGCGACGATCGCCGCGCCCGGCACGATCATCAGGCGACGGAGATCGGCGAGCCGCCGCTCGGCCAGGAGCCACGCCGCGCCGGCGATGACCGGCATGGCCAGAGCGATCGGCCCTTTCGTCAGCACGCCGAGGCCGATCGCGACGTACATGAGCAGCAGCCAGCGGCGGCGCTGCTCTGGCCGCCGGAGCGCCTGCACGAAGCACGCCAGGATCAGGGCCATGAAGGCCGTGACCCAGACGTCGATGAAGATGCGTCGTGAGTGCATCACGACGCGCGGCGCCGTGGCGATGATGAGCGCCGCGAGGACGCCCGTGCGCGTCGATCGGAGTGCGCGGCCGATGAGGAACGCGGCGAGCATGATGACCAGCGCCCCGCAGGCGATCCCGACGCGCTCCACGGCCACCGAGACGCCGAACATCTTGTACAGCCCGGCGACCATCCAGTAGCTCAAGACGGGCTTGTTGAACCGCGGCAGGCCGTTGAAGCTCGGGTTGATGTAGTCACCGGTCAGCGCCATCTGCCGCGGGGTCTCGACGTAGAACGCCTCGTTGGCGTCCCAGATCGCATTCGCGCCCAGGAACAGAAAGAAGACGGGAAGGGCGATCAGGAGGAGGGGGACGGGGGATTTTTCCACAGAAACCGCCCCCTCGGAGCCGGAG
>DATIWF010000088.1:0-3300 GCA_035519535.1 Vicinamibacterales bacterium | reverse complement strand
GCGAGGCCGGCCTGCCCGAGGGGGTGCTCGAGCTCCTGCTCGGCGACGGCGAGACCGGCGCGGCGCTCTGCGAGGTTGGGGTCGACAAGATCTCGTTCACCGGCAGCGTCGCGACCGGCCGGCGCGTCGCAGTCGCCTGCGCCGAGCAGCTGATCCCGTGCACGCTCGAGCTCGGCGGCAAGGACCCGATGATCGTCTGCGCCGACGCCGACCTCGACGCCGCGGCGGGCGGCGCGCTGGCGGGCGGATTCCTGAACGCGGGCCAGTTCTGCTGCGGCACCGAGCGGGTCTACGTGGTCGAGGAGGTCGCCGACCGCTTCATCGAGAAGGTCGTGGAGCGCGCTCGCGCGCTGCGCCAGGAGACCTCCGGCGAGTTCGACGTCGGGGCGATGTTCTGGCCGCGCCAGCTCGAGATCGTCGAACGCCACGTCGACGAGGCCGTCGCCGGCGGCGCCCGCGTGCTGGTCGGCGGCCGGCGCAACCCGCGCTTCGAGGGGCTCTTCTACGAGCCGACCGTGATCGTCGACGTGCGCTCCGACATGGCGCTGATGCGCGACGAGACCTTCGGGCCGGTGCTGCCGATCGTGCGCGTGAAGGACGTCGACGAGGCGATCGCGCGCGCCAACGAGACGCGCTACGGGCTGGCCGCGAACGTGTGGACGCGCGACCCGCAGGCCGCGGCGGAGATCGCGCGGCGGATCGACTCCGGCAGCGTGTGCGTGAACGACCTGTCGATGACCTACGGGGTCATCGAGGCGCCGTTCGGCGGGCGCAAGGAGAGCGGCGTCGGTCACGTGCAGGGCCGCGACGGCCTGCGCGGCTACACCCACGCGCAGCCGCTGATCCGCGACCGCTTCGGCGGCCGCCAGGCCGGCAGCCACTACCCGTACAGCGAGAAACGCGACGCCGGCATGAAGAAGATGATCCGCTTCTTCTTCGGCACGCCGCTCGGCCGCTGGCTCTCGTAGCCAACCGGAAACGGCTGCGCCCCCGAGCGGGCCGAGCTCGGGGGCGCTGAAAGAGCCTGAGAGGCCGGTGCTACACGCGTCGGCGCGCGGCCGCCAGTGCTGCGAGGCCGAGGCCCAGCAGCACCGCGCTAGCCGGCTCGGGAACGCGCTCGACCTGGAAGAAGCCCTTCGTCGAGACCGAGTCGCCGGCGGTAAGGCTGAACGTCCACCTGATCTGCATGTTCACGCTGGCGGGCCCGAACGGCGCGGCCGGAATCGGCGTGCCCCAGGTCTGCTGAGACAGGCTGCCGTAGATTCCCGGGCCGCCGTTCGCGTTCAGCCCTGCGGGGGCGAAGTTGCCGAGGCCCTGCGACAGGATTCCGTTCACGAGCGCCTGATAGAACGGCGTTCCGCCGATCGTGTTGAGCGTGACGTCGGAGTTCCCGCTCGCGTCCGTGTACCTCGTGCCAAGCGGGTCACCATAGGTGTCCAGCCCCGGGTCGCCGAAGTAGCCACCCTGCACCGTCGACGGTCCGAGCGCGGCGATCGGCAGCGTGACGGTCATGACGAACGTCTGGGTCACGCCGGAGATGTTCGTCAGCGTGAAGGTGCTCGTGATCTGCGGGTCCTCGTTCACGACGATCGACCAGTCGCAGTTGAAGCTCGTGCCGTACGTCGCGCCGTCGACGAAGCCCTTCAGCCCGAAGCTGCCGTCCGGATTGGCCGAACCCTCTTGCGAGGTGGAATAGCCGGCGTACCCACCGCCCAGCGAATCGATCTGGATGCCGATCACCGGTGCGGCGGTCGCGTGCACAGCCAAGATCATCAGCGTCGCTGCGACACCGAGCCGTGTCAGCGTCGCGCGCCAGCTCGTCTGAACCATCGTCTCCCTCCAATCCGATGCGGTCTCGGACCCACTCACCCTCTCGGACCGCGCGTTCGATGCCACGCGCCCGGGCCTTCGATGCAAAAGCCGCCCGTAGGCAGAATCCTACCAGGGCGATGTGCAGGTGCGGGAGACTTTTTTCATGGCGAGTGAGAGAAAAATCCCACCCAACCAGGCGAACAAAGAGGCGAAATCGGGCTCAGACCAGCCGGCGGGCCGCCGCAAGGACCGCCAGGCCCAGGCCCATCAGGCCAAAGGCCGCGGGCTCGGGCGCCTTTTCGACCTGGAAGAACCCCTGGGTCGAGACGGAGTCGCCGCTGCTCAAGCTGAACTGCCACTTGATCTGCATGTTCACGCTGGCGGAGCCGAAGGGCGCGCTCGGAATCGGCGTTCCCCACGAGTCCTGCGGCAGGGTGCCCGAAATGGACGAGTTCACGTTGTAGTTGCCGAGGCCCTGCGACAGGATTCCGTTCACCAGCGCCTGGTAGAACGGATTTGCGGAGAACTGGACGTTGCCGTTCGCGTTGGAGTCGGTGTAGGTGGTGCCGCTGCCGGAGAGACCCACATAGCCACCCCGCAGCGTCGAGGGGCCGAGCGCCGCGATCGGCAGCGTGACGGTCATGATGAACGTCTGATTCACGCCGGAAATGTTCGTCAGCGTGAAGGTGCTCGTGATCTGCGGATCCTCGTTCACGACGATCGACCAGTCGCAGTCGAAGCTCGTGCCGTACGTCGCGCCGTCGACGAAGCCCTTCAGCCCGAAGGTGCCGTCGGGATTGGCTGAACCCTCTTGCGAGGTGGAATAGCCGGCATACCCACCGCCCAACGAGTCGATCTGGATGCCGATCACCGGTGCGGCGGTTGCCTGCGCAGCCACGCTCATCACCGCTGCCGCGACCACGAGGCGCGCGCAGCACAAGCCCATCCGAACCATCGTCTCCCTCCAATCCGATGCGGACACCCGAGCTCCCCGGGCGCGATGCCGTCGCCCGTGGGATTAATCCTACCAGAGCGAATTGCTCAATCGGTGGACCTTCTCAGCACACGCGCGAGAAAGATCACTCCGATCCCGGCGAACAAAAAGGCAAAGCCCGGCTCGGGCACGACCAGGAACTCGAACGGGGTCTCGACAACGTCGCGCGCGGTCAGGCCGAAGTCGAAGCTCACCCCGATCGAGCTCGAGACAGGCTGGGGGGCGGCCTCGGGGCCGAAGGACTCCGGGGAGCCCTGGCCCGAGATGCCGGGGACGTCCCCGCCGTTGGCGTGCAGGTTGAAGTTGCCCAGTATTTTCACGGGGTTACCGTCGATCCGGGCCGTGTAGAAGCCCGCCGAGCTCACGGTCACGTCGCGGTCGTTCGTGTCGGTGTACGTGATCCCGCCGAAGGACCCGCTCATGGTCGGGAACGGGATCGGCGTGACGCCGCCGAGCGACGCGCTGACCGTGAAATTCTGGTTGAGCCCCGACAG
>DATIWF010000087.1:0-26879 GCA_035519535.1 Vicinamibacterales bacterium | reverse complement strand
GGACGGCAAGCCGGCCGCGCTCGGTCACTACAGGCGCGCGATTGCCGCGTACGACAAGGCGGGCAACCGGCGCGCGCGGGCGTCCGCCGAATTCAATGCGCTGCGGGTCGACGAGCGCGGGATCACGCCCGAGATGTGGCGAAGCCTCGCGTCGCTGCTGGAGGACGCGAAGAGCCTGGGCAACCGGTCGTTCGAGGGTGCGGTGCTGCACTTGTGGGGCGACAAGCTCTTTGCCACCGGCGACTTCGACGGCGCGATCGACAAGCTCAACGAAGCGATCGGGGTACTCGAGTCGATTCCGCCCACGGACGAACTGGGTACGACGTACACGAGCCTGGGCCGGGTTTTCCGCCTGCACGGACAGAACGCGGCGGCGGTGCAGTATCAGCTCAAGGCGCTGGCGATTCACGAGAAGCTCGGACCGCCGGTGTCGCTCGTCCAAAGCCTGAACGCCGTCGCCGTGAGCTATGCGAACGTGCCCGACGCGAAGCGCGCCAAGATCTACTACGAGCGGGCGCTCGCGCTCGCGGACACGGTATCTCCCGACGCGCGGAACCTGCTTCGGGCGAACTACGCATCGTTCCTCGGCTTCAACGGCGAACCCGAGCGCGGTCGCACCCTGCTGATGGACACGCTGGCCACGGTCTCGCCCGCGCTGAAGACCTGGCGCTACACCGAGCTGGCGCTCATCGACCGGTTCCTGCGCCGCGAAGACGAGGCCCTCGAGGCCGCCGGACAGGCGGTGGGGTCGTGCGCGACCGCCTTGACGCGCTTCGACTGCATTCGGGCCCGCCAGACGCGCGCGATGGTCAACCTGGATTTGGGCAACGACGCGGCGGCCGTGGCCGACCACGACGCCGCCCTCCGGGAGCTCGAGGATCTGCACGCGCACCTCGCCGCGGACGATTTCCTGAAGCAGGGCTTCGAAGATCTGTGGGCGCCGAGCTACTCGCTGGCCATTGAGCTGCACTTCCGGCGCGGCGACGTTCGCGAGGCGCTCGAGACGGCCGAGCGCGCACGGTCGCGCGCGCTGCTCGATCTGCTGGCCTCACGCGAGACGCGCGCGAGCCACGCTTCCCCCGTGCTCACGACCCGCGGCGCGAATCCGGCGTCGCTGCGCAGTGACGCGTCGGTCGAGAGCGCGACGATGGCCGATCTGGCCGCCACGGCGGCGCAGCTCCATTCGTCGCTCCTGCTCTATTGGGTGGCCGACGACAAGATCTACGAGTGGGTCGTGTCGCCTGACGGCGCCCTGGGCAGCGCAAGCGTCGCCGTGAGGCGATCGAAGCTCGATGACCTGGTGCACGCGACGTCGGCCTTCGGCGACGATGCGGCCTCGCGTGGTCCGACGACGCGCACCCGCGGCGAGCAAGACGTGCCGCTCGTCATGAAGCCGCGGGCCGTCTGGCGCGATCTGTACGACCTCCTGATCCTGCCTGTCGCGCACTACCTGCCGACGAGCCCGGGCGCGCGACTGACCATCGTGCCGCATGGCCCCTTGATGAACGTGCCGTTCGCCGCGCTGCGCGACGCCCAGGGTCGCTACCTGCTCGAGCGCTATGCCGTGCACTCGGTCACCGCGGGCGCGATGCTCGAGCACGTGCACGCCGGAACAGCCAACCCCCGGTCCGGTTCGATGTTGCTCGTGGCCGACCCGGCGCCGACGCCGAAGATTCCCGGCGACCCGCCGCTGCCGCGCCTCCCCGGCGCCGACGCCGAAGTGAAGGCCATCGCCAGGCTCCTCCCGGCGGATCGCACGACGGTGCTCGCCGACACGGCGGCGACCGAACCGCGCGTGCTGGCCGCGACGGGACATCAGGCCGTCGTGCACTTCGCGACGCACGCCATCGTTCGCGATGCCGATCCGCTGGGGTCGTTTCTCGCCCTGGGCCGCCCTGCCGACGGCTCGGCCTCGGGCAAACTCTCCGCCGACAAGATCTACAAACTCACGCTGGACGCGAATCTCGTCGTCCTGAGCGCGTGTCGATCCGGCGAGGGCGTCGCGACGGGCGACGGCATCGCCGCGCTGGCGCGCGCGTTCTTCTACGCCGGCTCGTCGTCGCTCATTGTCAGTCTGTGGGACATCGCCGACGAGCCGACGAATCGCCTGCTGCCCGCGTTCTACCGCGAGTGGTTGAAGGGCGCGGACAAGGCGCGCGCGCTGCGGGCCGCGCAGCTGCAGCTCATCGCCGACCTGCGCGCCGGCCGCGTGAAGGTGTCGACGCCGCTCGGCGACGTCGTCGTGCCCGAGGATCCCGCGTTCTGGGCGGCCTTCATCCTGCTGGGCGACCCGAACTGACGCCGCCCGCCTACTTCTTCACCGGCTCGAATACTTGATTCGGATACGGGTTCGTCGCGGGCCGCTGCACGCGATTGAAGCCGAAGTTCGTCGCCGCGTGGCAGTTGTTGCACGCCGCCGTCAGCGCGTCATACGCCGTCGCGAACGCGGCCGGGTCCTGCTTCTCGACGGCCGCACGCACATCGGCGATCGGCTGCGTCACCATCCGCGGGATCGCGTCCTTGGGCGCGACCGGCGAGTCCTTGTGCGTCGGGTGCAGCCGCACGACGTCGTCGAACCCTTCGCCCAGCTCATCAACCTCGTAGGCCGCCAGATCCCAGTTCTTGGCCTGGCCGGCGAGCCAGAGCTTCGTGTGGCGCATCTGCTGCAGGCTCATGATCTCGCCCAGCCCCGGCACGAACGGCTCGCTGGCCGCCGCGGAGGCCGGCGACGTGGTCGCCGCCGGGGACGGCCCCCGCGCGCAGGAGCCGCCGAGGACGACGGCCCAAATCGCACCCAGAGCAACCGATGGAATCCGAATCGATGAACGCATGAGGCACCTCGCGGAAAGCGACCAGCAGAATCTGGCCACTATACCGACGATGGCGCCCGCCCGGCGAACGCGGGCCCGCGCAACCCGTCCTCAGGCGCCGGGCGTCGCCGCGGATCGGCGTCGTGGCGCGTGCGTCTTGACGGCGCCGCGCTGCCGCCGCGCGAAGTCCTGCAGGCGGCGCCGCACGACGTCGAACGTGCGCCGCACTGCCACGACCGCCCGCGTCCGCTCGCGGTTGATGTCGGACTGCTTGGACGACGATTCGGTGCCGAGGTCACGCAAGCTCGCATGGAGCGACGACTCGTGCGAGGCCACGACGACGCCGCCCGGCACGGCCAGGTCGACACGAATATGAAACCTATTGCCGGTCTGATGGCGCCGGTGGTCGAGCTGGACGAGCACGCGCCCGCCGGTAATCGCTGGGTAGTACCGCTCGAGTTGGGCCACGCGCCTGGCAATCTCCGCTTCCAGCCAGTCCGCACCAGCCAGTCCGCGAAACGTCATTCGAAGTGGGATCTGCATGTTGTGAACGCCTGCAAGCAATGGGCCTGCCCATCGCCGTGGCTGCGAACCCGTCCTGGGGTCTTGGCCAGCCGCGAGAGAGCCGGTTTTTGCGTGCCCGAGGGAAGCATTTCCCACCGGCGCGCGCCCGCCATCCTGAAACCGGACCGCGCCCGACGGCCCGAACGTTGCTTAAGAAATGAGTGTGGGCGGGAGTTGCTCATGCACATCGACTCATTTCAATTGACGCCAGTCCGGCTGCCGATCGACGGCGCTGTCCTCGACGCCGACCTGGGTCTGCCCAAGTCGCCGCGCGGCATCGTCGTCTTCGCGCACGGCAGCGGCAGCAGCCGTTACAGCCCGCGCAACCAGTTCGTCGCGGGCCAGTTGCGGGCGCGTGGATTCGGCACGCTGCTCGCGGATCTCCTGACGGGCCCCGAAGAGGTCGTGGATCGGCGCACGGCCCGGCTGCGCTTCGACATCGGCCTGCTGGGTCGTCGCGTGGTCGCGCTCGTGGACTGGCTGAAGCGCCGGCCGGAGATTTCCGCGTTGCCGATCGGTCTGTTCGGCGCGAGCACCGGTGCGGCGGCGGCGCTGGTCGCCGCAGCCGAACGACCCCACGACGTCTCGGCCGTGGTGTCGCGCGGCGGTCGGCCGGACCTCGCCGATGTGGCGCTGCCCCGGGTCCTTGCCCCCACGCTGCTCCTCGTCGGCGGATTGGACACGACGGTGATCGACATGAACCGCGATGCCCAGCGGCACATGCGTCATCTCGTGCAGCTCGAGATCGTTCCCGGGGCCTCGCACCTCTTCGAGGAACCCGGCACGCTCGAGACGGTGGCGCAACGCGCCGGCGAGTGGTTCGAAAAATACCTGCCGGTTACTGCCGCGGCGCAGCCTGCCTCGCCGTCAGATATGTCACCGCACCGTTGAGGGTCAGGAGCTTGGCGTAGTCGGCCTCGGGGATCTCCACGCCGAGGCGCTCGTGGATCGCGAGCACGACGTTGAGAAAGTCGATCGAATCCAAATCCAGCTGATCGCGAAGACTGACGGCCGGCGCGATGGACGCCGGGTCGACCTCCGGCGCAATCTTCGTCAGGGCCTGCAGCACGACGTCACGAATTTCGTCGCGGGTCACAGCGCAGTCGGCTCCTGCAGGAGGCGATCGACGGCGGCGAGCAGACGCCCGCCGCGGTGGCCGTCGCTCGCGCGATGGTCGCCGGCCAGCGTGGCTGTGACGATCGGCCGGATCGCGACGCGGCCGTCAGCGACGGCCGGACGATCGGCAATGCGGCCGAACCCGACGAGCGCCACCTGCGGCGGATAGATGATGCCGTAGGCGGCATCCACGCCCTGCTCACCGAGATTGGTCACGGTGATCGTGGCATCGGCGAGCTCCGAGCTCCGGAGCGACCCGCTTCGAGCCCGCGCGACGAGATCGCGCAGCTCGCGCGTGAGGGTCGCGGGGTCTTTCTTGTCGGCATCGTGGAGGGCCGGCGCCACGAGGCCCCCGCCGCGCAGGGAGATCGCGCAGCCCACGTGAATGGCGGGCGCGGGCTGAAACCCGCCGTTGACCCAGAACCCGTTGAGCTCCGGTACCTCGCGAAGGCCGAGCGCCACCGCCTTGATAAGGAGCGCAACGGGCAGGAGCCGATCGTCGAGCGGCCGCGCTTCATTGGCCGCGCGCAGCCAGGCCATCGCGGCCCCGAGATCGATCGCGGTCGACAGGTAGTAATGCGGAATCTCGCGCTTCGAGCGGGCCATGGCGGCTGCGATCGCCGATCGCATCGCCGCCGGCTTCGGGGCGCCGGCGGGCTTGGCCGCCGCTTCAACGTCGGCGAGCGTGATCGCGCCGCCCGGGCCCGTGCCCGCCACGCGCGCCAGGTCGACGCCAAGGGTCGACGCCGCCTGACGGGCGGCCGGGGACGCGCGGGGACGAACGGCAGGCTCGGCCGGCGGCGCCGGCGCAGGCGGGCGGACGGGCACCGGCGGAGCGCCGGGCTCGCCGACGCCTCGAATGACGGCCAGCACCGTGCCCACGGGCACTTTCTGGCCGACCGGCACGGCAATCGAGTCGAGCACGCCGTTCTCGAACACCTCGATCTCGATCGCGCCCTTCTGCGTGTCGACCACGGCGATGATGTCGCCGCGATGGACCTCGTCGCCCGGGTGCTTGAGCCACTCCACGAGCGTTCCGGCTTCCATGTCCGCGCCGAGCAACGGCATCCGGAACTCACCCATGGTGCGCACTGACGAGCTGCTGCACGGCCGCGACGATCGCTGGCGGCTGCGGCAACGCCGCCTCTTCGAGGTGGCGGGGATAGGGAATCGGCACTTCGGCCGTGCAGACGCGCGCGATGGGCGCGTCCAGCTCGTAGAACAGCGACTCGTGGAGGCGCGCGCTGATCTCGGCTGACAGGCTTCCGCTGCGCCAGCCCTCGTCCACGATCACGGCGCGCCGCGTCCGGCGGACCGACGATTCGAGCACGGACATGTCGAGCGGCCGGAGGCTCCGCAGATCGATGACTTCGGCGTCGATGCCGCGCGCGGTCAGCGTCTCCGCCGCGGCGAGGGTCTTGCCGAGCGTCCCGCCGTACGTCAGCAGGCTGATGTCCCGCCCAGGACGGCGGACGACCGCGTGGTCGATGTCCACGGCGCCCGCATCGTCTGCCAGTATGCCCTCCATGTTGTAAAGGGTCTGATGCTCGAAGATCAACACCGGATCGGGCGACTGCAGCGCCGTCCACAACATCCCGCGCGCGTCGGCGAGCGTCGCCGGGGTGACGATGCGCAGCCCGGGAATGTGGGCGTACCAGCCCTCGAGACTATGCGCGTGCTGCGCGGCGAGCTGGCGGCCCGCGCCCGTCGCCATGCGAATGACGATCGGTACGTTGAGCTGCCCGCCCGACATGTGGCGCAGCGTGGCCGCGTTGTTGACGATCTGATCGAGGGCGAGGAGGCTGAAGTTCACCGTCATGACCTCGACGATGGGCCGCGCGCCGGCGAGGGCGGCGCCGATGCCCGCGCCGACGAACGCCGACTCGGAGAGCGGCGTGTCGCGGATCCGGTCCGGACCGAACTCCCTGAGCAGGCCCTTGCTCACCGCGTACGAACCGCCGTACGCGCCGACGTCCTCACCCATGAGAAACACCCGGGGATCGCGCTGCAGCGCTTCCCGCAGCGCCATGCGGATGGCCTCGCGATAGGTGGTCGTCATGACGCCAGACTCGCGACGGCCGGAGCGGCCGCGGGCGCCACGACCTCGGTCAGCAGATCCTCGACCGGCTCCCACGTCCCCGCCTCGGCGAATCTGACGGCATCGGCCATCTCGGCGGCGACTTCGCGGTCGACGTCGGCCAGCGCGGCGTCGGTCACGTGGCCCCATCGATGCAGACGCGCCGCGAAGATGGCGAGCGGATCGCGCGTCTTCCACAATTCGACTTCCGCCTTGTCTCGATAGAGCTCGGCGTCGAACATCGAATGCGCGCGAAAGCGGTACGTGCGGAATTCGATGAACGCCGGCCCTTCGCCACGACGCACGAGCTCGACGCCACGCCGCGTGGCGGCCTCCACGGCCAGCAGGTCCATGCCGTCGGCCGCTTCCGAGGGCAGGCGATAGCTCCGCGCCTTCGTCACCAGATCGATCTGCGACTGCGCGCGGTCCAGGCGCGTGCCCATCGCATAGAGGTTGTTCTCGCAGAGGAACAGCACCGGCAGTTTCCAGAGCGAGGCAAGATTGAGCGATTCGTGGAACTCGCCCTCGGCGACGGCGCCGTCGCCGAAGAAGCACGCGGTCACGCGCGGCCGGTGGGCCAGGACGTCGGCGAGCGCCAGCCCTACGGCGATCGGCAGACCGCCCCCGACGATCGCGTTTCCGCCGTAGAAACGGCGCGCCGCGTCGAACACGTGCATCGACCCGCCGCGACCACGGCTGCAGCCCTCTCGCTTCCCGAACATCTCGGCCATCAGCGCCCGGCTCGGCACGCCGCGCGCCAGGGCCTGCCCGTGCTCGCGATACGTCGCCACGACCGCGTCGTCGGGCCCAAGCGCGGGCATCGTGCCGGCGGCGACGGCCTCCTCGCCGATGTACAGGTGCAGGAAGCCGCGAATCTTGCCCGCGCTGTAGAGCTCGGCGCAGGCCTCCTCGAAGCGACGGATGCGCAGCATCTCGCGATAACGCGCGAGACCGACGGCGGCGTCAAAATGCGCAGGAGGCAGCACAGCATCCGTCATGACGGCTCCATCGTCGAGACGTCGCCTTCGGGCAGGCCCAGCTCGCGCGCCTTGAGCACACGCCGCATGATCTTTCCCGCGCGGTTCTTGGGGATGCTGGAGAGCACCGCCAGCTCCTTGGGCGCGACCGCCGCGCCGAGTCGCACGCGCGCAAACCCCAGGAGATCGCGCCGCAGCGCCTCACGGTCTTCGTAGCCCGGCTTGAGCGCAACAAACGCCTTGACGATCTCCAGGGCGAGCGGATCGGGCTTGCCGATGACGGCGGCCTCCGCGACGGCCGGATGCTCGAGCAGGACGCTTTCGACCTCGAACGGTCCGATCAAATGGCCGGATGACTTGATCAGGTCGTCGGCGCGGCCGACGAACCAGTAGTACCCGTCCTCGTCGCGACGCACGACGTCGCCGGTCAGGTAGTAGCCGCCGGCAAAAGACTGGCGGTAGCGCGCCTCGTCGCCCAGGTAGCCGCGGAACATCGACGGCCAGCCCGCACGCAGAGCGAGCTCGCCGTCGGTCTGCGGCGTGTCGATCACTTCGATCGCGTCGTCCGACACCCGACGAACGATCGCCGCGTCGATTCCCGGCAGCGGGCGGCCCATCGACCCCGGCCGGACGTCGGTGGCCGCGAAGTTGGCGATCATGATGCCGCCCGTTTCCGTCTGCCACCAGTTGTCGTGGAATGGAAGACCGAACGCTTCGCGTCCCCACACCACGGCTTCCGGGTTGAGCGGCTCGCCGACGCTGGCGAGGAAGCGCAGCGCCGGCAGCCTCTGCGCGCGCGCGGCCGCGAGTCCGAGTTTCATCATCATCCGGATGGCGGTGGGCGCGGTGTACCAGACGTTCACGCGCTCTGTCAGCAGGATGCGATACCACCGCTCGGCATCGAAATCGCCTTCGTCGACGATGCTCGTGAGGCCGTGCACGAGCGGCGCGATGATGCCGTAGGACGTGCCGGTCACCCACCCGGGATCGGCCGTGCACCAGAAGATGTCGCCGGGATGAAAATCGAGGGCGAGCCGGGCCGTCGCGTGATGCGCGACGACGGCCTCGTGCACGTGCACGGCGCCTTTCGGCTTCCCGGTCGTGCCGCTCGTGAAATGCAGCAGCGCGGTGTCCTCCGCGTGCGTCGGGGGAATCACGAACTCGTCGTCGGCGTCGGCCAGCAGGCGATGCAGATCGCTCGTCCCGGCCGGTAAGTGCGTCGCTCCGGGCTCAGCCACGACCACGACGTGCTCGAGGCTCGGCAGCGAGGCCCGAAGCGCTTCGACCTTTCGCGTGTAGAGGCCCTCGGTCGTGACGAGCACGCGGGCCCGCGCAAGCTCGAGCCGCGTCCGAATCGGTTCCGGCCCGAAGGCCGAGAACAGCGGCGTGAACACGCTGCCCCGTTTGAGCGCACCGAGCGCCGAGATGTAGAGCTCGGGGACCCGGCCGAGCAGCGCGGCCACGACGTCGCCCTGGCCCACACCCAGGCGCACGAGCGCATTGGCAAACCGACTGGTCTCGACGGCGAGGTCGCCATAGGTCAGGTCGCGCCCCGCGCCGTCCTTCCCCAGCCAGCGGAGCGCGATCTGACGCCGCCTCGGACCGTTCGCATGCCGGTCCACGGCCTCGTGCGCGATGTTCAGTCCGCGTCCATCGGGCAGCCCGTCGAGGGCCGCGCGCGCCGCAGCCCACGAGAACTCGCGGCGCTCTCGGGCGTAGTCCGTGAGATTGGGCGTCACCCGGCCGGCGGCCGGACGCTTGACGATGACCGGCCAGCGCGTTTCCAGATCCGGGGTCGAGAGCGTGGGTGTCATGGCGCGTCGTCCATGACATGACCCTGCAAGGGCCGTGCTCACGGATGGCGCCGGAGTCGCCGCCGCCGGCGGACCAGCCGTTCGGTATGCAGCAAAATTCTCCGCAGGCGTGCGAGGTATTACGCACCCGCCCGGTAGTCGGCGGCCAGGGGATACCGGCGGCCGATCCCGAACGCCTTGGACGAGATCTTGATCGCGGGCGCGGCCTGCCAGCGCTTGTACTCGCTGTTGTCGATCCGGCCGATCACGTCCACGACCGTCGCGCGATCGAAACCCAGCGCGACAATCGCGTCGACGTCGAGGTCGCGTTCGACGTACGCCTCCATGATGGGATCGAGGACCTCGAACGGCGGCAGCGTGTCGGTGTCTCTCTGATCCGCTTTCAGCTCGGCGCTTGGCGCCTTGGTGAACACCGCGTCCGGAATGAGCTCGCGCTCGCGATTGGCGAATCGGGCCAGCCGATACACCATCAGCTTCGGCACGTCGCTGATCGCGGCCAGCCCGCCGGCCATGTCGCCGTAGAGCGTGCAGTAGCCCACGGCGAGCTCCGACTTGTTCCCCGTCGAGAGCAGCAGCGACCCCAGCTTGTTGGACAACGCCATCAGGATGGTCCCGCGGATTCGGGCCTGGATGTTCTCCTCGGTCACGTCCTCGGCGCGCCCTTCGAAGACCGGCTGGAGGCGGTCGAGGTACGCTTGAAAGAGATCATCGATGGGAATCGTGCGCAGCTCGATGCCGAGGTTCCGCGCGATAGCGGCGGCATCGCGCGTGCTCCCCGCCGACGAATAGCGCGTCGGCATCGCGATGCCCAGCACGTGCTCGCGGCCGAGCGCCGCAACGGCGAGGCAGGCGGTGAGCGACGAGTCGATGCCGCCCGACAGTCCGATCACGACGCTCGAGAATCCGCATTTCTGCACGTAGTCACGCAGGCCGAGCACGAGCGCTCCGTACGCGGCCTCATCGTCCGACGCGCTGACCTCGCGGAGGACGGGCGGAACGTCAGCCACGGCGCCGGCGCCCTGGCCGACGTCGTAGACGATGAAGTCCTCGTCGAAATCCCGCGCGCGCACGACCTGCGCCCCACCGGGATCGATGCCGATCGAGTGCCCGTCGAAGACCAGCTCGTCGTTGCCGCCGACCTGGTTGAGATAGAAGAAGAACCGACCGTGCTTCCGCGCTTCCTGCGCGATCATCTGCCGCCGAAGCTCAGGCTTCCGGATGGTGAAGGGACTGGCGGAGATGTTGACCAGCAGGTCGACGCCCTGGTCGGCCAGCTCGCAGACCGGGTCCCGATGGTACAGGCGCTTGGGCCAGAAGTCCGTGTCGTTCCAGACGTCCTCGCAGATCGTCACGCCCAGGCGCACGCCGCGGCAGACCATCGGTGCGACGTCCCGGCCGGGCTCGAAGTACCGGTCTTCGTCGAAGACATCGTAGGTCGGCAGCAGGCACTTGCAGCGGCGCGCGGTCACCCGTCCGCTCTCGCAGAGCGCCGCGGCGTTGAAGAGCGGCTTGCCCTCCCTCGCGGGGTTACGATCGACGAAGCCGATGAGAATGGCCAGCGTGCCGGTCGAGAGCGCGGCGACGCGGTCCAGCAGCTCCAGGTTCCGATCGATGAACCGGGGATGGTGCAGCAGGTCGCGCGGCGGATAGCCGGTGGTGGCCATCTCGGAGAAGACCACCAGGTCCGCGCGCGCCGCCTCGGCACGGAGGACGGCCGCGCGGATGCGCGCGAAATTGCCGTCGAAGGCGCCGACCGTGAAGTTCAACTGCGCGAGCGCGATTCGCACCCCGCCTCCCTTCGCTCACCCGGTCCGGGCGGCGCAGGATATGCATAGTACACGCTGGCCGCAGTATGCCGCCTGAGCCCCAGGGCCTCGCCCGCGCGCGCCGTCGCCTCGAGCATCTGCGAAGGGAAATCCGGCGGCACGATCGCCTCTACTACGAGCTCGACCGTCCGGAGATCTCCGACGCCGCCTACGACCGCTTGATGAACGAGCTCAAGCGCCTCGAGGCGCAATTCCCGGCGCTCGTGACGCCCGACTCGCCGACGCAGCGCGTCGGCGGCGCGCCGGTCGCCGGGTTTCGGCCGATCAAGCACCTCGCGCCGATGCTGAGCCTCGACTCGGTCACTGCCCTCGCCGACGTGCGGCGATTCGACGCGCGCGTGCGCGAGGATTCGGGCCGGCGATGGTCCGGCTACGTCGCCGAGCCGAAGTTCGACGGCGTGTCGATTGAAGTCGTCTACCGCGACGGGCGTCTCGTGCGCGCGGCGACGCGCGGCGACGGCGACCTTGGCGAGAGCGTCACGGAAAACATCCGGACGATTCGCGCCGTACCGGCGCGGCTCCGAACGAGCCGTCCGCCAAGGCTGCTGTCGGTCCGGGGCGAAGTGATCATGCGGCTCGGAGACTTCGCGCAGCTCAACCGCAGCCTGGCGCGTCAGGGCGAGCCGCTCTTTGCGAACCCCCGGAACGCCGCGGCAGGATCGATTCGCCAGCTCGATGCTCGCGTGACCGCCGGCCGCCGGCTCGATGTGTTCTTCTATGACATCCTGCGCATGGACGGCGGCCCGGCGATTGCCGATGGCTGGGCGACGTTGCGGGCCCTGGCGAACTGGGGCTTGCACGCGAGTCCGCTCGCGAAGCGATGCGGAACGCTCGACGCGGCGCTCGCGTACCACGCGGCCATGGCCACGCGGCGCGACGAGCTCGACTACGAGATCGACGGGGTCGTCCTCAAGTTGAACGACCTCGCGGCGCGCGCGCGATTGCAGACGACCGCGCGGCACCCGCGCTGGGCGCTGGCCTTCAAGTTCGCGCCGCGCGCGGCGACCACGCGCATCGTCGACATCGTCGTGCAGGTCGGGCGGACGGGCGCCTTGACCCCCGTGGCGCTTCTCAACCCGGTGGAAATTGGCGGCGTCACAGTCGCCCGCGCGACGCTGCACAATCCCGAGGAGATTCGGCGCAAGGACCTGCGGATCGGCGACACGGTCCGCGTCGTGCGCGCCGGCGACGTGATTCCCGACGTCGTCGAGCGCGTCACGACCGCCCGCCAACGCCGCCGGCCGCCGTTCAGGATGCCGGCGCGCTGCCCGGTCTGCCGCACCGCGGTCGTGCACGATGGCCCCATCGACCGGTGCCCGAATGGCCTGGCCTGCCCCGCGCAGCTCAAGCGGGCCATCAGTCACTTCGGATCGCGCCACGCGCTCGACATCCGAGGCCTTGGGCCGGAGACGGTGGAGGCGCTCGTGTCCACCGGCCGGGTGCATTCGGTGGCCGACCTGTTCGCGCTCAGGGCGGCCGACGTTCGGACGCTCGAGCGCTTTGGCCCGATCTCCGCGGGCAACCTGCTGCAAGCGATCGACCGCGCCCGTCACACGTCGCTCTGGCGCTTCCTCCATGCGCTCGGGATTCCCGGCGTGGGGGCGCAGATCGCGCGCGGCCTCGCCGCGCACTTCGGTACGCTCGCGCGGCTGCGGCGGGCAAACGAGGCCGACCTGCGATCGGCGCCTGGAATCGGCCCGGCCGCCGCGCGCGAGATCGCGGCGTTCCTCCGCCGGCGAGCCAATCGGCGGATCATCGACGCGTGTCTGGCGCGCGGCCTTCGCGTCGAAGCGCCGTCCCGGCCGCGTCGGGGTCCCCTGGCCGGTCAGACGATCGTGTTCACCGGCGGATTGACGTCGATGACGCGCGAGGACGCCGAGGAGCGGGCCCGAGATCTCGGCGCGCAGACGGCGTCGAGCGTGACCAGCCACACGAGCCTCGTCGTCGCGGGCAGGGATCCGGGATCGAAACTCGATCGCGCGCGATCGCGGGGCGTCCGCGTCATCGACGAAGCGGCGTTCCTTCGACTCGCCCGCGGCGCATGACGCGTGAGGTGCGTATGGAGAATATCGCCATCGCCAAGATCTTCGACGAAGTCGCCGACCTGCTCGACATCCAGGGCGCCAATCCGTTTCGCGTGCGCGCGTACCGCACGGCCGCGCGGACGATCGGCACCCTCGGCAAACCCGCGGCCTCCCTCGTCGAAGCGGACGGCCACGCCCTCGAGCAGCTCCCGGGCATCGGCGCCGACCTCGCGGAGAAGATCGCGACCATCTGTCGCACCGGCAAGCTGCCCCTGCTCGCCGAGCTGACCCGCAAGACCCCCGAGAGCCTCGTGGCGCTCCTGAGGATCCCCGGGTTTGGCCCGAAGCGCGCCAAGCGCGTCCACAAGGCGCTCGGCGTCGAGACGCTCGCCGATCTCGAGCGCGCCGCCCGGAGCGGCCGGCTGGCGAAACTCAAGGGCTTCGGCCCGGCGACCGAACAGGCCGTCCTCCGCGGCATCGCCCAGGACAAGGCCCACGTCACGCGCACGCCCATCGCCGAGGCGGAGGCGTACATCCGGCCGATTCTCGAAGCCCTCAAGGACGCGCCGGGCGTCCAGCGCCTCGACGTCGCCGGCAGTTATCGCCGCCGCGCGGAAACGGTCGGCGACGTCGACATTCTCATCGCCGCCACGAAGAGCGGGCCGATCGCCGAGCGTTTCGTCCGGCATCCCGACGTCACACGCGTGCTCGCGCAGGGCGACACGCGCTGCTCGGTCGTCCTCGCGTCGGGGCTCCAGGTCGATCTGCGGATCGTCCCGCCGATCTCGTACGGATCCGCTCTCCACTACTTCACCGGCTCCAAGGCGCACAACATCGCCGTGCGGACGCTCGGGGTGCGACGGCATCTGAAGATCAACGAGTACGGTGTCTTTCGCGGTGCGAAGCGCATCGCCGGAGCCAAGGAAGAGGACGTCTTCAAGACCGTGGGGCTGCCGTGGATTCCGCCGGAGCTGCGCGAGAACCGCGGCGAGCTGGACGCCGCTCGCGCCGGCACGCTCCCCGACCTCGTTGCGCTCGACGATATCCGCGGCGACCTGCAGATGCACACGACCTACACGGACGGGAAGAACTCGCTCGCGGAGATGGCCCAGGCGTGCGCCGATCGCGGCTACGAGTACATCGCGATCACCGACCACACCAAGGCGGTGCGCGTCGCCGGCGGCCTGGGCCGCGCCGAATTCCGCAAGCAGTTCCGCGAGCTCGAGGCCGTGCAGAAGAAGGTGCGCGGGCTCACGATTCTCAAGAGTGCCGAAGTCGACATCCTCGATGACGGGTCGCTCGATCTCGACGAGGCAACGCTCGCTGAACTGGACGTGGTCGTCGTGTCCGTGCACTCGCGATTCAACCTGACGAAGTCCGCCATGACGACCCGCGTCGTGCGGGCGCTGCAGCACCCGCGCGCGCACATTCTGGGGCACCCCACGGGGCGTCTGATCGGCAAACGCGATCCGTACGCGCTCGACATGGAAGCCGTCGTCAAGGCCGCGCGGGATCACGGCGTGATGCTGGAAATCAACGCCCAGCCCGATCGCCTTGACCTGTCGGACCTGCACGCCTCGATGGCCCGCGAGGCGGGGGTCCGGCTCGTGATCAGCACGGACGCGCACAGGGTCGAGGAGCTGAGCTTCATGCGCTATGGCGTCGACCAGGCGCGACGGGGGTGGTGCACGGCGCGGGACATCGCCAACACCGCGAGCCTGGCGGCGTTCCGCAAGCTGCTTGCGAAGTGAGGGCGCGGCACGCGGGGCGTGCCGGATTTTCCGCGGCCCTGTGTGTAAGTTCGCGCCTCGGCAGCCCGACTGCCTGGCGGAGTAAGGCGGGCGCCTGCCACTGGCAGGCTCGGAGCTTGCAATAGGACCAGGGGCGTTCTCGCCTCGCTTTTGGAGGAATCGTATGCGCTTCAAGAACCGCCTCCACGCTGGACGCGAGCTGGCGCACCTGCTCAAGCCCTACGCCGGCCGATCCGATGTCATCGTCCTGGGGTTGCCGCGCGGCGGCCTGCCCGTCGCCGCCGAGGTTGCGCGCGCGCTTGACGTCCCATTCGATGTGTTTCTCGTGCGGAAGCTGGGCGTGCCCGGTCACGAGGAGCTCGCCTTCGGGGCCATCGCCGAAGGCGGCGTCCAGGTCCTCAACGAGCGGCTGATCGCTGACCTGGACCTTCCCCGCCCCGCGGTCGAGCGTGTCGCCGTTCGCGAGCGGATCGAGCTCGACCGGCGCGACGCGCTCTACCGCGGCGGCCGGCGATTCCCGGGCGTCGAGCGCCGCGTGGTCATCCTGGTCGACGACGGTCTGGCCACGGGCGCGACGATGGAAGCGGCGGTCATGGCGCTGCGGCCGATGAAGCCCGCCAGGATCGTGGTCGCCGTGCCGGTTGGCGCGCGCGAGACGTGCGACAAGCTGGCGCGCATCGCCGACGAAGTCGTCTGCGCGGCCAAGCCCGAGCCGTTCGACGCGGTCGGCCTTTGGTACGACGACTTCACCCAGACGACCGACGACGAGGTGCGGGCGCTGCTTGCGAGAGGCGGCCACGCCGTCAACCCAGCGCGCCCGTCGTCCCAGGACCCCGTGGACGTTCTCGACGTCGTGCGTCGTCGCGCGCGGCCCTTCACCCACGATGCGGCCGACGACGACGCGCTCATCGAACAGCTTGGGCGGGCGCGCGTTGTCCTCCTGGGCGAGGCCACGCACGGCACGCATGAGTTCTACCGGCAGCGGGCGCTGATCACGCGGCGGCTGATTGCCGAGCACGGGTTCCAGGCGGTGGCCGTCGAAGCCGACTGGCCGGACGCGAACCGGATCAACCGCTACGTCCGCGGCGCGGGCGCGGACCGCGATGCCGCCGAAGCGCTCAGCGATTTCCGCCGGTTCCCCGCGTGGATGTGGCGCAACGCCGACGTGCTCGACTTCGTGGGGTGGCTGCGGAGCTACAACGAACGCCGGCCGCCGGCCGAGCAGGCGGGCTTCTACGGCCTGGATCTCTACAGTCTCCACGCGTCGGCGCGCGCCGTGCTGTCGTACCTCGACAAGGTCGATCCGCAGGCCGCCGAGCAAGCCCGCCGGCGCTACGCGTGCTTCGACCAGTTCGGCGAGGATCCGCAGGACTACGCGTATGCGACCGGCTACGGCATGACGGCGTCGTGCGAGCGCGAGGTCGTGTCGCAGCTCGTGGACCTGCGACGTCAGGCCGCCGAGTACGCGCGGCGGGACGGGCGGATCGCGGCCGACGAGTTCTTCGTCGCCGAGCAGAACGCGCGGGTCGTGCGCGACGCCGAGGCCTACTATCGCACCATGGTGCGCGGCCACGTCGAGTCGTGGAACCTGCGCGACCGCCACATGACCGAAACGCTCGTCGACCTGACGTCGTTTCTCGAGCGATCGGGGCGCGGCCCGGCTCGCGTCGTCGTCTGGGCCCACAACTCACACCTGGGCGACGCCCGCGCGACCGAGATGGGCGAACACGGCGAGCTCAACGTCGGACAGCTCGTGCGGGCCCACTTCGGCGCCGACGCCATGCTCGTCGGCTTCACGTCGCACACCGGCACCGTCACGGCGGCCACCGAGTGGGACGGCCCGGCGCATCGCCGGCACTTGCGCCCCGCGCGCGCCGGCAGCTACGAACTGCTGTTCCACGAGACGCGCCTGCCGCGGTTCGTGCTCCCGCTCAGCACGGACCTCGACCTGGCGTCGGCGCTCGACGGACCGCGCCTCGAGCGCGCCGTCGGGGTGCTGTACCTGCCGGAGACGGAGCGACGGAGTCACTACTTCCACGCCTCGCTGTCGCGGCAGTTCGACGTCGTCCTGCACTTCGACGAAACGCGCGCGGTTGAGCCGCTGGAGCGCACGTCGGCGTGGATCGCCGGCGAGGTCGCCGAGACCTATCCCTCGGGCCTGTAGGAGGCGCAAATGGGCACGTTCGTGTATCGACTGATGGGCGCCGCGATGCTCGACGCGTCGGTGTTCGAGGGCATCGAAGCGGATCGGCCCGCCACCTTCCAGGCGCTGATCGTCGTGCTCCTGTCGAGCGTCGCCGCCGGCATCGGCGCGGCCGGGGTTGCCGGCCCGCGGCCGCAGACGCTCCTGCTCGTGAGCGCGCTGGCGCTTCTCACGTGGCTGGCGTGGGCCGTGCTGGTCCTGCAGATCGGCACGCGCTATCTGCCGACCCCCCGGACGCACGCGGACATCGGCGAGATGCTGCGGACGATCGGCTTCGCGGCCGCGCCCGGCATGCTGAGCGTCTTCGCCGCCTTTTCTGCGGTCACCGTGCCGGTCTTCGTCGTCGTGTGGGCCTGGATGATCGCGGCGATGGTCGTCGCCGTACGGCAGGCGCTCGACTACAGCAGCACCTGGCGCGCCGTGGCCGTGTGCGTGGTCGCGCTCGCGCTGGCCGGCGCGATCGCACTCGCGCTGGCGGTGGTGCTGGAGCGCGGCGCGTCGTAGTCAGCGGGGCCACGGTCCCGCCGGGAGGCGGCCATGACTGCCCGAACCTTCGCCGTACGCGCCGCGGCCTTCGCCGCGGTCATGGTGGCCATTCTGGCCGCGTCGTACCTCGTCGTCCGGCCCTGGTGTCTCGCGTGGGGCACGAAAGAGGACGAGGCACGACGCAGTCTCCCGGGTGAGAGCCTCGTCTACGACGCTGGCTCGCAGGAAACACATGCGATCACGATCCACGCGCCGCTCGACGCCGTGTGGCCATGGCTCGCGCAGCTCGGACAGGATCGCGGCGGGTTCTACAGCTTCGATCTGCTCGAGAATGCCGTCGGGTGCGAGATGCCGACGGAGGATCGCCTGCGGCCGGATCGGCAAGCGTGGCAGGTGGGCGACCGGCTGTGGATGTATCCCGAGGATCGTGCCGGCGGGATCGGCTTCGCGACGCTCCGCGTGCTCGTGCCGGGCCGCGCCCTCGCGTTCGCCACGCGCGCACCCGGGACCCGCCTCACGGAACCGGAAAATGGCAGCTGGGCGTTCGTGCTCGAGCCGATCGACGCCGAGACGACCCGGCTGATTGTGCGGGGCCGGGTGATCGCCGGGCGATCCGCCGTGGCACGCGCGTTCGACGCCAGTCTGTTCGGGCCGATGCACTTCGTGATGGAGCGGCGGATGATGACCGGCATCAAGGAGCTGGCCGAGGGTTCCGACCGCGGGCGCCTCACCAACCACGTGGCCGTCGCCCTGTGGATCGTCGCCGCCGGACAGATCATCACCGCCGCGATTCTGGTCTTCCGCCGGCCGCGCTGGACTCGCCCCCTCGCCGGCCTGGCCGCGTCGGCGCTCACGTTCGAGCTGCTCACGCTCGTACAGCCGCCGCTGCTCGCCGGGTGCGCGTGCGTCGCCGGCGTCGGCGTGATCCTGGCGCGCCGGGCATGAACGCCAGTCCCACGATCCATGAGGACGGTTGATTGGACTCGAGCGCACGACGCCTCTATCATCCGAGCTGTGTCTGACGACCTTCGTTATCCCGTCGGAAAGTTTGCGTTTCGGCCGGATGTCGCGGTGAGTCCCGCCGATCGCGCGGTGCTCATCGGCCAGCTCGCCGACGCGCCCGGGCACCTGGCGGCTGAGGTCACCGGCCTCAGCGATGCGCAACTCGACACCCCGTACCGGCCGGGCGGCTGGACCGTCCGGCAGGTCGTGCACCACGTTCCCGACAGCCATCTGAACGCCTACATCCGCTGCAAGCTCGCCGTCACGGAGGAGCATCCGGCGGTGAAGACGTACGACGAGGCGAAGTGGGCGGAGCTTCTGGACGCGCGCACGGCTTCGATCAACGTCTCGCTGACGCTGCTCGCCGCGCTGCACCAGCGGTGGGTGCCGTTCCTGCGGTCGCTCGACGAAGCGGCGTTCGCGCGCAAGTCGTTCCATCCGGAATGGGGCGAGATGCGGGTCGACGATTTCATCCAGCTCTACGCCTGGCATGGCCGCCACCACGTCGCCCATATCCATCGCCTCAAGGAGCGATCGAAGTGGTAGCGACGTTCGACCTGGGTCAGTGCGTCGACGTCCTCGGGCGCACGCCGCAGGTCGTCCGCGAGTTGCTCACGGGCCTGACGGCGGACTGGACGCGCCGGAACGAGGGCGGCGACACGTGGAGCCCGTACGATGTCCTCGGCCACTTGATCCATGGCGAGAAGGCCGATTGGATTCCGCGTGCCGAGATCATCCTCGGCCCAGGCGCGGACAAGCGATTCACGCCGTTCAATCGGCTCGCGCAGTTCCAGGAGGGGGGCGAACGGTCGCTCGAGCAGTTGATCGACGACTTCGCCGCCGCGCGCCGCGCCAGCCTCGAACAGCTTCGCTCCTTCCATCTCACGGACGCGGACCTCGATCGCACCGGCATCCATCCCGAGTTCGGCACCGTGACCCTCAGGCAGCTGCTGGCCACGTGGGTGGTGCACGACCTCGATCACGTCGTGCAGATTTCGCGGGTGATGGCGAAACGGCTTACGGGCGAGGTCGGGCCGTGGATCGCGTACCTGCGGGTGCTGCGGGACAGGACGTCCTGAGTCTCGACGGGCGGCCCTTCGACTGTCCCACGTTTCAGTGGTGTGACCTGCCTTGTCAGACCCGGCCCGTAGTCTGATCCTGGCGCGACGGCCCAGGCCGCCCGCGCCGGGAGGGGCCCATGGCCAGCCGGTCGAAAGTCGTGGATTTTCAGGAGTTTCGCGCCGCCCGCGGGCAGCTGCGGCTTCCCCTGTCCGACGGTCCCGCCGCCCCGCTCCGCGAGCTCGACCCGCCCCGGGAGCTGAACAGCCGCGAGGTCGCGCATCGGGAGCGCATGCTCGCTCATCTCGGCGGAGAGCATCGTCAGGCACTAGGCACCGGGCACTAGGCACTCGCTAGTGCCTGGTGCCTAGTGCCTTGTGTACTCTCAGTGGATGAGCTCCTTGCACGACCCGATCCTCCCCGGCACCGCCGCCACCGATTACGAGCGCTACCTCCGGACCGATGAGCTGCTGGCGCTGCAGAAGCCGCCGGACGCGATGGCGCACCGCGATGAGCTGCTCTTCCAGACGATTCACCAGGCGTCGGAGCTTTGGCTGAAGCTGGCGTGCTTCGAGGTGGAGACCGCGGCCGACCGGATCGATCGGGACGACCCGTGGGGCGCGGTGCGCCTGCTACGACGCGCGAGCGGCGCGCTCGATCTGGTCTCGGCCAACACCTTGATGCTCGAGCACATGACGCCCTGGGACTACCACCAGATGCGTCCATCGCTTGGCCACGGCAGCGGCTTCGACTCGCCGGGGTTTCGGCGGGCGCACGAGGTGTCGCCGGCGCTGGGCGCCGCGTTTCACCGCCTGCTCAGCCGGCGCCGCGTGACGCTGGACGCGCTCTATCGTCATGGGCACGAGCACGAGGACATCTTCGATCTCGCCGAACGCCTCATGGACTGGGATCAGCGGCTCATGCTGTGGCGCGCGCTGCACCTGAAGCTGGTCGAGCGCATCATCGGCGGCCACGTCATCGGGACTCAGGGCACGCCGGTCGAGGTCCTGGGCAAGCGCCTCGACGTGAGGTACTTCGAGGAGTTGTGGAACGTGCGGAACGCGCTCACGCGCGAGGCCCACACGAGCCCCGACCCCGGGCGCCACGCCTGAGCGGCGCTACTTGCCAGTCGGCTTCGCGTTGAGCTCGCCGAGCCCGTGCGTCTGACCGCAGACCGCGCACTTGGTCGGCGGATCGACGTTCGACACCCGGTGCTTCACGTGCGGCTGGGCCTTGAGAAACGCGAAGATGTCCCGCAGGTCGTCGTCGGTCATCCTCTCGTAGTTCTCGAACGGCATGATGTGGTTCAGCATGCGGCCCGGGATCTGGCCCGTGTGCAGCGTCTGGATGAACAACGCCTCGTCGTAGTGCTGGATGCCTGACGGGTCCATCGTGATGTTCGCCGAGAACACTTCCTTGCCGCCCTGACTGGGATCGTGGAACAGACCGCCGCCGCTGAAGTCCATGCCCGGAAGGGGCTGGCCCTTGTCGTCCGCGGGCGTGTGACAGTCCTGGCAGCCGGCGACGACGCGCACGAGATATTCGCCGCGCGCTTCGGCCGTGGTGCGGGCTGGCTGCGGCTCGTGCGACGTCAGCGGCACGGGCATCGTGTTGACGAGATGATTCAGCGGAAAGATCAGCTTGCGCGGAGGCGCGGTGTTGCGGACCGGCGGGATCGATCGCAGGTACACCACGATCGACGCGAGGTCTTCGTCGGTGAGGTGCCGGAAGTTCATGTAGGGCATCACCGGAAAGAGCGCGGTGCCGTCCTTGGCGACGCCTTCCTGAATGGCGCGCGCGACTTCATCGTCGGTCCACGCGCCGATGCCGGTCTCGCGGTCCGGCGTGATGTTCGGCGCGGCGAGGGTGCCCAGCTCGGGAATCGGCAGCTCCCATCCCGCCCCCTTTTTCGCCTCCACCATACGCAGCTCCGGGTCCTTCATGTCGTGCTCGCTGTGGCAGTGGAAGCAGGACGCGACGCCCTCGACGAGGTACTTGCCGCGGGCGAGGCGCGCGTCGGTGACGTCGAACTTGCGATCGGTCACGGGCCGTGCCTTCGGGCCCAGCACGACCTGCCACCCGATCGCCGTGAGGCCGCCCACGACGGCGAGGACGATGAGTCCCAGGAGCCCGACAATGACCGTGCGCGCGCGAATTGCCACTGCACCCTCCCAAGCCGTTTCCCTGCCGGACGGCCGGCGCATCGTAGCACAGCGAACCTCGCGGCCTGAGCGGCCGTATCATCCCGGTGGAGGCAGGCATCATGACCCAGTCCGTCCGGCGGTGGTGTCACGGGGCGATGGCGGCGTCGCTGCTGGTCTTCGCCGGCGCGTGCGGCCTGCAGTTCGCGCTCGGCGCCGAAGCGCGGGACCAGTGGAAGAAAAGCTACACCCTCAAGGAGGGCGGGGCGTTCGAGATCCGGAACACGAACGGCCGGATCGAGATCCGCACGGGCGACGGCAACACCGTGGACGTCGTCGCGGATCGAGTCGTTCACGCGGCCACCGACGAGGCCGCCAAGGACGCGCTGCGGCGCCTGGAGATTGCCGAGACGGTCTCGCCCGACCGCGTCGCGCTCGACGCGACCGGACGCGGCATGGGCCTGCAAATCAACATCTCGAAGCACGTGGATTTCGTCGTCCATCTGCCGCGCTGGGCGGCCGTCAAACTGGTCTCGACCAACGGCGACATCGACGTGGCCGACGTCGGCGGGTCGTTCGACGTCGAGACGACGAACGGGCGGATCAAGGGCACGGGGCTGATGAACTCAACGACCGTCTCGAGCACGAACGGCGCCATCACGCTCGACTTCGCGAAGCTCGGCGAGGCCGGGATCTCGTGCGAGACGACGAACGGTGCGATTCAGGTCACGATCCCGCGCGACAGCAAAGCGCGGCTGTCCGCGCGTGTGAGCAACGGCACAATCCAGACCAGTGATTTGGATCTCAGCGCCTCCGAGCAATCGCGCCGGCGGCTCGAAGCCTCCATCGGCGGGGGTGGCGGGCCGTCGATCAAGCTCGAAACGACGAACGGGCTGATCCAGCTAAAGGGGAAATGAGGGAAGAAGGGGAAATGATGCCGGGTATATTTTTCTTGGGGGGCTCTTGAAAAATATACCCGGCATCATTTCCCCCTCCCCGGTCGCTTCTTCCTGATCTGCGCGACGAGCTTCGTCAGCACGGCACCTGGGCCCGTCTCTTCGAACGTCGTCACGCCCTGATCGAGCAGATACAGCATCGAGTCGAGCCAGCGGACGGACTCCCCGATCTGACGTGCCAGGGTGTCGCGGACGGCGGCAGGCCCGTACGGCTGCGCGGTGACGTTCGCCACCACGGGAATCGAGGGTGGGCGCAGCGCGGCGCCGGCGAGGACATGGGCGTACTCCGCCGCGGCATCACGCATGTAGCGCGAGTGGAAGGGCGCGCTCACGTTGAGGGGAATGTAGGCGCGCACGCCCGCGGCTTCGAAATCGGGTTTCACGGCCGCGAGATCGTCCGTCGGGCCCGCGATCACGGTCTGGTCGAAGGAATTGAAATTCGCGACGTCCAGGCGGCGGCCGGCATCGCTCGACGCGAGCACCGCCTGAATGCGCGCCGGCTCGAGGCCGATGACCGCGGCCATGCCGCCGCCGCGCACCCGCCCCATCAGCGCGCCGCGCTGGCGCACGAGCGTCAGTCCGGTCGTAAAGTCGAACGCGCCGGCGGCCAGGAGCGCGTTGAACTCGCCGAGGCTGTGTCCGGCGACGAAGGCCGGCGCGACCGCGCCGCCCTCCTGCCGCGCGCGGAACGTCATCGCGTTCACGACGAAGAGGGCGGGCTGCGTGAACGCCGTCTGGACCAGCTCGCCGCGGGGATCATCGAGGCACAGCTCGCGAATCGAGTACCCGAGGATCGCGTCGGCCTCGCGCGTCCAGTCCGGGAAGCGATCGAAGAGATCGGCGCCCATGCCCTTCGACTGCGAACCCTGACCCGGAAAAAGACACGCGGTGGACATGATGAGGAAGCGCCGGCGCGGCGAGACGCGACATACTATCGCAATGACGACGCGCGCGTCATCGCCCGGCCCGGACGGCGTCCTCGTGTGGCACGCGCACACGCGCGATCTGTTCCCGAACGAGGCGAGTCGCACGCGCGCGCGGTCGCTGCTCTCCGCGGCGGACCGCCAGCGCGACGACGCGTACCGTCACGAGACCGATCGCTTGATGTTCGTGGGCGGCCGCGTGATGGCGCGCACGCTCGTGGGCCGCGCGCTGGGGGTCGCGCCCGACGAGTGGCGGTGGCGCGATGGCCCCCGCGGCCGTCCGGAAGTCGCGGCGCCCGCGACGACGCTCACCTTCAACCTCGCCCACAGCGCCGGCCTCGTCGTCTGCGCCCTCGCGGACGGACGCGAGGTCGGCGCGGATGTCGAGGATCGCCTCAGGCGTCCCGTCGACCGCCTGGTCGTGCCGCGCTACTGCGCGCCGGATGAGGCGCGCGACATCGACGCCCAGGGCGACGCCGGTTGGCACGACCGCTTCCTGCGCTACTGGACGCTCAAGGAGGCCTACCTCAAGGCGCGCGGCCTGGGCATCGCGCTGCCCCTTGCGGAGATCTCATTCGCGCTCGACGCCGGGACGCCCCGTGTCACCTTCATCAAATCGCTCGCGGGCACCGACGAACGCTGGGCGTTTCATCTTGCTGAACCGACGACGCAACACGTGCTGGCCGTCGCGGCCTCCTGCCCGGACGGCCGGCGGCCGTCGTTCGTCGTCGCGCCGTTCGAGCCGGACGCGCGCTGACCTCCGCCTGCGCGCATGCGACTGCTGGCCACGAGCGACTTGCACCTGAGCCACCGGATCAACCGCGAGGCCCTGTCGACGCTCGGGTCCTACCCCGACGACTGGCTCATTGTCGCGGGCGACGTCGGTGAATCCCCGGATCACCTTGCGCTGGCGCTCGGAGAGCTGACCCCTCGCTTCAGGCAGGTCCTGTGGACGCCGGGCAATCACGAGCTCTGGTCGCGACGGCACGCACCTGACGCCAGGCACGGCGTGGCCCGCTACGACGAGCTCGTCGCCGTGTGCCTGGAGTTTGGTGCAATCTCACCCGAAGATCCGTATCCCCGGTGGCCGCCCGATCCGGATACCTACGTCGTGCCGATGTTCCTGCTGTACGACTACTCGTACCGGCCCGCGGAGGTGCCCGCCGAGGGGGCCGTCGCCTGGGCGCGCGAGAGCGGCGTCGTCTGCGGCGACGAATTCATGCTCGATCCGCGCCCCTTCGCGTCGCGCCAGGCGTGGTGCCACGAGCGGGTCGCCACCACCGCCGCGCGCCTCGACGCCCTCCCGCGAGAGGCGAGGACGGTTCTGGTCAACCACTGGCCGCTCCGCGCCGACCTGGCGCGGCCGCCGCGCGTTCCGCGCTTCTCGATCTGGTGCGGCACGACGCTGACGGAGGACTGGGCTCGCCGGTATCGCGCACGTGCCGTCGTCTCGGGCCACTTGCATCTGCGCACGACGCTCTGGCGCCACGGCGTGCGCTACGAGGAGGTCTCGCTCGGGTATCCGCGCGACTGGCGCCACGACCGCGGTCTCGCGTATTACCTGCGTGAGATTCTTCCGGGCACCGGCGCGGACGCGCAGCGATTCGTCCCGGCGCGCGATCCCTTTCACCGCGTCTGAGCACGCCGCACCCCGCACGTACCACCCAGCACGCCGCACCCCGCACCCAGCACCGAGCACCTAGCACCGAGCACTCCCCCCGGCTATGATCCCCTCGTGAGGAAGCTGCGCGTCCTGATCCTCATGCACGACTATCAGGTGCCGCCCGACGACGTGTCGGGACAGGACGTCGAGACGGCGAAGTGGCGGACCGAGTACGACGTCCTCAAGACGGTCCGCGACGATCTCGGGCACGACGTCCATGTGCTTGGCGTCAAGGACGACCTCGCCGGCATCCGCCGGGCCAACGACGAGTTCAAGCCCCACATCGCGTTCAACCTGCTCGAAGCGTTCCACGAGGTTGGCACGTTCGACCAGAACGTCGTTGCCTACCTCGAGCTCATCCGGCTCGCCTACACGGGCTGCAACCCGCGCGGGATGCTGCTCTCACGCGACAAGGCGCTGTCCAAGAAGCTGCTCCACTACCACCGCGTGCCCATGCCGGAGTTCACCGTCGTGCAGCGCGGACGCAAGCCGCGTCTCCCCAAGCGCCTCACGTTCCCGATGATGGTGAAGTCGCTCACGCAGGACGCCTCGATCGGCATCGCGCAGGCGTCGGTCGTCGACGATGCGGGCAAGCTCGCCGAGCGCGTGCAGTTCATCCACGACTCCATCCGGACCGATGCCATCGTCGAGCACTACATCGACGGCCGCGAGCTCTACTGCGGCGTCATCGGCAACCAGCGCCTGCAGATTCTCCCCGTCTGGGAGATGACGTTCGCGAAGATGCCGGAGGGCCAGCATCGCATCGCGACCGAGCGCGTGAAGTGGAATCCGAAGTACCAGGAGAAGATGGGCGTCGCCACGGGCGAAGCGAAGGAGCTGCCCGATGGTGTCTCGGATCGCATCCAGCACATCGTGCGACGGGTGTACCGGACACTCGAATTGAGCGGGTACGCCCGCATCGATCTCCGCCTGGACGATCAGGGCCGGGTCTTCGTCCTCGAGGCCAATCCGAACCCGCAGATCGCGCGAACCGAGGATTTTGCCGCCTCGGCTGCCGCCGTCGGCCTCACCTACCCGATGCTTCTGCAGCGCATTCTGACCATCGGCCTGCGGTGGGAACCGGAGCGGCTGGGTTGACGCGTGCAGCGCGGCGCGCGACGATGGTGTCGGGCACATGCTGAGACAGACGATCGGGTTGGCCGCGCTCACCGCGGGCCTGGGCTTCACCGCGACCGCCGTGGTGACGTCGCCGCCGGCCGCACCCGTGCCGGTCATCGTCGAGCTGTTCACGTCCGAGGGATGCTCGAGCTGCCCGCCGGCGGATGCGGTGCTGGCCTCGCTCGTGGAGACGCAGCCGGTCAAGGGTGCGATGGTCATCGCCCTCAGCGAGCATGTCGACTACTGGGATCGCCTCGGCTGGAGGGACCCGTTCTCAAATCACATCTTCACGCAGCGGCAGTCGGCGTATGCGACGGCGTCCGCCGCGGGCGAGGTTTACACGCCGCAGATGATCATCGACGGCGGCC
>DATIWF010000086.1:0-20426 GCA_035519535.1 Vicinamibacterales bacterium | reverse complement strand
CGATCAGTTTCGGCCAGATGAAGGGATCCACGAAATTCGCGGTGCCCACCTGAATGGCCGTGGCGCCGGCGATGATGAACTCGAGCGCGTCCTCCACCGTCGCGATGCCGCCCATGCCGACGATCGGGATCGTCACCGCCTGCCGGCACTCGTACACCATGCGGACGGCGATCGGCCGGATGGCGGGGCCGCTCAAGCCGCCCATGACGTTGGTCAGCTTCGGCCGGCGGGTTTCGACGTCGATCGCCATGGCGAGGAACGTGTTGACGAGCGAGATCGCGTCGGCGCCGGCTTCCTCCGACGCCCGCGCGAACGAGGCGACGTCAGTGACGTTGGGGGTCAGCTTCGGAATGATCGGCAGCGTCGTCACCTTGCGCACGCCGCTCACGACGTCGTACGTGCCCGCCAGGCTGCAGCCGAACTGGATGCCGCCTTCCTTGATGTTCGGGCACGAGATGTTGAGCTCGATGGCCGCCACGCCTTCGTGGTCGGACAGCACGCGCGCGACCTCGCAGTACTCGTCGAGCGTCGATCCACAGATGTTCACGATGGTCGTCGCGCCCAGCCGGCGAAGCTCCGGCAGCTTCTCCGCGACGAAGCGGTGCACGCCGATGCCCTGAAGCCCGATCGCGTTCAGCATGCCGGCGGGCGTCTCGACGATGCGCGGGGGCGGATGGCCCTCGCGCTCCGACAGAAACAGGCCCTTCACGGCGACCCCGCCGAGGGACGAGAGATCGACGGCTTCCTGGTACTCGAGGCCGTACCCGAAACACCCCGACGCGGCGATGAAGGGGTTCTTCAGTCGCAGCGAGCCGAGCTGCACGGACAGATCAGCCATCAGTGACCCACCGCGACGAGGTCGTCCCAGACGACGGCCGACGCGTCGAACACGGGGCCGTCGAGGCAGGACCGGACGAAGTGGCTGCGTGGGCCCTGCCGGACCGGCACCACACAACTGTAGCAGCCGCCCATCCCGCAGCCCATGACGGGCTCGAGCGACGCGAAGACCGGCCGCGCCGCCCGCGCGCCAAGGCGCGCGACGGCGGCCATCATCGGCGTCGGGCCGCACGCGTAGATCGTGACCGGGTGATTGGGCGGCCGCTCCGACAACGCGCGTTCGAGCGGCGCGCTGATGCGTCCGCGCTCGCCCCGGCTGCCGTCTTCCGTGGTCAGGACCAGGCGTGCCCCGAGCTGCTCGAACAGATCGGCGTAGTACAGATCGGCGGCGGACCGCGCGCCGTAGAACAACGTCATGGAGGTCCCGCGCGCCTTGAGCGCTTCGGCGAGCGTGACGAATGGCGCGAGACCGACCCCGCCGGCCACCATCCAGGCCTCGGCGGGCGGATCGACGGGCACGAACGGCCGCCCGAGCGGGCCCAGGCAGCCGATGCGGTCACCGGGACGCGCGTCGTACAAGAGCGTCGTGCCGACGCCCACGCGCTTGTTGAGCAGGCTCAGGCCGAGGACGCCGCCGCGGGCGTCGCGGACGATCTCGAAGATCGAAAACGGCCGCCGCAGCATCGGATCGAAGCCGAGGGACGTCTTGACCATGACGAACTGCCCGGGCTTGGCCGCCGCGGCGACGGCCGGGGCGGCGAGCGCCAGCACGTTGTAATGCGATGACAGCCGGGTGTTGGCGATCACCTCGGCCGCCACGTCGGTAGGCACTCGCAAATTATAGTGCGGGGTGCTGAGTGCCTGGTGCTAGGTGCATGGTGCGGTGCTGCGTGCCTGGTGCGGCTGACGACGCCTCGAGCCGAGGCGTCCGCTGTCTCGGCCGGACGTCGTCTCGACTCGAGGAGGCCGGCACGGCACCGGCACGCAGCACCGCACTCAGCACCAAGCACCCAGCACATAGCACTCAGCAGTCCACGAGACTATGATCCTGAGCCATGCGTTACCTGCGCATGCTCACGAACGCGATTGCGGGCGGCGTGCTTGGCGCGACGTACCTGTTCGTGCTCGTGTTGCAGCTCAACCCCCAGGTTCCGATCGTCTCGGTGACGGCCGCGCGCTGGTTCATCACGCTCGTGGCCTTCTACGGGCTGTACCTGAGTGTGGCGGTGTACCTGCTGATCCTCGGCCGGGAGGTGCTGGCGTCGCGGCCGCTGCAGCCGGCCTGGTTCAGCGTGCGCCTCGCCGGGTGGGTCGGCGCCGCCGGCGCGGTGGGCGCGTCAGTCGTGACCTGGCGCAACCTGCGCGGGTTTCTCTCGGTGCTCGACGCCAGCTCGGTCGAGCGCATGCGCCAGGGCGCGGTGGCGACCACGACCTTCGCCGTCATGCTCGTCCTGATCGTCCTGCTCCGATACTCGTTCGGCCGCCGGGGCAACCGGACTACGGCCGCGCTGCTGCTCGCGTCGATGATCCTGTCGGTGATCGTGCCGTTGTGGCTTCGCGGGCCGGGCGATCTGCCGGTGCCGCCGGCGCGCCCGATCGCCGCGCCCGTGCCGCTCGAGAGCCCGCCGCCGCGCGTCGATCTGATCCTGCTCGACGGCGCCGATCTCGATTTCATCCGGCTCCGCGTGGCCGCCGGCCAGCTGCCGAACTTCGGCCGCATCATGGAGCGCGGCGCCGCGATGAATCTCGCGACGCTCAAGCCCACGCAGGCCGAGCCCGTCTGGGCCGCGGCCGCCACGGGAAAATATCCGCCGAAAGACGGCGTCCGATCGAACGCGATCTATCGCGTCCGCGCGGACGACGCCGATCCCGTCAACCTGCTGCCGGACTACTGCTTTGCGGCGGCCCTGTACTACCAGAGCTTCATCAGCGAGGAGCCCGTCACCTCGCTGTCGCTCCACGCGCGCACCCTGTGGGACATTCTCGCCGACTACGGCGTCGTGTCCGGAATCGTCGACTGGCCGTTGACGCACCCGGTCCAGGCGAGCCTCGGATACGTCGTGAGCGACTACTTCGACGAGGCGGCCAGTTCGCCGCTGCGGCTCGCCGACGCGCAGGCCGCCTATCCGTCGTCGGCCGCCGACATCGCGCGAGAGGTGTTCGACGAGGTCCAGACGAAGCCATGGCACGAGGTGCTGCCGTCGTTCGGCCCGAACGAGCCCCCGCCGAGCGGATTTGTTCAGGCGCGCTGGGATCCGGCCTACAGCCAGGCCGCCGACCGGCTCGAGCAGGAGTTTGCGACGCGCCTGACCGCCGTGCGGTACGAGGGCCTGGACATCTTTGGGCACAACTACCTGCGCGACGCGCAGCCGGAGCTCTTCGGCGAGCCCGCGCGCGACGAGGCGCCGCGCTCGGTCCTCGATCGCTACTACGCGTACATCGACGGCGAGATCGGCCGGGCCATGGCCAGGCTGCAGGGCGACGACCTGCTGCTGGTCGTCTCGGGCTTCGGCATGAAGCAGGAGCCGGTGTCGAAGCGATTGCTGGCGCGGCTGCTCGACTGGCCGGCCCGCAGCGGGTCGCACGAGAGCGCGCCGGACGGCTTCCTGCTGGCGTACGGCGCCAACGCCGCCCACGGCGTGTTTCCCCGGGGATCGATCGTCGATCTGACCCCGACGCTGCTCTACTACATGGGGCTGCCGGTCGGGCGTGACATGGACGGCTTCGCCCGGACGGACCTCTTCGCGCGGGCCTACACCGTCGAGCACTCGGTCAGCTATGTGGGGACGCATGAGAAATGAGGCAGCTAGCACCCAGCACTGAGCATTCTGCCGCCGCCCTCCCGCCAAGTACGGTATGATCCCTGCGCTCTTTAATGCGGTCCTGAGAGACCGCGAAGAGGTCACATGCGCAGCCCGCACTCCGCCCGTCGCACCCGCACTCCGCACGAGCACCCCGCACCGAGCACCCGGCACTCTGCATCCGCCCCGAGGCCCGCATGCCCATCGTGATGGATGCCGAGCGGATCGACCGCACGCTGACGCGCATCGCCCACGAGATCCTCGAGCGCAACCGTGGCGTCGAGGATCTGGCGTTCGTCGGCATTCGGGCGCGGGGCGTGCCCATCGCGGCGCGCCTGGCGGCGCACGTGAAGGCCATCGCCGGCGTGGACGTGCCGACCGGCTCGCTGGACATCACGCTGTACCGCGACGATCTGATGCACCATGCCGTCGGACCGCAGCCGGTCATCCGCCGGACAGAGATTCCGTTCTCGATCGACGGCCGGCTGATTCTGCTCGCTGACGACGTGCTGTTCACGGGCCGGACGATTCGGGCGGCGCTCGACGCGTTGATCGACTTCGGCCGGCCCAGCGCCATTCAGCTCGTCGTGCTCGTGGACCGCGGCCACCGCGAGCTGCCGATCCGCGCCGACTATGTCGGCCGCAACATCCCGACGTCGCGCCAGCAGAGCGTCCAGGTGCGCCTCAAGGAGATCGACGGCCGCGACGAGGTGGAGGTGGAGGGATGAGCACGACGACGGCGCTCCGCAGCCGGCACCTGCTCGGCATCACCGACCTCGAGCCGGGCGAGATCGAGCTCATCCTCGAAACCGCCGTGGCGATGAAGGAAATTGGCACCCGGCCGATCAAGAAAGTGCCGACGATGCGCGGCCGGACCGTGATCAATCTGTTCATGGAGCCGAGCACGCGCACGCGGATGTCGTTCGAGCTGGCCGAAAAGCGCCTGAGCGCCGACACGCTCGGCATGACGACGGCCGGGTCCAGCGTGTCGAAGGGCGAGACGCTCGCCGACACGGCCCGGACGCTCGAAGCGATGGCGCCGGACATGATCGTGCTGCGTCACGCGTCCTCGGGCGCGCCGCACCAGCTCGCGCGCATCTGCAAGGCGAGCATCATCAACGCGGGCGATGGGATGCACGAGCACCCGACGCAGGCGCTGCTCGACGCGTTCACGATGATTGAGCACAAGCGGCGCCTCGCGGGTCTGCGCGTCGCGATCATCGGCGACCTGGTCCACAGCCGCGTGCTGCGGTCCAACGCGCTCCTGCTGGTCAAGATGGGCGCGGAGGTGCGCGCGTGCGGCCCCGCGACGCTCCTGCCGCCCGGCCTCGATCGGCTGGGAGTCAAGGTGTCGCGGTCGATGGACGACGCGCTCGAAGGCGCCGACGTCGTGATGATGCTGCGCGTGCAGCACGAGCGCATGCACGGCCTCTTCCTGCCATCCGTGCGCGAGTACTTCACGCTCTTCGGGCTGACGCCGACGCGACTCGAGCGCGCGGCGAAGGACGTGATCGTCATGCATCCTGGACCGATGAATCGCGGCGTCGAGATCGACTCGGCCGTCGCCGATGGGCCGTGGTCGGTGATTCTCGATCAGGTCGCCAACGGCATCGCGGTCCGGATGGCGGTGCTGTACCTGCTCGCGGGCGGGGAGGAAGGCGAGCGGTAAGGCAGAAGGCAGAAGGCAGAAGGCAGAGGAGAAGATGGGGCTGTTACTGAAGTGCGGGCACGTCGTCGATCCGGTCGCCGGGCGAAACGGCGCGTTCGACATTCTGATCGATGGCGATCGCATCGCGCGTGTCGGCCGCGGTGTGCCCGCCGACGGCGCGGACGTCCTTGAGCTGCCGGCGTCGTTCGTTGTCACGCCCGGGCTCATCGACATGCACGTGCACCTGCGCGAGCCCGGCCAGGAGCACAAAGAGACGATCGCCACGGGCCTCGACTCGGCGGTCGCGGGCGGGTTCACGGCCGTCGCGTGCATGCCGAATACCGACCCGATCAACGACCAGGCGGCGGTGACGCAGTTCATCCTCAAGCGCGCGCGCGAAGTGGGCCTCGCGCGCGTGTACCCGATCGGCGCCGTGTCGGTGGGATCGCGCGGCGAGCAGATCACCGAGATGGGCGATCTTCGGGCCGCCGGCTGCGTGGCGTTCACGGACGACGGGCGGCCGGTGCTGACGGCGCTCCTCATGCGGCGCGCGCTCGAGTACGCGTCGATGTTCGACGCGCCGGTGATCGATCATTGCGAGGATCCGTCGCTCAAGGGCGACGGCGTCGCCCATGAAGGGGCCGTCGCCGGGCTGCTCGGGCTGCGCGGGATCCCGGGCGCGGCTGAGTCGGTGATGGCCGAGCGCGACATCGCGATGGCCGAGCTCACGGGGGGCCGGGTGCACATCGCCCACATGAGCGCGCGGCAGTCCCTGCGCGCCGTGCGCGCCGGCAAGGACCACGGCGCCCCGGTGACGTGCGAAGTCACGCCGCATCACTTCACGCTCACCGACGCCGCGCTGGCGGAGCGGGGCGGGTACGACACCAATCTGAAGATGAACCCGCCGCTGCGCGAGGCGGTGGATCGCGACGCGATGATCGACGGGCTGCGCGACGGCTCGATCGACGTCATCGCGACCGACCACGCGCCGCATCACGCCGACGAGAAGTCCCTCGAGTTCGACCGCGCGCCGTTCGGCATCGTCGGCCTCGAGACCGCGGTGTCGCTGTGCTTCGACCGGCTCGTGCACCCCGGAGTCATCGGGCTGCCGCGCCTCGTCGAGCTCTTGTCGGCGGCGCCGGCGCGGATCCTCGGTGTGCCGGGCGGGACGCTCGTCGAGGGCGGGCCGGCCGATCTCACGATTCTCGCGCCCGACGCGTCGGTCACGGTCCACGCGTCGGCGCTGCGATCGAAGTCGAAGAACACGCCGTTCGACGGCTGGACGTTCCGCGGCGCGCCGGCCGCGACGATCGTCGGCGGCCGCGTCGTCTTCGTGCACGAGTCAGGACCGGCGGCCCTGCGATCGCGGCTCGGTCCACGAACCCCCACCAACTCCGTCGCGCCCGCGGGAGCCCCCGGGCACCCCAGACACTGATGTCCGCCACCGACCTTCGCCGCCAGGCCCTCGCCGACCTCCAGGAGTACGAAGTGCTCATGCTCGACGGGCACTTCGACTACGGCAACGGCTACCACGGGCGCGTGTATCTGAATCCCCACCGCATCTTCCGGCAGCCGTCGCTCATCTGGCGGTTTGCGCAGGATCTGATCGCGATGCTGCCCGATACGCTCACCAACGCGACCGACGTGGTCGCCGGTCCGGTGATGGGCGGCGCGCTGCTGGCGCACACGATCGCCGGCCTGCTCGACGGACGCCGCAGCCTGACCTATCCGCGGCTGAGCTTCGCGCCGTTGTCCCTCGATGCCGGCGGGACGCTCGTCCTGCGCCCGTTCTATCGGAGCGTCGTCGCCGGCAAGCGCGTGCTCCTCGCCGACGACATTCGCAACACCGGCAAGACGTTCGAGCGCGCGAAGACGGTCATCGAGGACGCCGGCGGCACCGTCATCGGGACGGTCGAGATTTACGATCGCCTCGAGTCCATCGTCAATCTCGGCGTGCCCAACATCGCGCTCGCGGAGTACAAGGCGCCAGACAACTACCCGGTCGACGACTGCCCGCTCTGCAAGGCCGGGCAGCCGATTGCGAAGTTCTGAGATCGGCGAACCACGATCGGTAGTCGGGTCGTCTCAGAGCGATCGATGGTCGCCCATCGACAACGACGATCGATGGATCGCCACCGATGCATCGATTACCGACGATCGATTCAATGCTCGATGATCGATGGCTCTACGATTGCCGATTTCCGATTATCGTTTATCGATGTTGAAGCCCTCGCTTGACGCCCTCTACGCGTCCTTCAACCACCCCGAGTCGGCGTTCGATCCGATCCAGGTCGTACGGCGCTACGCGCGGCTCGACGACCGCGAGGTCGTCGCGTTCGTTGCCGCCGGGCTCGCGTTCGGCCGCGTCGCGTCGGTCGTGCAATCGATCGAGGCGGTCTGTGCGGTGATGGGACCCGCGCCCGGCGCGTTCGTGCGCACGTTCAATCCCCGCCGCGACGGCGAGCCGCTCCGCCGTCTCGTCCACCGCTGGACGCGGGGCGACGATTTCGTCGCGCTTTTCTGGACACTGCGCCAGCTGATCGAGGAGCACGGATCGCTGGAGCAGACCATGGGCGCCGGCGTGGACCCGGCGGCCGACGACGTCGAGGGCGCGCTCGAACGGTTCTCGACGAACGCCCGCGACGTCGATCTCCGGCCGGCCTACGGGCGCCGGCCCCGCGCGCCGGGCGTGCATTACTTTTTCGCCCGGCCGTCGACCGGGTCGGCGTGCAAGCGTCTCAATCTGTTTCTGCGATGGATGGTGCGTCGCGACGGCGTCGATCCCGGCGGCTGGTCGGCGGTGCCCGCCCGCCAGCTGATCGTGCCGCTCGACACGCACACGATCCGCGTCGGGAAGTGCCTGCGGCTGACGCGGCGCGAGACGCCCGGCTGGAAGATGGCGGTGGACATCACGCGCGCGCTCCGCGCGATCGACCCCGACGATCCCGTGCGCTACGATTTCGCGCTCTGTCACCTCAGCATGATGGGCGCGTGCGGCTACGGCACGAGGCACGGCGACTCACAATGCCCGCTCCGGGGGCACTGCGCGCCGCGCCGGGCGAGGCGGAGGGGGTAGCTGTTGGCTGCTGGGTGCTCGGTGCTGGGTGCTGGGTGCTCGGTGCGTCTGCGAACCGCTGATGCAGCGCGCCCGCCTTCGGGCCGGCCGAGCGCCCACTCCCGGATATCGTCGCCGCACCCGGCACGAGCAAAGCCCAGCACCCAGCGCCGGGCACTCAACACCAAACCGCGCGCTTACCGCGCCTTGAGGAAGCGCGCGTACACCTCGACGGTCTTCGCCACGAGGCGCTCGGCGCTGAACTCCTCCTCGACCCGCCGCCGGCCGGCGGCGCCGAACGCCTCGCGCGCCGCGCGATCCCGCAGCAGCCGGACGATCGCCGCCGCCATCGCGGCGTCGTCGTGCGGCGGCACGAGCAGGCCGGTCTGGCCATCGACGACCACCTCGGGAATGCCGCCGGCGCGCGTGCCGACGACCGCGCGGCCGCAGGCCATGGCCTCGAGGATGGCCGAGCCGAGGCCCTCGGTCACCGAGCTCATCGCGAACAGATCGAAGGCCTTCATCAGGCCGAGTGCGTCCGGCCGGAACCCGGTGAGCAGGACGTGCCGCTCGAGCCCGAGCTCTTTGATCTGGCGCTCGAGCGGCTCGCGCAGCTCGCCCTCGCCGACGATCAGAAACCGCGCGTCCGGCTCCTCGCGGACGACGCGCGCGGCGGCGGCGACCAGGTGGCGCTGGCCCTTGTGGGCGACGAGCGCGGCGACGTTGCCGACGATGGGCGCGCCGTGCGGCAGCCAGAACGTCGCGCGCGCGTCCACGAGAGGCTGCTTGTCCACCAGGCCGAGGTTCACGCCGTCGTGCACGGTGACGATGCGATCGGCGGGGATGCCGTCGGCGGCGAGCAGGCCCGCGATCACGTCCGACGCCGCGATGAAGACGTCGATCTGGCGGTATTTCCACCTCGAGAACGCATTCTGGCGCAGGTGAAAATCCACGCGCCGGGACGCGACGAGGAGCGGCGCGGCAATGGCCTCGCCGCGCGACGGCATCTGCATCGCCATGGCGGCCAGCGCCACGCCCATGGCGTCGTGCGCGTGCACGACGTCGGGTCGCACATCGTTGATGATCTTGTTCAGCTGCCAGCCCGCGTGGACGTCGAACTCGCTCTTCGGCGCGAAGCCGACGAACCGCAGCCCTTCGCGCGCGCGACGCCGCAGCTCGCCGTCCTGGTGCGCCACGAGCACCGCGGGATGCCCGAGCTCCTCGAGCCCGGTCACGGTCAGCAGCACCTGATTCTGTCCGCCCCGCCACGTCCGCGCCGTATCGACGTGCAGGGACTTAATCACCCGCCTTCGCCTCCGGCTTCGGCGAGGCAGGCTCCATCGAGCGTTGCAATGCCCAGAGCTTCGCAAACTTCAGAAAGACATAGTGCGAATTCATCGCCGAGACGATGAGGCCGGGCAGGCCGTCGGTGATGCCGCGCCGCAGGATGTAGTTGCGCAGAAACGCCGCCGGCGGGTGCAGCGCGATGTCCACCCATCCCGCCCGCCGGCCCGACTCGTACATCTGCTCGGCCGCGAGCGTCGTGTACCGGTCCATCGTCTGATGGTGATGCGTGATGTCGCGGTACGCGTAGTGCTGCAGGTCGTGGGACAGCTGGCCGACCGGGCCGTCGGCTTCGACCGATTCGTGCACACGGCGGTCCTTCCAGCGCGCGCGGCGCCGGTCGTAGAGCCGAAGCTGATAGTCGGGGTACCAATCGGTCGTGCGGATCCAGCGGCCGAGGTGGAAGGTCACCCGCGGGATGCGAAAGCCGGCCTCGGACGCGTCGCGCGTCAGGCGCGTCTGGATCTCGGCCGCCAGATCCGGCGGCACCCGCTCGTCGGCATCGACCGACAGGATCCAGTCGTGCGTCGCTTCGCCGGCGGCGAAGTTCTTCTGGGCGGCGTAGCCGGGCCAGTCGCGGACGATGACGCGGGCGCCGCGGGCACGGGCGATGTCGGCGGTGCGATCCGTGCTCCCGCAATCCACGACCAGCACCTCGTCGGCCCAGGCGACCGAGGCGAGGCACGCGTCGATGTTGGCGGCTTCGTCGCGCGTGATGACCGTGACGGACAGCTTCGCCACGGCCGCGACTATAGCAGAGGCCGGCCGAGGGCCGGCGCCGGGCTACTGGCGGATCTTCTGCACCGCGTCGAGCGAGATCAGCGCGCGGTTGTACGAGATCTTCGCCTGCAGGTCGATCAGCTTGGCGTTGGCGAGGTCGCGCTGCGCCTGCTGGACCTCGAACGTCGTGGACAGGCCGACCTCGAATTGCCGCTGTTTGGCGTTGAGCTGCTGCTCGGTGGCGGTGACGGTGGCCTGCGTGGCCTGCACCCGCTCGTAGCTGGTCTGGACCTGGCGTACGGCCTCACGAACCTCGCGCACGATCTCGATCTCGAGGTCGTGCAGGCCCAGCTGCTGCTGCCGCTTGACGAGCTGCTGCTGCGCGATGGCCGTCTCGGCGCCCGATCGCCCGAGCGGATAGCCGAACTGCACGCCGAAGGTCCACGACGGATACGCGCCGAGGAACGCGTCGCCCAGTGCGCTGCCGAAGGTCCGATCGTTCCGGCCGAGCTCGACCGGCGGGAAGCCCGATCCGTACGTGAACTGGGTGCCGCCCGTGCCGACGGCCGAGTATTGCGCGATGGCATCGAGCTGCGGCTTGTTCAGGTTCTCGTTGACCCGGAGGTTGATGTCGGTGACCTGCATCTGCTGGCGCACCAGCGCGGCATCGAGCCGGTTGGCCAGCGCGTTCTTGATGATGGCGTCCGCGTCCACCGCCCGCTCCTGCAGGACGATCTGCGTCGTCGGCTCGATCTTGACCGTCCAGTAGTCCGGGCGCTCGGGATCGAGAATCTGCCGGCGCAGCTGGTCTTCCATCGTGCCGATCTGTGACGTCGCCGCGATGAGCTGGTCCTGGAAGCTGGCGGCCTGCGCGGTGGCCTGGATGACGTCGGTCTGCGCGCCGACGCCGACCGCGACGCGCGCCTTGGCGTTGCGCAGCGAGTCCTCGGCGATCTGCATGTTCTGCTTCGCGACTTCCTCGCCCTGGATGGCGGCGACGAGGTTCAGGTACGCGTTGCGCACGCTCACGGTCGTGCCCACGATCTGCTGTTCGAGGTTCGTGTCCGCTTCGTGGCGCGAGATCGTGCTCGTCTCGACGCCGGCTCGATTGGAGTCGACCTTGAGGTTCCGCCACAGCGGCTGCGTGAAGTTGAACGTCAGCGTCGATCCGAGCTGGGGGTTGAAGGTCGCGATGCCCCCGGCCTGCGTGGCGCGGCTCGCGCCCCACGAGACGTGGTAGCGCTCGCCGTACCACGGCAGATTCTGATCGAGCGCGGCCTGGCCCGACAGGTTGTGGCTCGAGATGTTGGCGTTGCCCTGCGTGAAGTCGGTCGGCTGGCGCTGCTGCGTGTTGCCGTTGAACAAACCGCTCAGATTCGGAATGAACGCGGCTTGCGCGCCGGCGATGCCCTGCGCCGTGATGTCGAGGTTGAGCCGCTCCGACTTCAATCCGAGACTCGTTTCGAGCGCCATCGTCACGGCATCGTCGATCGAGATCTGCAGCGTCTTCGCGGCCGGCCCTTGCGGCGCCGACTGTGGAGCCGCCTGGCCGAGGAACATCGGCGCCTTGGCGTCCTGAGCCGCGAGCGGAGCC
Source organism: Vicinamibacterales bacterium (assembly GCA_035519535.1). Taxonomy (GTDB): domain Bacteria; phylum Acidobacteriota; class Vicinamibacteria; order Vicinamibacterales; family SCN-69-37; genus DATEGZ01. Next base: position 8,427 of record DATIWF010000086.1, on the reverse strand, counting down.
ACCACCATGACGGCAGCAGCGACTGAGGTCAGCGCGACGCGTCGTGCGGTCCGCAGGAATGTGAAGGTGCGCATCATTAGCTCTTCTCCGGTGTGGCCGGGCTCCGGGCCGGCGCTTCAATCTACCTAGGACGCGGAAATCGGCGGGGCGGTTCGCCGGCCGACTATACTAATCGCCGGGTTTTTCGCGTTTCCGGGACACGTCGGTCCCGCCCGCGGCACGGCAGCCGCCAAATGTGGCGCTTCCGGCCCGCGTCCAAGCCTCGAACCCTAGAGAGTGCAAACCATGCGCCGAGTCGTCACGCTTGTCCTGGCTTTTGTTCTTGCGCCCTGGTGGGTGACCGCCCAGCAGCGGCCAGCGGCCGCGGCGGCTGCGTCGTCGATGCTGACGGTCGACAGCATCATGCGCGGGCCCAAGCTCGTCGGGGGCGCGCCGTCGGCGGTTCGCTGGTCCAAGGACTCGTCGAAGATCTACTTCTCGTGGCAGAAGCCCGATCAGGATCGCGCGGCGACGTACGTCGTGAATCGCGACGGGACGGGCCTGCGCCAGCTCAGCGCCGACGAAGCACGCACGCTGGACGGGCTGCCCGCCGGGCGATTCGACCGCGCGCACAAGCGGATCCTGACGGTGGAGAACGGCGACGTCGCCGTGTACGACGCCGCGAGCGGCGCGCGGCGGCTCCTCACGCGGACATCCGCGGCAGAGAGCAACGCGCGATGGGCGCGCAACGACACCGCCGTGACGTTCACGCGCGACGGCAACCTGTTTCTCATGTCGCTCGAGGCATCGTCCGCGGCGCCCTTCGAGCAGCTGACGGACATCGTGCCGGCGGAGACACCGGCGACGGCCGCCGCCGCCAACGCCAATGGTCGCGGTGCGGGCGGCGGGCGCGGCGGCGGGCGCGGCGGCGCGACCGCGACGACGGCCGCGACCGACACGGAATCGCAGCGCTACCTCCGCGAGGAAGAGCGCGACCTCATCGACTACATCCGCCGGCAGGCCGAAGGCCGCCAGGGCGGCGGTGGAGGAGGCGGCGGCCGCGGTGGACGCGGGGGCGGCGCCGCCGGCGGTGTGCCCGAGCCGCCGATCGCGCGCCTGCAGCTCGGCGCGCGGCAGGCCCTGGCCGACGTGCAGCTCTCGAGTGACGAGCGCTACGCGTGGGTCGGCGTCACGGAGCGTCCGGACGCCAACGCCCGCAATCAGGATGTGCCCAACTACGTGACGGCGTCTGCGTACCCCGAGATGATCACGGGCCGCACGAACGTCGGCGACGTCCAGTCTCGCCGGATGCTCGCGATCCTCGATCTCAAGTCGGGCACCTCGGTGTGGGCCGACGCGTCGGGGTTTGCCGGGACCGAGCGCAAGGCCAAGCCGACCGATCCGGACGTGCCGCGCGTTCTGGACTGGAGCGCGCCGGACACGTCGGACGACGGCTCGCAGGCGATCGTGGCCCTGCGATCGCAGGACAACAAGGACCGGTGGTACGTGAAGGTCGATCCGGCGACCGGCAAGGCGACCGTGCTCGATCAGCTGCACGACGACGCCTGGATTCGCGAGGCATCGATTGGCGGCGGCGGCGGGTTTGGCGGCGCGGGCACCGGCCTCGCGTGGCTCCCCGACAACAAGCGCGTGCTCTTCCTGTCGGAGAAAGACGGCTGGATGCACCTCTACTCGCTCGACGTGACCGCGGCATCGCCCAGGGCCGTGCAGCTCACGTCGGGCAAGTGGGAAGTCTCGAGCGCGCAGCTTTCTGCCGACCGCAGGACCGTGTTCCTCACTACGAGCGAAGTCCACCCCGGCGAGCGGCACTTCTACACGATGTCCGTCGACGGCGGCGCGCGCACGCGGCTGACGACGATGACGGGATCGAACGAAGCGACCGTGTCGCCAGACGAGAAGACGCTCGCGATCGTCTACTCGTACACGACCAAGCCGCCGGAGCTGTTCGTCATGCCGTTCAGCGTCGGCGCCGAGGCGAAGCAAGTGACGACGACGCCGACCGAGGAGTGGCGGACCTTCAAGTGGATCGACCCGAAGATCATCACCTACAAGGCTCGCGACGGCGCGGAGGTCTACGCGCGGCTGTTCACGCCCGAGATGATCGGGGCCAAACGCGATCCGAAGCATCCCGCGGTCGTGTTCGTTCACGGCGCCGGCTACCTGCAGGAGGCGCACAAGTACTGGTCGTCGAGCTACTACCGCGAGAACATGTTCAACAACATCCTCGCGTCGAAGGGCTACGTCGTCCTCGACCCGGATTACCGTGCGAGCGCGGGTTACGGGCGCGACTGGCGGACCGCGATCTACCGGCACATGGGCGGCAAGGACCTCGACGACGTCGTCGACGGCGCCAAGTTCCTGGTGGCGACCGAAAAGGTCGATCCGAAGCGCATCGGCGTCTACGGGGGCAGTTACGGCGGGTTCATCACGCTGATGGCGATGTTCACGACGCCCGACGTGTTCGCGGCCGGTGCGGCGCTCCGACCGGTCGCCGATTGGGCGCACTACAACCACGGCTACACGTCGGACATCCTCAACGTGCCGCAGAACGATCCCGAGGCGTACAAGGTCAGCTCGCCGATCTACTTCGCCGACGGCTTGAAGGGGCATCTCCTCATCTGTCACGGCATGGTGGACACCAACGTCTTCTTTCAGGACTCGGTGCGGCTCGTGCAGCGGTTGATCGAGCTGCGCAAGGAAACCTGGGAGTTCGAGCCGTATCCCGTCGAGAACCACAGCTTCAACGAGGAGACGAGCTGGGCGGATGAGTACAAGCGCATTCTGCGTGTCTTCGAGGACTATCTGAGAAAGTAAACAGCAGAAGGCAGAGTAATGGACGTGTTGTCACTGTTTCGATCGTCCGGCGCGCTGCTCGAGGGCCACTTCAAGCTCTCGTCCGGATTGCACAGCCCTGGCTATCTGCAGTGCGCGCTCGTGCTGCAGCACCCGCGTCACGCGGAGACGCTCGGGCGGGCGCTGGCCGACCTCCTGCGCGATCTTGGCGGCAACGTCGTGCTGTCGCCGGCGCTCGGCGGGTTGATCATCGGCCACGAGGTCGCGCGGGCACTCGGCGTGCGCGCGATCTTCGCGGAGCGCCAGGACGGCGTGCTCACGCTCCGGCGCGGGTTCTCGCTGTCGCCGGCCGATCGCGTGCTCGTGATCGAGGACGTCGTGACGACGGGCGGATCGACGCGTGAGACGATGAACGTCGCGACGGCGGCGGGTGCGACCGTCGTGGGCGCCGGCGCGATCATCGATCGGAGCGGCGGCGCGCCCAGCCTCGCGGCGCCCTTCCGCGCGCTCGTCACGCTCACGCTCGCGACGTATCAGCCGGACGCATGTCCGCTCTGCGCGGCGGGGACGCCGATCACGAAGCCAGGGTCGAGGACATAGGGCAAGGGTAAAAGGCAGAAGGCAGAAGGCAGAAAGGGCGAGGCGCGCGAACCCCGGGGTTGTTCGCAGCCTCAGGGAACCCGCGGGAACCCCGAGGAACCTCCCAGCAATCCCATTTCCGTCATGCGCACCTTGAAACTGACGCTGTCCTACGACGGCACCAACTACGTGGGATGGCAGCGGCAGGAAAACGGGCTGTCGGTGCAGCAGCTGGTTGAAGAAGCGTTCGTGCCGCTCGTGGGCGGGGGCGAGCCGCCCACCGTCGCGGCCGCAGGGCGGACGGACGCCGGTGTGCATGCGCTGGGGCAGGTCGCGAGCGCAACGCTGGACATCGACCTTCCGGTCGCCGCGATCCGGCGCGCCCTCAATGTGCGGTTGCCATCCGACGTGCGCATCCTCGACGTCGAAGACGCGCCGCCCGGCTTCCACGCGCAGTTTCACGCGACCGGCAAGTCGTATCGCTACCGCCTCGCGCTGACTCCGGTGCTCTCGCCCTTCGATCGCTGGTTCGTCTGGCACGTTCCCGATCTGCGCGGCGTCGAGGCGATGCGGCAGGCGGCCCGTGCCCTCGCCGGGACGCACGATTTCGCGTCATTTCAGGCGGGCGGCACGGCGATCCGCGAGACCACCCGCACGCTGTCGCGCGTCGCGCTCCTCGAGCGGGGCGGCGAGCTGCACGTCGAGGTCGACGGCGACGGGTTTCTCCGACACATGGTGCGTATCATCGTCGGCACGCTCGTGGAGATCGGCGCGGGCACGCGGATGCCCGCCGACCTGCCCGGGATTCTGGCGGCACGCGACCGGCGCGCCGCGGGCGCCACCGCGCCGCCCCATGGGCTGACGCTCGTCGGTGTGCGGTACGCAATGCTAAGATCCGGGCGTTTGGACGGTTGCTGATGGCACTCGCGGAGATGCTGGCCGTCGTCGCACCGGGCTCCGAGGAGGACCTGCTCCTCCGCGCGGTCGATTTCGGCCGTCTGCCGCGGCACGTCGCCATCATCATGGACGGCAACGGACGCTGGGCCGCGAACCGCCACCTGCCGCGCGTCGAGGGGCACCGGGCCGGGATCGAGGCGGTGCGCGACACGGTCGAGACGTCCGCGCGCCTCGGCATTCCGGTGCTCACGCTGTATGCGTTCTCGGTCGAGAACTGGAAGCGGCCGGACACGGAAGTCACGGCGCTCATGGGGCTGCTCAAGCAGTACCTGCGGCTCGAGCTGAAGACGCTCCTCAAGAACAACATTCGCTTCCACGTCATCGGCCAGCCTGACCGGCTGCGCGCCGACATCCGGCAGGAGCTGACGTCCGCGGAGACCCGGACGGCGACGAACAGCGGCATGCTCTTCAACATCGCCCTGAATTACGGCGGCCGCGCCGAGATTGTCGACGCCGCGCGGCAGGCGATCCGCGCCGGGATCGATCCGGACGCGCTCGACGAGCGCCGGTTCGCGTCCTTTCTCTACACGGCCGGCCAGCCCGACCCCGATCTGCTCATCCGCACGAGCGGCGAGATGCGCGTGAGCAATTTCCTGCTCTGGCAGATCGCGTATGCGGAGATCTGGGTGACCGACGCGCTCTGGCCGGATTTCCGCGCGAAGCACCTGCTGCAGGCGATCGCTGATTACCAGAAGCGCGATCGGCGCTACGGCGCGATCGGGTCGCAGGACGTCGATCCGTCCGTCGCCAAGGCCGTTCCACGATGACCCATCGAGCGGACTCGACGCCGTGACGCGAGTCCTGAGCGCCGGCGTCCTCATCGCCCTGGTCGTCGGCACGGTGTGGCTGGCGCCGGTGTGGGCGACGATCGCGCTCGCGGCCGTCGCTGCAGCGCTCGCGGCCGGCGAGCTGGCCGGGCTCGCAGGCGCGGCCGACGCCCCGCTCCCTCCCGTCTTTCTCGGCGCCGCCGCGGCGGTCGTCTGCGTCGCGTTCGCGTCGCGTTCGTTGCTCGCGCCTGGCGGCGGTCCCGATCTGCTGGAGGTCGTCGTGCTTGCGGGTCTCGTCGCGGCCGGCACGATGTCGCTCGCCGCCCCGGGCCCGCCTCGACCGGCGACCCTGACGCGCGCCGGCCTCGCCGTGATGGGCCCGCTCTACGTTGGCCTGCCGCTGGGCGCGATCGCGTCGATTCGCGTCCTCGATGGGCCGGGCGCCGTGTTCTGGCTCCTGCTCGTGGTCGCCGTGAGCGACTCGGCGCAGTACTACGTCGGCCGGCTCCTGGGCCGGCGCAAGCTCGCGCCGATCGTGAGTCCGGCCAAGACGGTGGAGGGCGCGATCGGCGGGCTGGTCGCCGCGACGATCGCGGGCGCCGTGGCCGCGCCGCGTCTGGCCGGCCCGTCGCTCACCGTGCCTGCCGGCGCGCTGGTGGCGCTCCTGGTCGCATCGTTCGGCATCGCCGGCGACCTGTTCGAGTCGCTGCTCAAGCGAAGTGCGGCCGTGAAAGACAGCTCGTCGCTGATCCCGGGGCACGGCGGCGTGCTCGATCGCGTGGACAGCTACTTGTTCGCCGCGCCGTGCTACTACGTCGTGCTGAGATACCTCGCGTGAAGCGCGTCGCCATCCTGGGATCGACCGGATCGATCGGCCGCAGCGCCCTCGCGGTAGTCGAGGCGCACGCGGATCGGCTGCAGGTCGTCGCGCTCTCGGCCGGCGAGAACGCTGCGTTGCTGGCTGAGCAGGTCGAGCGCCACCGCCCGTCGGTCGTGGGCGTGGCGACAGCCGCGGCACGCGACGATCTGATCCGGCGACTCGAGGGCAGGCGCCCGGTTGCGGTGGCAATTGGACCGGAGGGCCTGGTCGCGGTCGCCACGGCCGCCGATGCCGATCTCGTACTGTGCGCGTCATCCGGCACCGCCGGCCTGGAGGCGGCGCTGGCGGCGATCGACGCCGGCAAGACGCTGGCGCTGGCCAACAAGGAAGTGCTGGTCATGGCCGGCGCGCTCATGGTGGACGCGGCGCGGCGGCGCGGCGTACCGATCCTGCCGGTGGACAGCGAGCACAACGCTATTCACCAGTGCCTGCACGGCCGGTCACCGCACGACGTTCGCCGCTTCATTCTCACGGCGTCCGGCGGGCCGTTCCGATCGTTCGACGATGCGGCGCTGGCGCGGGTGACGCCGGAGGACGCGCTCCGGCACCCGACGTGGCAGATGGGCCGGAAGATCACGGTCGATTCGGCCACGCTGATGAACAAGGGCCTGGAGGTGATCGAGGCGCACTGGCTGTTTGGCGCGGCGCCCGAGGCGATCGAGGTCGTCATCCATCCGCAGTCGGTCGTGCACTCGATGGTCGAGCTCGCCGACGGCTCGATCATCGCCCAGCTCGGCGTGACCGACATGCGGCTGCCGATCCAGTACGCGTTCTCGTATCCCGAGCGGTGGGGGATGGCGCTGCCGCCGCTGGACGTGTCGCGGCTCGGGGCGCTCGAGTTCGCGGCGCCGGACGTCCGGCGCTTCCGGTGCCTGGCGCTGGCGTTCCAGGCGCTCGCGCACGGCGGCGCCTGGCCGGTCGTGCTGAATGCCGCGAACGAAGTCGCGGTCGAGGCGTTTCTGGCGGGACGGCTGCGGTTTCCCGACATCGCGCGCGTCATCGAGGCGGCGCTCGAGCGCGCGGACCGCGAGACCTCGGCGCCCGGCACGCTCGCCGACGTGCGCCGGACCGACGCGTGGGCCCGCGCCCGTGCCGCTGAAACCCTCGGTACGCTACCATCGTCGTAGGGAGTATGAGGCGGCGCGCGCGCCGCCCGGCGGGTGCCTGTGATCACGATTCTCGCGTTTCTGTTCGTCCTCGGCGTCCTCGTCTTCGTCCACGAGCTCGGCCACTTCCTGATGGCCCGGTTCTACGGCGTCCGCGTCCTCCGATTCTCGCTCGGCTTCGATCCCAAGATCTTCAAGTTCACGCGCGGCGGCACCGAATACAGCATCGGCATCATCCCGCTCGGCGGCTTCGTCAAGATGGCCGGCGAGACCGTCGAAGACGAGCGGACCGGCGCGCCCGACGAATTCCTGTCGAAAAGCAAGTGGATCCGGTTCCAGGTGTACCTGGCCGGGCCGGCGATGAACCTGCTGCTCGCGTTCCTGGTGCTGGCCGGCGTGCTCATGCGCGGGGCGGACGTGCCGCTCTATCTGTCGTCGCCGCCGGTGATTGGCGCGGTCGAAGCCGGCAGCGCCGCCGAGCGCGCCGGCCTGCAGCCGGGCGATCGCGTCGTCAGCGTGAACGGGCGCGATGTTCCGACCTGGGAGGCGCTCGACCTCGAGATCACGCCGAAGGCCAATACGACGCTCGCGATGACGATTGAGCGCCGCGGCACGAAGGTCACACTCGAGGTCACGCCCGCGTCCTACAGCAAGTACGAGCTCGGCGACCTCGGCGTGCGGCCTGTGCTGCGGCCGCAATTCCTCCTGATCCAGCCGGGCCTCGCGGCCGACCACGCGGGCCTCGAGCGCGGCGACGTCGTGCTGGCCGTCAACGGCGAGCGCGGCCTCGACCAGCCGGCCGTGATCGATCGCATCAAGAAGAACCCGGGCACGCCGATCGTCTTCACCATCGAGCGCGCCGGTGAACCACGCGACATCACCGTCACGCCCGACAAGAGTGGCCTCATCGGCGTCCAGCTGGGCGGCTTCGAAGTCAAGCGCGTCGATCCCACGATCCTGCAGGCGTTCGCGATGAGCGCGCGGCAGAACTGGGAGAACACCGTGCTCATCGGCCGGACGGTCCGCGGGCTCATCAGCCGCGAGCTGCCCGTGCGACAGCTCATGGGCCCGATTGCGATCGCGGAGCTCTCCGGCAGCGCGGCCCGACTCGGCTGGCTTGCGCTTCTGCAGATGATGTCGATGATCAGCCTCAACCTTGGCCTCATCAACCTGCTGCCCGTGCCCGTCCTCGACGGCGGGCACATGGCGATCCTTCTCGTCGAAGGCGCCGCCCGCCGCGACCTCAGCACGCGCGTCAAGGAGCGCGTGCTCCTCGCCGGGGCCGCGCTCATCGTGCTGCTGATGGTGACGGTGATCTACAACGACGTGATGCGGCTCTTCAGAT
>DATIWF010000085.1:0-7011 GCA_035519535.1 Vicinamibacterales bacterium | reverse complement strand
ACGCCCGCGGATCCGGACGTCAGGGCGATTCACTTTGACGCTGAAGTCGTGGAACTTGCCATCGGCGGCGAAGGGCGTCGGGTAATAGCCGAGCAGGTAGTAGCTGCCGTTGTCGCCGACGATCTCGTCGACGGCGCGCATAAGGTTGGACTGCGCGGTGAACGCGCGCCCGCCGGTGTTGATGGCGACTTCGGCGAGGCGGTCGCGCTGGCGCTCGAGATTCTGGACTATGAGCGAGCGTTTGGACAGGTTAATGGACCCGATGCCGCCGCGGATGGCCTCCTCCGGTAGCACCTGGCCGCGCGGGTCGAGCGTGTAGATGGGTACGTCAGAGCGCCGTGCCAGGTCGAATACTTCCAGCATATCGTCGAAGTCGCAGAGCACGTCCGGCCTCAGCGGAATGATTGAGCCGGCGCTCACGTACACGAGCGCGCGCCGAGTATGGCTGGACCCCGCCAGCGACTGCACGATGTTCTTGAGCACCCACGTGGCCGAGCGCGCCTGCGCGCAGGTCATCTTCGGGTCGCAGCTCACGAGGTCACTGCCCACTGAGCATCCGAGCGCGTCCATCCCGAACCCAAGCGACTCGCGGACGCGCTCAACCGTCTTGAGCAGGAGCCCCCGATCCGTCGTGAAGTTCTGACTCAGATTCGAGTGCCCCGCGAACACCACGGCAACCTCATCATCCGGCGCCAGCGCCTTGATGAACTCCGTCATGATGTCCTTCGTGTGGATCAAATCCTGCTCGAGGATGTGCAGGTCGTCGATGACGAGCACGAACAGCCGGCTCTGGATCGACGGCGGCGCGTTCGACGCGACGTCGGCGGGCGGCCGCGGCGGTTCGTTCGACCGCGCGGACCGGGCCGCGACCGGCACCGACACGAACTGAAAATCCTCAATCGTCTGCGGGCGCCCGTGCTCTTCGACCGTGAAGTCCTCCTTCCTCAGATCCGTGATGGGTTTGTCGTCTTTGTCAGTGACGACGACGTCGACGCGGACGTAGTCGACGCCGGCGCGGAAGACGGGCTGCTGGGACGCTTGACCGGCCACGACGGCCGCAACAAGCGTGGCGGCAACGACACCCGCGGCGGGCTGGAACCATCTCATCGCGGTCGTCTTTCGGGGGCGCTGGCTCGGCCAGTATAGCGCCGTCGTGGGGGAGGTCATTGACCCCTCAGCCCGCCGGGCACGCCACACGCGGGCGAACGACGCGAGCGTCGCCGCCGCCACCCGGGCGAGGCCGCTGAGGAACAGCGCCATGCGCGACGCGGCCGCCGGGCGACGAGGTCGCCGGGCGACGCACGCCGCAGCCCTTGCCATTGGTAAGGAAACATATCTATAGTAAGGACATGCCCACCGCCACCCTGACCAGCAAGGGCCAGATCACCCTGCCCATCAAGGTCCGTCAGCAGCTCAAGCTCCACACGGGAGATCGGGTCGACTTCGTCATCGGCGCAGACGGCCAGATTCGGGTGCGGGCGGGCGACGTCGACGTCCGCGAGCTGCGCGGGATGCTGCGCAAGCCGGGTCGCAAGCCCGTGTCGCTCGAAGCGATGGACGAGGCCATCGGGCGGGCACGCGGTCGTCAGCCGTGAAAGGGCTCGATACCAACGTCCTCGTCCGGTATTTGACCGAGGACGACCCCGTGCAGGCCCGCCGCGCCGCGGCGTGGATTGCGACCGCCGTGGCACGTGGTGAGCGCTGTTTCATCAGCGCGATCGTCCTCTGCGAGCTCGCGTGGGTGCTTCGCGCCGCCTACCGCGTCAGCAAAGCCGACCTGCTCGTCACCCTCGATCGCGTGCTCGCCACGTCGCAGTTCGTCGTCGGCGACAAGGACCTCGTGCGCGCGGCCGTCGAGGCGTACCGGGCCGGCCGGGCCGAGTTCGCCGACTACCTCATCGGCGAGATCCATCGCGAGGCCGGCTGTGACCGCACCGCGACCTTCGACCGTCGTCTCCGCGATTCGCTCGCATTCAGCGTGCTCTGATCGCCGAGCCCGTCGAACTTCAGGGCACGTTCCGGAACCTCGTTGGAACGTCCTGGGAACTCCCCGGGAACCCCTGAGGCACCCCGTGGGGAACCCCGTTGGTCGATGCGTCATAATGGTCTGATTCAGTTCGCATGGACCAGCGCTTCATCCGCAACTTCTCCATCATCGCCCACATCGACCATGGCAAGTCGACGCTGGCCGACCGCTTTCTCGAGCTCACGGGCGCGCTGCAGGCCCGCGAGATGGAAGCACAGGTTCTCGACACCATGGACCTCGAGCGCGAGCGCGGCATCACGATCAAGGCGCACGCCGTGCGGCTCCACTACAAGGCAGCAGACGGCCAGGAGTACATCCTCAATCTGATCGACACGCCCGGGCACGTCGATTTCTCGTACGAGGTCACGCGGTCGCTCGCGGCCTGCGAGGGCGCGCTGCTGCTGGTGGACGCGTCGCAGGGCGTCGAGGCCCAGACGCTCGCCAACGCGTACCTCGCGGTCGAGAACGACCTCGAGATCATCCCGGTGATCAATAAGATCGACCTGCCGGGCGCGCAGCCGGACGAGGTCCGCCGCCAGATCGAAGACATCATCGGCCTCGACGCGAAGGGCGCGATCCTCGCGAGCGCGAAGGAAGGCCGCGGCGTTCCGGAAATCCTCGAGGCCATCGTCCACCGCCTCCCTCCGCCAGGCGGCGACCCCGAAGCGCCGCTCAAGGCGTTGATCTTCGACTCCTGGTTCGACGTCTACCGCGGCGTCATCATCCTGACGCGCGTGATCGACGGCACGCTTCGTCCGCACGTCAAAGTCCGGCTGATGCAGACCGGCCAGGACTACGAGATCGAGCAGCTCGGCGCGTTCACGCCCAAGCCCGTGATGGTCGACTCGCTCGGCGTCGGCGAAGTCGGCTTCATCGTCGCCAACATCAAGAACGTCGCGGACGCGAAGATCGGCGACACGATCACGGAGACCGCGAGGCCGACGCTCTCGCCATTCCCCGGTTTCAAGGAGCTGAAACCGATGGTCTTCGCCGGGCTCTACCCGGTCGAGGCCTCGCAGTATCCCGAGCTGCGCGAAGCGCTCGAGAAGCTGCGCCTCAACGACGCGTCGTTCTTCTTCGAGCCCGAGACGTCGGCGGCGCTCGGCTTCGGGTTTCGCTGCGGGTTCCTCGGCCTGCTCCACATGGAGATCGTCCAGGAGCGGCTCGAGCGCGAGTTCGACATGGACCTCGTCACGACCGCGCCCGGCGTCCTGTATCGGGTGACGACGACGGATGGCGAGGTGCGGGAGATTGACAGCCCGGCCAAGCTGCCGGAGGCGGGGCGGATTGAGAAAATCGAAGAGCCGATCATCACCGCGATGATCCTGACGCCGTCCGAGCACGTCGGCGGCATCCTCGAGCTCTGCCAGGAAAAGCGCGGCGTGCAGAAGGGCCTCGAGTACGTCTCGAAGGACCGCGTGCTCATCACCTACGAGCTGCCGTTCAACGAGGTCGTGCTCGACTTCTACGACCGGTTGAAGACGATCTCGCGCGGCTACGCGTCGCTCGACTACCATGTCACGGGCTATTGGGAGTCGCCGCTCGTCAAGCTGGATATTCTCGTCAACGGCGAGCCGGTGGACGCGCTCTCGATCATCGTCCACGAGGAGAACGCCTACGCGCGCGGCCGCCTGCTCGCGGCCAAGATGCGCGAGCTGATTCCGCGCCAGCTCTTCGAGGTCGCGATCCAAGCCGCCATCGGCAGCCGCATCGTCGCCCGCGAGACCGTGAAGGCGCTGCGCAAGAACGTCCTCGCCAAGTGCTACGGCGGCGACATCACCCGCAAGCGCAAGCTGCTCGAGAAGCAGAAGGAAGGGAAGAAGCGGATGAAGCGCGTCGGGCGCGTCGAGATTCCGCAGGAAGCGTTCTTGGCAGTCCTTAAAGTGGGTCAAGAATGATGAGTGTTAACTTCGAACTTAAAACTGAGAACTTAGAACTCAGAGTTCCGAGTCCGAAGTTCGAAGTTCTGAGTTCCAAGTTCTAAGTTATGAAAAAGTCCGTCATCAGAGAGTACTTCGAGTCGCTGGTCATCGCCGTCATCCTGGCGCTCTTCGTGCGCACGTGGGTGTTTCAGGCGTTCAAGATTCCGACCGGCTCGATGGAGCCGAACCTGCTCGTCGGCGATCACCTGATCGTCAACAAGATGATCTTCGCGCCGACGGTGTCCGGAGTCGAGCGCGCCCTGCTGCCCGGCCGCGCGATCCGGCGCGGCGACGTGATCGTGTTCAAGTACCCGAAGGACCCCGAGCGCGACTTCATCAAGCGCGTCATCGGCCTGCCGGGCGACAAGCTCGAGATGCACCGCAAGCAGGTGTACATCAACGGCAAGCCGATCGATCAGCCGTACGCGCATTTCCTCGAGCCGCCCTCGACGAGCGGCCCGCCACGCGTGGACGACCTGCGCGAGGAGTACGGCCCGGTCACCGTCCCGTCCGGGCAGTACTTCATGATGGGCGACAATCGCGACAACTCCGAGGACAGCCGCTACTGGGGCTTCATGCCGGCGTCCTACGTCAAGGGCAAAGCGCTCTTCATCTATTTTTCGATCGACGAGTCCAAGCCCGTCACGCAGATCCTGGGCAACATCCAGTGGGGCCGGCTGTTCAATCTCGTTCGCTGATCACGCTTGAACATCACGGTCGTTCGCTCTTGCCCGTCTCCGACGGCGCCGGGAAGCGTTGCTGAATCCACGCCTCCCAGTGCGGTGTTTCGCGGGCGACCGTCCCGGCCGCCTGATCGCCGTAGAGGTAGAAGCTCAACGTGACCATGGCCGAGCCGCCGAAGCTGACGGCGCCAAGGGCGGCGACGCCCGGCCCCGGCTTGTCGAGCCGCAGCAGGGCAGTGTAGGGACTCTGGCTGCCGTGCTCGACGTGCTCGATGTGCTCCACGAGGCCGCCGAGCGCCGGGACGCCCGCCGGGGCGGTCCAACGCTGCCCGGCGCTCACGCCTTTCAGCCCCAATGCCGCGCTCAGCGTGTCCCAGGCCTTCGCCTGGGTTCCCCCCGCGGGGGCCATCCACTGCATCATCGCCGAGCGTTGGCCGCGGAAGTGCGTGAGATAGATCCGCAGGATGCGGAAGAAGCCAGGCCAGCCGGATTCGGTGCCTTCCAGCTGACTGTCCCAGTCGTCCGTGCTGGCGAAGAGGCTGTGCACCACGCGGACGACGCAGACGCCTCCCGCGCGCGCTTCGACGGTCCACTCGTCCGCGATCGGCGGTGAGCCGCCCCAGCCCTCGCCCTGCGCGGCGAACCTCCGCGGCGGATCCCAGGCCGTCACGACGGAACGCGACTCCATCCCCGGGCCGAAGTTCAACGTCACCGCCACGGGCTTCCCGTCGCGAAACTCGAACTCGGTCGGCACGAACCAGGACGAAATGCCCGGCCCGGTGGCGATGGCCTGCCAGACTTCCTCCGGCGTGCCGGGGACTTCGACTTCGACCTGGACCCAGCGGCGTCCGGAGGCTTCTTTCTTCACGCTCATGATGGATTCTCCTTTCAAGTCCGGGGGGCTCCGCCCCCGCGGACCCCCCCTACGCGCTCACTCACGGGGACCCCTTCCGCCCCGTTGCGTTCGCGCGGCTCGCTCGCGCGGCTCGCTCGCGACAGAGCGTCCGGGGGGCTCCGCCTCCGCGGCCCCCCCCTACGCGCTCACGCACCGGGACCTCTTCCGCCCCCTTTCTGCGGCAGAGGGTGCGCCACGACCACCAGGCGATGCGAGCGGCCGCCGGGGGCGGATTCATCGTGGTACTTCGAAACCAGTTTCGCGATGGCCTCGGTGAGTTCGTGGCTGAACGCCGCCCGGTCCGCCGCCGACCGGAAGCGCACCTCGGTATCCACCGCCAGGGTCGCCAGACGTTTGCCCGCCTCGTTCGCACGATCCACCAGGTGGCCCACCTCGCGGACCACCCGCGCGCCCAGGGCGATGAGATAGCTCGCGGACAACCTGTCGAGTTCCCGAGTCGGATGAGCGGCGACCGGGCCGAGAGCGCTCGGCGAGACGACGTAGGACGAGGCTGTCGCCACGAGCAGCCGCTCCGTCAACCCGCCCCACTTGCGTTTCTGGGCCAGCCGCACCAGCCCGTGCGCCTCGAGCGCGCGCAGGTGGTAGTTGACCTTCTGCCGGGGCAGGCCAACCCGCATAGCCAGCGTGGCCGCGGAGGCAGGCACGACCAGCTCGGAGAGGAGTCGGCTCCGCACGGGCTCCAACGCCACCGTCGCGGCGGCCGGGTCGTCGATGACCTGGATGTCGAGCACGAGGAGAGGGTAGTATTGACAACTTTTGTTGTCAAGGCGGTCCCTCGGCCGCTTCTTGCGAATTGGTCACCTCCTCGACCCGAGGCGACGCCGTCGACTCGACGTGTCAGTGGCTGTCGGCGCCGCGCAGACCGGCCGCTCGGCTGCCCGCCTGCAGGTCCGCGCCCGCGCCCACCATCATCAGCAGGAGCTGCTCGCGGAGAGAGCGCGCGTACGCCTCGTCGCCAAGGCTGGAAAGGTTCGTCTCGACGTTGAGGCGGCCGCCCGTGAGGCCGGCCATCGCGAGGTGGAGGCCGACGCCGATGTCGCTCGCGGCGCTCACGTTGCCGTGCTCGGCGACCGTTTTGCCGAGGCCGAGCACTTCCGCGCAAGCCTTCATCGTCTCGAGCGGCACGTCGGTTGCCGCGCGCAGCGCCGCGGCAATGGCGGCCTTGCGTTCGGCTTTCTCGGAATCGGTCGTCTTCGGCTTCTTGTAGGCGGCGACGACGAGGTCGTAGGCAGCGGCGTCACGATCGACGAGCTCGACCAGCGTCGCACGAAGCTTCAGCAACTGCCGCCGCACGTCGTCGAGCGTCGAGCGCTCTTCGGGCGTGTTGGTCCGCGTCTTGGGCAGTCCGGCAACCATCGCCAGGAGCGCCGCGCCGAGCGCGCCGGCCAATGCGGACGCCGATCCGCCGCCGGGCGTTGGATCGGGGGAACTGAAGGCGTCGAGCAGTTCGAGAAGAGAACGGTT
>DATIWF010000084.1:0-40718 GCA_035519535.1 Vicinamibacterales bacterium | reverse complement strand
GTCGTCGAAGTCGAGGTAGTCGCCGCGCACCGGGTCGTACGCGGGGCCGACTTGCTCGCCGCTGGTTTCGTCGCGCCCGCCGTTGATGGCGTAGAGCAGGCACTTGGCGAGGTTGGCGCGCGCCCCGAAGAACTGCATCTGCTTGCCGACCAGCATCGGCGACACGCAGCACGCGATCGCGCCGTCGTCCCCCCACGCCTGGCGCATGACCGTGTCGCACTCGAACTGCAGGGCACTAGTGTCGATGGCGACCTTCGCGGCAAACGCCCGGAAAGGATCCGGCAGTCGCGGCGAATACCAGATGGTGAGGTTCGGCTCCGGAGCCGGGCCGAGGTTGTAGAGAGTCTGCAGGAAGCGGAAGCTCGTCTTGGTTACCAACGACCGCCCGTCATCGCCCATGCCGCCGATGGACTCGGTCACCCAGGTCGGATCTCCGGCGAACAGCTCGTCGTACTCCGGAGTGCGCAGGAAGCGCACGATGCGCAGCTTGATGACGAAGTCGTCGATCATCTCTTGCGCTTGCGCTTCTGTGAGCGTGCCTTCGGCGAGGTCGCGCTCGATGTAGATGTCGAGAAAGGTCGAGGTACGGCCGAGCGACATGGCGGCGCCGTTCTGCTCTTTGACCGCGGCGAGGTACGCGAAGTAGAGCCATTGCACGGCTTCGCGGGCGTTACGCGCTGGGCCCGAGATGTCGAAGCCGTAGCTCTTCGCCATCTGCTGCAGCTCGCGCAGCGCTCGAATTTGTTCGCTCAGCTCTTCACGATCGCGAATGACTTTCTCCGTCGACATCTTGTCGTCGAGCGCCGCCTTCTCCTGCTCCTTATGGGCAATGAGCCGGGCGACTCCGTAGAGCGCGACGCGGCGGTAGTCGCCGATGATGCGCCCGCGGCCGTAGGCATCCGGCAGGCCGGTGAGGATATGCGAGCTGCGACAGCGGCGGATGTCGGCGGTGTACGCGTCGAAGACGCCGTCGTTGTGGGTCTTGCGGTACTTGGTGAAGATTTCCACGACCGCGGGGTCTGCCGTGTAGCCGTAGGCCTTAAGGGAGCTGAGCACCATGCGCAGGCCACCGTTGGGCATGATGGCGCGCTTGAGCGGTGCGTCGGTCTGCAAGCCGACGATGATCTCGTTGTCGCGGTCGATGTATCCCGGCGCGTGCGCCGTGATCGAGCTGGGGATTTGCGAGACGTCGAGCACGCCCTTCTTGCGCTCTTCGACGAAGAGCTTCTGCAGGGTGTCCCAGATCGCGGTCGTCCGGGCTGTCACGCCTGCCAGGAAGGATGCATCGCCGTCGTACGGCGTGTAGTTCTGCTGGATGAAATCCCGGACGTTGATCTCTTTCTGCCAGAGACCCGTGCGGAACCCCTGCCAGGGCGACGGCGTGCCGTCGACTTTCCTGTCCTCGGACGCAGTAGCCATAACGGCTCCTCCCCTCCTGACGTGGGTCAGATGCGGGCCTCGACCAATCCCAGCAGCACGCCCGTATGCCGGGCGATGACGAGCTCTTCGTTCGTCGGAATCACCCACGCGGACGCCCGGCTGCCCGCGCGCGAAATCTGCGGCTGGCTGGCCGCGTTGGCCGCCGCGTCCAGCTCGATGCCGAGCCAGGCCGACGCCTCGCAGATGCGGCGCCGGATCTCCGGCGAGTTCTCGCCGATGCCGGCCGTGAACACCAGTGCGTCCAGGCCACCCAGCACCGCGGTCAGCGCGCCGATCTCTTTAGCCGCACGGTAGACGAAGTAGTCCACGGCCAGCCGCGCCGCCGGCTCGCGGCTCGCGAGCAGATCGCGCATGTCGCTGCTCGCACCCGAGATGCCGAGCAGCCCGGATTTCTTGTAGAGGATCGCTTCGACGTCTCCGGCGCTGAGGCCGAGGCTCTGGAAGAGGAACAGCACGACGCCCGGGTCGAGCGCGCCCGGCCGCGTGCCCATGCAGAGCCCGTCGAGCGCGGTGAAGCCCAGCGTGCTGTCCACACTCCTGCGATTGCGCATCGCGCACATGCTGGCGCCGCTCCCCAGGTGCGCGACGATCACGCGCCCGTTGGCGATCGCGGGCGCGACATCGGGCAGGACCGACGCGATGTACTCGTACGAGAGGCCATGGAAGCCGTAGCGCTGCACGCCCCCGCTGCGGATCTCCGCCGGCAGCGGCACGAGCTCGGCGACCGGCGGTTGCCCGCGGTGGAAGCTCGTGTCGAAGCACGCGACCTGCGGGACGCCGGGGAGACGTGCCGCGACGGCGTCGATGGCGGCCAGGTTGTGCGGCTGGTGCAGGGGCGCCAGCGGCTCCAGCTTCCTGAGCGCCGCCAGCACGTCCGGCGTCACGATCGTCGGGCGGTCGAACTGATGGCCGCCATGGACGACGCGGTGGCCCACGCCGAGGAGCCGCGCGCTTCCATAGCGTGCGCGCAGCCACCCGGCGAGCGCGTCGAGCGCCGTGGCGCCATCTCGCACGCCGCCTGGGGCGATGCCGTCACTGGGCAGGGCCGCGCCCGACTCGTCCTTCGCCGTGAAGCGCGGCGCGGTGCCGATGCCTTCGATCTGCCCGCGCGACTCGAGCCGCCACGGGGCGGCGCCGGGTCTGCCGAACACGCAGAACTTCAGGCTCGACGAACCGGCGTTGAGGACGATGACGTAGTCGTTCATGCGAGCGGCTCCGCGCCTTCGCTACCTGGGGCCGGACAGCGTCTTCCGCCGTGCGTACGCGGCAAGCACGGCCACGCCGCAGCTCGCGATCCGCGACCGCACGCTATCGGCTCGACTCGTCAGGATGATCGGCACGCGCGCGCCCAGCACCAGACCGGCGGCGTCGGCATTCGCCAGAAACGTCAGCTGCTTCGCGAGCATGTTCCCCGCCTCGAGATCGGGCGCCAGCAGGATGTCCGGATCGCCGGCCACCTCCGACTCGATCCCCTTCACCTTCGCGGCTTCCTTGCTGATCGCGTTGTCGAACGCGAGCGGGCCGTCGAGCACGCCGCCCGTGATCTGCCCGCGTTCCGCCATCTTGCACAGCGCCGCCGCGTCGATCGTCGACGGCATCTTCGAGTTCACGGTCTCGACCGCCGCGAGAATCGCGACCTTCGGCCGCTTCACGCCAAGCGCGATCGCCAGATCGATGGCGTTGCGGAGGATGTCGGCCTTCTCATCCAGCGTCGGCGCGATGTTGATCGCGGCGTCGGTCACGACGAGGACCTTGTGATACGTCGGCACGTCCATGATGAACACGTGGCTCAGCCGGCGGCCCGTGCGCAGCCCGGTGTCCCGGGCCACGACCGCGCCGAGCAGCTCGTCGGTGTGCAGACTGCCCTTCATCAGCAGCTCGGCCTCGCCCTGACGAACGAGCTCGACGGCCTTCGCCGCCGATGCGTGGCTGTGCGGCGCGTCCACGAGGCGGACAGACCCGAGATCGAGGCGGCTCTTCTTCGCGATCTCCTCGATCTTGGCGACCGGCCCGACCAGGATCGGCACGATCAGCCCCTTCTTCGCGGCTTCGAGCGGGCCGGCGAGCGCCGTCTCCTCGCAGGGATGCGCCACCGCCGTCGGCACCGGATCCAGGCTGCGACAGCGCTCCAGCAGCTGCTCGTACTTTCCCGTCCCGGGTGTCCGCGCCATCGTCGGGTCCTCCGCCTACGCCATGGCCCGGCGAACGGCCGGGCCCGTTTCCTTCAGGAGCAGCGCGAGCACGATCGCCGCGCCCACGCCGTACAGCTGCGGCGTAAACGCCGCCCGATAGTGCTCAACGCTCATCGTCGTCGCTCCCCCGCTGGCGCTCATGAGCAGCCGGGCGAACACCGGGCCGAGGAGGGCGCTGAACGTGAAGTTGAGAAAATTCACGACGCCCGTCGAGGTCCCGCTGACCTCGGGCGGGTTCGCTTCCTTGATGACGGTGTACGGCAGCATCGCGGCGCCCGACGCGATGCCGGCGACGAGCCCCACGACGTACGGGGGAAACACGGCGGTCGATCCGTACAGAATCCAGCCCAGGCATGCGAGCAGCACGACGGCGGCGGCGACGATGACGGGCTTGCGGCGGCCCAGGCGATCCGACACGAAACCGAGGAGCGGGCACCCGATGATCCATCCGAACGGCACGGCTGCGGAACGCATGACGGCCGACGCGTAGTCGAGGCCGTGGGCCTCCTGCAGGTAACGCACGCCCCAGACCATGTCGAGGATCGTCGTCGGAATGAACAGCAGGCCGGCGATGATTCCGCACAGAATGGACTGCGGGTTGCGGAAGACCAGCGCGAGTGCGCTTCCCGCGCGACCGAGCCAGCCGGCGCGAGGCGGTCCGGCCTTCTGCGCCGGAATGAGCCAGAACAGCAGCGCGCTGATCCCAAGCCCAACCACGCCCATCGCCATCCAGAACGCGCTCCACGACACACCGGCGCCCATCATCGGCCCTACCGCGAACTGTCCGGCCGAGCCGCCGGCCATCCCGAACATCTGCGTGGCGCCGATGAGCGTCGCCGCGCGCGAGGCCGGGAAGTTCGTCGTCGCGATGTACGCGGCGCCCACGAGCGCGAAGACGCCGCCCGCGCCCTGCAGGAAGCGTCCGACCTCGGCGAGCTCGCGGCTGCCGGTCGCAAAGAGCATCGCGCCGACGCCGACCGCCGCCGCGCCCAGCGGCACGACCCTGCGCGGCCCGAGCCCGTCCATTGCGGCGCCGGCCACCAGGCTGAACGGCGAATAGCCGTAGTAGAAGATGCCGACGAGCGACGCAACCGCCGTCGCACTCAACCCGAACGCGGTCGAGAGCTCCGGCATCATGACGGCGGGCGCCGACCGGAGCACGTATTGATAGAAGTAGTACACGGCCGTCACGAGCCATGCGACGACGGCGATTCTGGTGCCCTGGCTCATGACGGCCGCTCGAGGAAGGGTCAGCAGAGCACGAGGGACACCGCGAGGCCGCCCTCGGACGTCTCCTTGTACTTGCTGTTCATCTCCTTGGCCGTGAGCGCCATCGCGTTGACGGTCGTGTCGAAGTCCACGCGCCGATTCGCCGGAATCTCGTTGCTCGCGATCAGGAATCCGGTCCACGCCTTCACGGCGCCGTACGCGCATCGCTCGATGCACGGAATCTGCACGAAGCCTGCGACCGGGTCGCACGTCAACCCCAGGTGGTGCTCGAGCGACGATTCCGCCGCGTTTGCCACAACCTGAGGCGGCGCGTCGTGCGCCTGCGCGATGAACGCGGCGCCCATGGCGGAGGCCACGCCGATTTCCGCCTGACAGCCGCCCTCGGCACCGGAGAGCGTCGCGTTGTGCTTGCAGAGGTAGCCGACCGCCGCGGCCGCCAGATAGCCGTCGTGGATCTTGGCGTCCGGCAGCTTGCGGCCGCCCTCACCGAGCGCATGGACAATCGCCGGCAGCACGCCCGCCGATCCGCCGGTGGGCGCCGTCACCACGAGGTGACCGCGCGCGTTCTCCTCGGAGCCCGCCAGCGCATAGGCCGAGACGACGCCGAGTCCACGCTGGCGTTCGTACTCGTCCTTCATCGCGCGGGCATACACATCGGCGGCTTTGGTCTTGAGCTTGATTGGCCCGGGAAGGGTGCTGACCGGTGCTTTCAGACCCGCGTTGACGATATTGACCATCGCCGTGTGGATCTTCTCGATGAACGCGTCGATCTCCGCCTCGGACTTGCCGGACACCGCCACCTCGTTCGCCCGAACGACCTGGGCGATCGAGAGCTTGTTGTCTTCTGCATGTTTCAGAAGCTCGGCCATCGTCGCGTACGGATACTTCGGTTGCCCCTTCTTCGGCGGCTCGTAGCCCTTCCACTCGATGAAGCCGCCGCCGACCGAGTAGTACTCGAGCTCGTGGATCACGCTGTCGCCCGCCATCAACTTGCACGTCATCGTGTTGGGATGCGGGAAATTGCCCTTCGGCGAGTCATAGATGATGTCTTTGAGTGACGCAGTGAGCCCCTTGTCGGCCAGCTTGACCGGAAAGGTCTGGTCCGGATTCGACACCAGGCTGTCGAGGAACTCCGGCTCCACGGTGGCGGGCTCCTTGCCGATGATGCCTGCAAGAGAGGCGCGCTCCGTGCCGTGTCCCTTGCCCGTGGCGCTCAGGCTTCCGAAGAGGTGCACCTTGAACGCCGTCGCCTTGGCGAGCTGGTCGGCCGGCAGTTTCGTGCAGCGTTTGTAGAAGTCGTACGTGATGCGCATCGGCCCGATCGTGTGCGAGCTCGAGGGCCCGGGGCCGACCTTGTAGAACTCGTCGAGGACCGTCATCACGGGTCCCTTCGCCCGCTTCACGACGTCAAGGTCCGGCGACAGCTGGTTCGGGTCCGGGGGTGGCGTCGGCGGCGGCGCGGAGGCCGCCTGCTCGGGGGTCGGCGGCGCGCAGCCGCTGATGACGGCCACCGCGCCGACCAGGGCGCTGCGCATCAGAAACGCCCGGCGGTCCACCCCGGGGGGCAGATCCGTCGCGCTCGCTTCCGGCAGAAGATCCGTGTCCTCAACGCGATTCTTGGTGGTCATGGCGGTTCCCTTCACTCGGACCGGCCCGGAGGCAGTCTGGGGGTCCGTTCGACGTAGTGCAAGGCACGTGCCCCGCCGCCTCGCCTCAGCCGGGCTTGCAAGGTCCCGCTTCTCGGGCGGTTTGGCTGGAGACTCCACGACCGGTCGCGGGATTCCGCCGCCGCTCCCTCCGGTCCTTCGGAGATTGCCCCGGGCAATCGGAGGTTTACCGCCTCAAGGTGTGTACATGAGCGCCTCGACGCTCCGCCGTATGCTCCGTGGACGGCGGGCGCGAGCGAGGTTCAGGTCGTACGCTTTCGAGGCGACGCTCGTCGCGATCGTGAGCGAGAGTGTCCTGATTTCACCAAGCGGCGGGTACAGCGAGCCCTGGTCCAGGTCCTTCTGTCGAACGCAGCCAGCGAGCGTTCGAGCGGCGGTGAGGAAAAGCTCATCGGGGAGGATGCGGGCGCGGCACGCGATGGCGCCGAGGCCGATCCCCGGGAAGACGTACGCGTTGTTGCCCTGCGCCGGATGGAGCGTCTTGCCGCCGAACGTGACGGGCTCGAACGGGCTGCCGCTGGCGAACACCGCCCGGCCGCCGCTCCACTCGTACGCCTGCTCCGCCGTGCATTCGGCCTTGGACGTCGGATTCGACAGCGCGAAGATCACTGGCCGCGGATTGATGCGGGCCATGCCCTCGACGACGTCGCGCGTGAACGTCCCGGGCGCGCCGGTTGCGCCGATCAGTACGTGCGGCTTGATCGCGTCGATCGCCTCGAGAAAGGTCAGCGGCCTGTGGTCGTGGGCATAGGGCAGGTTGTGTCCGAGCAGGTCGGTCCGCGATTTCACGACTAGGCCATTCAGATCCACGAACCACAGGTGGCGTCTGGCGTCCTCGAGGCCGAGCCCCTCGTCCACGAAGGCCGTGCACATGAGGTCGGCGATCCCCGTCGCGGCCGATCCGGCGCCGAGGAACATGATCCGCAGATCCTTGAACGGCAACCCCGTGATGCGCGTCGAGGAGTACACGCCCGCCAGCGCGACCGCCGCCGTGCCCTGAATGTCGTCGTTGAAACAGAGCACGCGATCCCGGTACCGCGCCAGCAAGGCGTACGCGTTCGGCGTGAGGAAATCCTCGAACTGAATCAGCGCATCCGGATACCGCGTCTGCACCGCCTTCACGAACTCGTCAACGAGACCCAGATACGCTTTCCCCGCCAGCCGCTTGTGCGGGTACCCGAGGTACAGGACGTCGTTGAGAAAGGCCTCGTTGTTCGTGCCGACGTCGAGCGTCACCGGCAGACACGCGCTCGGCGGGATGCCCGCGCAGGCCGTGTAGAGCGCGAGCTTCCCAATCGGGATGCCCATCCCGTTCGCGCCGAGGTCGCCCAGTCCCAGGATTCGCTGGCCGTCGGTGACGACGATGACGCGGATGTCTTTCTGGGGCCAGTTGGCGAGGATGCGACCGATCCTGCCGCGGTGGTCCGGCGTGATGAAGAACCCCTTCGGATCCCGCGCGATATGCGAGAACTCCTTGCAGGCCTCGCCCACCGTCGGCGTGTAGATGATCGGCATGATGCGATCGATGTGCTCGATCACCGTCCGATAGAACAGCGCCTCGTTGCGTTCCTGAATCGAGGACAACAGCATGTACCGGTCGATGTCGCGCGGCAGCCGGTCGAGATTCACCATCACGCGGTGGACCATCTGCTCCTCGGTCGCCACGGCGTAGGGCAGCAGCCCCGTCAGCCCGAGACGATCCCGCTCCCGCCGGCTGAAGGCAATGGATCGATTGATCGCTTTGTCGCGGAGAACCTCGAAGCCGCGCTTCGCCATCTGGCTTACCCCCGCATCGCGTGCACGATGGCCACGACGAGCGGTCCCCACAGCGTGAGCAGGATGTTGCCGATCGCGTACGGGACCGTGTACGCGATGGAGCCGACATTGCTGCCGCTCGCATCCCGAAGGGCGTTCAGCCCCGGCGTGCAGGTCTGGGCGCCGGCCAGACCGCCAAGCGTCATGAGCGGGCTCATCCTGAGGAACCGCGCGGCGATCGTCCCGACCGTGAGCGGGACGACCGTCACGACCATGCCGGCAACCAGAATGTGCATGAAGAACGCGGCGCCGCTCGCGTGGTACGCCTCGACGGCGTGCGGGCCGGCATGGAGTCCGACCACCGCGATGAACACGATCAACCCGACGTCCATCAGCAGGCGCTGCGCCGGCTCGGGAATCGCGCCAAAGACCGGATACCGGCTGCGCGCCCAGCCGGCCGCGAGGCCCACCACGAGAATCGACCCGGCGGTGCCAAGCCCGAGGACAACGCCGTTCATCGTCAGCGTCAGCATTCCGAGCAGCATGCCCGCACAGATCCCGCCAGTGAGAATAGTGAGATCGGTCTTCGAAAGATCCCGTTCGACGAACCCGATGTGGGCACTTGCCCGCTCGATGTCCTCCGGCGTGCCGACGAGGCGCAGAATGTCGCCGCGTGCCACCTCGGTCCCCACCTCCCGCGGCATGAACACGGTGCCCCGCTGGAACGACTCGAGATACACCCCGCGCGCGTTCGGATCGTACGCCAGCTGGCCGAGCGTCTTGCCGTTCACGTCCTTGCTGGTGACCACGACCGCCACCGTCGTCAGCGGCACGTCAAGCAGCGCCAGGTCGTCGATCTCTGGCCCGATGGCGCGCTCCGCATCGCGAAACGCGCCTCGATGCGCGGAGATCACGAGGCGATCGCCGCGCTGAAGCACCACCGCTGGAGCGACGTTCAGGAGTTCGCCGGCGCGCTGGACGCGATGCACGCAGAGCCGCGCGTCGGCGTACCGCCCTTCCAGGGCGTCGACGGTCGAGCCGGTCACGTCCGCGCTCTCGACGACGAATGCGCGAAGGCCGTAGTGGGTGCGGGAGATCACCGCTCTGTTCCCGCTGCCGGCGGCGAGCTTCGCCTCGAGCGCCTTCGCCTCGCTCCGGAGGTCGGCGCGCAGGATCATCGGTCCGAGCCACGTGAGAAACAGAATCAGACCGAGGTCGCCGAATCCGTACGTGATCGCGTCCGCCAGCGGCGCGTTCGCCGCGAGCGTGGCCTTCTGCGCGTCGGCGATCGGCAGCGCGGCGATCGCGTTGAGCCCGGTGCCGAGCGCGGCCGACTGCGTCATGCCGCCCGACAGCAGGCCGACGGCGATGCCTTCATCGAACCTGAACGCCGCCGCGACCGTGATGACCGCGGCCAGCCCGCTCAGCGCCACGACCACGGCGAGTGCGATCTGCGGCAGCGCCGCCTTCTTCAGGCTGCCGAAGAACTGCGGGCCCACGGAGTACCCGACCGCGAACAGAAAGAGATAGAAGAACGTCCAGCGCAGCAGGTCTGGCAGCTCCGGCTTCGCCAGAATGCCGATGAGGATACCGGCAATGAGCGAGCCGACGACCGACCCGAATCCCACGCCCTTGACATGAAAGCGGCCGATGATCGAGCCGAGCAGGATGGTCAGGAAGAGACAGAGCGCCGGCGACTCGTGCAGAAAGGCCCCGAGGGAATCGAACGCCATCGGGACCCCGAGTGCAATGCGGATACCACCTTCCCGGCGCCCGTTTTCGGCCGCGAACGCTCGACGCCGCGACGGCCTGGCCCCGAAACTCCGATGGCCCGTGGGGAATTCGGAGCCTGCGCCATAGACAGCCGTCTCGCGAAAGTGCTCTGATAGGCGTCCGGCTCCGCCGGGCGCCCGATGAGCGACACCCGACTGCTGCGCTACCTCCTCGAACTCGCTCAGGACCCCATCCGCGCGCGCGATTTTCGCGCGGATCCGGATCGCGCCCTGGCCGGCGCGGACCTCTCTCCCGCTCAACGGGACGTGCTGCGCAGCCGGGATCCGTCGCAGATTCGCGCGGCGCTCGTCGAGCGGCCGGTCGAGGACGACCTGCTGTTCCTCAGCTGGCTCGGGTCGATCGCTGACGACGCGGAGACCCCCGCATGAGCCGCGGCAGCCTCATCGTCGCCGGGACCGGCATCAAGGCGGTCGGCCACGTCACACTGGAAACCCGGACGCTCATCGAGCGCGCAGGTACACTCCTGTACATGGTGGCGGATCCGGCGACCGGCGCCTGGATCCGCGAGCTGAATCCGCGCGCGGAGTCGCTCGAACCGTACTTCGCGGACGGACGCACGCGCTGGGACGCGTTTCAGCTGATCATCGAGCGCATCCTCGACGAAGTGCGCGGCGGCGCCGACGTATGCGCCGTGTTCTACGGCCACCCGGGCGTGTTCGTCTACATGTCGCACGAAGCCATCCGCCGCGCGCGCGTCGAAGGCTTCGACGCGTCCATGCTGCCGGGGATTTCCGCCGAGGATTGCCTGATCGCCGATCTTGGCGTCGACACCGCCGCGATCGGCTATGCCTGCCTCGAGGCGTCGTACTTCCTCATCCAGCGGCGGCGGCCCGACACGGCGAGCGCGCTGATCCTCTGGCAGATCGGCGTCATCGGCCAGTTCCACGCGGAGTTCACCGGCACGGCCACGGACGGGTTGGCCATGCTCACCGAAGCGCTGCTGCAGCACTACCCTGCGCAACACCAGGTCATCGTGTACGAAGCGGCGATCTTCCCGGTCTGCGACCCGTTCATCCGAACGGTCGCGCTCGCGGATCTGCCGAAGGTGCCGGTTTCCAGGATTTCGACGCTGTACGTCCCGGCCGCCATCGAGCCCAGCACCGACCCGGAGATGATGCGCCGGCTCGGCATGGCCGCCGAGGGGCCGAGCCGCCGCCCGTCTTCCGTTGACATTCCGGGATCAAGCCGGTAGGCTGCGTCCACTTTCCACGGGCCCCTTTCGCGGCCCCAGCCAGAGGAGGCTCCATGTCGGTCGAAAAGGCCAAAGCGTTCTTGGACAAAGTGCGCCACGACTCCAAACTCCGTGACGAGCTTCGCCCGTCGGCGCACGCCGCGTGGGCAGGCGTCGTCAAGGTCGCGAAGAAGCATGGCTTCGAGGTCTCGCTGAGCGACGTCCACAACGCGCTGCGCGAGAAGCTCAACGCGCACGATATTCCGGCGGCCAAGAACGACGACGAGGCCAACTGCATCTTCATCGCGCCGAAGTAGGTCGGCCCGTTCGACGGGGCGTCGGACGTCGAGAATGACGCCGCAGCGGATCTCGCACTATCACGTGCTGCGCCGGCTCGGGCACGGAGGCATGGGCGAGATCTATCTCGCCGAGGACTCGCGTCTGGGCCGGCGCGTTGCGCTCAAGCTCCTTCCGCCCCAGCTCCAGGCCGACGCCCCGGCGCGAGCCCGCTTCGTCGCCGAAGCGCGCGCGGCCGCCGCGATCGACCATCCGTACGTCTGCAAGGTCTACGACGCCAGCGACGAGGACGGCGTCGCGTTCATCGCGATGGAGTTCATCGAGGGCACGAGCCTCGAGGAACGCCTGGCGCAGGGCGCCCTGCCCCCACCCGAGGCCGTGCGGCTCGCGTCGGAGATCGCCGAGGCGCTGGCGAAAGCGCACGAGCGCGGTGTGATCCATCGCGATCTGAAGCCCTCCAACGTGATGCTGGCCACGGACGGCCACGTGAAGGTCGTCGACTTCGGCATCGCGAAGCGGATCAGCACGCCTGACGACGTCACGGCCGGCGGGGTGACGCGCGAGGGCGTGACGCTCGGCACGCCGCGCTACATGTCGCCCGAGCAGGTGCGCGGCCTGCCGCTCGACCCGCGGTCCGATCTCTTCTCGCTTGGCCTGATCCTCTACGAGATGATCGCGGGCGCCCATCCGTTCGCACGCGATCATCCCGTTGACGCGGCCATCGCCATCGTCACCGAGCCCACGCCGTCGCTGCCGGCGACCACGCCCGTGCCCACGGCGTTGCACGAGCTGCTGGCGCGCCTGTTGAGCAAGGCCCCGGCGACTCGCGAGCGGTCGGCCGCGGAGGTCGCGGCGGCGCTGCGCGACCTGTTCACGCGCCAGCGACCGGCGGTCGAGGTCGCCGCGTCCGCCGCGTCGATCGTCGTCCTGCCGTTCGCGAATCGCACGGGGAAGGAGGACGAGGAGTACTTCAGCGACGGCATGACGGAGGAGATGATCGTCCGGCTGTCGAAGATCAGCGGGCTGCGCGTGATCTCGCTGGGCACGTCGCTGCATTTCAAGAACAGCGGACGGCAGCCTGCCGACATCGGGCGCGAGCTTGGCGTGGGGAGCGTGCTCGAGGGCTCGGTCCGGCGCGCGGGCGCGCAGGTGCGCATCACGGCGAGTCTCACCGACACGATGACCGCGACGCAGCTCTGGGGCGAGACGTACGACCGGCCCGCGGAGGACGTGTTCGCCGTCCAGGCCGACGTCGCCGGTCAGATCGTCCAGGCCCTCCGCGCGCAGTTTCCTGGGGTCGGCGTCAAGGCAGGAACGCACAGCGGCCCGCAGCCGGCACTCGAGGCCTATCATCTCTACCTCAAGGGCTGGCACGCCGCCGCGCGCTCGACGCCCGACGGATTCCAGCAGGGCTGGCGCTTCTTCCGTCAGGCGCTCGATCTCGATCCGACGTACGCGCGGGGCTACGCGGGGCTGGCGATGACGTACGCGCGCGCGGGCAACTTCGGCTACCTGCCGGCGCCGGATGCGTTCTCGCAGGCGAAAGCCGCCGCGATGAAGGCGCTCGAATTCGATCCCTACCTCGCCGAGGCCCACGCGGCGGCCGCGCTCGTCGCGTTCTACTACGAATGGAACTGGCCCGCCGCGGAGGAGTCCTTTCTCGAGGCGCTCCGCCTCAACGAGAGCTACGCCGACGCCCACCAGTACTACAGCCTCTTCCTGGCCTCCCAGCTGCGGCACGGCGAGGCCTTGATGCAGGCGCGACGCGCGCTCGAGCTGAACCCGCTCTCGCCGGCCGCAGGTGCGAACGTCGCGCTCGTTCTGACCATGGCTGGCCGGTACGACGAAGCGCTCGAGGACATCGAGAAGCTGCGGTACCTTCATCCGGACTTCCTGCCCGGACACGTCATGCTCGCCAGCACGCTCTTGTACGTGGGGCGCTACGACGAGGCCATCACGCTTCTGGCGCAGTGGAGCTGGACGCGCGCGCACGTCGGCTATGCCCACGCCCTGGCCGGCCGGCGCGACGAAGCGCGCGCGATCTACAACGACCTCCTCGCGGCGAACTACCGAGGCGCGTTCGATCTGACGGTCCTCGCACTCCTCCTGGGCGACGTGGATGAGGGCGTGCGCTGGCTGGAACGCGCGATCGACCAACGGGACAACAAGCTTTTCGGCCTTCGCGCGATGTTCGCCAGTCCCCTGTTGCCGCGCGCCGTCGTTGCCGACCCGCGCATCCAGGCGCTTGTCGCCCGCATCGGACCGAGGCCATGACCAGGCGCTGGTCGCGACTCGATCCCGCCCCGCGCCGGCCCCATGTGAGCCGGCGATCGCTGCGGCCCGAGGAGCGCGACGACCGCATCCGCGTCACGGTCGTCCTCTCGCCCCGCACGTCGGCCCGCGCGCGCGACAACGCCGTGCACGCGCTCGCCCGGCAGTGGCCGCAGGCGCGCAAGTACCTGAGCTTCGACGAGCTGTGCTACCAGCACGGCGCGACGAAGGAAGCCGCCGAGCGCGTCGCCGACCACTTCTCGGGCCGCGGCATGAAAGTGCACGAGGTCACTCCGCACCTGCGCACCGTCGTGCTCTCCGGCGAGTTCGCCGAGGTCGCCCGCGCGTTCGGCGTCCGCCCCGTCGTCTGCGGCCATCGGGAGCACCACTTCCGGTCGTTCGAAGGCCGGATCAGGATTCCGTGGACCCTGACGCGCGACATCTCGTCCGTGCTCGGGCTGGACCAGGGGCCGCTGTTGCGACACGCGGCCGCCCCGACGGGCAGACGGGCCTCGCACGGCGTGGATCCCGCCGACGTCGGGCGCATCTACGACTTCCCGCCGTTCGTCAGGGGCCTGGGCCAGACGATTGGCATCATCTCGCTCGGCGGCGGATTCCACAGACGCGACGCTCGGCGCGGCGCATCCGGCCGCGGACGCGGGTCGGTCGACGTCGTGGAAATCGCGGGTGCGGCAAACTCCCCGGCCCGCCGGCCGCTCATCAGCGCGTATCTGCGCGAGATCGGAATGGGACCCGACGATGGCGCCACCCTCAAGGTCCTGCCGGCAACCGCCCGTTTCAACAAGGTGGTGTGGACGCTCGAAACCAGCATGGACGTGCAAGTGGCGGCCGCGCTGGCGCCCGATGCGCGCATCCTCGTCTACTTCGCGCCGAACACGGAGGCCGGAAAGTTCGCCGCCCTCATGCGCGCCATCATGACGCCCGACGGCCCCAGCGTCATCTCGTGCAGCTGGGGCAACGTGGAACGCCAGTTCACCGCAGGGTGGGTGCAGCTCCTCGAAGAGATCTTCCAGACGGCCGCGCTTGCCGGCGTGACGATGTGTTACTCGAGCGGGGATTCGGCGGCCGGCCCGCACTACCCGGCGTCGAGCCCGCACGTGCTCTCGTGCGGCGGCACGACGCTCGACGTCAACGCGCGGCGCGTACCGGAGCGATGCTGGTCGGAGACGATCGCCGGCCAGTCCCTGGCCAGCGGCGGCGGCGTCAGCCATCGATTTCGTAGGGATCCCGTCTGGCAGGCACCCGCGCGGGTTCGCGCCAAGACCGGCCGCCACGGGCGCGGCCTGCCGGATGTCGCCGCACGCGCCAACCTGTCGCCGGGGTACACGGTCCGCATCGGGACGCTCGAGGCGGGGCTCGGCGGCGGCACGAGTGCGTCGGCGCCGCTCTGGGCGGCGCTCTTCGCCAGGATCAATCAGGCGCTGCGGACGCGATGCGGCTACATCACGCCGCTCCTGTACAGCCAACGCTGCCGGCATGCCTTTCGCGACATCCTCGAGGGCTCGAACGGCGTGTATTCCGCCCGCCCGGGCTGGGATGCGTGCACGGGCTGGGGCACGCCGCGCGGCACGAGGCTTCTCAACGCGCTTCGGCCGCGGCGCCGATGATCGACCCCGGCCTCAAGCGCTACCGCGACGGCACACACCGCGTCGTCGACCCCGCCGAGACCCTCGCGCGCGTCCGGCCCTTGATGCCGGCGATGGGCATCACGCGCATCGCGAATATCACGGGGCTCGATCGCGTCGGCCTGCCCGTCGCACTCGCCTTCCGCCCGAATTCGCGCAACCTCGCGGTCTCGCAGGGCAAGGGGCTGACGCTCGACGCAGCGAAGGCGTCGGCTGTCATGGAGACGATCGAGCACTTTCATGCGGAGTCAATCGTCGCGAATCTCGAAGCCGGAAGCTGCGACGAACTCGAGGGCACGCGACGGCTGATCGACGTCGAGCGCCTGCCGCGCGCGAAAGCCGGCCTGTTCACCCGGTCTCTGCCGATGCTCTGGATGGAAGGGCGGGACTGGCTTCGAGAGGAACCCGTCTGGGTTCCGTACGACATCGTGAGCACCGACTACACGCTGCCCTTCCCTCCGGGCCACGGCTGTTTTCAATCGACGTCGAACGGACTTGCGTCCGGCAATCACCTGCTCGAGGCGATCAGCTCCGGCATCTGCGAAGTCGTCGAGCGCGACGGCCTCGGGCTCTGGCACCTCTCGAGCGCTGCCGCGCGCGATGTCGCGCGGATCCGGCTGGAGACCATCGACGACGAGGCGTGTCGCGCGGTCATCGATCGCTATCGACACGCCGGTCTATCGGTCACGGTCTGGGATCTCACGACGGACGTCGGCATCCCGTCCTTCCGCAGCATGATTGCGGAGGAGACACCCGACCCGTTCCACATCGGGTACACCGCCCAGGGGATGGGCGCGCACCCGGCGCGGAGCATTGCGCTCCTGCGCGCGCTGACCGAGGCGGCCCAGTCGCGCCTGACCTACATCGCCGGATCGCGGGACGACGTGTTTCGTGACATGTACATGAAGCTGCGCGACCCCGAGCGGGCGCGCCGCCGCCAGCGCGAGCTGCGGCCGGGCGACGGCGACCGTGACTTCCGCTCAGTCGCCCAATTCCAGTCGGACACATTCGCAGACGACGTGGCGTGGGAGCTCGGCCAGCTTCGCGGCGCCGGCATCGATCAGGTCGTGGTCATCACACTGACCAAAGACGCCTTCCGGATCCCCGTGGTGAAGGTCGTCATCCCCGGCCTCGAGGGATTCGTGTTCGACGACAACTACGTGCCCGGCGAGCGCGCGCGCCGGGTCACCGCGGGCCAGGCGTCATGATCGTCGTCTTTCTCGGCCCGTCGCTCCGACTCGACGAGGCTCGGTCCGAGCTGGACGCCGTGTATCGCGGTCCGGTGGCACAAGGCGACGTCTACCGCGCGGTGACGTCGGCGCAGCGGCCGGACGCCATCGGCATCATCGATGGCCAGTTCGATCACGTCCCGGCCGTGTGGCACAAGGAGATTCTCTGGGCGATGGACCAGGGCATCCGCGTGTACGGCAGCGCCAGCATGGGCGCGCTCCGCGCCGCGGAGCTCCACACGTTCGGCATGGAGGGCGTGGGGGCGATCTTCGAGTGGTACCGCGATGAAGTGCTGGAGGACGATGACGAGGTCGCGGTGGTGCATGGTCCGGCGGACACGGGGTATCGCCCGATGTCCGAATCGATGGTCAACATCCGCTGCACGCTTCACGAGGCCGCGCGGCGCGGTGTCATCGCACCGGACACGCGGGCGCGACTCGAAGCGATCGCGAAGGCGCAGTTCTTCCCCGAACGGTCGTACCAGGCGCTGGTCACCGCGGCGACCGGTCTCGTCGATCCCGCCGAGCTCGCGGCGTTTGCGGCCTGGTGGCCGGCGAAGCGCGTCGATCAGAAGCGCGCCGACGCCGTGGCGATGCTCCGTCTGATTCGGGAACGGCAAACGACTGCCGCGCCGGCGCGGCGTGTGCGGTACGCGTTCCAGCACACGGTCTTCTGGCAGCACCTCGCAGACGAGGCAGGAATCACGACGGCGTCCGGCGAGCCCCTCCTGACCCAGGCCGTGCTCGACGAGCTGTGGCTCGAGCCCGACGCCTGCCTTGACGTGTACCGCGCGGCGGGCGACTCGGCCGGTCCGGTGGACCCGAGTCGTCCCCGCAGTGAGCGCCGCCGTCTCATCGACGAGCTGCGACGCCGAGGCGACTACGCACGCCTCGCGGCCCGCGCGGAAAGCAAGCAGCGCGTGCTCGCATCCGCGGGCCTCGAGAGTCGCGGCGAAGCCGACGAGGCCGGAGAGACCGACGCGCTGCTGGCCTGGTACCTCGCCCACAGCGATCGAACCGAGCGCCCCGACGATCCGTTCCTCGCCCTGGCGCGCGCGCACTGGGATGAGTTTCTGCGAGCCCTCGTGCGCGAGCGCCATTACCTGCGCGCCATGGCCGCGCCGACGGCCCCGGGTCAATAGTTCAGCGTCCCTCCGCGATCTTGATAACATGCGGCGCCTGATGAAGACCCGAGTGGTTGTGCTGGGCGCTGGCTTCGGCGGCCTCGAGGTGACGACGATCCTGGCCGAGGCCCTTGGCGATGCCGTCGATATCGTGCTCGTCGACAAGAACGACGGGTTCGTCTTCGGCTTTTCGAAGCTCGACGTCATGTTCGGGCGGCAGTCTCCGTCGTCCGCCGTTCACCCTTATCGCGACATCGTCAAGCCCGGCGTGAGGCTGTTTCAGACGACCGTGCGCGCCATCGATCCCTCAGCGCGGCGCGCGGTCACGGACGCCGGCACCTTTGAGGCGGACGTCATGGTCGTGGCGCTCGGCGCGGACTACGACGTCGCCGCCACGCCGGGACTCGCGGAAGGCGGCCATGAGTTCTACACCGTCGCCGGCGCGACGCGCCTCCGCAGCGTGCTCGAGCAGTTCAAGGGCGGACCAGCCATCGTGGGCGTGTGCGGCAGGACGTTCAAGTGTCCGCCGGCCCCATCCGAAACCGCCTTGCTGCTGCACGACGACCTCACGGCCCGCGGGCTGCGCGGCGCCTCCGAGATCACGCTGGTCATGCCCTTCGGCACGCCGATTCCTCCCTCGCCCGACACGTCGCGGGCGATCCTCGCCGCCTTTGGCGAGCGCGGCATCAGGTTCGTCAAGGACACGCTCGTCGCGTCGATCGATCCTGTCAGAAAGGTGGCGCGGCTCAGTGACGGCGCGGAACTGCCGTACGCGCTCTTCCTCGGCGTGCCCGTGCATCGCGTGCCGCAGGTCGTCGTGGAGTCCGGGTTGTCGGCCCACCCGCAGGACTGGGTGCCGGTGAACAAGCAAACGCTCGAAACGAGCTTCCCCGGGGTGTACGCCGTGGGTGACGTGAACGGCGTCGGCACGCCAAAAGCGGGCGTCTTCGCCGAAGGGGCGGCGCGGACCGTGGCGGCCGGCATCCTCGCTCGGCTTCGCGGCGGGCCGTCACCCGACGCGTACAACGGACGAGGGTCGTGTTATGTGGAGTTCGGTCACGACCAGGTCGGACGCGTGGACGTGGATTTCCTGAGCGGTCCCAAGCCGACCAGCACGTTTCAGGCGCCGTCCGAGGCGCTCGTGGCCGAGAAGGCGTTCTTCGGATCGAACCGCCTGCAGCGCTGGTTCGGGCGCGCGGACTCGAGGGGCGCGGCCGCGCCCTGATCGCTCGGCGCTCACGGCCTCAGCCGGCCGACCTGGGTTCGACTGCAGACTCCGACGCAGGGAAAAAACCTCGCGACGGCCTGCAACGGCCGTTGTGTCACGCCGATAAGCGCCATAGTCAGGACCAAGCGATCGCGTATGAAGATTCTCTACATCGGCAACGACTCCCATGGCGCCGAGCTCACGGCATTCGCTCTCCGGAGCACTGTTCCAGGGGTGGCTGTCGCGTGGATCCCCAGCCTGAAGGCGGCCCGCGGCTGGATCGAGGAGAATCAGGACGTCGCCGTCCTGGCCGTCGAGGTCAACCCCGACCCGGCAGCTTGTGCCTTGTTCATCAGCCAGATTCGCGGCTTGGGCGTGACCGCGCCCCTCGTCCTCGTGGCCGGTGGGCTTGGCCAGCCCGCGCCGCCAGCCCTGGAAGCGGTCGCCGAGGCGGTCCTCCCACTGAACGCGTCGCTGCCACGTGACCTCCCCGCGACGATCGGGCGGTTGCTGAAAGGCCGGCCCTCGCAGGCATCGCCGGAGGCTTCACCAGCGCTGGCCGTGCGGTCCGCGCCATCGCTGCCCGCCAAGGCGCCGGCCGAGTCGCCGCAATCGAATCCGTTCGCTCATCTCGTCCAGGCGCCCGATGCGGTTGAACACCAGTTGAAGCAGGCGCTGGCGATGCTCGAACAGGCCCATCAGGACCGTCAGGCCCTCGCGGCCGTCAACGTCGACGTCGAGCGGCGCCTCGCCGACGCCACAGCGGCCTTCGAGCGCGCCGAAAGCCGGCACGCCGCCGAAATGCACAGTGCGACCGCCCGATTGGGCGACGAGCGCGCGCGCGCCAAGCAGCAGGCCGCGCAAGCGGGCGTCGCGCTCGATGCGCTGCGGGCTGAGCTCGTGGCACAGGCGGCGGCTCTCCACCAGGCGGAGCAAGAGGCCGCCGTCGATCGTCACGCCACCGCCGAAGACGCGGCGCGACGTCAGGCGCAGGCCGAGAGCGACCTGGCTCGGGAGACGTCCGCCCGCCAGGCCGCCGAACGGGCCGTCGCTGCCGCCGAGTCAGACGCGATCGAGCGCTCGGCCCAAGCTGCTGCCGCGCTCGACGCCCTTCAGGCGAAGCTGACCGAGGCGACAGACGCCCTGCAGCGCGCCGGGCAGCAGGCGGAAGCCGACCGGCAGGCTTCGGCCGCGGCCGCCGCAACGCGCCAGGCCGCCTTCGACGCCGAGCGAAACCAGTTGGAAGCGAGCCAGGGCGCCCTCAGGACGGCGCTTGCGGACGCCGACGCCAGACTTCGGCACGCCGAGGAACGGCATAGGAGCGAATCTGCCGCCGCAGCCGCGCGGCTCGCCGAATCCGAGCAACAAGCCGCCGCTGCGCTCGATGCGCTGCGGGCTGAGCTCGTGGAACAGGCGGCGGCTTTGCACAAGGCGGAGCAGCAGGCAGCCGTCGATCGCCGCGCCGCCGCTGAAGAAGGGGCGCGACGTCAGGCGCAGGCCGAGAGCGACCTGGCCCGAGAGACGTCCGCCCGCCAGGCCGCCGAACGGGCCGTCGCTGCCAACGAGGCTGCACGCGCGGCGGCGGAACAGCGGCACGCGGCCGAGCTGGCGGCGATTGCCGCGCGACTGGCCGATCAGGAACAGCTGGCCGCACAGCGCCTGGCGGACGCGGCTGCCCGCCTCGACGAACAGCAACGCGAGGCCAGCGAGCGCTCGGCCCGAGCGTCAGCCGCGCTTGATGCTCTCCAGGCGAGGCTGGTCGAGGCGACGGCAAGGCACACGGCCCTCTCGACGGAGCTTGCCGACGCGGACGCCAGGCTGGCGGACACGGCCGCAACCGCCGAGCACCGGTCGACACAGGATGCCGAGGCCCTCGAAGCGTTGCGGTCGGAGCTCGCTCACGCCGCTGCGCAAGCGTCGAGCGACCGGCAGGCCGCAATCGAGGCCGCCGCGGCCCATCAGGCAGTAATCGAGCGGCAGACCGCGGAGCTGGCTCGTTCAGCCGCGCGCCTCGAGGAGATCCAAAGACAGGCCGAAGCCCAGCTGGCGCAAGCCGCGGCCGACGCGAAGGAACGCGAGGCGGGGCTCGAGGCGAGGCTCCGCGAGGAAGTCGCCCGGCGCGAGACCAGCGAGAGCGA
This sequence comes from Vicinamibacterales bacterium, assembly GCA_035519535.1. Lineage (GTDB taxonomy): Bacteria > Acidobacteriota > Vicinamibacteria > Vicinamibacterales > SCN-69-37 > DATEGZ01. The sequence continues at coordinate 19,557 of DATIWF010000084.1, read as the reverse complement.
GCTGGTCCAGGCACGTGCCGCGGCCGAACAGGCCCAGCGCCGGTTTCTGGACGCATCGAACGAAATGCGCGAGCGCGCGCGCGAGCATGCGCTTCACCTGGAAGAACGTACGGCGCGCGAACGAGCCGAGTGGGAGGCCACACTCGCCGAGCGTCAGGAGCGAATCGCCCAGCTTCAGCGCGACGGCGATCTTCTCCGTCAGTCTCTTGCGTCAACGGAGGGTCACCTCAAGCGGTTGCAGACGACGCACGATGAGCAACGCGCGCGTTTCGATCGCGCGCGCGACGCGGCCGACGCCGATCTCGCGCGTGTGCGCAATGAGTACGCCGCCTTGCAGGCCACGCTCGAGGACCATCGCCGCCAATTCGACGCGGCGCCCGTGAGCCTGTGCCGGTGCGCTCCGGACGGTACGGTGACGCAGGCGACCCGAGCGCTCGCCCACCTGCTCGGATACGCGAGCTCGGAGCAGATTGTGAGCGGCGGGGTCGGGGTGTTCGACGCTGGCGATGAACTTCAATGGCTGATCGATCGATGTCTGTCGTCTCGTTCAACCCAGTCGATCGAAACCACCTGGAGGAAGAAGGACGGCAGCCGGATCGTCGTGCGAATCGTCGCCGCCGCGACGTCCGCCGGGTGCGTCGATCTCGCGGCTGAGGACATCACGACCGTCAGGGCGCTCGAGGAGAAGCTGCGGCATGCGCAGCGTCTGGAGGCCGTCGCGAGGTACGCCTCGGAAGTGGCCGGCACTTGCGAGAATCTGCTCCGGGATGTCGAACACGCGGGGCCGCAATGGCTGTCGCTGATCGAGAACCCGTCCGCCCGTCAGCAAGGCGAACGCCTGTTGGCCGACGTCATCCGCGTCAGCGGGTTTCTCCGACAGCTGGCCGAGTACGGCGGCAAGCAGAAACAGGCGCTTCCGCTCGTCGATGTGAACAGCGTGCTGCGCGACCTGGCCTCGGTGCTCAAGCGCGTGGCCGGCGACCACATCGAGCTGGTCCTGCCGAAGGGGTCGAAGCCGCTCAACCTTGATGTCGAGACCGAGCACGTCGAGCGGATCTTCGTGAACATCGCCGCCTACGCCCGGGCGCGGATGCCGCTCGGAGGCCGGCTGCTGATTGACGTCGCCCCCGCCCTGATCGACCGCCAGTTCACGGAGAAATACCCGAGCGTCCGGCCGGGTGCTCACGTGCTGTTCACGGTGACTGAAGTGAAAGGGCCGGCATCCTCGCCCGCGGCCGGCCTCCCCGGTTCGGCTGGTCCCAACGGGCACGACAAACCAGGGGTCGATCTGGGCATGCTCCAGTCGCTGGTTTCCAACTGCGGCGGCCACCTGTGGATCGCCGCAGAGCCGTCGGGAGACATGATCCTGAAGATCCACCTGCCCCGCCGGGCCCTCGACGATCGCGCGGCGACCAGCGGCGCCGCGCGCTGGATCAGCCGGCTGGCGGCGGTGACGCGCCACTAAATTAGTTGAGCCGATCCGGGTTCATCCCCTCCTCAAGACCCGCACGGGATTAGTCGCCGACGCGCGCACGGCGGGGATCACCGACGCGACAACGCGTCGCTGGCCGAGCTTGCCCCGATTGGCGCACGATCCGCGCGTGCTGCGCAATTCGTCGCATAATCAACCCGCCGAGGAGGCGTATGCGCCGAGCCCTTACGTTCGCCGTCACCCTGGTCACCTTGTGGTGGGCTGCGCCCAGCGCGCTCCAAGTGAACCCGTCCTACTTCGGCGGTTTGAAGTGGCGCTCGATCGGACCAGCCCGGTCCGGCTACGTTTCGTCGCCTGCCGGAGTGCCGGGCGATCCCACGACGTACTACGCCGGCATGCCGGAGGGCGGCGTGTGGAAGACGACGAACGGCGGGACGACGTGGAAGCCGATCTTCGATGACGTGCACGTCGCCTCGGTCGGCGCCGTGGCCGTGGCGCCGTCGGACCCGCGCATCGTTTACGTCGGCACCGGCAACCAGTCGGGCTGGTCGTTCACGCCCGGTAAGGGCGTCTACAAGTCCACGGACGCCGGCAAGACCTGGACGAACGTCGGACTCCCCGACTCCCAATACATCGGCGGCATCGTCGTCGATCCTGGCAACGCTGACCACGCAATCGTCGCCGCGCAGGGCGGACGCGGTGGCGCAGGAGGAGGCGCAGGCGCCACGTCGAGCGCCCCGACGGGTGAGCGCGGTGTGTATCGCACAGTCGATGGGGGGCGATCCTGGAAGCGCGTGCTGCCGGTCGACGGACCCGCGGGCGCGTCGGATGTGTACATCGACTACGGCGATCCGAAGATCGTCTACGCGTCGCTGAACGCAGGCGGCGGTCCCCAAGCGGCAGCATCCACGGGAGTCTTCAAGTCCGTCGACGGCGGCGAGACCTGGGCGCCGGTCGGCGCTCGGGGCCTGCCCGACGGCGCGCGCATTTCGGCGTTCGCGGTCGCGTCTGGCACACATGGCCGGCGGCTGTATGCCGTCGCTGCTGCGGGGAACGGCGGCGGACGCGGAGGTGGCGCTTCGGGTCGTGCGCTCTATCGCTCGGACGACGGTGGCGAGTCGTGGACCTTGGGTACTCGTCAACTCGCGAGCGCCGGCGGCAAGATCTACGCGGACCCGCAGCATCCCGACGTCATGTACTTGATGGGCACGGCCATCTACCGATCGACGGATGCCGGTGCGCACGTCGCTGCGTTCTGGGGTGCGCCAAGCGGCGCAGACCCGCGCTTCCTCTGGATCGATCCGACGAACTCGAGGCGGATGCTCGCGGGCGTCGATCAGGGGGCGGCGATTTCCGTCGATGGCGGCGAGTCGTGGTCGCCCTACTACGGCATCGTCAACGGCCAGTTCTATCGCGTCGCCACGGACTACGACACGCCCTATCACGTCTGTGGACCGCAGCAAGATTCCGGCACGGCATGCGTGCCCAGTCGCACGGACTTCGGCGAGCTGCGATCGGGCGATTGGTACGCCGGCGGCGGCTTCGAAAACGGCTTCCTCATCGCCGACCCGGCCGACAAGCGGTACATGTACACGCAGGGGTGGTACCACGTCCTTCGGCGGTTCGATCGGACGACCAGCCAGGTCGTGGTGCTGTACCAACCCACACCGACGGATCGCTTCGCCAGCGCGCCGCCGCTCGCGTTCTCACCGCAGGACCCGCACACGTTGTACATGGCGGCGCAGTACGTGATGGCATCGAGCGATCGCGGTGAGACGTGGCGTGCAATCAGCCAGGACCTCACGGGGCCTGAAGGCGTGCCGCCCCCGAATCCCGAGCCGCCGACAGGCAGCGGCCGCGCCGCGCAGGCGCCGGGCGGATCGATTCAGGCGCTCGCGCCCTCGCCCGTCGCGGCCGGGCAAATCTGGATCGGCACGAGCACCGGACGTGTGCAGCTCACACGAGATGCCGGCAAGACCTGGACGAGCGTGCCGCTGCCCAACCTGCCTCCTGGCGCCGTGAACGTCATCGACGCGTCGCACAAGAACGCGGGCACTGCGTACGTCGCGCTGCTCTCGCGCGATGGCCATCCGCACATCTATCGCACCGACGACTTTGGCAAGCACTGGCAGGAGACGTCAACCGGGCTCCAGGACGGCGAGGCCGTCCGCGTCGTGCGCGAGGACCTGGTCGATCCAAACCTCCTCTATGCGGGCACGGTCACGAGCGCGTACGTGTCGTTCGATCGCGGCGATCACTGGCAGTCGCTCCAGCTCAACCTCCCCAACACCGTCGTCAGCGACATGACGGTGAAGGACAACGACCTCGTCATCTCGACCTACGGCCGCGGCTTCTGGATCCTGGACGACGTCACGCCGCTGCGGCAGGTGCGGGCGGCGATGGCGTCGACCGCACCCGTGTTCTTCTACAAGCCGTCGCCGGCCTCGCGGATGCGATGGGACAACACGCAGGACACGCCCGTGCCTCCGGAGATGAAGGTCGGAGACAACCCGCCGGAGGGCGCGATCCTCGACTACTACCTCGCCGCTCCCGCATCGGGCGTGGTGACGTTGACGATCTCCGACACGGCCGGTAAGACAATTCGAGAGTTCTCGAGCGTCGCGCCTCCAGCCGACACGACGATGCCGAACGTGCCGGAGTACTGGATCATGCCGCCGCTCGTGTTGCCGACGTCGGCAGGAATGCACCGAGTGGCCTGGGACCTGCGATATCCCGACCCGCCGTCGCTCAACTACAGCTACTACGGCAATCCGCTCGACTACCGCGAGTACACGCTGAACTGGCACGCGCTGCCGGGGATGACCTATCGATCGACCATCGTCGGACCGCTCGTCGTACCAGGGACGTACGCCGCGACGCTGAGAGTCGACGGCAAGACCTACACCCAGTCGTTCGACGTCGTGCCCGACCCACGCGTGCCAGCGTCACAGGCTGCGCTCGTCGCGCAGTTCCAGCTGCAGCAGCGGATGGTTGCGGGACTCGCCACGACGTACGCCGCCGTGAACTACATCGATCAGCTGAGCGCCGCGCTGATCGATCGCTCGAAGGCCGCGGAGGGCAGGCCGGGCGCGACCGAACTCGCCGCGGCGATCAACACGCTCGAAGCCGCGCTGACGCCGCTCGAGACCGGGCCAGCGGGGTTCGGCACCGCGCATCGCGATCTCGGCCGGCGATTGAATGACCAGGTCGTCGGCGACGCGGCGCCGAACGCGAGCATCCTCGCGGGTGTCGACGCGCCGTGCCGGGCGATCGACGCGTCGCTCGTACAGCTGCGGAACCTGCAGACGTCGCAGATCAGTCCGCTCAACGCGCTACTCTCAAGAGCGGGCCTCGCGGCACTACCCGCGTGGACGCCGCCGGCAGCGGGCTGTCAGGTGAAGTGAACGAGATGATGCGGGAGAGCCTCCGCCTTCGCCGGCAAGCCCCAAGCGGCCCTGAATCGAGGGCTGCCGGGCCGATCCGGCTTCATCCGCTCCTCAGGACCCGCACGGGACTAATCGCCGACGCGCGCACGGCGGGGATCACCGAGGCGACAACAATCACCGCGAGCAGCACCCCCGGCGCGATCGTCCACGTCAACGGATCCGACGGTCCGACGCCATAGAGCAGGCTCGAGAGTCCGCGTGCGGCGACGGCGGAGAGACACAGCCCGATAGACAGTCCCAGGGCGCCCAGACGAAGGCCGTGCGCCAGCACCAACCGCGCAACGTCTCCCGAGCTGGCGCCGATTGCCAGCCGAATGCCGATCTCGTGCGTGCGCTGGGCGACCAGATAGACGAGCAACCCGAAGACGCCGAGCGCCGAGAGCAGCAGCGCGACCGCGGCAAATCCGGTCATCACCAGGCTCGTCAGCCGCGGCGTCGTGAGCGCGGTCTCGACGACATCGGTCATCGGCCGAACCGCCGAGACCGGCACGGTCCGATCGACCGCCGCGGCCGCCGATCGGAGCGAGGCCACCAGCGACAGCGGATCGCCGTCCGTGCGCAGCACGATCGTGCCCGTCGTGAGCGGTTTGTCACCCGTTGCCTTCGCGAACTGCGCGTACGGCAGATAGAACTTCGCCTTGATCGCCGTCGTAAGACCGTTGTGGTGAACGTCGCCGACGACGCCGACGACGGTGGCCCAGACCAGCGGCTCGTCATCGCTGAAGCGCATGCGGAGGCCGACCGGGTCGCGGCCCGGCCAGTACAGGCGCGCCATCGTCTCGTTCACGAGCGCGACGACGGGCGCGGCGGCCGTGTCGGCGTCGGTGAAGAAGCGCCCGCGCATAAGGCGCTCGCCAAGCGCCTCGAGCGCGCCGGGCGTCGCGGCCTGCCAGTCGCCCGTCGGCCGCTCCCCCGGCCGCGGCGCGTACCCTTCGACCGCCACCGGCCAGTCCCCAATGGTCTGCGCGAGCGGCAGGACGCGGACCAGACCGGCTGCGGTCACACCAGGCAATTGCCGAAGGCGCGCCGTCATCGCTTCCACGTACCTGTTGGCGTCGCCAGCCTTCGAGTAACGCGCCGCCGGCAGCGCGATGCCCGCGGTGAGCACATGGGCGGGCTCGAGGCCGAGATCGACATGCCGCATCGTGAGGAGCGTACGCCCGAGCAGTCCAGCGCTGGTCAGAAGCAGCATGCCGAACGCAAGCTGCAACACGACGAGAAGCGCTCGGAGACGCAGCCGCCCGCGCCCGGGCGAATTGGTCCGGCCGCCGTCCTTGAGCCCTTCCACGGTGTTCAGGCGGAGAGCGTGAAGCGCGGGCGCCAGGCTCGAGAGGACCGTGGCGACGAAGCTCAGCGCCAGCATGAACGCGACGACCCCCCAGTCGACGGCGACGTCTGCCACGCGCGGAATCGCGGCCGTGCCGACGACGTCGAGCATCCGTTTGGCGGCGAGCGCCAGGCCAACGCCCAGGATGCCGCCGGACAGCGCCAGGAGCGCGCCTTCGACGAGCTGCGACCGCAGCAGGCGCCACCGTCCGGCGCCGAGCGCGACGCGCGTGGCCCACTCGCGACCCCGGGTCTCGGCGCGGGCGACGAGAAGAGCCGCGGCGTTCGCGCAAGCGATCAGCAGAAAGGCGACCACCGCCGCGACCAGCACCCGCATCGAGGGCCGCACGCCCCCGAAGACGTCGTCGTCGATCCGCTGCGCGAAGATGCCGAACTGCATGGCCGGGTTGTAGCGGCCTGTGCGCGTGAAGTCCGCCGCGAAGCCCGCCAGCTCAGTGTTGGCGGCAGCGAGCGAGACGCCCGGACGAAGCCGCGCGGCGCCGAAGTAGCTGTGGCCGCCTTCGTTCATGGCCGGATCGTTGTAGATCGGCGTCCACAGTGCGGTCGCGGCAGCGGATGCTCGGCCGAAGTCGGTCGGTAACTGGAAGCGCGCGGGCATCACGCCGAGAACGGTCACCGGCTGATCGTCAATCGTGATCGTTCGCCCGACGACGGCAGGATCGGCGGCAAACGCGTTGCGCCACAGGTCGTACCCGAGCACCGCATACATCGTCCGGCCGGATCGAGTGGCCGCGAGCGCCTCGGACTCGCTGAACACCCGGCCGTAAAGGGGCGACGCGCCAAGCACGTCGAAAGTGTTGGCCGTGACGATGCCGGCGTTGATGCTCGCGGCGTCGCCGGCGCCCGTCAGCGTCACGCGATCCCACGTCCACATCGCGACGTCTTCGATGAGCTGACTTCTGGCCCTGATGTCCCGCACGTCGATCGAGGCGAGCCAGGTGCGGTCGGCCGCGTCCCATCGGCTCCAGAGTGCGACGAGGCGATCCGGCTGCCGATACGGCAGCGGCGCGAGGAGCACGGCGCGCACGACCGCGAACATCGCGGTGGCGGCCCCGAGGCCGAGCGCCAGCGACAGCACAATCGCCGCCGTGACGCCGGGTTGACGACGGCAGCTTCGCCAGGCCAGCTGCGCATCGGTCACGATCGACCGAAGGACTGTGCCCCCCGGGGCGCGTCCGCTCATCCGGCGGTCGATCGTCCGCAGCGACGCCCGGACGGCCTCCACGTCGCCGAATTCGGCGCGCGCCTGCTCGCGGGCGGCGTCGGGCGCGGCGCCTTGCCGGACGAGCTCGTCGATTCTCGAGTCGACATGAAATGCCACTTCGGCATCGACGCGCGTGTCCACGTCCGAGCGCCGGCGCAGCGCGCGCTTCCACCACGGGCCGCTCATCGGCGTCACCCCTCGCCGCGGGCCGGCGTCGCGCGCATGACGCGCGCGAAGGCCGCGACGTATTCGTTCCATTCCGCGGTTTCCTCACGCAGCGCCCGGCGGCCGCGCGGCGTCAGGCGGTAGAACTTGGCTCGCTTGCCGCGGTCGGAGGCGCCCCATTCCGAGGCGAGCCACTCGAGCTCCTCCATCCGGTGAAGCGCCGTATAGAGGGCGCCGTCGAGGATGCGGAACGTGCCGTCGGAGCCCTCGCGGATGAAGCGCGCGATCGCGTAGCCGTGCATGGGCCCGAACGTGAGGGCGCGCAGGATCAGGATGTTGAGCGTGCCCTGCAGCAGATCCAGGTCGTCGTCGCGCATCGGCGCCATGATTCCATCAAATGTTGATGGAATCAAGCGACCGGAACCGAACGGCCACGACCGAGCGGGACGCGATGCTCGCGGCCGAGCGGTTCGGGACTCTCGGCTTCTTGCACGTGCGGCCCAGCTGATCTACTCTTCGATCATCGTCCGGCCAACCGCAATTCAGGGAGGATGGCATGCCGCTCATCGCTATCGTGAGCTCCGTGGCCGCCTTGTGCGCGACTGCCGCTGCGTCGGCGCAGCAGACTGCCGCGGCGGCCTCCCTCGTGCGAGTCGAAGGGACGGTCACGCTGAACGGCCAACCAGTCGCGGCTGGTGCGCCGGCGACCCCGCTCGGTGACGTCGCGGAGATCGAGACGAAGGATGGCCGTCTCGCCATAGCCCTCAAGCGCGGCGGCACGTTCGTGCTCGGCCCCAACGCCTCGGCTCGCCTGCACGCGAACGGCGTCTACAATTTCAATCGCATCGAAATGCTCGCCGGCTCGGCCGTGCTGCTGAGCGGAACAAGCTCCCCCATCGTTGTCTGCGGGACTGAGGCACGTCTCTCGAGCGGCGGCGTGTTCCGATTCGACGTGCTCGACCCGGAGCGCGTGGACGGCAGCCAACGTTGTCGGATGCGCGTTTACGAAGGTGCGGCGTCGACGCCGGGCGTGTCGGTCGCTTACGTCCTGCGCGACGGCCAGGAGATGGTGATGAACAAGCGCGCCGGCGACATGATTCCCGTCAACCGCGTACCGGCCGCCGCGCTCGACGATCTCGATCGCTGGGCTCGGGAGCAGGCGGGCATCGCGCGATAAGCACCCTTGCCGCTTCCGGCCTCGACGCACGCAGTCAGTCGAACCACTCGAAAGTAATGTGACAGCTTGAGCGTTCGGCTTCGGCTCCGGCCTTCTGCGTGGCACGCGAGTGAGCCGCCTTCGCCAGGCGCGCGTCGCCCGCAGCGTCGGCGGGACAAGTTGTCGAGGGTCCGGGGGCGAAGGCCCGAAGATCAAGATACAAGCGCGAGCGAGCGGTGCGAGCGAGCCACGCGAACGGAGCCACGCGACGAAGCGTGTGGCGAGTGAGTGTGTCGGGAGTCCGGGCGAAGCCCCCGAAGACAAGCGCGAGCGAGCGGTGCGAGCGAGCCACGCGAACGGAGCCACGCGACGAAGCGCGTGGCGAGTGAGTGTGTAGGGGGTCCGGGGGCGAAGCGCCCGGATGAAGTGCGAGCGCGCCACCGCGCGCGAGCCACGCGAACGGAGCGCGATTTGCCTGAGCGCACTTCCACCGGAGGCGAATCGCGCGAGTGAGCGTGTAGGGGGTCCGGGGGCGAATGCCCCCGGATCAGATACTGCTCGCGGGGGCGTGCAACCGCCTTGACTTGTCGAAGTGGCGGACGGCGGCGTGACAGATCAGTCTGCGCCTCCGCGCATACCTGCAACTTTGTTTTGATCCTGGTCGCACCGGGGTCACGCGAGTCGATCGCAGGCTGAACGCGGCCGGCCAAGCGCATGCTTCGCCGGCGCCGGCCCGGTCGCTTTTGGGGCCATTTCTGGCACTTCTGCCCCCCAAGTCCCGCGTTGTAGACTCTTTGCGTCGATCATCGAGACTTTGTGAAGACTATGAACCGGAAAGCACGCCGGCCCGATCCCGTCCTCATCCGCACCAAATTCAGCCGGCCGCCCAGCCGGCCCGAGTTCGTTGAGCGCGGCCGGCTGCTCGGTCGGCTCGACAACGCCCTCGAGCAGCACCGCCTCATGCTCGTGTCCGCACCGCCGGGCTTCGGCAAGACCACCGTCGTCACACAGTGGCTGGAACGGCAGCGCGTCCCAACCGCGTGGTTGGCCCTCGACGCGAGTGACCGCGATCCGGAGCGCTTCGTGCGCTACCTGGTGGCCGCCATCGAGGACGGCACACCCCTTCGCCTGCCGAAATCCACGGCCCTGCTTGCTGCGCTCGCGCCGCCCCCCTTCGACTATCTATCGGAGGTGCTCGTCTCGGAACTCGCGGCCGCCGAAACGCGCCTGATTCTCGTGCTCGACGACTATCACACCGTCGAGTCACACCACGTCCACAGCCTGGTCGAGCGCTTGGTGCAGACGATGCCGCCGACGATGCGAGTAATCGTGGTCTCGCGCGTGGATCCCCCTTGGCCTCTGGGGCACTGGCGTGCGCAGGGATGGCTCGGTGAGCTGCGCGCCCGCGACCTGCGGTTTTCGTTCCAGGAGGCGCGCCGCTTCTTCGCAGGTGAGGAGGGCGCGGTCCTGTCGAACGGCACCATCGAGAAGCTCCATGCCAGGACGGAGGGATGGATCGCCGCGCTGCGCCTGGTGCAGCTTTCACTGCGAGACTCGCCCCATCCGGAGGAACAGGCGCGTGTCTTCTTCGGCAGTGATCACTTCGTCGCCGACTATCTCATGCAGGAAGTGCTGGCGGCGCAGCCGCCAGAGATCCGGACGTTTCTCACGGTAACCGCGCCGTTGTCGCGCTTCTCGGCACCGCTGTGCGAGCACCTGCTGAACGGTCGAGCCGCAGAGCCACCGGCGCGCGAGACGCTCGCGCGGGTCCTCCACCTGAATCTCTTCCTCGTTCCGCTCGACGCTGACGGGGAGTGGTACCGCTATCACCACCTGTTCCAGGATCTGCTCCTGCATCACCTCCCCGACCTGGCACGGCCGGAGCGCCGTGCGGAAATCGAGCGCGCGGCGGCGGAGTGGTTCGCGCGCGAGGGTTTCATCGAGGAGGCGCTCGGACACCTGATCAAGGCCGGCGCCGTCGATGCCGCCGCGGAGCTGCTGGGCGCCAACATTGGGGCGATTCTCGATGCGGATATGACGAGACAGATCCTGCAGCGCTGGCTCTCGCTGTTCCCCGTTGGCGCCGAGCGCGGCCGGGTCCCGCTGCTGGTCGCGCACACCTACCTCAGGATGGCCAGGTGGGACCTCCGTGGCATGGGTGAGCTCCTCGACGAAGCGGCGCAACTTCTGCGCGCGTCGGCAGCGCGGCGTACCGCACCTGTGGACCTGAGATTCCGTGCGGACATCGACGCCCTCGCTGCATTCATGCACTACTGGAACGGCAGCCCGACGCGCGCGTTGGAGGCCAGCTCGCGCGCCCTGAACGCCCTCCCGCCACGACGGGGTGGCATGGCCCGCTGGCTGGCCACCCGTTACAAGGCGGGCAGCCTGGCTCTGACCGGCCAAACGCGCGAGGCCCTCGTGCTTCTCGAACGCGCCATCGAGGACGCAAGCGCCACCGGGGAGCGAGGCATCGACTGGCTGCTGCTCACGCAAGCCGTCTTCCACTGGTACGCGGTGGAGCTCGGCGCGGTGACCCTCACGGCGCGGAGGATGCTCGCGCTTCATGACGCGGTGCCGACCCAGCACTACCATCTGGGACACGCGCACCACATGCTCGGGTTGGTCGCCTACGCGCAGAACCGACTCACCGCCGCGGCAACCGAGTTCAGTCAGGTGGTGGCGATGCGCTACCAGGTCAACACACGCACCTATCAGGACGCGTTGATCGGGCTCTGCCTCATCGCGAAAGCGACCGGCGACGCGGCCCGCGTCGCGAGCTACGCTGCGGACGTACGCGCGGCGGCCCTGCAGGCGGGCGATCCGGTGTCCCTGGGCCTCGCCGACTGGTTCGACGTGCGCCTGACCCTTGATGCGGCCGATGGTCCGGTCCAGGTCTCCACACCGCCGGCGGCCGACGACTCGATGTCCTTCTGGCTCGAGGTGCCGTCGGTGACCTACGCCGAGACGCTCCTGCGAGATCGTTCCCCAGCCGCGCGGGAATCGGCCCTGGCCGTCATCGAGCGTTCACTCGAGAAGGTCAACGCGCGCCATAACGGGTTCCAGTCGATCGTGTTCTCACTGCTCCGCGCTCTGGCCCTCGCCGATCGGGGAGCAGAAACGGCCGCGCTGGACGCCTTGGCCGCCACCGTGCGGCGAGCGGAGCCCGCCGGCCTCGTGCGGCCGTTCATCGATCGGGGTCCTCGGCTCACACGCCTGCTCGACGCACTCGCCGCACGTGACGGGCGACACGGTTATCTCGGGACCCTCTTGGCGGCGGCGGAAGGTGGCCCGGCCACCGGTGCGGCCTATCAGGGTGCAGGGCCCGTCGCCTCCAGCGTGCGGCTGAGCAGCCGGGAACTCGACGTCCTGGAGTTGCTGACCCAGCGCCTCTCCAATAAGGAGATTGCCGAGCGGCTGCACGTCTCGTCACAAACCATCAAGAAGCACACCCGCAATCTCTATCAGAAGCTCGACGTACACGGGCGGCGTGAAGCTGCAGACAAAGCCGTGGCCGAGCGTCTGATCAAACTCCGCGCCTAGTCACCCGTCCCCGCCCTACCCCCTTTCTCCCCCGTGTCGGGGACTGTTGCGGTTCGCCCGCCCAAACTAAGTTCGACATTGGCAGCTGCGTCCCTGACGTGCAAGCCAGGAGGGATTGTGGAGAAGAAGACCGCATCGAAGGTCACTCGAAACAGAGCCCGGTCGAAGCGGGTCCTCGATGTCAGGCCAGGCATGTACTCCGACGGCACGCCGCTCCATGAGGTCCGGTATGTCGAGTGCAAGCTCATCCTGAGGCCGAACCACTTCACGTCCCGCCAGAGCCTGTTCGACTTCACCAAGCTCATCCGTCGCCCGGCCGCCGAGCACGAGGTCGAGTTCTCGAGCAAGAAATTCGCGGACGCGCCCCTGCAGATCCGCGAAGTGCTGTTCATGGACACGGCAGACAACCGCCTCTACAACAACGCCCTGATTCTCCGTCGCCGGATCCCCTACGAAGACGGCTTCCCCACCGGGGACCCGGAGATCGTGTTGAAGTTCCGGCACCCGAAGCTCCAGACGGCGGCCGAGATGGACGTGCGCCCGCAGATCGTCGGCGACTACCGAATCAAGTTCAAGGCAGAGGCCCTGCCACTCAAGCACCAGCTCGGCGGCACCCGACTGCTCTTCTCGCACAACGTGCAGTTCCCGCTGAGCCACGTGCTCGAAAACGACCTGGACATGAAGGGCGACCCGACTTCGATGGCCTCGATGATGCGGGTGTTTCCGCCGCTCCGGCGACTCCAGGTCTCCCGGTCCGAGAAGCTCGAGCTCGTGAGCGACACGATCGTCGAGGAAGTACTGCAGGACGTGGGCATCCTGGACTTCGGCGACGGCATTTCCGCCAAGGCAAATGTCGCGCTGTGGAGGGTGCGCGGAAATCACCGACCGCTCACCGGCGAGTTCGCTTTCGAAGTGAAGTTCAAACGCCGGGAGGACCTGAAGATGAGGGCAATGGATCGCGCCCAGGCATTCTTCGTCGCGCTGCAGCTTGCCGCGAAGGACTGGGTTTCTTTGGGCACGACCAAGACGGGCGTCGTCTACCACCTGAAGGGCAATCCGCCCCAGGCTCACGAATGAGCGTACCCCCTTTTTCCCCCGTGTCGGGGACTGTTGCGGATTGTCCGCGCGCACTAACGTCTGAGCGTGGCAGCCGGGAACCATCGGATGACGGAGCCACGAGGCCGCGTGTGAGGGCTGTTCGCCGGCGGCGGTGATGTCGATCGAGTGTCCTTCAGCACACGAAGGAGACTCGGGAAGCTCTGGGAGATTCCTATGTACGGATTCAAAGCGTTTGTGTTCAAGGGCAAGAGGACGGCCGGCAAAGCCTTCGAGACTCTCGAGGACCATATGCCGGTGTACCCATGGATTGATGACGCCGCCGTGGTGTCGCGGAGCAAGCTCGGCACCGTGCGGATTCACAGCACATGGGCGCAGGACGACAGCGCGGTCGGCGTCGGAACCGGTGTCGGCGCCGTAACTGGCGGTCTGCTCGGGATGGTGTTGGGACCGGGCGGCGCGCTGGCCGGCGCCGCGATGGGCGGCTCAGTGGGCGCCCTGTTCGGCGTCGCTGACGAGGTCGCCTTCGATGACCCGCGGCTGGACGAATTCGCCGCGTCGCTCGTCAAGGACACCTCGGCGCTGATTCTGGTGGGTGAGAAGGCCACGCTCGCCGACTTTACCTCGGCGGTCACGCCCTTCGGCGGGACGGTGATCGAGACCAACCTCAACGATGACGACATCAAGGCCCTGAGGAAGGCCCTCAAGACCAAGAAGGCCGCCTGAGGCCGGTCGAACGGAATGTGGCCGGCGCGAGAAGATGAATCTCATCCACTTCTCTCGCGCCGGCCTCATGCGCCGAGTGCGACGATGACGCCGACGAGGGCGACGCCGATGGCCAGCATGGCGACGCCGGAACGCCAGGCGCGAAAGCCCGCATAGTGACCGAGGGCGACGCCGTTCGCGAACAACATGGCGAGACCGATGCCCTGCGACACGCGCAGGGCGAAGGTCACGTCGGAGAGAAAGGCAAACGGGAGCGCCACCGGCAGCGTACCCAGTACGACCAGCAGGAAGACGCCGAGGGCGCCTGCGAGGTCACCACGCGCGACCCGCGGGGGCCGCGCGTTCCGGCCGTCATCGGCGATCGCCGTGCGGATTCCCTCGAGCACGCTCGGCGGCAGCATGTCGGCGAGCCCTCCCGGAAGGTTCTCGACCACGATCCGCCTCCCTCCGTCCGCGTCGTCCGCATCTGAGATCTCGCGCACCAACCGATAGGCCCACCCCCGATCGCTGACGGTGGTGATCACGTACATCACGGCGTCGACGAAGCCCCACGCGACATTGCAGCCGACGGCGGCGTAGAGCAGCTCGCGGATGCTCTGCTCGCCCGCATTCGCGACGTGGACGGTCGCGGTGAAGCTCATCGACATGATGATCCCGAACACCACCTCGGAGAAGCGGTCGGTGGGATCGAGGACGTCCCTCCGCTGTGAGCTCGCGTCGTCGGCTGCGGCCATGGTCGCTGCCGAAGATACACCGCAGCGGGCTGGGCGGCAAAGGCGTGACCAAGCCGTACCCCGTTTTTCCCCCGTCTCGGGGACTGTTGCGCTTCGCCCGCCCGCACTAAGTTCAAGACATGTCACGTGATCTTCCGGCCGTGATGGCTCGACGCTGACGCAGTAGGAGGAAGAGACGGTGCGGTAACGACTCGATGACGACCTCGCTGGCGGACAAAGGGGCGAAGTATCGAATTCACGTTCAAGGCCGGCTTGAACCGCAGTGGGCCGCGCGCCTGGGCGATCTGACGCTCGCGGTTCACGACAGAGGCGGGGCGAGCGCCGTCACCGCCCTGACGGGATGGATCAGCGACCAGGCGGCGCTGATGGGTGTGCTCGAGCAGCTTTACGCACTGGGCGTGACGCTGTTGAGCGTCGAGCGGGTGGAGGAAGACACGGAGACGAGCCGACATGCCTGACGCGACATCGACCCGCCCGGCGCTGCCGACAAACGCCCCGCCTCGGTTCCACCTCCTCGCGAAGCCGAGCGGGTCCACGTGCAACATCGATTGCACGTACTGCTTCTTCCTGTCGAAGGACGCGCTGTACCCGAATGACAAGCAGCGCATGTCGGACCGGACGCTCGAGACCTACATCCGCCAGCTCCTGGAGTCCCATCGGACCCCCGAAGTGACGGTGGCGTGGCAGGGCGGCGAGCCGACGCTGATGGGGCTCGACTTCTTCAAGCGCTCGGTCGAACTCGTCGAACGGTACCGCCGGCCCGGACAGGCCGTCCAGCACACGTTCCAGTCCAACGGCATCCTCCTCGACGATGAGTGGTGCGCGTTCTTCAAGGCGAACAATTTCCTGGTCGGCCTGAGCGTCGACGGTCCGCGCGAGCTCCACGACACGTATCGCAAGGACCGCGGCCAGCGCGGAACGTTCGACAAGGTGATGAAGGGCTGGCGCGCCCTCCGGCGGCACGACGTCGACTTCAACATCCTCTGCACGGTCAACGCGGCTAACCAGCACTACGGCCGCGAAGTATATCGCTTCTTCCGGGACGAGCTGGCCGCCACGTGGGTGCAGTTCATCCCCATCGTCGAGCGGGCCACCAAGGAGACGCTGCCGACCGCGAACCTGGGCTGGAGCGATCAGCCCGGCCGTCAGCGCCTGCTCTACACGCAGACCGGCGACCTCGTGACCGAGCGCAGCGTCGGGGCCGAACAGTACGGCCGCTTCCTCGTGGACGTCTTCGAGGAATGGGTGCGTCGTGACGTCGGCCAGGTGTACGTCCAGCTCTTCGACGTCACGCTCGAAGCGCATTTCGGCCGCCACCTGCTGTGCATCCACGCGCCAACGTGCGGGTACGGTCCGGCGCTCGAACACAACGGGGATCTCTACGCCTGCGATCACTTCGTGGAGCCGGCGTTCCTGCTGGGCAATATCCACAAGACGCACCTGCTCACGCTCGTGGCGTCGCCCGAGCAGCGCAAATTCGGGAACGACAAGCACGACACACTGACGAAGCAGTGTCGGGAGTGCGAGGTCCGGCCGCTTTGCAATGGCGGGTGCCCGAAGGATCGGTTCGCGCTGTCCCGCGACGGTGAAACCGGCCACAACTACCTCTGCGCGGGGCTTGAGCTGTTCTTCAAGCACACCGCCCCGACGATGCGGGCGATGGCACGACTGATCCAGCAAGGACGTTATCCGGCCGAACTGATGGCGGCGATCGCCACGGAAGACAAAAACCGCGGTCCCTATCAACCCTGTCCCTGCGGCAGCGGACGAAAGTTCCGGTTCTGCCATGGGCAGGCCGCGTCCCGTGGATCTCGCGACCGTCAGCCAGGAGAAGAACCATGTTCCTCAGCCGCTTGCTGATTGCAGCTACGTTCTCCTCGCTCTCACTGACAGCGACGGTAGCCCTGGGCCAGGACGCCCGCCAGACGCCGGACCCGAACGCGGGCAAGCGGCCAGTTAAGGTCGTTATCTATCCGATCCTGGTACAGACCCCGCTCTACGGCGCGTCGATCGATCTGCCGGCGCTTCCCGGCGGGGGCACTGGCGGAGACGGTGACGAGAGCGGCAACGTCAGCGGTTCGACCGGTGTCGCCCTCAACTCCGCCTACCTCGTCGGCTTCCTCGTAGAGACCAATCGAGTATTCGTCGAGGCGAGCGGCACCTGGGCCGATGTCTCGGCCGATCGTCAATCCCCGCACATTTCGGTGAAGACCAAGACATTGCTCTTCCAGGCACGGGGCGGCGTTCGTGTGTTCAAGGGCATCTCGTTGACCGGTGGCGTTCACCACGTGTCAATCGATCTCGACGCGCTCCTCGATCTCCCGAGACTGGGCAAGGCGCTGGAGGGCACGGCGAAGCCAGGATATTGGGATCCGATGATCGGCGCGGACTGGCGCGGTCAACACGGCCGATGGGAATTTCAGGCCGGCTTCGAGGGTGGTGGCTTCGGCGTCGGCACCGATGTGGACCTCTCGGGAACCACGAGGGTCGACTACCGCATCGGCTGGTTCGATATGCGCTTCGGCTACTCCATCAGTCACCTCGAGGCCACGGTCCCTGACGTGAGCATCGGCAGGTTCCAGCGGGAGCTGAAGATCAATCAGACCCTGCACGGACCGAACTTCGGTATCGGCATCGCGTTCTGAGGACCTTTTCATTCGAGCCATAGAGGAGAAATGACATGGACAGCATCAAAGAAGCGGCAAGCACCTGGACGCAAGACGCGAAGAGGAACTCCGGATGGCTCATCGTGCTGGGCGTGGTGACGGTGATCACCGGCGTCCTGGCCGTGGGATCGCCCCTGGCCAGTGGCCTCACAGTCACCGTGATCATCGGCATCGCGATGACGATTGGCGGTGTCTCGAGAATCATCGGCGCGTTCAGCGCGGGCACGTTTGGTCAGGGAGCCCTCGCGTTCATCGGCGGCATCCTCACGTTCGGATCCGGTCTGATTCTCGCGGGCCGGCCCGGCATCGGACTGGCGTCTCTCACGCTGCTGCTCGGTGCGTACCTGCTGGTCGATGGGATCTCGAGCGCCATCCTCGCGTTTCGCGTACGGCCGGAGATGGGATGGGGCTGGATGCTTTTCAGCGGCGCGATGGGCGTCGTGCTGGGATTCCTCCTGCTCAGGGAGTGGCCGCTCTCCGGGCAATGGGCCATCGGCACGCTGGTGGGCATCAACTTGATCTTCTCCGGCTTCTCCATCATCTCCGTCGCCTCGGGCGTGCGGAGCCTGGCCACGCGGCTGGCCTAGGACCGGACGCGAGCTTCGCAACTGGAGCACACCGATGAAGACACTCTTCGCGGCGCTGGCTTCTCTTCTCGTCGTGCTGTCCGTGGCACGACCACCAGTGGGTCATGCCGCGAGCCAAGCCGGACAGAACAACCTGATCGCGATCGACGTCCTGCTCGAGCCCGATCAGACCATGGTCGCGAAAGCCAACGCGCTCAACGCTCGCCTGCGCAACAACTACCCGAACGGCTACTCGCTCGACGCCACGCACGCGCCGCACGTGACGATGCTGCAGCGCTTCGTGCGGGCGCAGGACTTCGATGCGGTGACGGCGGCCATCACGAAGGTTCTTGCGGTCGAGCGGCCCACCGACCTGCAACTGACGGCCAAGGGTCTCGAATACACGATCTGGGCCGGCGTCGCGGTCACCGTCATCACGATCGAACGCACTCCCGAGCTGGTGCGACTGCAGCAGAAGGTCGCCGACGCCGTCGCGCCGTTCGCGGCCAGCGGCGGCACGGCGGCTGCGTTCATCGACACGCCGCCCAATGCCGAGATTGTCGGCTACGTCGAGACGTTCGTGCCGAAGGCGAGCGGAGCCGCGTACTTCCCTCATGTCACCGCCGGTGTGGCGACAGAAGCCTTCGTCAAGCAGTTGAAGGCCCAGCCGTTCGACACCTTCACCTTCAAGCCGGCGGGTGTCGGGATTTACCAGCTGGGCAACTTCGGCACCGCGTCGAAGAAGCTCTGGCCGACGAAGCCTCTGGCATCGTGGAACGACGGACCGCCCAAACGGTCGATCCTCGACTTCGTCAGACGGGCCACGACCGCGGGGAGTCCGGACTTCGTGCCGGTGTCCGAGCGCATCGCCGTCTTTGACAATGACGGGACGCTCTGGCCCGAGCAGCCGCCGATTAGCTTCCAGGGACAGTTCGTCTTCGACCGCGTCCGCGCGCTCGCGCCTCACCATCCCGAATGGAAGGACACGCAGCCGTTCAAGGGCGTGATCGACAACGACCTCGAGGCCGTGGCCGCCTCAGGTGAAGCGGGCCTGATCGACATGGTCGTCGCCACCCATTCGGGCATGACGACGGATGAATTCGATCGAATCGTGAAGGAGTGGCTCGCGACGGCGAGGCACCCGAAATTCAACCGGCCCTACACCGACCTGGCGTACCAGCCGATGCTCGAAGTTCTGTCCTTTCTTCGCGCCAACGAGTTCAAGACCTACATTGTCTCGGGCGGCGGGGTCGAGTTCATGCGCACGTTCAGCGAGCGCGTCTACGGCGTTCCGCCCGAGCAGGTCATCGGCAGCAGCGTGCTCCTGAAGTACGAAGTCCGCAATGGCACGCCCGTGTTGATGCGTCAGCCCAAAGTGGATTTCATCGACGACAAGGACGGCAAGGTGGTGGGCATCCAGAAGTTCATCGGCCGCCGTCCCATTGCCGCATTCGGGAACTCGGATGGTGACTTCGCGATGCTCGAGTGGGTCACCGCCGGATCAGGACCGCGATTC
>DATIWF010000083.1:0-56571 GCA_035519535.1 Vicinamibacterales bacterium | reverse complement strand
GCGCGAGAACATGCGCTACGCGCGCCGGCAGCTGATCTGGTTTCGCAAGGAACCCGACGTGCGCTGGATCGCAGGCCCCGGCGAGTCGGGCGCGGCCTTCCAGGAGGCTGAGTCGATTGTGCGAGAATTCGTCACGAGCGGTCATGTGAGGGACTCGGGACATTGAGGATTTCGGGATCGCATCATTGAAGACTGATTGCGGATTGCCGATTGGTCGATTGACGATTGCGCGACTCGTGCGCGCATGGATCAGCCGGCACCCGCCATCTCCCCACTGCCCCCATGCCCCAATTCCCCAATGACTCAATCTCCAGTCGATCTTCATTGATGCGATTGCCAATCTCCAATGCCAGTTGATCGCGTACTCCTCATCGTGATGGACTCGGTCGGCATCGGCGAGCTGCCGGACGCCGGCGCGTACGGCGACGAAGGCAGCAACACGGTCGGAAATATCGCGCGCGCCGTCGGACTGAGGATTCCGACGCTGCGATCGCTGGGTCTCGCGCGCCTCGTGGACATTGGCGGCGCCGCGCCGGCACCCCTCGGGGCCGCCGGCCGCATGGCGGAAGCGTCACCCGGCAAGGACTCCGTCACGGGTCACTGGGAGATCGCCGGCCTCGTCCTCGACCGGCCGTTCCCGACGTTTCCCCACGGCTTTCCCGCCGACCTGATCCGGGAGTTCGAGCGCAGGATTGGTCGCGCGACGCTCGGCAATACGGTCGCGTCGGGCACCGTCATCATCGACGCGCTCGGCGCAGAGCACATGCGCACCGGCTCGCCAATCGTCTACACGTCGGCCGACAGCGTCTTTCAGATCGCCGCGCACGAGTCGGTCATTCCCATCGACGAGCAGTACCGGATCTGCCACGTCGCGTTCGATCTGGTGGCGCGCGGACGCGGCGTCGGCCGCGTGATCGCGCGGCCGTTCGTCGGCGAGCCTGGCCGGTTTCAGCGCACGGCCCATCGCCGCGATTTTGCGCTGGAGCCGAGGGGCACGACGCTGCTGGATCGCCTGAAGGCTGCGGGCCACGAGGTCGTGGGCATCGGCAAGATTGAGGATCTGTTCGCGGGCCGCGGCCTGACGCGCGCGACCCACACCACGTCCGATCAGCACGGCATGGACGTCGTCGTGGCCGAGCTCGAGTCGACGCCGAGGGGCCTCATCTTCGTCAATCTCGTGGATTTCGACACGCTCTACGGCCACCGCAACGACACGCCGGGCTACGCCGCGAATCTCGAACGGTTCGACGCGCGGCTCGCCGATCTCCTGCCGCGCCTGCGTCCGACCGACCTGCTGATCGTGACCGCCGACCACGGCAACGATCCGACGACGCCCTCCACGGATCACTCGCGCGAGCACGTGCCCGTCATGCTGGCCGGAGCGGTCGTGCGGCCGGGCGTCGACCTTGGCACGCGGGCGACCTTCGCCGACCTTGGACAGACCATCGCCGGCGTGTTCGGCGTGCCGCCGCTCGCGGCCGGCACGAGTTTTCTCGGCGACGTGCTGCGCGGATAGACTGAAGCGTCCCTCATGCCGACGATTCGTGAAGCTCTCGAGGCCCGCGAGTTCGAGTTTCTGGCCCCCGAGGCGGCCAAGAGCGCGAGCAGTCGAGGCCGCCTGCGGCCCGAGCCCGAGGATCCCATCCGGCCCGTCTTTCAGCGCGACCGCGACCGGATCATCCATTCGAAGGCGTTCCGCCGGCTCAAGCACAAGACGCAGGTCTTCTTCGCGCCCACGGGCGACCACTACCGCACGCGACTGACCCACACGCTCGAGGTATCGCAGATCGCGCGCAGCATCGCGAAGGTCCTGCGGCTCCACGAGGAGCTGACCGAAGCGATTGCGCTCGGCCATGACCTCGGCCATCCGCCGTTCGGCCACGCCGGCGAGCGCGTGATCGATCGGCTCGTGCCCGGCGGATTCAGCCACTACGAGCAGAGCCTGCGCATCGTCGATGTCCTGGAGAACGGGCGGCAGGGGCTCAACCTGACGTGGGAGGTGCGCGACGGCATCGCCCGCCACTCGAAGGGGAAGCACGGGCTGCCCGTCGGCGCGGCGCCCGAGCACCGCGCGAGCACGGTCGAGGGGCAGATCGCGCGCGTCGCCGACATCATCGCCTACGTGAACCACGATATCGACGACGCGGTGCGGGCGGGCATCCTGAACGAGGCGGCGCTGCCGGCCGACGCCGTCGACGTCCTCGGCCACACGGCCTCGCAGCGGATCAACTCGATGGTGACCGACGTCGTGACCCGCTCGCTCGACGGCGGCCTGAGCGAGGTGCGGATGAGCGAGCCGGTCCTTCGCGCGACGCTGGACCTCAGGAGCTTTCTGTTCGCCGCGGTCTACGAAAACCCGCGCGCGACGGCCGAGTTCGAGAAGGCCTCCGGGATTCTCGGCGGCCTCTGGGAGAAGCTGCGCGCGCGGCCCGACCAGTACCTGGACCGCACGACCATCGACACCGAGGGGCTCGACGCGGCCGTCCGGGACTTCCTGGCCGGCATGACCGACCGCTACGCCGTGGCGCTGTTCGAGGAGCTGTTCGTGCCGCGTTCGTGGAGCGTGTAGCTGGCTCCCGCCGCCTCTCCTGCGGTAAGATCGCCGTTTGGCACGGCCGGCGCGGGCCGGAGAGTTACCCATGTTGCTCGACCTGAGTCGGTTGCGCGGTGGCGTCGAGACGCTGGCGCGGCGGTATGAGCCGTCGGCGTTCAATCTGGCGCAGGAGGAGTTTCGCCTCGCCGCACCCGTCGAACTGACCGGCGAGGTCAGAAAAGACGCGCAGAAAGTCCGTCTGACGGGCAGGATCCGGACGACACTCGAGTGCGACTGCGGCCGCTGCCTCGAGCCGTTTGCCGTGCCGATCGACGCCAACGTCGACGTGCTCCTGTTGCCGGCGAGCGAGAACTCAGGCGACGCCGAGCAGGAAGTGTCCGAGGACGATCTCGGCGTCTCCTACTACAAGGACGACGTCCTGGACCTCGGGGAGCTGATGCGCGAGCAGTTCTATCTGGCGCTGCCGATGAAGCCGCTCTGCCGCGAGGACTGCAAGGGGCTGTGCCCGGTGTGCGGCATCAATCGAAATCGCGAGACGTGCACGTGCGACGCCACGTGGGTCGATCCGCGCATGGAAGCACTCAAGCGGTTCAGGACATAGCTGGATTTCTCGACGTTCCGACTTCATGACTTCTCGACTTCTGACTCCGTGACTTCTCGACTTTCTGTGAGGTAATCGTGCCGAATCCCAAACGACGCCATTCGAAGACGCGCACGGCCAAGCGCCGGACGCACGACGCGCTCAAGCCGCGGGCGGTAGGCGAGTGCCCGCAGTGCCACGAGCTCAAGCCGCCGCATGTGGTGTGCCCGAACTGCGGGTACTACCGCGGGCGCCAGGCGCGCGCCGTCGCCGAAGAGTAGCGATCGGCTCCAGTCGTGTCCATTCGAGTCGCTGTTGACGCGATGGGCGGCGACCTGGCGCCCGGCGCGGTCGTCGCCGGCGCGGTGCGGGCGGCCGCCCACGCGGGTGTGAGCGTGGCGCTGGTCGGACCCGCCGCGGTCGTCCGGGCGGAACTCCAGAAACACCCGGCCGTGCCCCAACACTCGCTCGACCTGGTCGACGCGCCGGAAGTCATCGGCATGGACGAGCCGCCGCTGGCGGCGCTGCGCCGCAAGCCGCGCGCGTCGGTCAAGGTCGCGGCCGAGCTGGTCTCTCAGGGCGTGGCGGCGGCGTGCTTCACGGCGGGCCACACCGGCGCCGGATTCCTGGCCGCATACAGCGCGATTGGCGCCCTGCCCTCTGTGGCGCGGCCGGCGCTGGCCGTCACGCTGCCCACGCGCGCCGGCGCGGCGATCCTGCTCGATGCCGGCGCCAATCTCGAATGTCGCGTCGAGCACCTCGTGCAGTTCGGCATCATGGGCGCCGCGTACGCGCGCGTCGCCCTGGGCCTCAAAGAGCCCCGCGTCGGCCTGCTCTCAATCGGCGAGGAGGCGGGCAAGGGCCCCGACCTGATTCGCGATGCCCACGAGCGCTTGAAGGCCACGGCGCTTCGCTTCATCGGCAACCTCGACGCTCGCGAGCTCTTCAGCGGGCGCGCCGACGTCGTCGTCTGCGACGGGTTCTCGGGCAACATTGCCCTCAAAGTCGGAGAAGGGCTCGCGGAGCTCGTCGAAAGCATGCTCAACGAGGAGCTGAACGACGAAGCGATCGCGAACGCCGGCCTCGCCGATGGGCTGCGGCGCGTCAAGCGGCGCGTGGACTATGCGGAACACGGCGCCGCGCCGCTCCTTGGCCTTGCGGGCCTGGCACTCGTCGGACACGGCCGATCCTCGGCTCACGCCGTTGAGAGCGGCATCCTCATGGCGAAGCGATTGGTGGAGGGCCGGATCGTCGAGCGGCTCGCCGAGTCGCTCGCGTCGCGCGGCGGACACTAGGCCCGCGACGCGGTCTTGTCGAGCAACCTCTGAACTCGCACGCCGATCGCGTGCGTCGTGTCGACAATCCACGCATCGGCGGGTTGGCCGGGGCGATGAATGACGACGATCGCGCTCCGGCAGCTGCCGTCGACGCGGATCGGCAGGGCCAGCGCCGTCTGCCCGGGATCGGTTGCCGCGCCCCCGGAGTCCACGGCCTCCTGAGCCAGCGTCGCCAGACAGATCGGATCCAGCTCCGCGGCGCCGGTGCTGGCGAGAAGGCGCATGTCGCCGAGGTGCGTGCGGGACCAGAATTGAGCGCCCGTCCACTCGAGCGCCCCGCACAGCGCCGCCAACGCGGCGCGCACGGCGGCGTCGGGAGTGGCAGCTTCGAGCATGGCGTCGGCGCAGGCCAGTTCCGCGGACAGGCCGCGCCCGAGGCGCCGCCGGTCGGAGATGTCCAGCACGAACGCGACGCCCTCGCGCCGCCGGGCCGACAGCCGCGCGCCGCCGACGAGCACCGGCACGCGCCGGCCGTCCCGGCGAACGAGGTCCACTTCGAACGGCGTGCAGCGTCCAATCTGGCGGACCTCTTCGATCGCCTGGAGCTGCCGCGTATGGAACTCGACCGGTGTCAGCGCCGGCCAGGAGATACCGTCGGCGACGAGGTCTTCGCGCGTGTAGCCGGCCAGCTGCAGGAACGCGTCGTTGGCCTCGGTGATCTGGCCTTCGTCGTTGCCGAACACGATGCCGATCATGTTCGAATCGATGACCCGGCGCAGCCGCATGTCACTCTCGCGCAGCAGGCCATCGTCGTCGGGCAGCCAGCCGATCTGCTGGTGCGATCCGGCGCAGCCGACGATCGTGCCGGTCGCGTCGCGCAGCGGCGCGATGCGCGCGTTGTAGAGGATGCCGCCCCACTCGATGCGCACCGACGTTTCGTGTCCGGCGAGCGCGGTCAGGTGGCCGTGGATCAGCGGGTGATCCTCGCGTCCGTCGAGCACCAGCTCCTGCAGCGTCCGGCCCAGGATCTTCTCCGGCGCCAGATGGAGCCCGCGGAGCAGGGCGCCCTGGACGAACGTCAGCGCAAGACGGGTGTCCGTGGTCCAGACGGTTGCCGGAATACACTCGAAGAACTGGCTGAGGCCGGTCTGGGCGACGAGCGACAGCGCTTCTTGAGCGCTCAGACTCAGGCCGTCCATGGGCTGGGGGTCCCGGGGCGAGTCAGCGTGCGCGTCGTCCATGGCGATCCGTGGTGCGGGCATCGTACAACTGTTCCGAGCCGGTGGACATGCTCCCCCGGTCCTGGGGCGATCACCCTGATCCTCGAGTTGCGCCGCTCGCCAAGCGTGTGCTGAAGTAGGCAGGTTGCCATGGGGAGTATGGAGGGCCGTGTGGCCCTGGTCACCGGCGCCTCACGCGGGATCGGCCGGGCGATTGCGCGGGCCCTGGCGGCGCGCGGGGCAGCGGTGGTGGCAGCGGCCCGCGAACAGCACGCCGCGGCGGTCGTGGAAGAGATTCGCGGGGCGGGCGGACGGGCCGAGGCCGCTGCGCTCGACGTCACCGACAGCCAGTCCGTGGACGCAGCGGTGGCGGGTGCGCTCTCGCGATTTGGGCGATTGGACGTCCTGGTGAACAATGCCGGCATCACGCGCGACCAGCTGGTGCTGCGGATGAAGCGCGAGGACTGGGACGCCGTGCTGGCCACGAATCTCACGGCGGCCTTCACCTGCGCGCAGGCCGTGCTCAAGCCGATGGTCAAGCAGCGGTCCGGCCGGATCATCAACATCACGTCGGTCGTCGGCCAGGCGGGCAACGCGGGCCAGGCGAACTACGCGGCGTCGAAGGCGGGGCTGATTGGGCTGACCAAGGCGCTGGCGCTCGAGGTGGCCTCGCGTAACATCACGGTCAACGCCGTGGCGCCGGGTCTCATCGAGACCGACATGACGCGCGCCATCTCCGACGGCGCGCACGAGGCCTGGGCCGAGCGGATTCCGCTCAAGCGGCTGGGGACGCCCGACGACGTGGCCGCCGCGGTCGTGTTCCTGGCGTCGGACGAGGCGTCGTATATTACGGGGCAGGTACTGGCCGTCAATGGCGGGATGTACCTGTGAGGTCGGGCGCGCCGTGGCGCGCCGAGGAACCGAGGAGGAGTGAATGGCCGTTGCTGATCAGGTCAAGAAGATCATCGTCGAGCAATTGGGCGTCGATGAGGAAGAGGTGACGCCGGATGCGTCGTTCGTCGACGATCTTGGGGCTGACTCGCTCGACACCGTCGAGCTCGTGATGGCCTTCGAAGAGGAATTCGGGATCGAGATCCCCGATGAGGATGCCGAGAAGATCACGCGCGTGAAAGAGGCCATCGAGTACATCGAGGGCCACGCGAAGAAGAAGTAGCCGGGAAGCGAGGCGACGTGACCAGGCGAGTGGTCATCACCGGCGTCGGCCTGATCTCGTCTGTCGGCATTGGGACGGCGGCGAACTGGGAGGCGCTCTGCGCCGGCCGCAGCGGGATTGGTCCCATCACCCACTTCGATGCCGCGCAGCACGCCGTGCGCATCGCCGGCGAGGTGAAAGGGTTCGACCCGCTGCAGTTCATGGAGAAGAAGGACGTCAAGAAAGCGGACGTCTTCATCCAGTACGCGCTGGCCGCCAGCCAGTTCGCGGTGGACGATGCGCGGCTGGAAATCACCCGCGCGAACGCCGACGACGTCGGTGTGTACATCGCCTCGGGCATCGGCGGATTCTCGACGATCGAGCGCGAGCACCTCGAGCTCATCAAGGGCGGCCCGCGGCGCATTTCCCCGTTCTTCATCCCCGCGTCGATCATCAACCTCGCGGCCGGCCAGGTGTCGATCCGGTTCGGCGCCCGCGGGCCCAACCTCGCGACCTGCACGGCGTGCACCGCCTCGGCGCACGCGATCGGCGAGGCCTGGGAGATCATCCGCCGAGGCGACGCGAGCGTCATGATCGCGGGCGGGTCCGAGGCGTCGATCACGCCCATGGGCGTCGGGGGATTTGCCGCCATGCGCGCGCTCTCGACGCGCAACGACGACCCGCAGCGGGCGAGCCGGCCCTTCGACAAGGATCGCGACGGCTTCGTCGTCGGCGAGGGCGCGGGCATCGTGATTCTCGAGGAGCTGAGCGTCGCCGAGAGGCGCGGCGCGACGATCTACGCCGAGATCGTCGGCTACGGCCTGTCCGCCGACGCGTTCCACCTCACGGCGCAGCCCGAGGACGCCAACGGGGCGGTGCGGTCGATGCGCATGGCGCTCAGGAAGGGCGGCGTGCGGCCGGATCAGATCGACTACATCAACGCGCACGGGACGTCGACGCCGATCAACGACCCGACCGAGACGCTCGCCGTCAAGACGACGTTCGGCGCCCACGCGCACGCGCTGGTGATGTCGTCCACGAAGTCGATGACCGGCCACCTGCTCGGCGCGGCCGGCGGCCTCGAGGCCGGCATCTCGGCGCTGGCGGTGCGCCATCAGGTCGCGCCGCCCACGATCAACCTGGACGCGCCGGATCCGGCCTGCGACCTCGACTACGCGGCCAACGTCAAGCGTCCGATGACCATCCGCTACGCGCTGTCGAACTCCTTCGGGTTCGGCGGCACGAACGGGACCTTGTTGTTGAAGCAGTACGAGGGGTAATCGAGTATTGAGTGATTGAGCGATTGAGTGATTCAGTTATTGCGCGGGGCCTCCAAATAACTCAATGACTCAATCACTCAATCACTCAATGCAGAATGTCACCATGCGAATTGCCGTCTGTATCAAGCAGGTCGTGACGCGGGAGTGGCAGGTGCGCGTCAACGACGCGAAGAACTGGGTGCGCGATCAGGACGCCAGTTGGGAGCTGAACGAGCCCGACGCGTACGCGCTCGAGGAGGCGCTGCGCCTCAAGGAGCAGCACGGCGGCGAGGTCGTCGTGGTTTCCGCGGGCCCGGCGCGGGTGGCGCAGGTGCTGCGCGAGGCGCTCGCGCGCGGCGCGGACCGCGCGATTCACGTGACGGGAGACGAGCTGGCGACCGCCGACGCGTTTGCCGTCGCGAACGCGCTCGGCACCGCGCTTCGCGACGAGCAGGTCGATCTGGTCCTGACCGGCCTGCAGTCCGACGATCAGGGCTTCGCGCAGGTGGGCGTCGTGCTGGCCGAGCGGCTCGGCATGGCGCACGCCACGATCATCATGGAAGTGAGGATTGACGGCCCGACGCTCCGTGTCAAACGCGAGCTCGAGGGCGGCTGGTTCCAGTGGATCAGCATGCCGCTGCCAGCGGTGCTGACCATCCAGAGCGGCATCAACCAGCTGCGCTACGCGACGCTCAAGGGCATCATGGCGGCGAAGAAGAAGGAGATTCGCGCGGTCGCGGCGCCGGCGGCCGCAGGGGCGCGCCAGCGGATCGTGGCGGTCTACGTGCCGGAGAAATCCAAGCAGACGCGGCTCATTCCGGGCACGCCGGCCGAGGCATCCAAGGAGCTCGTCAAGACGCTCAGAGACGCGAGGGTGATCTGATGCGCCTCGTCATCGCTGAACAGAAGGACGGCGCACTCAACCGCGCGTCCTGGGAGGCGGTCGCGGCCGCGCAGCAGCTGGGCGGGCCGGTCAAGATCGTCGTGCCCGGCGGAAGCGTGGCGTCGGCGGCGGCGGAGCTCGCGGCCGCGGAGGTCGCCGAGGTGGTCGCGCTCGAGCATCCCGCGCTGGCGGCGTACACCTCCGACGGCTTCGTCGCCGCGCTGGCGAGTGCGATCGGCGCCGAGTCGCCGGCGCTCGTGGTCCTGGCGCACACCTACCAGACGCGAGATTTCGCGCCGAGACTCGCCGCGCGCCTCGACCGCGCGATCGCCACCGACTGTGTGGGCGTCCGGACGCCCGGCGCCTCGCCCGTGTTCATCCGCCAGATGTTCCAGGGCAAGGTCAGCGCCGACGTCGTGCTCGAGGGGCCGGCGCCGCACCTCGTGACGTTTCAGATCGGCGCGTTCCGTGCGGATGCGGTCAAGAAGGGCAGTGCCCCCGCGCCCGTTCGAACCGCGGCCGCGTCGGTCGATCCCGCGGCGATTCGTCAGAAGCCCGAGCCGCCGTTCCGCGAAGCCAAGCAGGCGATCGACCTCAGCGAGGCGGAGCGGATCGTTGCGGTCGGGCGCGGCATCAAGGGGCAGGAGCACCTCGGGCTCGTCAAGCAGCTGGCCGAAGCGCTTGGCGCGGAGGTCGCGGCCTCCCGGCCGATCTGCGACGCGGGCTGGCTGCCGATGGAACGTCAGATCGGCAGCTCCGGGCAGACCGTGGCGCCGAAGCTCTACGTCGCCCTCGGTATCTCGGGGGCGATCCAGCACGTCGTCGGCATGAAAGGCTCCCGCACGATCGTGGCGGTGAACAAGGACGCCGAGGCGCCGATCTTCGAAGTCGCCGACTACGGCATCGTCGGCGATCTGTTCGAGGTCGTGCCGGCGATCGTCGCGGCGCTGAAGTGAAATGATGCCGGCGTGCCCGGCGTGATTTCGGTCCCACGATGCGATTGTTGCTCGCCGGCGTCCTTGCGCTCGTCGTGGCGGCGCCCCAGACTCCGCCCGGCGGCGTCTCGTCTCCAGGCCAGATCCGCGGCACGATGCGGCCGCCGCCGCAGAAAACGCGGTCCGCCACCGGCGACGCCCTCGACCGCTACGCAAAGGGCGACTACGAGGGCGCCGTCAGCGTGCTGTGGTACCTCGGCGGCTTCAGCACGGTGGACGCCGACGAGTGGATCCGCCGGAACGGTCCTGGCGAGGCCGAGCACCGCCGCCTGATTGCCGCGACGCTCGCGCTCGACATCGCCGCTGCAAAGGACGCGTGGCCCGTCGCGATGATCGAGTGGGCGTGCGAGGGCTTTCGCCGCGCCGGTCCCCCGACGCCCGTCGAAGACGTCTGGATGCGCGCCTCCGTCGCCCTGGCCGAGGGCGACGGCATCTGGTTCGTGCTGACCGCGGACAATCA
This sequence comes from Vicinamibacterales bacterium, assembly GCA_035519535.1. GTDB lineage: Bacteria > Acidobacteriota > Vicinamibacteria > Vicinamibacterales > SCN-69-37 > DATEGZ01. The sequence continues at coordinate 46,190 of DATIWF010000083.1, read as the reverse complement.
CCTCGGCCACGCGCTCGGCCGCTTTCCCGACGACGGGCGCCTCAAACTGGCGCAGCCGTTCGTGACGGTGGGACGCGCGACCGAGCCTGAAGTGACGACGGGCACCACCGTCACCGACCAGACGACGATGGCCGCCGATTTCCTGGCCGCGCGCATCGTCGATCGCACGACGCAGGGCGGGGCGCGGCAGGCCGCCCAGTTCGAGCGCGCCGCCGCCGAGTACACGGCGCTCGCCTCGGATCCCGAGGTCGGGGCCGAGGCCCGGCTCCGGTTGGGCGATCTCCTGCTGCGCCTGGGGCGCGCCGACGCCGCCGCCGAGCAATTCCGACAAGCGAGCGCGGCCGCCGGCGATCCGTTCGTTGCGTACCTCGCCCGGCTGTCCCTGGCCTGGACCGACGCGTCGGCCGGCCGCGCCGATGATGCGGTCCGCGGCTACCAGTCGGCGCTGGGCGTGGTGCCCCATGCGCGGTCCGCCTCGATGCTGCTTGCGACGCTCTTCATGACGCAGGGCCGCATGGCCGACGCCGAGACGACGGTGGAAGGATTTCTCAAGGCGCCGCCGGCCGGCGACGATCCCTGGCGGCAATACCCGCGCGGCGATCTGCGTCTCTATCCGAAGCTCGTCGCCCAGCTTCGCGAGGCGATCAAGTGACAGCGCCCCCGCTCGTCGCCGCCGCGCTGGTGCTCGTCGCCCTGACCGCAGCCGCGGCGGCGCCGCAGCAGCCGACCTTTCGATCGGTGAGCGACCTCGTGCCCGTGCAGGTCTCGGTCCACACCGCACGCTCGGTCGTCACGAACCTCAGCGCCGCGGATTTCGAGCTCACCGACAACGGCGTGCGCCAGGACATCTCGGCAGTGTCCGCCGACAAGGTGTCGGCCGACGTGACCATGGTCGTCGACACGAGCGGCAGCGTGATTCGCAGCCTCGATCGCTTCAAGTCCGACGTGCGGCGGATGGCGGACCAGCTGCGCCCGGACGAGCAGATCCGGCTCATCACGTTCGACACCGACGTGCGTGAGGCGGTGGCCATGCAGCCGGCGAACCGTCGGGTGCCGGTGGACAGCATTCGACTCGGCAACATGACGTCGCTCCTCGATGCGATGCTGGCCGCGCTCGCGCGCGCGCCGCGCCCCGATCGCCGGCATCTCGTGTTCGTCTTCACTGACGGGTACGACAACGCGAGCGTTCTCGGCTACGGCGCGATCCCGGCGATCGCCAGCCGCAGCGACGCCGTGCTGCACATCGTGCTCGTGAAGGTGCCGGGCGTGCCGGTGCCGTCGCCCAATCCGGCGTTCGACGCGCTGGCGGCCGCCGCCGCCCGGACCGGCGGCGCCCTCTATCCTCCCGACCAGGCTCCGGCTGACGTCGTCTCCGCGTTCAAGCTCGCCGTCGAGGCGTTTCGCCATGGGTACGTGCTCTATTACACGCCGCGCGGCGTCGCCCGGGAGGGCTGGCACGACATCAAGGTGAGGATCTCGCGGCCGGGCGCCTACGAGGTGGCGGCGCGCCAGGGGTACTTCGGCGGCTAGCGAGGGGCCGTCGGCTACGAGGCCGCCGTCAGCGCCGGGGCTGACGCCGCGGCGTCGGGCGCGACCGGCACGCCGTCGCGGAAAGTCACGGCGCGGCCCGACAGCGCGGGCACCCGCTCGCCGGGCACCACGATGCCGACGAGGTTGAGCGGATCGGCCGCCGACACCGTGACGACCTCGTCCGCCGGCGGGCGATGGCGCATCGCACGAAGGGACTCGACCGCCATCGGCAGCGCGAACTGCTCGCCGATGAATCCGCCGACGAATCGTCCGCCTCGCACCTCGCCACGATCCTCGAGCCGCCGGAAGGCGATCAGGAGCTCGCGCCACGCGGGCAGGACGCTTTCGCGGACGACCAGGTCGCGGAACACGACACCGTAGCGCTTGAGGAGCATCCAGCAGAGCGCCTCGCGGGAGTCCGCCGGCTCGGCCGGAGAGGCCGCGTGCAGCAGCGACCAGCGGCCGGCGCTGTGGCGCGGTCGCGCGGTCTTTCCCGATCCGTGGCCCGCCCGCCGGCGCGGGTCGATGAGCGCGCGGAGATTGTCGAAGCCGTCGGCCGTGACGAGGCCCGCCGCGACCAGTTCCCACAGCGCGGTCTCGACTTCCGCCTTCAGTCGGCCAGTTCCGCGCACGATGTCAGCGAAGAACGACGCGCCGGCTCGATGGAGCTGGCTCAGCACGTCGCGCGCGCCATGGCTGAGGCCCGCGGCGCTCGACTCGTCGCCGGTTCGCCGGCGCGGCGCCATCCAGGCGGCGTCGTCGCGGACGAAGAAGGCGATCGGCGCGACGCTGGTCGGCACGACGCGCCGAGCCGCGTGCGGCGCGACCTCGACCGTGGCCGGATGCGGCGACAGCCGGCCCCAGCCGACCGCGCCGGTGAGACACAGGCGATCGAGATCCGCCGGATCGTAGTCGCGGACGCGGCGGCCGAGGATGTGCCGCTCCCACGCGTTGGCGGGCGCCTCGAATCCCTGCAGCTGCGCGATCACCTCGAGCGCGCCGCGCTCGCCCGGCACGTGCGACCCGGGCGCAACGTGCTGCCAGTTCAGCAGCCAGCGCATGAACTCCGCCGCCGTCACGGGCGCGATCTCGCGCCGCAGCGTGCCGAGCGTCAGCCGGTGGATCCGCGCAAGCAGCCGGCGCTCGCACCATTCATCGACCTCTGCCTTCTGCCCCTTGCCCTCTGACGCGGCGCCGGGGCCGCGGAAGCGGCCGCGCAACGCCCATCCGCCGGCCTCGAGCCGGAGGAGCGCTTCATCGATGTCCGTGCGTGGCAGCCCGAGCCAGCCGGCGAGCTCATCCGCCGTCGCCGGTCCGCAGTGCGAGAGCCAGCCCTGGACGAGGCGGACCAGGGCATCGGTGCGGGATGGCACGGCCGTCTCGATCTCGGGCAACGGGTGGTCGAAGCGCGCGCCTGGGAACAACACTCCGAAGGTCTTGGCGCAATCGGCGGCGACCCACCACGCGCGGCCGTCGCGCGTCGCTCGCGCGGCCCGATGCTCGCGCGCGAGGCCGTCGAAGAACGCGGTCCAGCCGTCCGTCGGCCGCGCGGCAAACCCCTCCGGCCACGCGACGAGCGTCTGCAGGGCGTCATGGAGATCGTCGGCGTCCCGCAGCTCCGGCCAGGCGTCCTCGCACACCTGGGCGATGGCCGCCGGGTCGAGCCGGCCGATCTCCGAGAGCACCGTCTCGGGCAGCGTGCGGCGCATCTCCACCGCCCGCGCCCGCCGCTCTTCCAGCGGGGCGTCGTCGAGGTACGCGTACGGATTGGCGTTCAGGATCTCGTGCGAGAACACCGACGGCACCGGCGTGTCGACGGCGACGCAGCGAATCGCGCCGCCCGCGATGCGCTCGAGCAGCGCGATGAGACCGTCGAGATCCATCGCTTCCGTCAGCACGTCCTTCATCACCTCGCGAATCAACGGGTGATTCGGGATCTGGATGTCGCCCTCGATGTTTTCCTGACACGCCGCGACGTCGGGAAACACCGAAGCGAGCAGGTCGTCGGATCGCAGGCGCTGAAGGTGAATCGGCACCTTCTTGCCGTGCTGAAAGCGCTGGAGCGCGAGCGCGCGGCCGGCATCCCAGCGCCACCGCGCGCCGAAGATCGGCGACGCGAGCGCGGCCTGTTCGAGCACCTCGCGCGCCGTGGCGGGCTTCAGGTAGTGGAACACGTCGGCGAGCGGAAAGCTGTGCTGCTCGGCGAGCGCGATGTTGATGCCGTTGTCGGTGGCGGCCGCCTGCAGCTCGAAGTTGAACGACCGGCAGAAGCGCTTGCGGAGGGCGAGTCCCCACGCCTTGTTGATCCGCGCGCCGAGCGGCGAATGGATCACGAGCTGCATCCCGCCGCCTTCGTCGAAGAAGCGCTCGGCGACGATCGTCGTCTCCGTCGGCACGGCGCCCAGGATCGCGCGCCCCGTGACGATGTAGTCCACGGCCTGCTCGGCGCCGGAGCGGTCGAGGCCGCACTGTTCGCCGAGCCACGCGAGGACCTCCGTCACCGCGGGTGCGCCGGCCGCGGCGGCGCCGGGCTTGGCCTCCGGCGCGAGCCGGCTGACCGTTTCTCGGACCTCCGCGACGTGCCGGGACAGCTCGGGCGTGCGGGCCGGCGCCTCGCCGCGCCAGAAGGGAATCGTCGGCGACGCGCCGTGCGCGTCCTCGACCAGCATCCGGCCGGCCACGCTGACGCGCCGGATGCGCCACGACATGTTGCCGAGCAGCATGACGTCGCCCGCCATGCTCTCGACGGCGAAGTCCTCGTCGACCGTGCCGACGACCGTGCCCTCGGGCTCCGCGACGACGGTGTAGAGCGCGGTGTCTGGGATCGCGCCGCCGTTGGTGATGGCGACCAGACGCGCGCCGCGGCGGCCGCGCACGCGTCCGTTGACACGATCGCGAAACAGGTACGCGCCGTAGCGGCCGCGCCTGGCCGCGATGCCCTGCGCGAGCATCTCGACGATTTCGTCGAACGTCTGGCGGGGCAGCTCGCGGTACGGATGGGCGCGCCGGACCGCCGCGAAGAGGTCGTCCTCCTGCCAGTCCTCGGCCGCGCACATCGCGACGATCTGCTGCGCGAGCACGTCGAGCGGGGCGTCGGGGATCACGAGCGCGTCGAGATCGCCGCGCCGAATCGCCAGGACCAGCGCCGCGCATTCGACCAGCTCGTCGCGCGTCGTCACGAACAGCCGGCCCTTGGGCACGGCGCCGCGCCAGTGGCCCGCCCGGCCGATGCGCTGGACCGCGACGGCAATCGACCGCGGCGATCCGACCTGACAGACGAGGTCGACCGTCCCGATGTCGATGCCGAGCTCGAGCGATGCCGTCGCGACGAGCGCGCGCAGCTCGCCGGCCTTCAGCCGGGTCTCAGCCTCGAGGCGCGTCTTGCGTGCCAGGCTGCCGTGATGCGCGGCGACGACCCCGGGGCCGAGCCGCTCGGAGAGCTGGTGGCACACGCGCTCCGCCAGCCGGCGCGTGTTGACGAACACGAGCGTCGACCGGTGCGCGCGAACGAGCTCGGCGATCCGATCGGCCACTTCGCCCCACAGCTCGTGCGTGGCGACCGGGCCCAGCTCGGCTCTCGGCACCTCGACGGCGAGATCGAGCTCCCGGCGGGGCGCGACCTGGACGACGACCGGCTCGGCGCGGCCGGCGCCCGAAAGAAACTGCGCGACGAGCTCGATGGGCTTCTGCGTCGCCGAGAGGCCGATCCGCGTCACCGGCCCGGAGGAGAGCGCCTCGAGGCGCTCGAGCGAGAGCGACAGATGCGCGCCGCGTTTGTCGTCGGCGACGGCGTGGATCTCGTCCACGATCACCGTTCGCACGCTCCGCAGGACCGCCCGGCTCTTCTCGGCGGTGAGCAGGATGTACAGCGATTCGGGGGTCGTCACGAGAATGTGGGGCGGCCGCTCGATCATCGCGCGGCGCGCGGGCATCAGCGTGTCCCCGGTGCGCACGGCCGTCCGAATCTCGGGCAGCTCGAGGCCGCGCTCCCGAGCGAGGCGGAGGATTTCGGCGAGCGGTCCGTCGAGATTCCTCTGGATGTCGTTGCCGAGCGCCTTGAGCGGCGAGACGTAGAGCACTTCCGTGCGGTTCGCGAGCGTTCCGTCCGCGGCCTGCCGCACCAGGCCGTCGAGGCAGGCGAGGAACGCCGTCAGCGTCTTGCCCGAGCCCGTGGGCGCCGAAATGAGCGTGCTTCGACCCGCCAGGATGTGCGGCCAGCCCATCACCTGGGGCTCCGTCGGGGTGCCGAACCGGCCGACGAACCAATCGCGTACCAGGGGATGGGCCCAGCTCAAATCGCCACGAGGTTCGGTCATGGGCAGGTGGCTCCAGTACTAGCACACGCCATCATCGTTTCGAGTGGCGGCGGCCGAGGCTCCTGACACGACGCTGTCAGCAGGCTGCGAGGAACCCCACGGGGGGAACCCCGAGGAACCCCCTGGGACCTTGGGGAACCCCCGGGAACCCCACGGAACCCCCTATATGATCATCCCGTGTCCGACCGCGAGACGCTCGACCTCGACATCCTCATCGTGGGAGGCGGGCCTGCCGGGATGTCGGCAGCGCTTCGCCTCGCCCAGCTTCAGAAGGCCAACGGCGGCGATCCCCTGAGCATCGCCGTGCTCGACAAGGCGCGCGAACCCGGCGCGCACGAGCTGTCGGGCGCGGTGCTCGATCCGCGCACGCTCAAGGACCTGGTGCCCGACTTTGAAGCCAGGGGCGCGCCGCTCGCGAGTCCCGTCCATCACGACGACGTCTACTTCCTGACCGAGCGAGGGAAGCTGCGGTTTCCCGTCACGCCGCCGCCGCTCCGGAACCACGGCAACTACATCATCTCGCTCAACAAGCTCGTCAAGTGGCTGGCGGGCCAGGTCGAGGCCGCCGGCGTGGACATGTTCAGCGGCTTCGCGGCGTCGGAGGTGCTGTTCGAAGACGATCGCGTGGTCGGAGTCCGCACGGGCGACCGCGGCCTCGATAAGCACGGCGGGCGCAAGTCCACATTCGAGCCGGGCGTCGACGTGCGTGCCAAACTCACGATCTTCTGCGACGGCGTGCGCGGCAACCTGACGAAGACGCTGGTCTCGAGGCTGAAGCTCGACGGCCGCCTGCCGCAGCTCTACGCGATCGGGATCAAGGAGCTGTGGGAGGTCCCGCCCGATCGCCTGCCTGCGGGCCACGTGATTCACACGATGGGTTACCCCCTGCGCTCGGAGGAGTTCGGCGGCGCCTTCATCTACGCGATGCCGGACGGGCTGCTCTCCGTCGGATTCGTCACGGGGCTGGACTACAAGGATCCGATGTTCGATCCGCACTTGACGTTCCAGCGGTTCAAGCGGCACCCGTTTGTGTCCGGACTGCTCGCGGGCGGGAAGATGGTGCGCTACGGCGCGAAGGCGCTGCCCGAAGGCGGGTGGCACACGGTGCCGCGCGTGCACATGGACGGCGGGCTGATCGCGGGCGATGCCGCCGGCTTCATGAACTCGATGCGGCTCAAGGGCATTCATCTCGCGATGCGGACCGGCATGCTCGCCGCGGAGACCGCGTTCGAGGCCGTGCGGGCCGGGGATGTCTCGGCAGCGCGCCTGAAGCGGTATCAGGAAAAGATCGACGCGAGCGACGTCCGGCGCGAGCTGTATCCGGTGCGCAACGTGCACCAGGCGTTCGAGCACGGGCTGGCGGCGGGCGTGATGTACGCGGGGTTCGCGCTCGGGACGCGCGGCTGGTGGTTTCCCGATCCGATGCCGGCGCGGGCCGGCTACGAGCGCATGGAATCGTTGTTCAACTACTACGAGGGCCGGCCGCCGTCGCTCGACGCCCCGCCCGCCGTCAAGATCGATCGCCAGCTCACGTTCGACAAGGTGACGAACGTGCACTTCTCGGGCACGCGGCATCGGGAGGACGAACCCTCGCACCTGATCGTCCACGACCTCGACATCTGCCGGACGAAATGCCGCGTCGAGTTCGGCAACCCGTGCACGCGGTTCTGTCCGGCGAACGTGTACGAGATGGTGGACGACGGCCAGGGCGGGAAGAAGCTGCACATCAACGCATCCAACTGCGTGCACTGCAAGACGTGCGACATCATGGATCCGTATCAGATCATCGACTGGGTGCCTCCCGAGGGCGGCGAAGGTCCCCAGTACGAAGGCATGTGACGCTCTCGGCGCGCAAGCGATTCGAGGCCGCCGCGATCGCGGCGATTGGCACGCCGCTCATCGAAGCCCTGGGCGGCACGTACACGTGGCGCGAGTCCGGCGCCGATCACCTGGCGGCCGTCGAGCGCAGCGGCCGGCCGCCGATCTTCGCGTTCTGGCACGGGCGGATTCTCGCGGCCACGCTCTACTTCCGCGACCGCGGCATCGTCGTCATCACCAGCGAGAACTTCGACGGCGAGTGGATCGCGCGCATCATCAGGCGGTTCGGGTACGGGACCGCGCGCGGATCGACCTCGCGCGGCGGCGTGCGCGCGCTCGTCCAGCTGAAGCGCGACCTTTCGAGCGGCCGTCCGGCGGCCTTCACCGTTGACGGGCCGCGCGGTCCGGCGCGCGTGGCCCAGCCGGGCGCGATCTGGCTCGCGAGCGCGACGGGCAACCCCGTCGTGCCGTTTCACATCGAGGCGGCGGCGTTCTGGACGATCAAGAGCTGGGACCGCCACCAGGTGCCGAAGCCGGGCAGTGACGTGGCGATCGCCATCGGCGCGCCGATCGAGGTGCCGCCGAGGGCGGACGAAGCCGTCATCGAGCGCACGCGCCAGCTGCTCGAGCACACGCTCGGGCGACTCGAGGCCAAGGCGCTTGATATGCTCGACGTGCACCCATGATGCTGTTCGCGACGCCTCGATTTGCAGATCACGTCACGCCGCCGGGACATCCCGAGCGGTCCGAACGCGCCGAGCTGTTCGACGCGGTGGCCGCGGAGGTCGCACGCCAGGGCGGCGTCGTGCGTGCGCCGCGGGCGGCGACGCGCGACGAGCTCGCGCGCGTGCATCCGGCCGCGTACCTCGACCGCATGGCCGCGACCGCCGGACGCGCGACCATGCTCGACCCGGATACGTTCACCAGCCCGGAGTCGCACGAGGTGGCGCTGCTGGCGGCCGGCGCGGCGATCGAGGCCGCGCGCCACGCCTGGCAGTCCGCGGAGCCCACGCTCGCGCTCGTGCGTCCGCCGGGCCACCACGCCGAGCCCGAGCGGGCCATGGGCTTCTGCCTGTTCAACAACATCGCCGTCGCGGCCGCGGCCCTGCGCGCCGAGGGAGCCGCGCGCGTCGCCATCGTCGACATCGACGTGCATCACGGCAATGGGACGCAGGCGGTCTTCTACGAGGATCCCACGGTGTTCTTCGTGTCGAGCCACCAGTTTCCCTACTACCCGGGGACCGGCGCCGCCAGCGAGGTCGGCGCGGGGGCCGGGGAGGGCTTCACACTCAACGTCCCCATGCCCGCGGGCGCCGGCGACACCGAGTTCGAAGCGGCGTACGGATCGCTGGTCGTCCCCGCGCTCGAGCGCTTTCAGCCTCAGGTGATTCTGGTGTCCGCCGGATTCGACGCGCACGAGCTCGATCCGCTCGGCGGCCTGCGCCTGACGACGTCGGGCTACACGGGCGTCGTGGCGCGCCTCGACGACGTGGCGACACGCGTGTGCGGCCGGCGCATCGCGTTCGTCACCGAGGGCGGCTATCACCTCGGCGCGCTCCGCGAGTGCCTGGAGGGCACGATTCGCGTGTTAGATTGAGTGCACGCCTTCATGTACACACCGAGAGACATCGAACAGAAGTGGCAGGCGCGCTGGACGGCCAGTCGTGCGTTCGAGGTGACCGAGGACCGGTCGCGTCCGAAGTTCTATTGCCTCGAGATGTTCGCGTATCCGTCGGGCCACGCCCACGTCGGCCACGTCCGCAACTACATGATCGGCGACATCATGGCGCGGACGATGCGGATGCGGGGCTACAACGTCCTGCACCCGTTCGGCTGGGACGCGTTCGGCATGCCGGCGGAGAACGCGGCCATCAAGAACAACGTCCATCCCGAGACGTGGACGCTCGAGAACATCGCCCACATGAAGGGCCAGCTGCAGCGGCTCGGGATCAGCTACGCCTGGGGCCGTGAGATCGCCACGTGCCTGCCCGAGTACTACCACTGGAATCAGTGGCTCTTCACCCGCATGTTCGCGCGCGGGCTCGCGTACCGCAAGCGGTCCACCGTCAACTGGTGCGAGACCGACCAGACGGTGCTGGCCAACGAGCAGGTGGAGAACGGCCTGTGCTGGCGCTGCAAGAACCCGGTCACCACGCGCGAGCTGGAACAGTGGTCGCTGCGCATCACGCAGTACGCCGATGAGCTCGTCGACACGCTCGACCAGTTGAAGGACTGGCCGGACAAGGTCCTGACGATGCAGCGCAACTGGATCGGCCGATCCGAGGGCGCGCGCGTCCGGTTTTCAATCGTGCAGCCGCCGGGCAGCGTCGCTGGTGGCGACGCCTCGATCGAGGTCTTCACGACGCGGATCGACACGATCTACGGCGCGACGTTCGTGCTGCTGGCGCCCGAGCACCCGCTGGTCGAGCAGTTCGCCGCCGCGTCGCCGGACCCGGCGGGATTCCGCGCGCACGCCGCGGCGTTCCGCGCGCAGGATCGCACCGCGCGGCTGATGGGCGAGGTCGAGAAGGAGGGCTTCGACACGGGACGGACCGCGATCAATCCGTTTACGGGCCAGCCCGTGCCGATCTGGGTGGCGAACTTCGTGCTCGGCGACTACGGCACGGGCGCGGTGATGGGCGTGCCGGCGCACGACGAGCGGGACTTCGCGTTCGCCGGAAAGTACGCGCTCCCGATCGTCGTCGTCGTGAAGCCCGTGGAGGGCCCGGCGCCCGACGCCGCGCACCTGACCGAGGCGGTCTCGAACGACGGGGTGTTGGTCGCGTCCGGACCGTTCTCCGGCCTGGCGTCGGACGAGGCGCGCGCGAAGATGACGCAGGCGGCGGCGGACCGCGGCCTCGGCCAGGGCACGGTGCAGTACCGCCTGAAGGACTGGGGCATCTCGCGCCAGCGCTACTGGGGCACGCCGATCCCCATGATCTACTGCCCGTCGTGCGGCCTGGTGCCCGTGCCCGACGAGCAGCTGCCGGTCGTACTGCCAAGGGTGGTCGAATTTACCGGGCGGGGCGACTCGCCGCTGGCGCACGTGCCCGAGTTCGTCAACGTGGCGTGCCCGACGTGCGGCCAGCCTGCCAGGCGGGAGACGGACACGATGGACACGTTCGTCGACTCGTCGTGGTACTACTACCGCTTCTGCGACGCGACCAACCGCGCGATGCCGTTCGATCCGGCCAAGGTCGCCTACTGGGGGCCCGTCGATTTCTACAGCGGCGGCGTCGAGCACGCGATCCTGCACCTGATCTACTCGCGCTTCATCAGCCGCGTGTTCCGCGATCTCGGCCTGGTCACGATCGCCGAGCCGTTTGCCCGCCTGCTGACGCAGGGCATGGTGCTCAACCAGGGCAAGGTCATGTCGAAGTCCGTCGGCAACACGGTCGATCCGGACGACATGGTCGAGAAATACGGTGCCGACGCGCTGCGCATGTACGTGATGTTCGTCGCGCCCGTGGAGAAGGAAGTTGAATGGACCGACGCCGGACTCGAGGGCGCGTTCAGATTCCTGAGCCGGGTGTGGCGAATGGTCGAGCATCTCATCACGGCGGTGAAGAATGCCGCGGCGCCCACGGGACTGGCGCTCGATGGCGAGGAGCGCGCGCTGAGGCGTGCGACGCACCAGACGATCAAGCGCGTGACCGGCGACATCGACCCGCGCATGCACTTGAACACGGCGATTTCCGCGATGATGGAGCTCGTCAACGAGCTGTATGCGTTCTGCGACCGGCGAGGCATCCGTCCGACGGGCCGTGACGACGAGCCGCCGGCCACGATCAACAGGCGCGAGACGGCCTCCGTGCTTCGCGAGGCGGTCGAGGCCCTTGTGCTCCTGTTGTCACCGTTCACGCCGCATCTGTCCGAGGAGCTGTGGGAGCGGCTCGGCCACGCGGGCGGCGTGGTCGCGGCGGGCTGGCCGGCCTATGACGAAGCGGTCGCGCGCGAGGACGAGGTCGAGATTCCCGTGCAGGTCAACGGCAAGGTGCGCGGGCGCGTGACCGTGCCGGCCGACGCCAGCGACACCGAAATCGAAGCGGCCGCCGTCCACGCACCGGCCATCCAACCGCATCTCGCCGGCCGGCAGGTGGCCAAGGTCATCGTGGCACGCGGGCGCCTCGTGAGCATTGTCGTGAGATGATGGCGGCAGGTCGCATGCGTGTCTGGCGCGGGCTGACGGCGATCGGGTTGGCCGGGGCGCTGCTGCCGGCGTGCGGATACGCGCTGGCGGGACGCGGCAACACCCTGCCTGCGTCCATCAAAGTCATCGGCATCCCGCTCTTCGTCAACCAGTCGCAGACGCCGGACATGGATCAGGTGCTGACCAAGGCGGTGCGCGAGGAGTTCCAGAGCCACGGCAAGTACACCATCAATCCGGACACGACCGGCGCCGACGCGGTCCTGACCGCGACGATTACGGCGGTCACCTACGTCGTCTCCAACTTCAACGCCAACCACCAGGCGACGCGGTACGTCGTCACCGTCACGGCCAATGTGGAGTTTCACGACGTGCACGACAACAACAAGGTGCTGTGGTCCAATCCGGCGCTGCTGTTCCGCGACGAGTACGACGTGACGTCCAACGCCGTGGGCGCTGATGCGTCGTCGTTCTTCCGGAACGACGCGAACGCCCTCGATCGGCTCTCGAAGAGCTTCGCGCGCTCGGTCGTGACCTCCATTCTCGAGGCGTTCTGAGGCGGCGCGCGTGCCGAGAGTCGACCTGCCTGCCCTCGAAAAGCGGATCAAGAACCGTCAGCTGGATCCGGTGCATCTGTTCGTCGGCGAGGACGTGAGGCTCGTCGAGCGCATGGTCGATCTCGTCGAGGCGACCGTGGACGAAGCCGACCGGCCGTTCGCCGTCGAGCGCGTGTACGCCGGCGAATCCGGCGGGGGACCGATCGACATTGCGGCGGCCGCGCGCATCTTCCCGATGCTGGGCGACCGGCGCATCGTGATCGTGCTCCGTGCCGAGCGCTTCCTCAAGCCGAGGCGCGCGTCCAAGGCGACCGAGACGGAATCGCCGGCCGACGACACCGAGTCGTCCGAGGCCGCGGACCTCGGTCCGCTCGAGGCGTATCTCGAATCGCCGGTGCCCTCGACGACGCTGGTGTTCGTGGCAACGGACATCGATCGGGGGCGCCGGCTCACGAAGCGGCTGCTCGACAAAGCGGCGGTCACGGAGTTCGCGGGCCTCACGGCCGACGGTTCGGGCGGGCGGCGCGAGACGCGCGCGGCGGCAGTCGATCAGATCGCCCGCGAGCTGACCGAGCAGGGCCGGACGCTCGATCCGCGCGTGCTGGCCGTGCTGGTCGACCGCGCCGGAGGCGACATCAATCGGCTGCGCGGTGACATCGAGCGGCTGCTGCTGTACACCGAGGGGCAGGCGCGAATCTCGCGCGAGGACGTCGACGAGATCGTGACGGCCAACGTGACCGTCGAGGACGAGTGGGCCGTCGTCAACGCGATCGCCGCCGGCGACACGGCGCGGGCGCTGCGCGAGGCCGGGGTGCGCCTCGATCGCGGGGATTCTCCGCATGCACTGGTCGGGCAGCTGCGCTGGTGGGTGTCGAACCGGCTGGCCGAGGGCGACGCCGATCGCGTCCGGCCGGCGATTGACGCGCTCCTGCGGACGGACCTCGCGCTCAAGAGCTCCGGCGGTGACGAGCGCGTGCTCGTCGAGCGGTTGATTGTGGAGTTGACCGGCCGGCCGTTGCCCGACCGCCGGTGGGGAGCGCGCCGGTAGGCGCGGCCGGCGCTACTTCGACGCGCCGACGCGCTTCGCGAGCCGCGACTTGTAGCGGCCGGCGGCGTTGTCGTGGATGATGCCCTTGCCGGCCATCTTGTCGATCAGGGAGAACGTCGCGCTCAGGGCGGCCTTGGCCTTGGCCGAGTCGCCGGCGTCAATCGCGATCCGGATCTGCTTCAGGCCCGTGCGGAGCTTGGCGCGCAACTCGCGGTTGTGCTGCGTGCGGGTGAGAGTCTGGCGGTGGGCTTTCACTGCCGATGCGTGTCGGGTGGCCACTCCTGTGTCCTCGCTGCCGGGACCGTGTCCCGCTCAATCAGGCCCATTCCGCGGGCCAGAAACACCAAAGTATATCACCCGGATCGCGCGAGCCTAGCCATCGCCTTCTTTCATCCGGCGCAGGCGCCGGCGCTCGCGGCGGTCGGGCGCGGCCACGGGGGCGCGCGGCCGGCGGGGCCCGGCAAGGCGGATGAGATCGAGGAGCGCCTGCTCCTCGGGCGACGGCGGCGGCGAGATGTCCTCGTAGAGGCGTCGCGCGTCGGCCTTGGGAATGTGGCGATCGGCGAGGGCGACGACGCGCACGCGCTGCCGGCGGCCGAGCGGGCGGGTGATCTCGATGACGTCGCCCGGGCGGATGTCGCGATGCGGTTTGGCTGCCTGACCGTTGACGTCGACCTTCCCGCCGCGGCACGCCTTCTGCGCCTCCGATCGCGTCTTGAACAGACAGGCGACGTCGAGCCAGATGTCGAGGCGGGGGACGGGGCTTTTTTCCACAGAATGGGCCGGTCGGGGGACGGAGCTCGTGGGTCGAGCTCCGTCCCCATTTTGGCCCATTCTGTGGAAAAAAGCCCCGTCCCCCTTACACTACGCGCATGACGAGACGCCTCCTGCTGCTCATCGTCCTGCTGCTCGTCGCCGTGGCGCCGGTACCGCACGCCCAGCGCGCCGCCCACATCACCGCCCCCAACGAGCAGTTCGGCCACGGCTTCGGCGAGGACTACTTTCTCGCCACCTATCAGCAGATCGCCGACTACTGGAAGAAGCTCGCCACCGAGTCGGATCGGATCACCGTCCAGCCGATCGGCACCACGGCTGAGGGCCGCACCCAGTTGATGGCGATCGTCACGTCGCCCGCCAACCACAGGAACCTCGCGCGCTACCAGGACATCTCGCGCCGCCTGGCGCTCGCTGACGGCATCGCCGACGATGCCGCCGCGCGCGCCCTCGCGCGCGACGGCAAGGCCGTCGTCTGGATCGACGGCGGCCTGCACGCCACCGAGACGCTTGGCGCCCAGCAGCTCGGCGAGATGGTCTACCAGATGGTGAGCCGCACCGATCCGGAGACGATGCGCATCCTGGACGACGTCATCATCCTGTTCGTCCACGCCAATCCCGACGGCAACGACCTCGTCGCGAACTGGTACATGCGCAATCCCGATCCGCAGCAGCGCACGCTGGCGGGATTGCCAGAGCTGTACCAGAAGTACATCGGCCACGACAACAACCGCGATTTCTTCGCCTCGACGCAGGCCGAGACCGAGAACATGAATCGCGTGCTCTATCGCGAATGGTTCCCGCAGATTCTGTACAACCATCACCAGAGCGGCCCTGCAGGCACCGTGCTCTATTCACCGCCGCTGCGCGATCCGTTCAACTACAACGAGGATCCCCTCGTCGTCCTCGGGATCGAGCAGATCGGCAATGCCCTGCACACGCGGCTCGCGGCCGAGGGTAAGCCGGGCGCGACGATGCGGTCCGGTGGTCCCTATGACGGCTGGTGGAACGGCGGCATCCGCAACACGGCGGCGTTTCACAACACGATCGCGATCCTCACCGAGATGATCGGCAGCCCGACGCCGACCCGCATCCCACTCGTGATGGACCGGCAGCTGCCCACGAGCGACATCGCGTATCCCATCGCGCCGCAGGAGTGGCACTTCCGCCAGTCGGTCGACTATTCGATCTCCTGCAACCTCGCGATCCTCGACATCGCGTCGAAGATGAAAGAGAACTTTCTCTACAACCGGTACGTCATGGCGAAGCACTCGATCGAGCGCGGCAGCCAGGACACGTGGACGCCGCGGCCACATCGGTTCGCGGCGGTGCAGGCGGCGATGGCCGCGAGCGGCGCGGGGGCCGGGGCGGGCGCCGCGGGCGGTGGGCGCGGCGGCGGCCGCGGCGGTCGCGGCGGGAGCGACGATGCGCTGTGGGCGGCGCTGCACAAGCCGGAGGACCGCGACCCGCGTGCGTTCATCATTCCGGCGAATCAGGCCGACTTTCCGACCGCGACCAAGTTCGTGAACGCGCTGCTCGAAACGGGCGTCACGGTCCAGCGCGCGACGCGCGACTTCACCGTGCAGGGCAAAGCCTATCCCGCCAACTCCTACGTCGTTTTCACGGCGCAGGCCTTCCGGCCGCACGTGATGGACATGTTCGAGCCGCAGGATCACCCGGACAACTTCCCGGTGCCGGGCGGTCCGCCGCAGCGGCCGTACGACAACGCCGGCTGGACGCTCGCGTATCAGATGGGCGTGGAGTTCGACCGGATTCTGGAGAGCTTCACCGGGCCGTTTGTCGTGATTCCCGAGTGGAACGCCAAGCCGCTTGCCGGGAAGGTCGGCGTGGGTTCCCCGACCGCGCGCGGCGTCGTGGGAGCGAACGTCCGCCAGCTCGACGCGTTCGTCGCGGCAAATCGCCTGCTCGCGGCCGGGCTGCCGGTCACGCGGCAGGGCGACATCTTTCTCGTCGAGTCGTCGCCGGCTTCGATGCCCGTACTTCAGAAGGTCGCGTCAGAGCGCGGCGTGGATTTCGCGGCAGTCCCCGCGGCGACCCCGGGCATGCCGCTCCGCAACCCGCGCATCGGCCTGTGGGACCAGTACGGCGGCTCGATCGACGCCGGCTGGGCGCGCTGGATTCTGGAGCAGTTCGAGTTCCCGTTCACGCGAGTCTTCGCACCGGAGCTCGATGCCGGCAACCTCAACGCCAGGTACGACACGCTGATCTTCGTCGAAGGCGCGATCCCCGCCGCAGGTGGCGGCCGCGGGGGACGCGGCGGCGGCGCCCCGGGCGGCGGAGGCGGTGCGGGCGCCGGCTCGGGATCGCTCCCGATTCCGGCGGAATACCAGCATCAGGTCGGCTCGGTCACGCTCGACCGTACGCTCCCACAGATCAAGCAGTTCATCGAGGCAGGCGGCACGGCCATCGCGATCGGCCGCTCGGCGACGAACCTCGCGGCCTACTTGAACCTGCCGGTCGAGAATCACCTTGTCGAAAACGGCCAGCCGTTACCCGAGACCAAGTTCTACGCGCCAGGTTCGGTGTTGCGCGCGCACGTGGATACGACGAGCCCGGTTGCCGCGGGCATGAAAACCGACACGGACGTGTTCTTCGACAACAGCCCGGTGTGGACGCTCGGGCCCGACGCGGCCGCGCGCGGCGTGAAAGCGGTCGCCTGGTTCGACTCGAAGACGCCGCTCAGGAGCGGCTGGGCGTGGGGCCAGGCGTATCTGGACGGCGGCGTGATCGCGGTCGACGCGAGCGTCGGCAAGGGCCGCGTGCTGCTCTTTGGCGCGGACATCCTCCAACGAGCGCAGCCGTACGGGACGTTTCATTTTCTGTTCAACGGCATCTACTTGAAGTGAGGGGTTCCCCGGGTTCGCCGGAGCGGAGGATGCAGTGACCAAGAACGTTGCAGCGATTGCCGTCGGGTGTCTGACGACCGTCATCGGCGTCGCGGCGTGGCCGGCGCAGGAGCCCGTCGATGCGGCGATGCTGGCGAAGATCAGAGACGAAGGCCTGAATCGATCGCAGGTCGAGCCGGTCTTCAGGGTGCTCGTGGACACGATCGGTCCGCGGCTGACCGCGTCGCCCGCGCACAAGCGCGCCGCCGATTTCATGCGCGACACCGCGACGAGGTACGGCCTGTCGAACGCGCGGCTCGAACCGTGGGAGTTCGGCCGCGGCTGGCAGCTCGACAAGCTGACGATCGAGATGGTCGAGCCTCGCTACATGCCACTCCTCGGGTACGCCGAAGCGTGGAGCCCGTCGACGCCGGGCGAGATCGTCGCGCCCGCGGTGATGCTCGCCGGCAAATCGGCCGACGAGATTCGGGCCATGTCCGCGCAGCTCAAGGGCGCGGTCGTCCTGCAGCAGCCGATCGTCGCGAATTTCATCTCGACGGATCGCGTGGCGCCCGCGACGCAGCCCGACGTGCCGCAGCCGCCGCCCGGGACGGGTCAGCGCGGCGCGCGCGGTGCCGGTGGTGGCCGGCAGGGCGGCGCGCCGACGCCGGCGGACCTTCAGACCGCAGGTGCCGCCGTGCTGCTCAAGCCGAGCCGCGGCATGCAGGGCACGGTGTTCGTCGCCGCCGCGAGCCGCGAGAGCACGACCGATACGCTGCCGAAGATCGTGCTGGCCGGCGAGCATTACAATCTCGTCGCCCGCCTGCTGCAGCAAAACGTGTCGGTTCGCCTGCGCGTCAATCTTCAGTCGCGTTTCCTCGACGATCGCAATTCCTACAACGTTCTCGCGGAGATTCCTGGCACGGATCCTGCACTAAGGAACCAGATTGTCATGATGGGAGCGCATCTCGATTCATGGCATGCCGGGACGGGTGCGACCGATAACGCTGACGGCGCGGTGGCCGTGCTCGAAGCGTTCCGCATTCTCAAGGCCGTCGGGGCAGCGCCGCGGCGCACGATTCGGCTGGCCCTGTGGAGCGGCGAGGAAGAGGGTCTGCTGGGATCGCGCGCGTACGTCCGCGATCATCTGGAGGGCGACGCGCATCGGGCCGACCGCGACAACATGGACGTCTACTTCAACATCGACCCCGGCAAGGGCCCGATCTACGGCTGGTACCTCGAGTACAACGACGCGGTCCGCCCGATCTTCGACGCGTGGCTCGCGCCGTTCAAGGATCTCGGCGCCGTGCGCAACGTCGCGCAGGGCATCGGCAGCACCGACCATCTGAGCTTCATCGCCGCCGGCGTGCCGGGCTTCAATCCGATTCAGGACTACGTCGACTACGACGTCCGCTTGCACCACACGAACGCCGATACCTCGGAGCGGGTGAACTTGCAGGACGTGAAACAGAATGCCGTCGTGCTGGCGTCATTCCTCTACGATGCCGCGGTGCGGACGGAGATGATTCCGTCCACGGTGCGCAAGTGAGAGGTGACCGGCGAATGCGACGCTTCTCCGACGCGGGTTTGACGCTGCTCGAATTGCTGGTGGTCGTGGCGGTCGTGCTGATCATCGCCGCGCTGGCCGCGCCGCGCTTGCTGCGCGCGCGCACGGCCGCCAACGAGACGTCCGCGATCGCGGCGATGCGCGCGATCTCGACGGCCGAGGACATGTACGCCAAGGAGTGCGGCCAGGGCGGATTCGCGGCCTCGCTCCAGACGCTCGGCATCGCGCCGCCCGGCACGAGCGCGCCTTTCCTTTCGGCGAACCTCACCGGCTCGCCCAATCCACAGAGCGACGGCTACACGTTCACGATCGCCGCGGGCAACGGCTCGACGCCGGGCCCGAACGATTGCAACGGCACCGCCACGATCTCGACGTACTACGTCACGGCCCTGCCGCTGACGCTCGGAACGACCGGCACCCGCTCCTTCGCGTCGAATCCGGCACACACGATCTGGCAGCTCACCGGCGCCAACGCGCCGACCGAGCCCTTCGCCGCGCCGGCCACGCCGATTCAGTAGCACGGGCGGCGGAGGGCAGAGGGCAGAGGGCAGAAGGCAGAAGGCCGGGACCTCGGGACTGGGGACTGAGGACCGGTGAAGCACTCCCGCGGGCTCCGGCGTCCCATCGAATAGCCAGCGCCTGGGAGGCTTCATGCGACCGGACATACTCTCAGGGTGCATTTCTGCCGCGGTCCTCAGCGCCGCGCTCATTGCGGCGCCGCACGCGCAGACGCCGCCCGCACCATCCCAAGCTCAACAGACGCCCCCGGCCACGCCGGCGCCGACCCCGACGGCAACGCCGGCACGGCCGGCGGCTGCCATGACGCCCGCTGCGGCGGCCGAACGGATGTCGGCTCAGTGGAAGCTCAATCAGGACCTCAGCAGCTTGCCTGCAGCCCCAGGACAGCCCGGCGCTCCAGGCGGGAACGGCGCCGGTTCTGGCGGTGGCAACAACGGCTATGGCGGCAGCTCCGGCAGCGGCAGAACACGCGGCGGAGGGGGCGGGGGCTACGGCGGAGGACGCGGCGGCTATGGCGGCGGGGGTGGCGGCTACGGCGGCGGGGGTGGCTCGCGCGGCGGGCAGGGCATGAACCAGGAGCAGATGCTCGAGGCTCGCGCGATCCTCCGCGAGATGACCCAGGCGCCAGCCGTCCTCAACGTCGTCGCCTCGGCCGAGACCGTCTCGTTCACCAGCGACGACGGCACCGTCAGGAAATTCGCGATCACGGGCAAGAAAGAAACGGTGGATTTCGGCACGGCCAAGGTCGACGTGACGACGCGGTGGAACGGCGCCCAGCTTGCGCAAGACATCACGGTGGGGCAGTTGAAGCTGTCACGCACTTTTCAGGTGACCGACGAAGGGCACCAGCTCATCGTCACCGTCACCACGCCGAGCGGCGGAGGGCGCGGCGCGGGCGGCGCGGGCGGGGGCGCGCCGATCAAGGCGATCTACGACAGGGCGGAGTAGGGCTGTTGGATGCTGGGTGCTAGGTGCTAGGTGCTGGGTGCTGGGTGCGAGGAACGCGCTGTCGCTCGTCAACCATTACCCAGTGCCGCGCTGACCAGCTCTCGCGCCCGGCTGAGCAGTGCATCGATCTTTGACGCGTCCTTGCCGCCCGCCTCGGCGAAATCGGGCCTGCCGCCGCCGCCCCCACCCACGATGGGCGCCAGCTCCTTGACCAGCTGACCGGCCTTGACCCGCTCGGTCAGATCCTTCGTGACCGAGACGAGCAATTGAACCTTGCCCTCGTTCTCGGCCGCGAGCACGATGACGCCGCGGCCCACGCGATCGCGGAGCGAATCGGAGAGGCCGCGGAGGGCGCCCTTCTCGAGTCCGCTGACGCGCCGCGCGACGAGCTTGGCGTCGCCGATGGCGACCGTATCATCGTCTCCCCCGCGCGCGCCGCCGCCGAGCGCGAGCTTCATCTTGAGCTGTTCGTTCTCGCGGGCGAGGCGTTTGGCTTCCGACTGCAGTCGCGCCACGGCCTCCGCCGCATCCGCGGCCGGTGTGCCCAGCGCGGCGAGGGTGTGGCCCAGCGCGGCCTCGATCGCCTGAATGTGCGCGACGGCGCCCGCACCGGTGAGCGCTTCGATCCGGCGGACGCCGGCCGCGACGCCGGTTTCCTCGGTGATGACGAACGGACCGATGTCGCCGGTCGCGCGCACGTGCGTGCCGCCGCAGAGCTCGACGCTGAAGCCCGGCACCGTGACGACGCGTACCTTGTCGCCGTACTTCTCGCCGAAGAGCGCCATCGCGCCGCTCTTGATGGCCTCGTCGGTGCTGCGCTCGTCGGTCTGCACGGATACGTTGCGATAGATCTGTTCGTTGACGACGCGCTCGATGTCCCGCCGCTCGGCCTCGGACAGCGCCTGCGCGTGCGTGAAGTCGAAGCGCAGCCGGTCGGGCGCGACGAGCGAGCCCGCCTGCCGGACGTGCGTGCCCAGTCGCTGGCGCAGCGCTGCGTGCAGGAGGTGCGTCGCGGTGTGATTGCGCCGCGTCGCATCGCGCGTGGCGACGTCGACGCGGGCCGTCAGCCGCTCGGACATCTGAATCGGCTGCCTCGTCGTCACGCGATGCGCTCGCGGTCCGCCGGCCATCACGCGCGCCACGCCCGTGACGTTCGCGACCGGCGCGCCCTGACGCATGAACTGGCCGACGTCGGACACCTGTCCGCCCGCTTCGACGTAGAACGGCGTGCGCGCGAGGACGACGAAGCCGTCCGCACCGGCGGGCAGCGTGGAGACCTGACGGCGCTGGGCGTCGAAGAGCGCGACGACCTCGACGTCGGCGACGTCGGTGGCGGCATACCCTTCGAACCGATCGGCGAGGCGCTCGATCCGCCGGCGCTCGTCGTCGCTCTGGTACTCGAACGCCGCGGCCCTCTTCGCCTCGAACGCGCTGCCCGCGCGCGCCCGATCGCGCTGGGCCTCCATCGCGCGTTCGAACGCCGCGTGATCCACCGCGAGACCGCGCTGTTCGGCGAGATCGTCCGCGAAATCCAGCGGCACGCCCAGCGAGTCGTAGAGCCGGAAGACCTCATCGCCGGACACGGTCTTGGAGCCCGCGGCCGCGGTGCGGTCGAGGAGGTCCTCGAGCTTGGGCAATCCGTTGGTCAGGACGGCGTCAAAGCGGTCTTCCTCCGCCCGCACCGTCCGCGCGATGGTCTCGCGGCCGGCGACGAGCTCGGGATACGCCGCGCCCATCTCGCGCACGACGACGTCGACGAGCGCGTGGAGGAACGGGTCGGTCAGGCCGAGCTTCTTGCCGTGGCGCATCGCGCGCCGCATGATCTTGCGAAGCACGTAGCCGCGCCATTCGTTCGACGGCACCACGCCGTCGGCGATGAGGAACGTCATTGCGCGCAGGTGATCGGCGATGACGCGCATCGAGACGTCCGGATGGTCGGGCACGTCCGCCGTCGCCGCGTACCGCCGGCCGGCGCGCCTGCCGATTGCGTCCAGGATGGGCGTGAACAGATCCGTGTCGTAGTTCGAGATCTTGCCCTGGATCACCGCCGTGACCCGCTCGAGGCCCATCCCGGTGTCGATCGACGGCGCGGGCAGCGGCGTCAGCGTGCCGCGCTCATCGCGGTTGAATTCCATGAACACGTTGTTCCAGACCTCGACGTAGCGCTCGCACGAGCACTGGACGCCGCGGCACACGGGCTCGGGACACGGCACCTCGTTGCCGCGGAAGTAGTGGATTTCCGAACACCGGCCGCACGGGCCCGTGTCTCCCATCTGCCAGAAGTTCTCCGACATCCCGAGCTCACTGATGCGCGAGGGTGGCACCAGCGTCATCCAGATCCCGAAGGCCTCATCGTCGCGCGGAATGCCGGCTTCGCCCTTGAACACCGTGGGGAAGAGCCGGTCGGGCGACAGCCCCCAGGTCTTCGTGAGGAGCTCCCACGCGAACGGGATCGCCTCTTTCTTGAAGTAGTCGCCGAACGAGAAGTTCCCGAGCATCTCGAAGAACGTATGGTGGCGGAGCGAGGGGCCGACGTTGTCGAGGTCGTTGTGCTTGCCGCTGACGCGCATGCACTTCTGCGCGGTCGTCGCGCGCGTGTAGTCGCGCCGCTCCTTGCCGAGGAACACGTCCTTGAACTGGTTCATCCCGGCGTTCGTGAAGAGCAGCGTCGGGTCGTCGGCCGGCACGAGCGGCGAGGACGCGACAATGCGGTGGCCGTGCCGGGCAAAAAAGTCGAGGAAGCTCTGGCGGACTTCTCGGGACGTCATGGAACGGACAATTGTACTTGGTCAGGCACCAGGCAAGAAGGGCAAGGCACGAGGCACTGGCACTTCCCGCGCGCACTCGCTAGTGCCTCCGTGGCCCTCCGCCAAGTGCCCAATGCCTGATCCTGATCATGACTCGTCGTCCCCGCCCCTGTTGCTGAGCGCCCGGCTGATGACGTCTGCCGGAAAGCCGCGGCGCAGCAGGTGCTGGAAGATCCGGCGGCGCTCGGCCAGCGACAGTCGTGCCGGGACGCGCTTACGCGCCAGGATGCGTGCGATCTGCGCCTCGTCATCGCCGGCGGGCAGATCGGCCAGCAGCTCGTGCGCGAGGGCGGGCGCGATGCCGCGGTGGACGAGCTCACGCTCGATGCGAACGCGGCCGCGGCCCTTGATTTCGCGCGCGGCGCGGATGTGGAGCCGGGCGACGCGCCGGTCGTCGAGCGTGCCGTCCGCGGCGAGCCGCGTGACCGCCGCGTCCACGTCGGCGGCCGGATAGCCGCGATCCAGGAGCCGCGTGCGCAGCTCGACCGTCGTGTACTCGCGCCGGGTGAGGAGTCTGAGGGCGGTCGTCCAGAGGCTGCCCGCGGCGGGTGACGGCGGGCCCCCCGCAGTCCGTCGCCGCGGCCGCATGCTCAGGACCCGTACCGCTCGATGTCGGGGCTGCCGCCGGCGATCGCCGCCGCCGTGCCGGTCGTGATGCCGCGCAGGCGCATCTTGAATTCTTCGACGTTGGTGACCCAGCGCAGCGCTTCCTCCATCGTCACGAGGCCGCGTTCGTAGAGTTTGAGGATCGCCTGGTCGAAGGTCTGCATGCCGTACTGCGATCCGCCCTGCGCGATGGCGTCGGCAATCAAGCCGGTCTTGTCGGGGTCGTCGATGCAGTCCCGGATGTACGGCGTGGCGATGAGCACTTCGGCCGCCAGCGCTCGACCCTGCCCGTCAGCGCGGGGGAGCAGACGCTGAGAGACGGCGGCCTTGAGGACGCGGGTGAGCTGCTGGCGGATCTGGCCTTGCTGGTGCGGCGGAAACGCCGCGATGATGCGGTTGACGGTTTCCGGCGCGTCGAGGGTGTGCAGCGTCGAGAACACGAGATGGCCCGTTTCGGCCGCGACGAGCGCGGTCTCGATCGTCTCGGGGTCGCGCATTTCGCCGATGAGAATGACGTCGGGATCCTGACGGAGCGCGCTGCGCAGACCGGACGGATACGACGGCGTGTCGAAGCCGATTTCCCGCTGCGTCACGACCGCGCGCGCGTCGGCGTGCACGAACTCGATCGGGTCCTCGATCGTGAGGATGTGCTCCGGCCGCGTGCGGTTGATGAGGTCGATGATGGCCGCGAGCGTGGTGCTCTTGCCGCTGCCCGTCACGCCCGTGACGAGCACCAGGCCGCGCGTTTCCTTGGCGAGCTCGATGACCGAAGGCGGCAGGCCCAGCGACTCGAGCGACGGAATCTTGTCGGGAATCAGACGCATCGACACGGCGACCGTGCCGCGCTGCCGGAAGACGCTCGCCCGGCAGCGGCCGACGCCGGGCGCCTGCCACGCGACGTCCACTTCCAAGTGCTTCACCAGCCGCTCCTGATGGGCGGGCGGCAGGAGCCGCAGCGCGATCGCCTCGAGGTCGGCGGCGCTGACGGGCGCGACCGAGGCCCAGCGTTGCAGCGCGCCGTTGACGCGCACGAGCGGCGCGTGGCCCGCGCGCAGGTGGATGTCCGATGCCTTGCCCGCCGCCGCGGTGCGCACCATTTGATCGAAGGTCATTCGAGCAGTCCTCGGCCTGCCCGGGCGGCCAGTCGGGCGCCCGGAGCGATTTCAGTATTGCAAATCGCTTGCCGTCCGGCCGGAGGGCCCTCAGGCCGCGCGCCGCGCGAGAAATGGGCCGAAAACGCCGGCCGGGCCCGGAGCGGGCCGCAAAACTGGAAGTCGGGCGACCAGCGGCGCGGCCTGGTGAGACTACTTCGCCCTGGCGGCGCCGGCGGCGACGGCCGGAGCCGTCGGGATGTCGACCGGCGTCAACCAGCCGTGCCGGTCGGGCACCGCGCCGTTGATGTAGTCGAAGAACGCGCGCTGAATCCGGGCGGTAATCGGCCCGCGCGAGCCGGCGCCGATCTTGACCTTGTCCACCGAACGAATGGGGGTGATCTCGACCGCGGTGCCGGCGAAGAAGACCTCGTCCGCGATGTACAGCATCTCGCGGGGCAGATCCTGTTCCTTGACCGTCAGGCCAAGGTCCTGGGCGAGCGTGACGATCGAGTCGCGCGTGATTCCGGGCAGGACGGAGGCCGAGAGCGGCGGCGTGTACAGAACGTCGTCGCGCACGAGGAAGAGATTCTGGCCGCTGCCTTCGCTCAGGTGTCCCTCGGGATCGAGCGCGATGCCCTCGCTGTAGCCGTCGACGACGGCCTCCATCTTGATCAAGGCGGAGTTCGCGTAGTTGGCGACGGATTTCGCCATCGCGGGGAACGTGTTCGGCGCGCTGCGGGTCCACGAGCTGACCTTGACGTCCACGCCCCGCTCGAGCGCTTCGGGACCGAGATACGCGTCCCACTCCCAGACCAGGATGGCGGCGTCCACGGGACAGGGCAACGGATTCACGCCGAGCGTGTTGTAGCCGCGATAGAGGATCGGGCGGATGTAGCAGGCGGCCAGGCCGTTGGCCTTGACCGTATCCACGATCGCCTGCGTGAACGCGCTCCGGTCCACCGCGTAGTCCATGCGGTAGATTCGTGCGGAATCGTAGAGGCGGCGAACGTGCGCGTCGAGCCGGAAGAACGTGGAGCCGCGCGGGGTCTTGTAGCAGCGGGCGCCTTCGAAGACCGCCGATCCGTAGTGAATGACGTGGGTGGCTACGTGAATCTTGGCGTCGGCCCAGTCAGTGATCTTGCCATTCATCCACACCTTGAGGGTGCCGCTGAAGGCCATGTCGACTCTCCTAGAAACTCCCGCCGCGCATCGTCCCGATCCTAGCAGTACGGCTCACTGCGTTTCACCACAAAAGGGGCAGCGGGCGCCGCGCGCGGGCAGCGGCTTGCGGCAGTTCCAGCAGAACCGT
The DNA here is from genome assembly GCA_035519535.1 of Vicinamibacterales bacterium. Taxonomy (GTDB): domain Bacteria; phylum Acidobacteriota; class Vicinamibacteria; order Vicinamibacterales; family SCN-69-37; genus DATEGZ01. The sequence continues at coordinate 20,304 of DATIWF010000083.1, read as the reverse complement.
CCGCCGGGGAACTCGCGCGTTCGGAGGCGGCCCGTGGCCGGCCGCCGCACCGCCGCCGGGCGTGGCCGCGCGCCGGGCACGGGCGAGGGCGCTTCGCCGGCCGGGCGCTTCACGAGTTCGCGCCGCGCCTTGAGGAGGTCGGTCAGCAGATCCTCGGCGCGCTGGTAGCGGGACGCGACGTCGCCGGCGAGCGCACGCATCACGATTTCGTCGATCGCCGGCGGTACCGCGGGATTGCGCAGCCGCGGCGGCGACACGAGATCGCCGCGGCGGAGCCGCTCGAGGTCGGAGGGCGCCGGCGTGTCGTAGGGCAGCACGCCGGTGAGCATCTGGTACATCGACACGCCGAGCGAGTACAGGTCGGACGCGAACACGGCGCGGCCCTCGAACTGCTCGGGCGCCATATAGGGCGGGCTTCCGATCACCGTCGTGCCGTGCGCGGCCAGCTCCAGAAACCGCGACGTCCCGAAGTCGCCGACCTTGAGGAGGCCCTTGTCGGTGACGAACACGTTCGCCGGGCGCAGATCGCGGTGGATGACGCCCTGTTTGTGCGCGTGCTCCACCGCGTTGACGATCTGGCACGTGTAGTCGAGCGTGAGATTCAGCTCGAGCGCGCCGCGATTGGCGATGATCGTCTCGAGCGTTTCGCCCGGCACGTACTCCATCACGATGAAGAAGACGTTGTCCTGCTTCTCTGCGGTGATGACCGTGACGATGTTCGGGTGGTTGAGCGAGGCCAGGAGGCGCGGCTCGCGCAGGAGCTCGCCGAAGTCCAGGCCCTGCCGGTGGGGAACTTTGATCGCGACGCGCTTGTCGATCCACGTGTCTTCCGCGAGGTACACGGTGCCGAAGCCGCCGCTGCCCAGCGGCTCGATGATCCGGTACTTCCCGAGCGTCTGACCGCGAAAGACCATCGCGAAGGCAGTATATAGAATCGCTCCATGTCCGTTCCGCGCTTCTACCTCCCGGACGCCCGGAAGGGCCCCGGGTCCATCGCCCTGCCCGCCGACGAGGCGCACCACCTCACGCACGTGCTGAGACTCAAACCGGGCGCCCAGGTCGTCGTGTTCGACGGCGCCGGCGGCGAATGGCGCGGGAGCGTCGCGTCGGCCGGACGCGGCGGCGCCGCAATCGACGTCGGCGAGGCCATCGTCCCGATCGCCGAACCGCCCGTGCGGGTGACGCTGGCGATGGCGGTGCTCAAGGGCGATCAGATGGATGCCGTCGTGCGCGATGCGACGGCGCTCGGCGTGGCCGCGATCGTGCCGGTGGTCTCGGCGCACGTGGCCGTGCCCGCCCGCGCGTGGCGGTCCGGCGCGGCGCGCGAGCGCTGGCGGCGCGTGGCGGTCGCGGCCGCCAAGCAGTCGAAGCGCGCGGTGCTCCCGGACATCGCGGCCGTGACGCCGTTCGAAGAGGTCGCGGCGCGGCCCGACAAGTCGGCGACCATCATTTGCGTCGAGCCGGCGCGTGGCCGCTCGGGACGTGCGGCGAGCGGGAGCCGTCCCGACGCCGCGTGGCTCCTCGTGGGCCCCGAGGGCGGATGGGCGGAGCACGAGGTCGCTCTGGCGCTCTCGAACGGCGCCGGCGCCCTGGTGCTCGGACCGCGAACGATCCGCGCCGAGCTCGCGCCGGTCGTCGCGCTCAGCGCGCTGTGGACGGCGTGGGGATGGTGAGGGCGAGCGCGACCCAGCCGGCTTCCTCCAGGCGGTCGCCGAACACGCCGAACGCCGGCTCGAACGACTGACGCACGCCGGGTTCTTCGTCCGCCTCGAAGCCGCTCACAATCAGCGCGCCGGGTGGCGCCACGCGCGCCACGAGCGCGGCCGCGAATCGTTGAAGGGCGGCGCCCGTGAGATTCGCGACCACCAGATCGAAGCGGCCGAGAGCCGCCAGGGCGTTCGCTCCCGCGTCCAAACCCACGAGGCGGAGGCGTACGACGTCGCCGGCGCCGTTGAGCGCGAGGTTCTCGGCGGCCGAATGCAGCGCGTCGGCGTCGTGATCGATCGCCTCCACCTCGTGCGCGCCGAGCTGCCGCGCGGCCAGCGCCAGGACGCCCGACCCTGTCCCGACATCCAGCACCCGGGCGCCGGCGAGGCGCCGGCGCTGCATCAGATTCAGGCACAGGCGGGTCGTCGCGTGGTGGCCGGTGCCGAATCCCATCGACGGCTGGATCAGGAGGACGATGGGCGGGTCGCCGGCCGGCGTTACCATTCGCGCGGCGTCGTCTCTTCGCCAGGGCGGCGTGACGACGATGCGGCCCGCTTGAACGGGGCCCAACGAGATCTGGCTGCGCTCCGCCCAGGCTTCGTCGGAGACGTCGACCGGGGTGCACGTGAGTCCGGCGTCGAGGCTCGTCAGGTGGCTCGCCGCGCCCTGTCGCGCGTCCGCCGACACGAAGAAGATGCGCACGGCGTCGCCGTGCATCTCCCACGCCGTCGGGCGCTGGTCGTCGATCTCGGCCAGCACGCGACCGACCGCCTCGTCGTCCGGTCGAGCTCCCCATGAGACGTCGAGCGCAGGAAAGGAACGGCTCACCCGAACAGGTCTTTGACCTTGTCGAAGAACGGCCGGTCGCGCGTCTCGTCGACCTTCCTCGGCTCGATCTTCTCGACCGGCATGGCCTTGCGCAGGTCTTCGACGAGCTTCTTCTGATCCTTGGTGAGCTTGCGCGGGACCTCGACGTTGACGCGCACGTACAGCGTGCCGCGCCCGCGGCCCGTGACGCTCGGCATGCCCTTGCCGCGGAAGGGCAGGAGCGCGCCGCTGGCGGTGCCGGCCGAGACGTCCACGTCGATCGGTCCGGCCGGCGTCTCGAGCTTGAACGAGCCGCCCATCGCCATCAGCGGAAAGGGCACGGGCACCTCCACGAACAAGTCGTCGTTCTCGCGATGGAAGACCTCGTGCGCGCGAACGTGGATGACGACGTAGAGGTCGCCGGTGGGTCCGCCGGCGGCACCGTGTTCGCCCTCGCCATGCAGGCGCAGGCGCTGGCCGTCGGCGATGCCCGCCGGGATCTTGACGGTGACGCGGCGATCGCGCGTCACGCGTCCCGTGCCGCGGCACGCCGCGCACGGCTGGCGCACGATCTGTCCGGAGCCGCCGCACTGGCCGCACGTACGTGCGACCACGAGGAACCCCTGCTGGTACCGCAGCTGGCCGGTGCCCCGGCACTGCGGGCACGTCTCGCGCGAGGTCCCGGCCGCGGCGCCCGAGCCCTTGCACGTCTCGCACGCTTCCTCGCGCGGGATCTGAATTGTCGTCTCGATGCCCGTGAAGGACTCTTCGAACGAGATCTCGAGATCGAAGCGCAGGTCGGCGCCGCGCGCCGGCCCGCCGCGGCGGCCGTTGAAGCCGGCGCCGAAGCCGAAGAAGTCGCCGAGGATGTCCGAGAAGTCCGCGAAGATGTCCGCGTTGAAGCCGGGGCCGCCCGGGCTGGCGCCGCCGGCCACGCCCGCGTGGCCGAACCGGTCGTAGCGCGCGCGCTTGTCCGCGTCGCCGAGCACGGCATACGCCTCGGCGGCTTCCTTGAAGCGCTCCTCCGCGGCTTTGTCGCCGGGGTTGCGGTCGGGGTGGTACTTGAGCGCCAGCTTGCGGTAGGCGCTCTTGATGTCCTGCTCGCCGGCGTTGCGACCGACGCCGAGGATTTCATAGTAATCGCGCTGGCTCACGCCCGGGCCACCCTCACCTGGGCGGGGCGCAACAGGCGCTGGCCCAGCCGATAGCCGCGGCGGATCTCGGCGGTGATCTCGCCGTCGGGCCGGCCGGCCGCCGGCTCGGCGGCCACGGCCTCGTGCCAGAGCGGATCGAACGGGTGGCCGACGACGTCGAGCGGCTCGACGCCGCGGCGGCGCAGCGTGTCGAGGAGCTGGCGGTGGATGAGCTCGACGCCCGTGCGCGCGGCGCTGTCGCGGTCCCAGCCGGGGGCCGCGAGCGCGCGCTCGAAGTCGTCGACCACGGGCAGCACGTCGCGGATCAGATCGATCGCCGCGGCTTCATTCAGCTCGCGGCGCTCCCGCTCGGTGCGCTTGCGGTAGTTGTCGAACTCGGCGGTGGTGCGGAGCAGGCGATCGCGCAGATCGTCCCGCTCGCGCGTCAGCGCGGCCAGCAGATCGTCCGCCGCCGCACCCACGCCAACCTCGCCATCACTGGTTCTCAGATCTTCGGCCATCGATACGTCCCGCCACTTTCCGTCGTGGGCACTTGCTGAGTTCTCGACTTCCTGACGTCGCGCCTTCTCGAGCCTCGCCCTCACTGTCCTTCGAGCGCTTTCGTGAGCGCCTGCGACATGCTGTCGACCGCGGAGATCGCGCGCTGGTACCGCATGCGCGTCGGGCCGATGACGCCGACGGTGCCCGTCTGCGCGCCCTCGCTGAACGTGGACGCGACGAGGCTGAACGCGCGCAGGTCCGGCGACGCGTGCTCGGATCCGATCACGATCGTCAGGCCCGGCGTGTCGAGGCAGCGCGCGAGGAGGTCGATCAGCCGGTGCTTCTCTTCGATCATGTGCAGCAGGGCGCGGAGCGTCTCGAGCGTGTGCTCGCGCTCCGTCGAGTCGCCGAGGAGCTCCTCGACGAGATAGCCCGCGCCCTGCACGTGCAGCGTCTCCTCGGGCACGAGGTCGTCCAGCCCGGCCTGCGCGAGGCGGAGGGCCCGCGCCATCAGCGCATCGTACAACATGCGCTCCTGGCGCATGTGCTCGAGGATCGCGTTGCGCGCTTCGTGCAGCGTGAGTCCGGCGAACTCGCGGTTGATGTAGTTGGCGGCCGCCGCGAGCGCGTCAGCGTCCGGCCGATCGTCGGTGTCGATCACGCGATGGGCCACGACGCCGCCGGTCGCCACGACGATCACGAGCACGCGATGGCCGTCGAGCGCCGCGAAGTCGACGTGCCGCAGGCGGGCCGACGGCGCCGCGGGCGCCAGCGCGAAGCCGACGTGGTGCGACGTGCGCGACAGCTCCTGCGACGCGTTCTCGAGCAGATCGTTCACCGTCCCATGACGTCGCAGTCGCGCTTCCACCCCCGGAGCCGGGCGGGCGCGCTTGCGCGATTCCAGCAGCCAGTCGACGTAGAGGCGGTAGCCCGAGTCCGTCGGCACGCGCCCCGCCGACGTGTGCGGCTGGCGCACCAGCCCGAACTCCTCGAGCCGCGCCAGGATGTTGCGCACGGTCGCCGACGACACCCCGAGCGCGCTGTGCTCGGCGAGCCACGACGACGACACCGGCTCGCCCTGCTCGATGTATTCGGCGACGAGGCGCCCGAGAATCCGCCGCTGGCGGTCGGTAAGATCCGGCATCATGGCGACGTTAGCAGTCTCGTCCTGAGAGTGCTAACCCTCGTAGTATAGCCGATTTCAGACGGCGGCCCGGGCCCGCAGGCTCCGCGCGGCCCGTGCCGCGTCGGCGACGACCTGGCGGCGGTCGGCCCAGTCGAGCTCGCCCTCGCGCGCGACGACGTGCCCATCGACCATCGTCACCACGACATCGCTCGGCCGGCTGGCGTACACCAGCGCGGAATACGGGTCCGCGCCGGGCGTCTGATGGACGGCGTCGGCTCGAACCACAATCAGGTCCGCGCGCTTGCCGGGCTCGATCGCCCCGATCTCCTGGTCCAGACCGAGCGCGTGCGCTCCGTCGCGGGTCGCCATGCGGACCACGTCGCGTGCCGCCAGCGCCCCGGGGCCGTAGCGCATCGCCTGCAGCGTCGCGGCGAGCCGCATCTCGTGGAACATGTCGAGCGTGTTGTTGCACGCCGCGCCGTCCGCGCCGAGCGAGACCGCGACGCCCCGGGCGCGCATCTCGACGACGGGCGCGAGGCCCGAACCGAGCTTCAGATTCGATCCGGGGCAGTGCAGCACCTTGACGCGCCGGTCGGCGAGAAGGCGCTGTTCGTCCTCGGTGACCCACACGCAGTGCGCCGCGCAGAGCCGCTCGGTGGCCAGGCCGAGCGAGGCGAGGTACGCGACGTTGTCCAGGCCGGTCTGCCGCCGCACGATCTCCACTTCCTCGCGCTGTTCGGAGGCGTGCGTATGCACGAGCAGGCCGCGCTCGGCCGACACCGCCGCCACCGCCTCGAGCAGATCGCGCGAGCACGAGAGGGCGAATCGCGGCGCGAGCGCCGCGCGCAGCCGGCCGCCCGCCGCGCCCGACCAGCGGCGATCGAGGTCGAGCGCGTCGTCGATCGCCTCCCGCGCCGCTTGCGAGAGCCGCGCCGGCGCGTCCCCGCGCTCGTTCATCAGACACTTGCCGACGACGGCGCGGAGGCCGGTCGGCACGAGCGCGTCGAACACCGCGTCGGTGCCGTGCACGGTCTCCATCGTGAGCACCGTCGTCGTGCCGCCGAGCAGCAGCTCCGCCGCGGCGAGGCGCGCCGACGCCCCGAGCGTCCGCTCGTCGTGCGCCGCTTCGAGCGGCCACACCCGCGTCTTGAGCCACGGGAGGAGGGGCAGGTCGTCGGCGAGCCCGCGAAAGAGCGTCTGACAGAGATGAACGTGCGTCTGGACGAAGCCCGGCAGGACGATCGCGCCCTCGGCGTCGATCACGAGATCCGCGCGCAGGTCCGGCGGCGCCGTGCCGACGCCCGCGATTCGCTGACCGTCCGTCCAGACGTCGCCCGAAACGACTTCGAGCGCCGCATTCATCGTGAGGATCGTGCCGTGGCGGATGAGCGCGGCCATGCGGCGCGTCAGCGGAACAGGTGGGTGAGCGCGGCGCCGAGGCGCGAGAGCCACGCGACCGCGTGTCCGCCGTGAACGTCGCAGTACTCCTTCGGCTGCGTGCCCATGAGGAACGCTTCGGAGATGACCTTCGGGCACCCGGGCCGCGCGAGCTTGCCGGTGTCCTTGTCGATGTCCACGAAGACGATGTCGTCGGGCGGCTCGAAATGCGCGTCCTTGTGGCCCGCCAGCGCGCGCTTCATGAAGGTCGTCCAGATCGGCAGCGCGGCCTGCGAGCCGCTCAGGCCGATCGGCTGGTTGTTGTCGAAGCCGACCCAGACGACGGTGAGCAGCTCGGGCGTGAAGCCGATGAACCACGCGTCGCGCAGGTCGTTCGTCGTGCCCGACTTGCCGGCCGCGTCGAAGGTGAAGCCGTTGGCGCGGGCGCCGGCGCCCGTGCCCTCGTCGATGACACTGCGCATCATGTTCGTGACGAGGAACGTCGTGTCCGCGCGGGCCACGAGCCGCGATTCGACCGGCACGACGCCGCGGGGCTTCCCGTTCTCGACGACCGTCGTGATCGCCGTCAGCGGCCGGATCTGCCCGCCGTTCGGAAACAGCGTGTACGCCGTCGCCATGTCGAACGGCGTGGCTTCGAAGACGCCGAGCGCAATCGACGGGTACGGCCGCGCCGGGGTGCCGACGTCCACGCGCTTCCAGAGATTGGCCACGCGGTCGTAGCCCGTGATCTCCGCCACCTTGATCGCGACGATGTTGCGCGAGAGGGCCAGCGCCCGCCGGAGTGTGATCGGCCCGTCGTACTCGTTCTGGTAGTTCGCCGGCGTGTAGTCGTTCTCGCCGTCCTTGAACGTCGTCGGCTCGTCGACGACGACCGTCGCCGGCGTCAGGTCCGACCGGCCCTCGCTCGCCATGCGCTCGAACGCCGCGAGGTAGACGAACGGCTTGAAGACCGACCCGGGCTGGCGCTTGGCCGCGACGACCCGGTCGAACTGCGACTGGAAGTAGGCGCGGCCGCCGACGAACGCGAGGATCTCGCCGGTGCGCGGGTCCACCGCGAGCAGCGCCGCTTCCGCCTGGCCGGGTTTCTTCCGGGCGGCCAGCTGCTTGTCCACCTGCGCGATGCCGTCGCCGACGGCTTCCTGCGCGATGCGCTGCAGCTGCAGGTCGAGCGTCGTGTACACGTCGACCGCGGCGTCCTTCTTCAGCGCGCCGCCGTATTCGTCGTCCACGAGCTGGCTCACGTAGTCGACGAAATACGGCGCCTCGTTTTCGAGCGCCCGTGCCGCCACCTTCAGCGGCTCGGCGGCCGCCTTCATCGCGTCGTCCTTCGAGATGTAGCCGGCGCCCGCCATCTCGGCGAGGACGATGTTGCGGCGATCGCGCGCGCGGTCGGGATTGCGGAACGGCGAGAGGTGCGAGGGCGCCTGGATCACGCCCGCGATTGTCGCCGCCTCGGCGAGCGTGAGGTTGCTCACGTCCTTGCCGAAGAAGATGCGCGCGGCCTCAGCCACGCCGTGGATCTCGAACGGCCCGCGCTGCCCGAGCGTCACGTCGTTCAGGTACAGCTCGAGGATCTGGTCCTTCGTGAAGCGCGACTCGAGCACGAGCGCCATGAACTGCTCCTGCACCTTGCGCTTCAGCGTCTTTTCCGGTGTGAGGAACGTGTTCTTGACGATCTGCTGCGTCAGGGTGCTGCCGCCCACGAGATACGGCTTGTCGCCGCGCAGGTTGGTGAGGAGCGCGCCCACGGCGCGAATGACGTCCACCCCAGGATGGTCGAAGAAGCGCTTGTCCTCGATCGAGATGACGGCATTCACCATCACCTTCGGCACGCGCGAGAGGGGGACGTATCGTCGCTTCTCGCCGGGCGCGAGCGCCGTCAGGAGCGGCGCTTCGAGCGCGACCGTGTCGACCGGGCCGCCGCCGACGAGCGTGAGCTTGGTCACCACCGGCGAGGCGCCGCGCGAGAAATCCGCGCGCACGGTCTGCGGCTTGGCTTGCCCGACCGGCCGCACGCCCACGATCACCGTGTTGCCCTGCGCCGAGAACTCGCCCGGGTTCTCGACCTTTGGCCGCTCCGCGTACCCGACGTCGTTGAGCCGCTGGACGAGCTGGGCGGGGGAGAGGGCCGCGCCCGGACGCAGCGTGAACGCCCGCCCGAAGATGCGGGGGGCCGGCCGTTGCTCGCCGCCGAGCTTGGAATCGATGAGCCGGCCGTACTTAACCCAGTAGAAGCTGCCGACGCCCGTCCCGATGACGACCAGAACGGCCAGCGCGATGAGCGCGAGCCGCACCCACGACCGACGGCCGCGGGCCGGGTGAATGAACAGACCCGCGCGTGAGCGGCGTCGCGCCGGGAGGCCTGGTCGTGCGGGCGGGCGGGTCGCCATGCGCTGTTAGCAGTGTACGTTAGCGGCTCGGCGGAACTTCGTCTTGACAGCGGCGGCTCTCCTGGGTACCTTCACTTTGTTCGCGCGCCGAACTAAGTCCAAGAGGTCCTCGAGCAGACGTGCCAATGCCATCTGTGTTTGTTCTCGGTCCCGACGCGGGCATACTCAATACCCGCCGTCTCAACCGGCAGCGATTGCTCGAGGCGATTCGGCGTCTCGGGCCGATTTCGCGCGCCGATCTGGCGAAGCGGACGCATCTGTCGCCGCCGACGGTGTCCGCGCTGGTGGAAGAGCTCGTGGGCGAAGCGGGACTCCTGCGCGAGGTCGGCGTCGGCGCGTCGAGCGGCGGACGCCCGCCGATCCTGCTCGAGTTCAACGCGGACTACGGCTGCCTGGCGGGCGTGGATCTCGGATCGCGCACGGCGCGATTTGCGCTGGCCGATCTTCAGGGGCACGTGCTCGCCCGTCACCAGGAGCGCACGCGCGCGGATTCCTGCGACGCCGCGATCGACCAGGTGATGCAGGGCATCGAAGCGCTCTTCCGCAAGGCCGGGCGCGACCTCCGCAAGCTCTTTGCGATCGGCATCGGCGCGCCGGGGATGACCGACGTCACCACGGGCCGCGTGATCAGCGCCGCCAATCTCGCCGGCTGGACCAACGTGCCGCTGCGCGACATGGTCGAAGCGCGTTTCCACGCGCCCGTGCACGTGGACAACGACGCCAACATGGCGGCGCTCGGCGAGCGCTGGCAGGGCGCGGCGCGCACGACGAGCGACTTCGTGTTCCTGGCCCTGGGCGCGGGCGTCGGCGCCGGCGTCGTCATCGGCGGCCGGCTGCACCGCGGCCACCACTGGTACGCGGGCGAAATCAGCCGCATGACGCTCGACTACCGCGACTGGCAGGTCGATTTCGGCCAGAGCGGCTACCTCGAGAGCCGGATCGGCGCGGCGGCCATCCCCGAGTGGGCGCACGCGCGCCGGTTGTTCGCGCGCGCCGGCCAGGACCGCGAGGCCTGCGTGCGGATGATCATCGACGCCGCCCGGCAGGGCGACGCCGACGCCGCCGCGGTGGTCGACGAGCTGGCCGTGTTTCTCGGCACGGCCGTCGCCAACATCGTCGCCGTCCTCGATCCGGGCCTGGTCGTCATCGGCGGCGGCTTGAGCCACGCGGGCGACCTGCTCCTCGAGCCGGTGCGCCGCGTCGTGCGACAGATCGTGCCCAACGTGCCGGCGATCGAGATCTCGGCGCTGGGCGACGACGCGCAACTGCTGGGCAGTGTGTATTCCGCCATGGAAGCCGCGGAGGCGAGGTTGTTTGCGATCGCGGGCAGCCCGGGCATGCCGCCGCAGGTCGCCTCACGCGCCTCGTCTCGCTGACGATGGCGTTTTCCCCCGAGTACATCCGGCTGGTCCTCAACGAGAACTTCGAGGACGCGAAAGCCCTGTTTCTGGCGCCGCTGCTGGCGATCCACGAAGCCCACCTGACGATGCTCGCCGAGCGCGGCATCGTCTCGGCGCCCGAGGCGCGCGCGCTGCGGTCGGCACTCGCGGGTATCGATCTGGACGTCGTCCGCTGCGCGGCGTATGACGGCGCCTGCGAGGATCTGTTCTTCCACGTGGAGCACCTGATCGTCGCGGCGGCCGGCGCGGACACGGCCGGCCGGCTGCACACGGCGCGCAGCCGCAACGACATCGACATGACGATGTACCGGATGCGGCTGCGCGAGTTCCTGCTGGATCTGGCCGGCGCGGCCATCGCGCTGCGCCGCACGCTCATCGAGGTGGCCGCGCGCCATCGCGAGACCGTCTTCCCGGCGCACACCCACACGCAGCCGGCCCAGCCCACGACCGTCGCGCACTACCTGCTCGGCGCGGTCGAACAGCTGGAGCGCGACACGGCGCGCCTCTTCGCGGCGTTTCGCTCGACGAACGTCAACCCGCTCGGCGCCTGCGCGATCACGGGGACAGGCTTTCCGATCGATCGCGCGCGCACGAGCGAGCTGCTCGGCTTCGACGGCCCGACGGGCAACACCTACGGCAGCATCGCGACGGTGGACTATCTGATTGAAAGCACCTCGGCGGCGATGGTGCTCATCGTGGGGATCGGTCGCGTGGTGCAGGACCTGCTGCTGTGGTGCACCGCGGAAGTCGGCTATCTGCGGCTCGGCGACGCGTTCGTGCAGGTGAGCAGCATCATGCCGCAGAAGCGCAACCCGGTGGCGCTCGAGCACGCGCGGGCGCTGGCGTCGAAGGCGTTCGCCCAGCTCTCGGGCGTGCCGGCGGCGGTCCACAACACCCCGTTCGGCGACATCGTGGACACCGAGGACGATCTGCAGCCGCTGGTGGCGACCGCGTTCAAGGACGCCGCGCGAGCCGTGGCGCTGGTGGCGGCGGCGCTCACGACGGCAGAGTTCGACGTCGCGCGGATGCGGGAGCGCGCGCGGCTCGGCTGGGTCACCGTGACCGAGCTCGCCGACACGCTGGCGCGCGACCACGGCGTCGCCTTCCGCGCCGGACATGAAATCGCGGCGCGGCTGGTGAAGGCGCACGCCGAGCAGCCGGCCGCGCCTCTGGCGGAGCTGCTGGCCGCCGCGTCCCGCGACGTCACCGGCCGCGACATCCGCCTGACGCCGGAGGCGCTGGCGCGCGTCCTCAGCCCCGAGCACTTCGTGGCGGTCCGTCGCACGCTCGGCGGCCCGGCGCCGGACGTGACCGGCGCGGCGATCGACGCGTCGCAGCGGCGGCTCGCCCAGGACGCGACGGCCCTCGACGAGCGGCGGCACGCCCTCGTTGACGCCGACGCCAGGCGGCGCCAGGCGCTCGCGGCGATTTGAGCCGCCGAACGAAGCCGATCGCGCGGCCGCGCCTGCCCGGATCACCATGAAGGCACGACGACCACGAGTCTTCGTGGCGCGTCATGCCTTCATGGTGAAACCCTCCGGGCCCGCCGATCTCAGAAGTAGAACTTGAAGCCGAGCTGGAACTTGCGCTGCTCGTACGCGCTCGTGTACGGGAAGTCGCCGCCCGTGGCCGGGATCGGCGCGAGCGGCACGCCGGCGGCCGACACGTTGATCGTGCGGTTCACGCCCGAGACCTGCAGCGTGTTGAACAGGTTCTGGAACTCCGCCTGGAATTCGAACCGGCGCGCCCCCGAAATCGTGAAGAAGCGCGAGTACCGCAGGTTCGTGTTGTAGCGCGGCGGCAGGTACATCGAGTTGCGCGTCACGTCCAGCGGCCGGTCGTTTCCGGTGCCGTCCTTGTTGAGGTCGGTGTTGCTGCGAACCGTGAAGTCGCTTCCGCTGTTGAACTGCAGGATCAGGCCGCCCTGGTTGTCGCTCAGCACCTTCTGCACCCACGTCGGCCCGCGATGCCACGACGACATCGCCACGAGGCTCGTGTTGAACGTGTGGCGGATGTCGAGCGCGTTCGGCCCGCGATCGCGCTCGAGGTTCAGCGGGTCGGATGGCGCGTCGTCGCCCTGCTGGGCCAGCGTCGTCGTCATGACGGCATTGTCGATGCCGCGGGCGAGCGTGTAGTTGAAGTCGTACTGAATGTTGTGTGACCACCGCTTGGTGAACTGCAGCGTCAGGCCCTTGTAGGTCGAGTCGCCAACCGACTGCGCCACCTGAATGTGGTTGTAGTTCGGATCGACGCGCGTCGCGGCGTTGACGGCCGTGCTGAAGATGTTCCGTCCGTCCGCGAGGAACGTCCCGGTCGGGAGCAGGTTGGTGTCGAGCACGACCGGCAGGTCGTAGCCCTTGCTGTAGATGAAGCCGACCGACACCGAGTAGTCGCGGCCGATCCCGCGCTGGAGCTGGATGTTGTTCTGGAACGTCCGGCCGGTGACGAAGTTCGGATCCATCGCGAAGATTGTGCGCGACGATAGCGGGATCGTGTAGCCGGGCGGCGGGTTGCTCAGCGTCGACGGGAAGGGCGGGGCGCCGGGGCTCGCGCCGCTCGCGTTGCCCGTGCCGTTCAGGTTGACGGTGATGCGCGACGGGTTGCTGCTCTGCGTGTACGTCTGCTCGACGATGGCCAGCAGCGGCTGGTCGTACATGATGCCCGTGCTCGCGCGGAGGACCGTCTTCTTGTCCGCGCCCAGCGTCCAGGCGAAGCCCAGCCGCGGCGCGAAGTTGTTCTTGTCGATGTTGAAGTGCTGCTGCAGCGGGTAGGGCGCGTTCGGCACGCCGTCCGGGTACACGTAGACGTCATACCGGACGCCGTAGACCACCTTGAGGTCCGGCGTCACGCGCCAGTCATCCTGGCCGAACCAGCTGAACAGCTTGTCGTTGAAGTCGAGCGTGGGCACGCCGACCGTCTGCGCGAACGTCGAGTAGCCGTACGGCGCCGCGCCGCTCAGCGCCGCGTTGTAGGCCGCCACGGTCGTGAACGTGAACGTCGCCGTCTCGTTCACCGCGCGATGGTCCTTCACGTACTGGAAGTCGATGCCGCTCTTGAAGCTGTGGTCGCCCCGCATCCAGGTGAAGTTGTCGATGAACTGGTAGATGTCCTGCTGGAAATCCTCGCCATCGTTGGTCGGCCCGCCAAAGCCAATCGAGCCCGAGATGTTGATGGCCGGGCCCGTGCCGGAGTCCGAGTTCGCGAACCGCCGGTTGTGCCGCTGCGCCCACTGCACGCGCAGCTCGTTGAGGCGACTGGACCCGAGCGTCGAGACCAGCTGGCCGCCGAAGGAGAACATCTTGTCCCAGTAGTCGGCCGACCGCGACAGCGCCGTCGTGCCGCCCGAACCCGCGTTGTACGGGTTGTTGTTCTTGAAGGTGTTCAGCCGCAGCGTGAACGCCTCGCCCGGCTTGACCTGCCAGTCGCCCTTGCCGATGAAGAACGTCACCGACTGATACGCCGGCACCGTGGCCGGCTGCGGCGGCACGCCGACCGACGCCGCCACGTTGGGGTCGATCGTGATCGGCCGCTGCATGTCGCGATAGGTGTGCTCGAAGCCGCCGTAGTAGTGCAGCGTGTTCTTGATGATCGGGCCGCCGACGTCGCCGGTGTAGATGTCGAGGTTCTCCTGCGGCTTGCCGTCATTGGGCTTGCTCGAATCCGGGCACGGCGTGGTCAGCAGGAACTGGCACGCCGTCATCGGCGTCCGCCGGAACCGGTACGCGCCATCTCCCTTGACCGTGTTGGTGCCTGACGGCGTGATCGCGTTGTAGACGACGCCCGTCGTCTGGCCGAACTCCGGCGCGTAGCCGGACGTCACGACCTTCACTTCGCTGATCATCACTTCCGACATCGGCATCAGGCGCAGCCCGGCCCGGTCCTTCTGCGTGTTGCTGTTGCCGTCCACCTGGTAGTTGATGCGCAGCAGGGCGCCGTTCGCACTGAAGCGCGGCACCCCGAATTCGGAGTTCTCGTTGCCGATGACCCCCGGTTCGAGCAGCGCGAAGTTGTACGGGTTCCGCGAGACGAGCGGCAGGTTCTTCACCTCGCGCTCGTTGATGTTGCGGCCCATGTCGATCTTGCCCAGATCGACCGCCGGCGTTTCCGCCGTCACCGTCACGGCCTCCGACATCGTGCCGACCTTCATGGTCTCGTTCAACACCACGGACAGGCCGGCCGTGACCTCCACTTCCGTCTGCTCGAGTCTGGCGAAGCCGTTCAGCTCGAACGTCAGCTTGTACTTGCCCAGGGGAAGAAGCTCGGCGCGATACACGCCCGACGCGTTTGTGACGACCACGCGCTTGGAGCCCGTGTCGACGTTCAGAACCGTCACGTTCACGCCCGGGAGCACACCCCCCTGGACGTCCTTGACCGTGCCTTCGATCGTGCCATTGACGGCCTGTGATTGCGCAAAGGCTGGCCCAGCCCAGGCCCAGCAGACGGCCGCCAGCGCTAGCAGCAGATGCCGCGACTTCATGAATGACCTCCAGCTCCCACAACTGACTTCATTCAGACATTTTAGGAAGTCGAATATCGAAGATTGTGGTCGGCTTTCGCGGGAAGTCAAGCACAAAGAGCGGTGCTGGGTGTTTGGTGCTGGGTGCTAGGTGCTACGTGCGTCTGCGAGGTGCCCGTGCGGCACCGGGCGGTGCTCCTCAGGACACACAGCTTCGACCTGGCCCGTACGCCTTGTCGGTGGCCAAACGCTGAGGAAGCAGCGTCCGCGGTCGCACGGGCACTTCGCAGACGCACGTAGCACGGAGCACCCAGCACCTAGCACGCAGCACCTAGCACGCAGCACTCCGCCGGGCTCCTCACAGCACGAGCACGTAGTGCTTGTCCGTCTCGAGCGGAAGAACCTCGGTCAGCCGTTCGCCCAGCGACAGGCCATACCGATTGAGGAAGAAAGGCACGGTCAAGGTTCGTTCCTGCGGGTGGCCGGCGGGGAAGGTGAGGGCGCGCGTGCGTTGGAACTGGCGGCGCAGCGTGTCGTCCTTCCGTTTGGTCGCCTGGATGATCTTGGTGTGGAGGCTCTTGATCGTTTCGCGCATGCGCTCGAGCGTCGTGTCGACGGCCCCGCCGAGCGTGGGGTCGATCCCGACGACGGCCTGCCGGAGCGCGCGGCTACATTCCACGATCTGGCGATCCGTGTCGTCGAGCGCGCGCTCGACCGTCGGAGGCAGCTGGCTTTCGAGCAGGCGGTTGAGGGCCGACTCGTCCTGCGCGTGCAGCGCCTCGAGCGGCAGCTGATGGCGATCGAGGAAACGCGCCGCCGCCGAATCGAGCAGCGTCGCCGTCGCCCGCGAGTACAGCAGCGGCGCTTCGACGCCGCACTCGCGATAGACGCCGCCCAGCTGAGCCTGGTAGGCAAGCTCGCTCGGTCCCGAGACATAGCAGATGGTCGGGAAGAGCTGATCCTGGACCACCGGGCGAAGCAGCACGTTGGGACTGAAGCGTTCCGGGTGGCTCTGCGCTTCGGCCCGGAGGGCCTCGGCGGATCGCGTCGCATCGCCGACGACGAACTCGTTGTCCCGGTACCGGATGGCGTGCCGGCCGGCCTCCTCCAGGTAGAAGAGCGCCACCGCATCGTCGGCCGGTTCAACCTGCGGCGCGTGCCCAAGGCGGGCCATGGCGGCGCCGGCCTCCCGGGCGAGTGCGCTCGTCCGACACGGGTGGGCGAGCTCGTGGACAAACAGGTCCGCGACGAGCGGCTTGGCCGCCACGTCGGCGGCTTCGAAGACGACGAGCCCCTGCGCGCCCAGCAGATCGTCGAGCCACCCGGCGAAGCTCGCGGCCATGCCGGCGCCCGGCCGGTATCGGCGACCGAGGGCGGCAATGACCTCGTCGGTGAACTCGGTGCGAGGCAGCACGGCCTCGAGGCTGCTGACGGCGTCCGTGGCGGTGCTGGTCAGAGTCAGCGACGCGACGGGCTGCGCGCCCGCCCCAGGCAAATCGGCGAGCGTGATGTCGGCCAGGGAGAAATTCGCGTCGAGAACGCTTGCCGTCCGCACTTCCTCCCAATCGTGATCCTCGGCGTCCACCCAGAACACCGGCACGGTCGGGACGCCGTGCGCTTCTCGCGCGCGCCGCGCGAGCTGAATGGCGGTCGCCGCTTTGAGCAGCGTGTAGAGCGGTCCGCCGAAAAGGCCCGCCTGCTGGCCGGTGACGACCGCGACGCTCGCCGGATCAGCGAGCGTGGCCGCGGCACGTTGCGCGGCGGCCGGCGCGCCGCGCGCCTCGAGCTGGCGGGCAAGCAGGGCCGCGAGCGCCGTGCGGTCGCGGCGCGCGCGCTGGACGCGTTCGATGGTGGCGCGCCACGCGGCGCTGTCGGCGGGATTGCCCGCGAAAAGCGGCGCCACGCTGGCATAGTCATCCGCGTACGCCTTCACGAGCGGCCGGATCCACGGCAGGCGGCTGAGATCGACCGCCTCGCGCACGGCACCACTCACGTGGCGCGTCTCCGAATGGCTGCGCACCGAGCCAATCTACTACACGTCGGAGTCGGCGCGCGCGGACGCCTCGCGCGTATCCGTGCCGGAGCAGACGTGCTACGATCCGAGGCGTAACGAAGGAGTTTCCGCGCTGTCTTTCGACGAGTCCGCCAGTCTTGTCGCGCCGTCGGCCTTCGGGCCCTTCCGGGTGCTTCATCAGATCGGCAGCGGCGTACTGGGCCCGGTGTTTCGCACCTACGAACCCCAGCGGGATCGGCTGATCGCCGTCAAGGCGTTTCGGCTTGATCTGGTCCCGGAGGACGTCGCGCGCCTGGCGGACGCGCTCCGGCGGCTCGCCGGGTCGAACCTGTCACATCCGAGCCTCGTGCCCGCGGTCGACGCCGGCCTCGAGGGCACCACGGCCTTCCTCGCGATGGACTATGTGGCGGGCGAAACGCTCGACGTGGCCTTCCGTCACCTCGCGCCGGCGCCGCTCGACCGCGCGCTGCCCGTCCTGACCCAGGTCGCCGAGGCGCTCGAGGCGGGCTGGGCCGCCGGATTGGGCCACGGCGCGTTGCATCCTCGTGATGTCTTCCTGACCGCGGGCACGAATGACGTTCGTGTCACGGGCGTGGGCGTCGTGCCGGCGCTCGAAGCCACGGGCGTCAAGGCGCCTGTGCGCCGGCCCTACACCGCGCCCGAGCGGGCCGCAGGCGAGTCCTGGGATATTCGCGCGGACGTGTACTCGCTCGGCGCGATTGCGCACGAGCTGCTCACGCGCCGTCGTCCGGCCGGCGCCGGCGAGCAGGATGGCGCGCTCGCGACCGGGCTGACGCCCGAGCAGCGGGTGTTGATTCGGCGCGTGCTCGCGGCGGCTCTCGCCGAGCGGCCGGTCAACCGGTTCGCCTCACCCGCGGCGCTCGTCGCCGCGTTGTCGGCCGTGGCGCGCGGTGAGACTCCCGATTTTCCGCCCGAACCCGAGGCGGCGGCGCCCGCGCCCGCTGAGAAACCGGCCGCGCCACGCAAACGGCCGGCGGCGACGCCTCCGCTCCTGGAAGTGATTGACGTGGTCGAGGCCCCGTCGGGAGACGCGCCGCCTCCGCCTGTCTCGGCGCCGCTCGCCGCGGCCCCGGCCGCGTCCTCCGCGCCGTCAGCCGTCTCGGCCGAGCCGCCCGTGATGTCGATCCCCGCGCCGCCGCCGATGGCCCTCGCCGACTTCGAGAGCGAAGGGCGTGCTGTGGCGGAAGCCGTCGTCGAGCCGGCGGCGGTGCTGCGCCCGCGGGCGGAGCCCATCGAGCCGTTCTCGTCGCGTGCGCGTTCCGTGCCGCCGCCCTTCTTCGGCAGCACGACGACGACCGCGCCGCCGTTTCCCTGGTCGGCCGTCATCGCGGCGTCGGTCGCATGCCTGGTGGTCGGGGGCGTGGGCGGCTACGCGATCGGTCGCCGCTCGGCCCCGGTGGCCGAAACCCACGCCGCCGAGCCCGCGCGACCGCAGTCGTCCGATACGGACGTGCGTGTGACACCGCCGCCGCCGCCCGTGACGCCGCTGGCTGAGAAGTCCGCCCCGATTCCGCCGGCGGCCGCGCTGCCCAAGGAAGAGCGGCCGACGCCGACGGCTACGCCCGCGGTCACGCCCACGGCGACGGCCTCCCCAAGACCCGCGCCGGCGAACGCGCGTGCCGCGCGCGCCCCGGAGGCCGGCTCGCTCGTGGTGGACTCTCGTCCGCGTGGGGCGAGCGTCCTCGTCGACGGCCGCGCGGTGGGCGTCACGCCGCTGCGTCTTGCGAGCATTGGCGTCGGCTCGCACGCGGTCCGCATCGAACTCGCCGGCTACAAACCAATCGCGACGACGGTGACGGTGAAGGCCGGGGCTGAGGCCTCGGTGAAGGTGTCTCTTGAAGAGTCGCGGAACTTCTGACCTCTGGCTTCGAACTTCCAACTTTCCATGAACGCAGTCCTGGCTCTCGAGAACGGCATGTCCTTCCGCGGCAAGGCCGCGGGCGCGGCGGGCAAGACGGCCGGCGAAGTCGTGTTCAACACGAGCATGACCGGCTACCAGGAGATCCTGACGGATCCATCCTACGCCGGCCAGATCGTGACGATGACGTGCCCGGAGATCGGCAATTACGGGGTCGCCGACGAGGACGTCGAGTCGCGCGGCGTCCAGGCCGCCGGGTTCATCGTCCGGTCGGAGTCGCCCGTCGCGAGCAACTGGCGGGCCGACGACACGCTGCGCGGCTACCTCGCGCGTCAGGGCATCGTCGCGATCGCCGACATCGACACGCGCGCGCTGACGCGCCTGTTGCGATCGGCGGGCGTCATGCGCGGCGTCATTGCGACCGGCGATCCGGACCCGGCGGATCTCGTCGAGGAGGCGCGGGCGATCCCGCCGATGGAGGGCGCCGACCTCGTGAAGGACGTCACGTGCCGCGAGGCGTTCGACTGGCCCCCGCCCGAGTCCCCGCGCGACAATCCCGAGTTCACCGTGCCTCCGGGCCACCGCGCCAAGCGGCCGCTCCGCGTGGCCGCGTACGACTACGGGATGAAGTGGAACATCCTGCGCCGGTTCGTGGCGTACGGCTGCGAGGTTCGCGTCTATCCTGCCGCTGCGCCGGCGGGGGAGCTGCTCGAGTCCTCGCCGGATGGAGTCTTTCTCAGTAACGGCCCGGGCGATCCGGCCGTGCTCGACTACGCGATCCGCAACGCGCAAGCGCTCATCACGAGCGGCGTGCCGGTGTTCGGCATCTGTCTGGGTCACCAGATCCTCGGGCTGGCGATGGGCGCGCGCACGTTCAAGCTCAAGTTCGGCCACCGCGGCGCGAACCACCCGGTGAAGGAACTGCGCACGGGGCAGGTGGAGATCACGTCGCAGAACCACGGCTTCGCGGTCGATCCGGCGACCGTGCCCTCAGACGTCGAGGTCACGCACCTCAACCTGTACGACGGCACGATCGAAGGGCTGCGGCACGTTTCGAAGCCGGTGTTTTGCGTGCAGTATCACCCCGAGGCGTCGCCCGGGCCGCACGACGCGGACTACCTGTTCGCGCGGTTTCTCGAGGCGATGGAACACCGCTCATGACATCGGCAATCGGCAATCGAGAATCGGGTAATCGAAGAGCATCGATCATCGATGATCGACATCGGGTGATCGTTAATCGAGATGCTCGATGGGCGATGGTCGAGGTCGATGGGCGATGGTCGAGGTCGATGGGCGATGGTCGAGGTCGATGGGCGATGGTCGACGTCGATGGGCGATGGTCGAGGTCGATGGGCGATGGTCGAGGTCGATGGGCGATGGTCGACGTCGATGGGCGATGGTCGACGTCGATGGGCGATTCTCGATGCCGATGGGCGATGGTCGAGGTCGATGGGCGATGGTCGAGGTCGATGGGCGATGGTCGAGGTCGATGG